>DIBR01000064.1:75350-116140 GCA_002415025.1 Spongiibacteraceae bacterium UBA5047
GGCTTATTGACCCTTAGCAGTGAGCCAGAAGGTGCGCAACTGACTCTGAATGATCGATCTCTGGGGCGCACGCCGCTGAGCGGGCACTCGCTGGAAAGTGGAAACTACTCCTACCGGTTGTCTGCGCCACGCTACGAAGACGCAGAGGGAGACCTTGCGATCGAAGGAATGGGACGTCAACAGCGCCTGCATGTCGAACTGGAGGCCCTATGGTCGAATGTCACCCTTCAATCTGATCCTGTGGGGGCAACGGTGTATGTCGATGATCAGGAAGTGGGTGTTATCGGCAACGAGGGGCTGGTTGCCGAAATTATGCCGGGAAAACACGACATAAAGCTTGAGTTGGAGGGGTATCAGGACTGGCAGCATGCACTCGTTATTAGCAGCAATGAGCCTCGGAGTCTGCCTCCCGTGAAGCTGCAAAAACGCTATGCGAGTGTGCAAGTAGAATCCCGGCCTGCCGGCGCGCGGGTTCTGGTTGATGGCGAATATCGCGGTTTGTCACCGTTGGCTCTGGAGCTGCGCCCCGGTTCAGCAAGCTCCGTGTCCGTTGCGAAAGCCGGCTATCGCTCCGCCAGTGAAACTCTGTTGCTTGCCAGTGGCGAGGAAAAGGCGCTGTCGTTTACGCTAGAGCCCATAGTCGGTGATATTCTCGTGCGCGCCGAGCCAGCCGATGCATTGTTGTATATCGACGGCGTATTGCGCGGGCGCGCTAACCAGACCGTGCAGATGACCACCACCGAGCATCGGCTTGAAATCAAAAAAGACGGTTACGCCACTCACAAACAAACCGTCACGCCGCGCGCGGGTTTTGCGCAGCAGGTGAACGTAAAGCTGTTGACGGAACATGAGGCCTTTCTGGCACGCTTTCCCAGAGAAATCGAAACCTCGACCGGTGATCGCCTGCGTCTGGTTGAGCCGGGTTCTTTCACTATGGGCTCCGAGCGTCGGGAGCAGGGGCGACAGGCAAATGAAGTGCAGCGCGATATCACCTTGACGCGACTGTTTTATATCGCAACCAAAGAAGTGACCAATGAGGCCTTCCGGCAATTTCGCAAAGCGCACAGTTCCGGCATCGTGCAACGAACAACTCTGGACAACGATAATTATCCGGTTGCGCGTGTTTCCTGGGGTGACGCTGTCGCCTTTTGTAATTGGCTAAGCCAGCGTGACGGATTACCCCCGGCCTACCGCAATGGCAAGCTGATTCAGCCGGCAACCACCGGTTACCGTTTGCCCAGTGAGGCCGAGTGGGTTTGGGTTGCGCGCTATTCCGGAGGCCTCGAAGAGCGCAAATACCCTTGGGGTAATGATATGCCACCGTCAGGCAAGGCGGGAAATTTTGCAGATAGTTCAGCCGCCGGGCTCGTGGCAAAAACCTTGAGTGAGTACCGCGACGGTTACCCCGCAGCGTCCCCGGTTGGCCGCTTTGATGCCAATGCTCTCGGTGTTTATGACCTAGGCGGCAATGTGAGTGAGTGGGTCAACGATGTGTTTTCGACGGAGATTCCCACCGCTGTAGAAAAAGATCCACTGGGTAGCGGTGAGGGCGAGTTGCACGTAATTCGCGGATCAAGCTGGCGTCACGGTCGTATCACTGAGCTGCGAGTGGTCTACCGCGATAGCGGCGCCGACGGGCGAGAGGATGTCGGTTTTCGGGTGGCGCGTTATGCGAACTAGCACCTTGGTTGCGGTCTTGCTGGCAACGGCATTGCAGTCTTCCACGCAGGCACAGCCAGACAGTGAGGCGTCGCAGCTAGAGCCGCCTGCGCCGCGAGGAGGTGACAAGCAGCCTGACGTCGAACCCGCACCCGAGCCGGCGGTGCAGAAACCCGCTGCGGACTTTCAACCCAGCGAAGAAATTATGGCAGATACCATGCTGACCCTGCCGGCCGACATATAAAAACGCTAACTGGAAACGCAAATGAAAATAAAACTGTCTAACGAATTCGTCTATCAACTCTTTGCGTTGTTAATTTCGGTTATCGTAGTGCATGCCATGTATGTGACCGTTATTCGCCCGGAAGCGAGGTTGATAGAACAGGAGCAGCGTGAGCAGATTGCGGCCAATCCGGATTATGAGCCAGAGCGTTCGCTGCTGGTCATTATTCGCGATTTTGAGCAGGAAACCTGCTTTATTCTGATGTTCTGGGCGCTGGCACTGCTGGTCATGAAAGCGGCGGCGGTGAGCCGTCAGCGAGAGCAGCTCGGACAAGCTTTAATCCATTTGTCCGAGGGTGAAACGATACTGCCTGACGATGCGCGCCACCATGCCCGCGTTATTGAAGCGTTGCCGGAGCCGGAGCGCGATTTTTTGTATCCGCGCGCGCTGCTAACGGCGTTACGACGTTTCCGTTCCACACGTAATATTCAGAATGTGGCCGATGCCGTGCTGCAAACCTGTGATGCAGAAATTGAGCGCCTGGAATCCGAACTTTCCATGGTGCGCTATATCGCCTGGGCTATACCGTCGATAGGTTTTATCGGTACGGTTCGGGGTATTGGTGATGCTCTGGGTTTGGCGCACAAGGCCGTGGAAGGTGATATCAGTGGTGTCACCGCCAGTCTGGGGCTGGCCTTTAACTCAACACTGATCGCTCTGGTGCTGTCCATTATCCTGATGTTTGCCCTCTATCAACTGCAATTACTGCAAGAGCGTTTGGTGCTCGATACGCAAACGGCCTGTGATCGCGGGCTGATACAAAACTTGCAGACTAACTAGCGTGAGCAGGCACTGATGTTAATACTCGATTTTAATGACAGCGAATTGCGTTTTGCACAAAACGGTAAGGAGCTGGCGAGTGCCCCGGGTTTTGCGGTGCTCGAAGGCAACGAGTTTATTCTGGGCGCAGCCGCCGCTGCGAAATCCCGGCTCAACCCCCGTGCCACCTACCGCAATTTCTGGGAGCAGCTCGACCAGCAGCCGCTAAATCGGGCGGCGGGCAGAGCACAATCCCATGCCGATATTGCCTATTTCCATTTGCAGGATTTATGGAAGAAGGTCTGCGCCCGTACGGGAGGCTCTCCCGAGAGTGTCATCGTTGTGGTGCCATCGCAATACGGTGCCGAGCGCCTGTCCCTGCTGCTGGGCATTGCCGGTGCCTGCGCAATACCCGTTCAGGGCGTGGTGGACTCAGCTGTACTGGCCGCCTCTGCACAGGCTCACTTGCCCTGCCAGTACCTTGATATCAGTCAGCACCGCGTCTATCGCAGCGAGGTGGGCCTTGACGGCGCCGTGCAAAGTGCTGACGAGCTAGGCCAGCAGGGCTTGATGTGGTGTTTTGAGCAATGCATCAAATGGATTGCTACCCGGTTTATGGCGGAAACACGTTTTGACCCGCTGCATGAAGCCGTGAGTGAGCAGAGGCTATTTGATGAATTGCCCCGATGGCTGAGCGGCTTTGCCGACGCCGACCGCTTGCCCTTGAGTTTGACCGCAGGTCAGCGACAGCACCAAATCGAAGTCTCTCGCGGGCAATTGATAGAGCAACTGCAGCCCTTGTATCAGGCAATTGAAGGTGCGGTGCAGCATAGCAAGGGAGCTATTTTGCTGAGCCACCGCTTTTCGGTGCTTCCCGGATTGAAAGACTATCTGAATGCACGCGTGCTGGCGGCCGATGCCGTATTTACTGTCGCGGCTGCACGTGCCACCGAGATACTGTCTGACAGCCACTCGCCGGTATGGGTTAAACACTTGCCGCCACAAACCGCTGGCGACGCGGTCGCGGCTCTCCATACACCGGATTCTGCCGCGCGAACAACCGTACATCCAATGGCAACACATGTACTGCATAGGCACAGTGCCTATCCGCTGGGCTTGGGAGGTTTGGCGCTCGGTGCGGAGCCAAGTGCTGATGCCGCAGGCGAAGGCTCTGCGTGCGTGCACGTGGAAGGCGATCGCGTTGTTTTGAAGGCATGTGCCAACGGACGCGAGCTGCGGATTAACGGCAATGTGTGGTCGGGAACAGAAAGAAGTTTGCAGTTGGGAGATGAAGTGCAATACGGCCCGGAGCGCTATCAGCTGATTTGTGTGCGGGGCGGTCACTGAAGCGATGCGCCGTCACCGTAAAGGCATTGAACAATTCAGCATGTCCTTTCTGGACGCGATGTCCTGCGGTTTGGGCGCCGTTATCCTCATTTTCATGATCATCAATCATGCCAGCGAAGTGCGGGCTGTCGGCAGTAATAGAGATATTGCCAACAATCTGAGTTTGCTCGAAGAAGAAGTGCTGCAAAAGCGTAGTGCCCTGGCGGCAATGGCTTCTGCATTGCAAGAAACCGAAGCCCGGCTTGAAGCGGCAAAGCGCGAAGCGGCGAGTCTTGAAGAGGTCATAGATCAGGAAGATGACAGCGATCAGGAAGTGCGTACCCGCGAGCAGAACATTCAGGCGCTTAAAGAAGAGCTTAAAGCGATTGAAAAGCAGGTTAATACCCTTCGCGAAAAGCAAGGTGACGGCGATGCAACGCGCGCGTTTTCCGGAGAGGGAAAACGCCAGTATTTAACAGGGCTCAAGGTAGATGGCGAGCGTATATTGATTCTGGTTGATGCCTCGGCAAGTATGCTCGGCGACACCATTCTTGACGTGATTCGCCGGCGCAATATGAGCGATGTGCGCAAACAGGCCTCGCCAAAATGGCAACGAGCGGTGAACACCGTTGACTGGTTGACAACCCAGGTTCCGGCGGATTCGAAATTTCAGCTCTACAGTTTTAATACGGAGTTAAAAGCTGCACTGAAAGGAACCGAAGGCAAATGGCTGGGCACCGACAAGGGCCGCCGGCTTACGGATGCTGTTCAGAGTTTGCGTTCCGTGGTTCCGGCAAACGGTACCAGCCTTGAGCTGGCTTTTCAGGCGCTGGCCAATTTGCAGCCGGCCCCCGACAATGTCTTCTTGATTACCGACGGCTTGCCAACGCAGGATGTCAGTGGTTCGCAAACCGGAGGTGTGTCTGGCCGGGAGCGCATCCGTCTTTTCGGCACAGCGGTAAGCCGCCTGCCCAAGAGCGTGCCGGTAAACGTTATTCTGTTTCCGATGGAGGGCGACCCGCTGGCAGCGAGTAGCTACTGGCAGTTGGCGCGTAGCAGCGGCGGTGTATATATGAGCCCCTCGGAGGATTGGCCATGAGGCGGCGACGGCGCGAGACAGAAGTATTCGGCTTGTCGTTCCTCGATGCAATTAGCTGCGGCTTTGGCGCCATTGTCTTGCTGCTGGTGCTGACTAAAATTGCCGAGCCGACCAAAGAGCGCGATCGCGGCATCGGCCTGCAATCCATGGCTGAAGAGCTGGCAGCAGAGTTGCCGGAACTGGACGGCCAACTGAAAAGCCTGGAACAGAAGCTGGCGGATGCGGGCAAGCGGCTGGCCGACGCCGACCAAAAGCTGGCGAGTCTCAGGCCGGAGGCGCGCGCACTCGAAGCCGAGCGTGCCGACGCCCAGCTGGATGCGGAGGCGGCCGCCGCGATTGAGAACCGGCTGGCAGTTGCCAAGCAGCAACTAACCGCCGAGATGCAGCGGCTGTATGCCTCGGGTGTGCGGCAAAACACCGATACCGTAGGCGGCATTCCGGTCGACAGCGAATACATCATTTTTGTCATTGATACGTCTGGCAGTATGCACGGCTACGCCTGGCCTACTGTTATCAAAAAGTTGACGGAAACCCTTGATCTGTATCCGAAGGTAAAAGGCCTGCAGATCATGAACGATATGGGTGATTACATGTTCAGCCAGTACGCCGGTCAATGGATACCGGATACGCCGGGGCGACGCAAAGCAATCATAAGCCGCATGGCGAGTTGGCAGCCCTTCTCCAACTCCAGCCCGGTAGAAGGTATTACCCGGGCGATCAGGGCTTTCTACGCGCAGGACAAAAAGATCAGTATCTATGTGTTTGGCGACGAGTTTACTGGCAATTCCATCCAGTCGGTATTGGATAGCGTAGAACGCATAAACCCGAAAGGCGCCGACGGCAAGCCGCTGGTGCGTATTCATGGTGTGGGTTTTCCGGTGCAGTTTACGCGCGGAGGAATTCGACCCACAGGTATCCAGTTTTCCATGCTAATGCGTGCGCTGTGCCAGAAAAACGGCGGCACCTTTGTCGGCTTGCAAACATTGGACTGAGTCGTGTCGCTGAACGTGATTCCCGGCGGAAAGGGGCGCACCGGTGGCGCAGTTCAGTGCTATGCTGATGCGAATGGTCATAGTGAATAAGGCGGAGCAGACGATTGAGTGATTGGCGTTATATTCTGCTGGTGATAGTGTTTGTGTTGCCTGGCTGTAGTCAGCAGGTTGTTCTGGAGCAGGATTTCCCTATTCCGGTTATGCGTACAATTCAGCAGCCGATAACGCTCTATGTTTCGCCGGAGCTCCGTAGCTACACCCACAGCGAAAAGCCTGAGAAAGGTGCTCAATGGACTATCTTTTTCGGGGAGTCCAATGCCAGGTTGTTTGAGTCGGTGCTGCGTGGCATGTTCGAACCCCTGACGGTTGTTTATTCGCTGGATGACGCGGCGGATGACGCGACTCTGATTCGCCCGGTTATGCACGACTACCAGTTCAGTACACCCGGTATGAGCAAAGGCGATTACTACGAAGTGTGGGTTAAATATTCGCTACAAATGCTGCAGCCGAAAAACAAGCAGTTACTAGACTGGCATTTTACGGCTTACGGTCGTGAGGAGTCTTCCGGCAACTCTGCGTCCAGTGCGATGCAGGAAGCAAGCCGGCGCGCCATGCGAGATGCCGCCGCCGCCATTGTCTTGGGCTTTACAAAACAGGCTAAAGTGCGTGAGCAATTTGGATTGCCGCCGGTGAAGCGCTGAATACCATGCCTAGGATTCTCCCTAAAATTATCGCGCTAGCCGTTCTGCCCCTCGGGCTCGCTGCCTGCGTCAGTTCGGCTGTCGAACAGCTGCGCCATACCCCGGTGGGTTTGGTTGAGGACGGTGAAACGATCGTGGTGCTGGGGCGCCGGCAGAATTTTCGTCATCAAACAGAGAGGGACTTCACCGAATGCGTCTATAACAATCTGCTGCGACAGAAGCTGCCGCTGAAGCCCGAGCGGCAATTTATGGATGAAATGTTCCCCTGGTTTCAGCCGCGTATGGCGCCCCTGACCGCCGATGCGCTGGCCGCCCGCCTGCAGGAGCCTGCGCTTGCGGAACGGCTCCAGCAATCAGGCACACGTTATGTGGTGTGGCTGGACGGTATCACCAATCGTGGGGAGGATGGCGGTACCATGTCCTGCAGTGTTGGTATCGGTGGCGGGGCTTGTCTGGGCTTGTTGTGGTGGGAAGATGACGCTGAATACGAAGCCGTTATCTGGGATATGCAGTCACTTAAATCCATGGGCAAGATCGCCGTGGAAGCCAGCGGCACCTCCTATGTGCCGGCTGTTATCATTCCTATTCCCTTGCTGGCGCCGACCCAGTCGGCGGCCTGCAGGGGTGTGGCTAAACAGATTGGCGAGTTTCTCGACAACAAAGCCAGGTAGTTCTAGCGGCGCCAGCACTCGACGACGGAGTAGCCCGAGTATGGGCTGTCCAGAGATTGAGCGCCGGCCGAATTCAGCTCAAAGTTGCCACAGCCATCCCCGGTCATGCCACCAGTCCGTGTGGCACGCAGAGTGAAGCTGTTCGCCGTCGCGGCGGTAGCCGTTATGGTGTAGTAAGCGTCTCCGTTGTTGGGAACGGCTGTGGGGAACACAGCCGCTAGATTGCCATTGGCGTCCAGATAAGAGCCGTTCACGGAATAATGCCGCTCCAGAGCCTGGGCGCCTTCCAAAAGCGCTGCCGATGCCTCGGCCCTTTTGGCTTTGGCGACCTGATTCTGGTAGCTCGGGTAAGCTATGCTGGCCAGCAGGCCAATGATAGCTACTACAATCATTATCTCGATCAGAGTGAATCCTTTTTGCACGGCTAACCTCTCTGTCTATTGAAGCTGTCGCCAGGACTGCCGTCCCAGGGAACCATCGGTGCTTTTTTCTCGCGTGACACCGATGGTACCACTGGAGCCGGATGTGTACTTGTACTCTTTTTCACCGGCGCTGACGATACCGGGTGTTTTGATCATTTCTTCATGGCCGAGGCCACTGACAGGCACCCATGCGCCATTCACCTTGATATAGTCACCTTCAGTAAACTGGGTGTCGTCATTGATATCAAAGACCGAGAATGACAGGCGACCGCCGTTGTTGGCATCAACTTCCATCAGCCACCCGTTGCCGCCAAAACCGCAGGGGTCATTGTCCGGAACACTGCTGGTAAAAATCATCCGGCCTGCGCGCAGTATTGCGCGTGAGATAACACGCTCGCCAGTGCCCGTTGTTGTTGCCGGTGGTAATAGTTCGAGGCGCCAGCCGCTGCTAACCGGCGTACCCGCACTATTGTTGCTGACCGCGCGTACCTGTTGCGGAGTGTTGCTGGGGCTGCCGTTATTTTGCAAGGTTCCCACACCTTGAAAAATGATGGTCTGTTTTATCAGATCGGCGCGCTTAACCTGGGTACCCTGATCGCGGATGCCGTAGAAATCCTGTATCTGGGGGTCAGCAACAATCACACCGTCGTCTGTTTCAAAATACTTGCCGGTACCGAAGTAAACCATAAAACCGCTGGTTTCATGGTTGCCGACAACCGGGCGTGATGTGATGGGTTGCCTAAGGCCGTCATTGCCCGTGGCCACAAACAGCGGGGCGGGGTTGCCGCCAACTTTGATGGCCACATCCCAGCTGCTTACCGAGTTACCGCTAAGGTCGAATTTCCATAGATTGCCTTGCAGGTCGCCGGCGTAAACCAGATCGGTGATGCGGTCGTTGTTGGTGTCTACCGGGACTACAGAGGCCAGGCCGTTGCGGCTACCACTGAAACCCGTATCGATCGCTTTGATGAGGGCGCCGGTTTTCAAATCAACAATCATGAGTTTGATTTTGTCCCCGCTGTTGTAACCGTTGCCGAAAATCGCTACCCAGCGGTCACCGGCTTTCAGGCGGGCGATAACGGGGTTGCTCATGGCCACCCCGAGTTTGTCACTGTCGGCGCTGTCTGTTGCAAACTCCCACAGAAATTTTCCGGGCCCCATGCTATCGGGGTCGGTGACATCCAGTGCGAATACAGACCGGCCACCGGCGCCGGTAGAGCCAACCAGAACAGTTTTCCAGCTGCTACCTATATAAGCGTCCACCGCGCGCGGTGAGCCATCCACATAGTAGAGGTGGTCGTAGTCCGGGTCGGCCAGCTCCGGCAGGTTTTCGTACACTGACAGCGGGACAAATCCGAAGATCTCCTTACCTGTCTGCGCATCAAAACCATGCAGCATGCCGTCGTTGCCTCCTACATAGAGCATGTTTCGGCGATCGAGTTTGCCGGACTGAGTGTTGATAAAGTCAGAGTAGGTACTGCCTTCGGTTCCGGGAAGGGTTGTATAGCCAAAATTCTCCGTTGAACCGACGAAGAATGGATCGGAATTGATGATGTCGCCCAGTATTTTGTTGCGAATTCTCAATCCGGTTTCGCTTTCCTTGCTCTGATCTCCCCGAATCCAGTTCAGGATATCCTTGCCGTCGTTGTCACTGCCACCGGCCTTGAGAGCATTGCGTTGAAAGATGTTGAGGCTGTTAAAGTTGCTCTGGGTAAAACTCACGCTGGCAGTGGTGAGGTTACCTTTGCTACCGACCGGGGTGAATATATTTCGCGAGGCAGCTGCGGGTATTTTACCAGACGCATCGGTCGTCCAGACTTCGCTCTTCAGTGAGCCGTCAGGGTTGAGGTCGAAGGCAATTAATTCACTCGACCAGTCACGGGTGTTAAAGCGCGCCTGGTAAATCAATGTGCCGGTATCAAGGCGCGTCGAGTTGGTTGCAATTGACGATGCCGAGGATTTGGTTTCCGTGGCGATGGTTTGCAGTACGGCCGCCAGTTCCGCCGAGAAGGTGTTGGGGTCGGACGCGCTGAAAAAGCCACCGCCGCTGTTCACCGAGGCGTGAAGAAGGTCGTCAATCCTCGCCAGACATTCGTCGCCAGCGCAGTTGGTATCAGCGGTTGCGGGGTTTGGCCAGGTAATGGTTGCACCGCTGTCGATGGCTGCAAAGGCATCGTCGGGGTTGACTTTTCCGGACACACCCAAGCCGACACCAAAGGTGGTCATGTGCTGCCAGAAGGCAGGGTTGTTGTCTATCGGCGTAACATTGTTGTCCACGTCGGTTCGCAAATCCCGCTTCCAGTAGTGCATCGCGACGTCTGCAAGTGTGTCGTCTCGACTGTCGCTATAAGGGGATTTGGGGCTATAGGTATAACTGAGGTTGTTTACCCCGGTAATCTTTGAGCCAGCAGTACTGTCGTTATCTTTTCGCGCCGCGTCAGTACTGGCTGCGTTGCTGCTGCCGCCCGACCAAAAGCCGTCGGTCATCAGTACAGAGTAGCTGCGCCGGCATGAAGCATGGCTTGTGGTATCGTCTTCACCGGGCTTGGCCCCCCAGGGCCCCGGGTTGTCTGTGCGTTCAAAGTATTTGCCGGCCTTGTTCAACGCTTCACGCAAGGGGGTGCCAACAGCAGAAAGGCTACGGCCATAAAGATTGGTGAAAAACTGCTCTTTGTTGGCGCCCTCAAAGAAGCGCACGCCATCATCAATGACATCTGTGTTAACGCCGTCAACGTCATTGCTGCCCTGATTTAAGGTGCCGAAACCGACGCGCATCCCCGGGCCCTGCTGTGCAAAGGCAAGACCTATGCCTGCGCGCGAGGCGAGAATACGCGAGCGATAATAGGTGTACCAATTTGCAAAGTTCTGAATCTCCTCGGCATAGCTACAGTTGCCATTGTCGGCGTCAGCGCAGTCCGTTCGGTTTTCACGACCGTGTCCGGAGTAGGTGGCGGTGCCGCTTCGAATTTCAACCTTTGTGTAGGTTCCGGAAAAAGGTGCGCCACTTTCCTGCCAGTAATACGTCGCTGGCCAGAATTCTTTGGTGAAGAAAGTGTCGCCATTTTTTGACTCGTAGAAGCAACTTCCCGAAGTGTTGCAGGCCACCCAGGAAGCGGCTTCTTTATTCAGGCTGGTTAAGTCGCGACACCCCTTGGTCGTGATTTCAGGATTGTGGTAGGCACAGTCAGTCTTAGCGTCAGGATACGATGTAGTATCAGCTTTCGTCCAAGGGCTGTAAGTGACGCCCGGATCGTAGTAAACGGCATTGTTTTGTGGTGACCGAGCTATGCGGTTGTAGGCATTGTTGGAGTCGAATGTCGGAACAATGTTGGAGTAATCCGAGCCGCCGTAAACATCGTTAACGCGCGGATAGGTATATCTGGCACTCCCGATAATAAGCCCGTCGGGCATTTGCTCAAACTGCATGGAGCCGGAGTCATCCAGCAGGAACATCACGTTTGGTTCACTCTGACGGGTTAAAAACAGAGGAGTTTGGGCAATCTCGTTGGTTTTGACCGGTTCGCAACCTTCCGCGAGGCCTGTAACCTCGAAGTCGCCGCGGCAGCTTCTCACCGCCACAGCATATTTATCTTCGTAGACAAAAAATTCGTTGTTGTCACAGCTGCATTTACCGCGATTTCTTATCAGTTTTATGTCCGTTACCTTGGACATATTGGTCATTTCTTTAAAGCCGTAGCGATCGTCGCGGCAATTTCCAAGTTTGGTGACTGTCTCGGTAATGACGCATTCTTCCTGAGCATGCAGTGAAGCACTGGATACAAAAAAGACTGCCAGAACCAGTAGCGCTTGCGATATGTACCAACCCGGTTTGCGCAGGGAATTGCGTGTTTCAATCAGTTCTCGGAAAATCATCTCGATAACCTCTGTTTGGGCGCCTTTTGTGGCAGATTACTGCGGCAATGCCTGTAGCTGTTGAAGAACAACGAGAGAAGTAATGTCGCTGTCATTGTTTTCGTAGTTCACGATCTGTCCGGCCTTGAGGTCGGAGAGTGAACGAAGTTTGGTGCTGCTGCTCTTCAGGGCGTGAGCCGACACCCGGAAGTAGCGATTGTCAATTTGAATCAGGCCTTTTTCCGGCTGCAGGGCTGTAATCTGCCCAACCGTGCCGGCCGCCACAGACCAGGAAGATAAAAATAGTGAAACTGCAAGAGCCGGGGTAGTGAAAAAATGTTTTGTTTTCATAGTGGGCCTCAATCAGTTGCGCCGATACGTTGTCTGGAGGACAACCATGCTTTTGTCAGATACTCCATAGCCACGCGCAGTCACCCGGTAGAATTCATAGGTGTCCAGCGGTTTGTCAGAATCCAGCGCGGCTTTGGGGTCGTTAATGGCAGAATACTTCTCGATCACAAATTCGGGTTGTTTGGATACTTTCGCGAGCTTGTTTGCCATGGCAACCCATCCCTTCGATGTTTTGTCTTTCCAGTCAGGTTCCTTGCATACTGTCCGCGTATCATCGCTGCCGCAGATTTCGTAGCGGCCGTTGTTGCCGTTGAATGCGCCAATGTTGGCGCCTTCGAGAACATCTTCAGCGGCGCGAATTGACGCTTCGGCGGCCTGAAAAGCCGTAATGGAATCCCTGGTATTGCCAGAGATGCGTTCCTGCAAGGTCGATATCTGCATGGACGACACTGCCAGCGTTGTGAGAATTAACATAAGCACAAGCGTTACGATCAGTACGGCGCCGGATTGTGTTTGACGCAAGCCGGTTACATGTAAGGTTCTCATGGCAATTTATTCCGAATAGCAAAGACATTGGTCAAGGCACGCCGGTAGCGCCCATCGTTGTTGGCTATGTTTGCCCCGTTATACTCGACCACCTGGGTAAGATCAGATCCGGTGGTATGGACCACATTGTCGTCGTCGCCCACAAGGAGCAGCTCCAGCCGAACACTGAGTACTTCACTCCAGTTGGCGACATTAGCGGCGTCGACGTATCGATCGATATTGGCGTCGTCGTTAGTGTCTTCGCCATAGGTGATTTGCAGATCTTCAACCCCTTCTACCAGCTCGTAGGCTGTTGGCGCAGCGCCCCCGGAGCCAGCGCTTCGGCGTTGAATATACAGGGCGTGAACCGGGTTTCCGTTGGTGGTTGTGCGACCTGTGTCGCGAACGAAATAATCGACAGTTTCGAAAGCAAAAATTTCCGCATCAGCGCCGTAGGCTTTGCTGAGCTTGTTGTCGATGTTGACGTTGTTAGCGTGAGCGATGGTGACTGTGCCGGTGTTGTTAGACACGCTGGTGGCAGTGAACAGATCGGCACTCAAACAGTCGGTTATAAAAACGTAGTCACCTTTTTGCAGCCCGATAGCGTTGCCGAGGATTTTGATATTGGCGTTTTCTGAATCAAGGTTGCCGGTGAGCTGGGCCGATGCGCTACTAGCACGGCGGATTTTGATAGTATCGGTGCCGGGAACGGCGTCTAGTGCATTGCCGGCAGCGATGTTATTTTGCCCGACAACGGCCGTTGCAGAACCCATATCCTTTACATCGTCTGGCGGGTTCGATGAAAGGATATTGATAGGTACGGTGTCAATCGAGGCGCAGCCCATATATCCCGCCATGCGCAGGTCCTTGCCGAGAAAGTGCAGGGTATAACGACCGGCCTCCTGAATCTGGGACAGTGAATCCTGGATTCGGTAGCTGGTATTGGCAGCGATGAAAGTCTGCAGTACCGCTGCAGTTAGCAGCAGTCCGAGAGTAATGGAGATCATCAGCTCGACTAAACCGAAGCCCTGGCTATGTCTTCTTTGAGTTGTTGTTTTCATCATAACTCTGTCACAAAGGTAAAACTTTCTGTGTCGCCGGCGTTGGCTTCACGCGTTTCGCTGACACGGCTTTCATCCCACTGAATAACGACAGTGAAGGTTGATCCGTTGCGGGTAATCGACGCATCTCCCGCGGGAAGGCGGGCGCCTACCTCTGCCAGCCAGTCCTGAAGATCGATATCAGCTACAGAATTTCCTTTTGGCGCACTGTCCGCTAAAGCAATGTCATAGCTGCCTGCGATGGCCTGATTGCGATTGGCGCGCATGCGGTCAATCACGTCGTAGGACAGGATGGTTGCGTAGGAGCGCGTATTGGCAAGTTGATTGAATTTCACGGAATTCAATTGCAAGCTCGCCGCGCCAAGCACACCAATCACGGTGATTAAGACGGCAATCATTACCTCAATCAGGGTAGCGCCGCGTTGTTTGTGGGTCATGGTGAGCATGCGGTATCCTCAATGCTGACGTGGCCGGTATGTTTTAGCCGAATGCTGCGGTCAACGTCTGAATTACATTTACCGGGGTAAGACTGATAGGAAAAGACGGATTCACTACCCACGGCGGTGTCCAGAAAGCCTTCACTGGTAAACGTAAATGTCGTTGTGTTATTGGTAACAGAAAGATCTGCATTGCTTTTGAAACCGGAGATTTCGCGGATTTCTTCACCGGCGTCATAAGTGTTGTCCGCGTCGGCATCAATCCATAAACGAAAACCTTGCTCCCAATTGCTGCCCGATATCGCTGACAGATTGACATTCTCGCCGCGGGATATGGCTTCCGAACGGGCGAGGCCTACGGTTCTGATAAATTCGCGCGCTTCGGCTGACGCTCGCGAGCGATCCAGGAATTCGACTAGATTTGGCACGCCGATACCCAGTAATACAACGCTAACAGCCATTACTGTCAGCAGCTCTATCAGGGTGAATCCGTTCGATCTATTGGATATTTTCGAGTTACTCAAGCGCATCCACCTCATCCAAGTACCAGCCATTGAAACAATGCCGCAGGCACCAAAACCATGGCAAAGGCGATTGTAAACAGCAGGATAGTCGGCAACCGGCTGGTATCACTGTGCTGCAGTTTTAGTACGGACAGAATACGTTGCTCGATATGATCACCAATAAATCCCAGTGCCGATACCGGCAGGCTGGCGCTCTGTAGACGGGCAACTTTCAATAAGGTGCCTGCTACCTCGTCGGCAGGTTGGAAGCGGGTGGCATCAAGATCGCAAGCTTGTTCGCAGAGCAGATTATAGTCGTCAAGTTGCCGCTCCAGCAGCTTGGTCGGAAGTACGATGGTAAATAGGCGAGCCGTCAACTGACTCAGGTTGTCACGGCGTCGCAGGTGGGCTTCCTCATGGTTCAGAATGCAGGCGATATCTTCCTCGCTACACTGCTCAAGTAACCCGTCGGTCAGATAAATTCGGGGTTTGAGCCAGCCTAAAGTGAATGCCGCTGGTGAGGAGGAGGGAAGCCTTACAAAGCGGCCTTCATCGCGACCGGCAAACTTAAGCTGCTGGGCAAGGCGGTGGGCGGGCAGCCAGTAACGCTTAAAGACAATAAAGCCGCTGCCCAGGAGCCAGACACCAATCACCAAAGCGGGTATGCCCAGCATGTTGGCACCGCTGGCTGTGATTTCGCAGTGGCCACCCGGGCAATGGGCTTCAGAGCTCATCAGCACAAACAGGGGGGCAAACAACAGGGTACAACTAAGTAGCGCGGTAAAGGCTGGCAGCGTGATCCACGCAAATAGCAGGCCGCTGGCAGTGCCGGGGTGCAAGTCACGAAGGAGGCGACGCACTACAGGATAGGCGAGGTTTGTCAGGAAGGCGAACAACATCCAGATGGCAAACCAGGTGAAAAGAAAGCCCGGGATGAATTCAATCATGATTCTGCGTCCTTTGTTGTCTGCGTTCCTGGATCATGTGTTCCAGGCGGGACAGTGTGTCGTCATCCATTTCTGCGGCGAAGTCGACAAAGCTGGACAGTACAGGCTCCAGACTGCCGACCTGAAGCTGATCGATAACGGCGCCAATCAGCGAGCTGGTCAGTTCTGCGCGCTGTACCTTTGCGCTGTAGTAGAAAGCGTGGCCCTGTTTGCTGCGATCGAGCAGTGATTTGCGGTAGAGGCGCTCCAGAGCCGATTGCACCGTATTTGCGCTGGAGTGACTGGCCAGGCGACCGTGTGCTTCCTTGGCCGTCAGCGTGGGTTCTTCCCACAGCAGGTTAAGTATCCGGAGTTCGAGTTCTCCAAGATTGGGCAGGGTGTTGCTGTTAGCTTTGGATTTAAACATGGCCGCACACAAAAAAACCGATTGGCAATCGGTTTTTTCTGTTCTTCTTATGGGATTGGTAGTTTGCGGAAGAGGCAATACCAGACTGTTGGCGTATGAAGTTTCTCGGTGCGCTCAAATCCTTACCAGTTATACGTTTTCGGGCTCAATACTGTGACTTTAATCTAAAGTTGCAGAATGTCAAATACGGAAATATCCCTAGCCACCTGCCAGAGAGAAAAACAGTAGCGAGAATAATGGCTTGCGTTCAGCCGACAAAGCGTAGACCGGGACTGATAGCGCCATCACTCAAGGTTCCGTATCAATTGGAGCCGCAAGCTGTAGAATTCTGGTATCGGGTTTCGTCCGCCACGACCACGTTGCCAATCCAGTTTTCAATCAGGCTCAGGGCCTCTGCATCAACAACGCTGCGCGCCAGTGGTGGCATGCGTGCTGCCGGCGTTGTTGCGCCTGAACCTATGCGAAAAGAGAGGATCGAGTTGGCCACGTTCTGCGGGTGAATGTCGACCCCGCGGCCGCCGCTGCCTTCGCTGCCGGTCGCAGTCGGTGACTTGCAGATACCGTATTTCAGACCATTGCCGGGCAAGTGCAGCGGCGCCAGTGAATCCAGATATAAACCGGTGCTGGCGGCAAAGCCTCTCACGTTGTGGCAGTGCTGACAGTTAACCTCCAGCCAGGCGCGCGCCCGGGCCTCTATGTCTTCGTCGCTTCCGGCGGCGTGGCCAGCATCGCCGGGTTTGTTGAACGCGGGTATGCGCTCAAGGTTGGTGGCAATTTGCGACTGGGGATCTACGCCGAGGTCTGCAGGGCAGCCACTGAGAATACCGTTGGCACACCAGTAGGCGATCTGGTTGTTGCCGGCGATAGAGTGCGAGGTAGCTGCAAAATTCGATTCCGGGCGGTACGCCTTGTTGAGAAAGCGAACTTTCAGGCCGATGGGCACTGCGCCGGGCTCCCCGTCTTCGCGGCCGTGGCAGCTCAGGCACTGGTTACCATTGGGAATCAGGTAGCTGTTGGTGCTGCCAACGTGGGTCTCGCCGGAATCGACGTCGGTTGTGTTCCAGCTAATCGATTCCGTTCCGCCGCCCAGGGCCAGTTTCGCGACCGGAGCGCCATTGTCGGTTTCCCAGCGATAGGGTAGGCCAACCCAATACACCTTGCCTTTGCTGGTTTGGCGTTTGATGATCAGGCGGGTTTCAACCGGGCGTTCGGTCTGGTTGCCTTCGTCGGCTACTGCAAAGGTTTTGCTGATGATAGTGCCTACCGGAAAATCTATGCCGGTATTGGCGTTGCCGCTACTCGCGTCGCGATATATTGCGGTGCTGTCGCCGGGCAAAAACAGCGTTCGGTACTTCACCGTATAGTCGGAAAACAATTTTGTGTTCAGCGAAAAAGGTACGCCGTGGCCGTTCGGCAAGCTGCGCGGGTCAGTGTCGTCGGCGAACAACTGGTACTGATCCAGCGTGGGGCAGTTAACGCGCAATGCCGCCGCGAAATTCACTTGTGCAGCTGGGGTGTTGGTGCAGAGGCGCGCAACTTCTTCTGCGCTCGGGGCCGGGTCGAAATCGCCGCTGCGTTCAAAGGGCGGAATCACAACGGGAGGTAAGGGTTCCAGGTTTTTGCCGTAAGCATCTGCGCAGCGATGGGGCCCCAGGTCGAAGCTCGAGGCAAAGTTGAGCAGGTCTGTTGCGGCAAGCCCTCCGAGAATATGCGCGAAGGCCGTTTCGTCTTGCTTTGCGGTGGCGGCCGCTATTACTACCTCCAGACCTTTGGTGCCGTTGAACTTCGAGAAGGCCAGACTGTCTCTTTCGAAAACGTTGTCGTCGTCAATGCAGGAGGCAAACCAGTCGGGTGTAATGCGACTCTCACCGTTAAACTTATACGCGTTGTAGCGACAGGGTGGTTCGGGGTGGTCGTTTGTGTATTGCGGTTTACCCCGGTTGTCGGCAGGCACATCGTTACCCTGGCCGTCTTTCGGGTAAGCGCAGTCAGCGCGTGAATCGAGCAGGCCGTCCCAGATGATATGGGCGCCGCGGTAGCCGGTTCCTCCGGCGGCAATACAGGTTTGCAGGTTCAGCGGGTTCAGGCAGGCAGCCTGGTTTTTAAGGCCGACAAGCGCCGGCAGAAAACGCGCTACGTCCTGATCCTGAATATCGTTGCTGGACGGTGGTGGCAAGCGGTTGCCATTATTGCGAAAGGTGTTGCGGAATATATGCACGCCTTCGGTATACCAGTCAATTTGTTTCTCCGCGGGCCGCCCAGCGCCTTCCGGAAAAATTTCGTAACTGGTGTGAATGATGCCCGCGGTATTATTGTTTTCGAAAACGTTGTCGAAAATATCAATGCGATCATACGACAGGGTAATCATGCCGCTGCCGGGCGGCACATCGCCGACAATGCCGCCAGATGTGAAGTTGTAGGTGTTGTTATTGCGCGAAATATTGCCGTGCATGCGCGAGCGGTCACCATATTGGCGCAGGCCGTCCAGGTCATAGATCAGAAAGCCGCCGGTGTTGCATTCGGCAATATTGCTGTCGTATTCGCCGCCGCGAACGTTCTCGATTTCAAAGC
Source organism: Spongiibacteraceae bacterium UBA5047 (assembly GCA_002415025.1). GTDB lineage: Bacteria > Pseudomonadota > Gammaproteobacteria > Pseudomonadales > Spongiibacteraceae > Litorivivens. The sequence goes on from DIBR01000064.1 coordinate 93,916, forward strand.
CGAACACGTTGTAGGCTGCGCGGCTGTTGCGGATGATGGCGGTGTTGGTTTGCCCGACATAGATACCCGCATCAGAGGCGCCCACCGACTCGGAATCTTCAACCAGAATGTTTTCCGACGACACGGGGTAAATGCCGTAGCGCCCGGATTTGGGGCTTACTGTATAGTCCGGTGAGGTGGTGTCGCCGCCGCCATTTTCAAATGCGGTCGGATCTTGTGTGGCGGGGTCGGTACAGGCGACATTCAGGCGCGCTGAATCGTCGGCGAATACGTTGTCGGCATTGATCGGGTCGGGGCTTTCTCGGCCGCCCCCGGAGGACCAGATAGCGCGTACGCGGCTTAGCCTGGCCTGGTCCACGCCGCGGAGTTCAAAGCCATTGCCGCCGGTGTCGAGCACCGTCAGGTCTTCAATCCAGAGGCCGTGTACATTGACGCCGATAATACCTTCGGGCGTATTGCTTTGTTTGAATGACAGTACCGTTTTGTCGCGTCCGCAGCCTTTAATCGTGATGTCTTCGTTGTTGATAATTTGCAGTGCTGAGGTCAACTCAAAATAGCCGCATTCGAACTGAATAATGTCGCCAGGCCCGGCCTCCACCATGGCAGCGATCATGTCGGTCGTGGCAGAATCACCCGGGGCAATGACGTAGGTGCGTCCCTGGCGCTCGGCGGGAGGAGGGGGCACGGGCGGCGTCGGAGTGCCGGGTTGATTTGCTGTCGGTGCGGGTGCCGCGGTTGCCGGCACGGGTGTTGAGGCCGACCCCGAGCTTGACGAGCTGCTGTCAAAGCAGCCGCCGAGTGCGGGTATCAATAGAGTCAGAAGTAAACAACGCAGGGAAGTCGGTTGCGGCTTGGTTATAGGCATAGGCTTGGTCCATCAGCGCGTGCCGCCGGTTAGCTCCTGCTGTCAGCGGCAAATGTGTCTTGTTATTGTGTGTACAGAATATAGCAAGCCCGCGCTTTATTGAAGTTGCGCCTTGCGCAGATGCCCGCCGGCTACGTTATGTCGCATTTAGGTGACACTTTTTATATTTGCGATGACTGCCACACCAGCAGGGGTCATTTCTGCCCAGCGCCAGGTGCGGCAATAAGTCGCCATCAATATAAAACCAATGGTCGTCGTTGCGCTGAAAGCGGGATCGTTCATGCAGCTGCCCGATACTGCCATCCTGCTCGCGATAGAAGGCGCAGAATTCCACAATGCCGGTGAGGTCCTGCTCCCGGCCCTGTCGGGTATCGATGATGCGCAAGGCCAGCCAGTGCTGGCTGCCTAATTCCGCTCGCAGTTGCTGAATCCGTGTATCGCTAATGTCGTTGGCGCTTGCCTGGTGGCTCGCCAGAATATGCCGGGCTTCGCCCAGGGCAAAGGCGCTGTAGCGTGATCGCATAAGTTGAAGGGCTGTTTTGGCCGCGGCGTGCTGCGCTATGACGGGCTCACAGCAGGCTGCAAACAGCAGGTTTGAGCCGCAGGGACAGGCTTTTGGGGGTGCTGGCGGCATACCTAGCCTGCAGCGTGGTGCAAGGACGCATGCGCAATTTGGCTGCGCAGGGCAAGCCAGACGCAGGCCGAACTGCCCAGCAGGCAGAGCGCCGCTGCGGCGGTAAGCTCACGCCCGAACAAGCCGCCAAAATCGGCTGCTGCCAGCAAGATCAGGCATGAAAAGACGCGAAACCACTCCCATTGGCCGGCGCGAGCGGATTGGTCGGCCAGCATGCCAATACTGATGAGCAGCATCAGGGTAAAACCCAGAGCGAGCCACAGTTGTACAGGCGATAGTGTGGCGGCCTGAGTGGCCACCCAAAAGTAGATTACGGTGGCGACCAGGTACAAGGCTGTCAGGCAGAGCTTGCTTGTGGTTGTGAGTTCGGGGTCGTATTTCCTGAAGTTATCCAGCTTCAGTTTGGTGTCGGGGAAGCGTTCGAGTACATCGGCCGGTCGCCATCCGGTGCGGGCGGTCAGAACCCTTACCTTGTCAGCAACATGTCTGGTGTGCCATGCATCACGCAGCATTCCGGAGAATATATGCACATTTGCCCACAAGGGATTCCAGGTATTCAGGGGTGTGGTAATGCCGTAGACAATAGCTTCCTCGTCGCTTTCTTCGCTAAATGTGCCGAACAGGCGGTCCCAAATGCACAGTAAACCGCCGTAGTTGCGATCTACATAGCGCGGATTCTGTGCGTGGTGTACCCGGTGGTTGGAAGGTGTTATCAGAAACCATTCAAGCACACCGAGCTTGGGTACGAATTGGGTATGAATCCAGAATTGATAAATCAAATGCAGCGAGGCAATGCTCACATACATTTCAATGGGCATGCCGAGGAAAAACAGCGGCAGATAAAAGATCCAGGTCGTGAATATGCCGGTGGATGTTTGCCGCAACGCCGTACTTAGGTTGAAATCCTCACTTTGGTGGTGCACCACGTGTGAGCCCCAAAACAGAATGCGCTCGTGGCTGATTCGGTGAAACCAGTAGTAACAGAAATCGTAGAGCACTATGCCAATGAGCCAGTGCAGGGCTGAGGACGTGTCCAGGTTGAGCCATTGATACCGGCTTTCAACCTGAACAAACAACAGCATGCCGATATTCAGGAAGACCAGCTTCGTCAGGGTGCTAAGCATTCCGAGGCTTAGGCTGTTAATGCTGTCATTTACGCGGTAGGTATTTTGTTTTCGCAGTACGCCCCAGGCAATCTCCAGAATAATCAGCAGAAGAAAAAAGGGAACGGCGTAAGCGACATAATCCATGTTGTTGCTCCGGGCGGGGTAGTGATCCGGCTGTTGGTGCCGCTCCGCCTCGTTATTGTGGATTTGCGCGGCGTTTTCCGAGCCGAAAAGTGTATCGCAAAGGCTGCGCCCGTTCTATATGCTGTTACCGTGGCGGCTGCTGCCCGCGACTGCCTTCTCAATAATAAGGAATGACCAATGCTGCGCACAATGCTGACCGGGTGTTGTTTGATACTGACGGCTTGCGCGATGCAGCCGATGTCTCCAACAGCGGCCTGTGAGCGAACCATCAGCTTGTATGCGCGGTATGTGGATTTGGGCTCACCGGCCGCAGTGGCAGACCTGTTTACAGAGAATGCTACCTGGCAGCTGGGGAAAACACGATTGAAAGGCCGCGAAGTCATCCGGGAGTACTTCGCAGCCCTGACCAACGATGCGGCGCGGGTGAGCCGGCACATTCAGAGCAATATTGTGATCGATTGGGATAGCGAAACCCGCGCACGTGGCACGGTTTATCTCACGCTCTATCGGGGTGCAAAGGGCGATGAGTCCTTCGCGCCGTTGGCGGGGCAGCCTCTGTTTGTGGGCCATTACGACGACGAGTACCGCTACAGTGAAGGTGCTTGCGAAATTAGCCGGCGCATAGTTGTGCCGGCGTTTGTCGCCGGGTAGCTTGCCCGGCTAAGCCCTTGTGTTAGCCTCGTGCCGTGCCTGCACATTGTGCCGCGCGGAGCTCCTGAATTGACGGGCATCACAGGTGGGCGTGATTCTGCAGGTTAGTATGTGCTTACTCCTGACGCTGCGCTGGACTTGCCTGGCAAGTGTGACTATTATTTGAACAATCGGCGCCCAGCGGGATGCCGGCAACTGGTGAGTTTCAACGAGACGCCACGCCAGTGACGAATGCAGTTCTCCAGGAACTCCTCAGTGCCACGCCCGGTGCCACACAAGGGAGAACTGTTATGAATCGGCATTACTATATTAGCGATGATCTGGACGATCTTGCCGTTGTTGAGAGTGATCTCGAACAAGCCGGCGTTACCACTCCTCAAATTCACGTGCTCAGCGAAGATGATGCCGGCCTAACCAATCACCACCTGCATCAGGTTGAAGCGGTTCTCAAGAAAGACGTTGTCCGGGGTACTGAACTCGGTGCGGTGGTGGGTATTGTGGGCGCAGCACTGGTGCTGGCAGTTTGCTGGTATACCGGGTTCGCTGAAACCTACACCTGGGTGCCGGGCATTTTTCTGGCCATCGTCATTCTCGGATTTTGTACCTGGGAGGGTGGCTTGATCGGCATTCAGGAGCCCCACGCCGAGTTCCGCCAATTTCAGGACGTTCTCAAAGCCGGCAAACACATTCTTTTTGTGGACGTAGACCCTGACCAGGAAGCCATTCTGGAGCGCGTTACCCGCGCACATCCGAAACTGGAAGCCGTAGGGGTCGGTGCACCCACCCCGCGCTGGGTGATTCGCGCCCAGCAAAAGTGGGCGCATTTTCTGAAAGTCGCGCCTTAGTCCGGTGCGACCAGAGTACTCGCAAGACTGGTGTCTGGTTTGGACACAAGAGGATTAAGCATTGGTTGTACACGCATCCCGGGCAGTAAGAGGTAGGCAGTTATAAGCAGTTCCTGAACAATAAAATTGGATGGAGCGGTTATGAAATTGGTGGTTGCACTGGTTCTGCTGGTACTCGGCTCACTGCTGTTTCACTGGCTGAGCCCCTGGTGGTTTACCCCGCTGGCCTCTAACTGGGGTACCGTGGATACCACGGTCGATATCACGCTCTATATCACTGGCATTGTGTTCGTTGCTGTTAACCTCTTCATGGCCTACGCCATTTTTCTTTATCGTCACAACCCCTCGCGCCGCGCCCACTACGAACCCGAAAATAAAAAACTGGAAACCTGGCTGACAGTGATCACTACCGTGGGTGTGGTTGCCATGCTGGCACCCGGTTTGGTGGTCTGGGCCGAGTTCATCAAGGTTCCCGACGAAGCCCACGAAGTTGAAGTGGTGGGTGAACAGTGGCAGTGGCGATATCGCTTTCCCGGTGCCGACGGCAAGTTGGGTGAAGTCGATTCGCGTTATGTCAGTGAAGCCAACCCTTTTGGTATGAGCCCGGCAGACCCCGCCGGTGAAGACGACATTCTGGTGCGCAGCAACGAGCTGCACCTTCCGCTGGACAGGCCGGTGAAATTGCTGCTGCGCTCAAAAGATGTGTTGCACAATTTCGCCGTGCCGCAGTTTCGCGTGAAGATGGATATGGTTCCGGGGTCGGTAAGCTACACCTGGTTTTCACCTACCGTTGTGGGCAAATACGATGTGCTCTGCATGGAATTGTGCGGCATTGCTCACTACACCATGCGTGGTCACGTGGTGGTGGATTCCGAGGCTGATTTTGAAAAGTGGCTGGCGGAGTATCCTACCTGGAGCGAAGTGCAGGGCCGCCCGAAAGCCGATGCCGTGGCTGGCAAGGCCCAATACGCAGTGTGCGCATCATGCCATGGCCAGCAGGCCGAGGGTATTGAAGCCATGAATGCGCCAGCGCTGGCTGGCTTGGCTCCCTGGTATCTGGAGCGGCAAATTCGACACTACCAGCAAGGCATTCGCGGCGCGCATCAGGATGATACCTTCGGGCAGCAAATGGCGGGCATGTCGCGGGTATTGGCTAACGACAACGCGATACGAAATGTCAGCGCCTACATTGATTCGCTGCCGGCACCGGAGGTACCGGGCACCGTATCGGGCAATGTTGCAAAGGGTGCTGCCCACTTCAACAGTTGCGGCGCGTGTCACGGCGCCAAAGCGCAGGGCAATTATGCACTGCAGGCCCCCAGGCTGGCAGGTATACAGGATTGGTACCTGAAGCGGCAGTTGCACAATTTCCGGCAGGGCATTCGTGGTACTCATGAGGGCGACAACTACGGGCACCAAATGGTGTTGATGGCGCGCTCACTGCAAAACGAAAAATCCATTGATGACTTACTCTCCTACCTGAATTCGCTGTAAAGCGTTTGCCGGGCGGAGCCAGGAGCTGATATGCAACACGTTGCACTCGCAGACCAGGCGCAGGAGCTGCATGATCCGCAGAGTTTTATCACCCGCTATATATGGAGTCAGGACCACAAGGTAATAGCGGTGCAATATGGGTTGACCGCGATCTTTGTCGGTTTGGTTGCGCTGGTGCTGTCGGGACTCATGCGTCTGCAACTGGGCTTTCCCGACACCTTTGACTTTATTGACCCCAGCGCCTACCTGCAGTTTGTCACCATGCACGGCATGATCATGGTGATCTACCTGCTAACAGCCTTGCTACTGGGTGGTTTTGGCAACTACCTGATACCGCTGATGGTGGGTGCGCGGGATATGGTTTTTCCCTATATGAATATGCTCAGCTACTGGGTATACCTGCTGTCGGTTATCGTGTTGCTGGCAAGTTTTTTTGTGCCTGGCGGGCCCACAGGAGCGGGCTGGACCTTGTACCCGCCGCAAGCAATTTTGCAGGGTACACCCGGTTATGACTGGGGCATTATTTTAATGCTGGTGTCGCTGGCAATCTTTATTGTTGCTTTTACCATGGGCGGTCTCAATTACGTTACCACCGTTTTGCAGGCACGGACCCACGGCATGACCCTGATGCGAATGCCGCTCACCGTATGGGGGATTTTTACCGCAACCATTCTCGGCTTGTTGGCCTTTCCGGCGCTGCTGGTAAGCGCCATTATGATGTTGTTAGACAAGATTATTGGTACCAGCTTTTTCATGCCGGCGCTGGTATCGCTGGGCGAGAATCTGGATTACACCGGGGGCAGCCCGGTGTTGTTCCAGCACCTGTTCTGGTTTTTCGGGCACCCGGAAGTTTACATTGTGGCACTGCCCGCCTTCGGCATGGTGTCGGATGTGCTCGCCACCCATGCGCGCAAGAATATTTTCGGCTATCGCATGATGGTATGGGCTATTGTCGCCATCGGCGCGCTCAGCTTTGTTGTGTGGGCGCACCATATGTATGTCAGCGGTATGCACCCGGCGTTCGGGTTTTTCTTCGCAACGACGACGCTGATCATCGCCGTACCCACCGCAATCAAGGTTTACAACTGGGTGCTCACCCTGTGGCGCGGCAATATTCACCTCACGGTACCCATGCTGTTTGCCATCGGTTTTATTTTTACCTTCACCCACGGTGGTTTGACCGGGCTGTTCCTTGGCAACGTTACTATCGATTTGCCGCTTTCGGATACTTACTTTGTGGTGGCGCATTTTCACATGGTGATGGGCGTGTCGCCGATCATGGTGTTGTTTGCCGCCATCTATCATTGGTACCCGTTGATTACAGGCTACAAATTGCATGAGGGCCTGGGCAAGGCGCATTTCTGGCTCACCTTTCTGGGTACATACGCCATTTATCTGCCCATGCACTATCTCGGTTTTCTCGGTGTGCCGCGGCGCTATTTTGCGATGGGCAGCACCGATTTTATTCCCGAGTCTGCGCAGTCGCTCAATGCCGGTATTACCGTCTCTGCCCTGATTGTGGGCGTGAGTCAGTTGCTGTTTCTGGTGAATATATTCTGGTCCCTGAGGCGGCGCGAACCTGCAGGGCATAATCCCTGGGGCGCCACCAGTCTTGAATGGCAGACCGAGCATGTGCCTCCGCACCACGGTAACTGGGGGGCGGAGCTGCCCAAGGTGTATCGCTGGGCCTACGACTACAGCGTGCCGGGCAGTGAGCTGGACTATATTCCGCAGAATCATCCAGTAACGGAGGCGGAAGGTACCGCCGCAGATGACGAGCACACGTCGGAGAAATCCGTATGAGTTTTTTCGGAACCCTGAGTGAGAAACCCTGGCTGACGCCCTCGGCAATTGCGCACGGGCCGGTGAGTGATGTGGCACCCTATGTTGCGGCCCGCACTGCGCTTAACTTTATTATGGGTATAGTGAGCGTTCTGTTTTTTCTCTTCTTTATTACCTTATTGTCTCGCTCGCAATACCCGGATTTTCAGGCACTGGCCGGCCAACCCTGGCAGCCCTTCACCGACACCAGCCGATTGTGGTTTAACACCGGGCTGCTATTGCTCAGCAGTGCTGCGATGCAATTCGGGTTGATGTCGGCCCGGCGGCAGCAGGCTGCCCGCATGATTGCAGGGCTAGGCTTTGCTACCGCTTTCGCCATTGTGTTTTTACTGGCGCAGCTCCAGCTGTGGCAGCAACTCAATGCGCTGGGGTTTTATGTGGGCAGTAATCCGGCCAATAGTTACTTCTATCTGTTGACGGCGGTTCACGGCTTGCACTTGCTGGGTGGTTTGGTGGCACTCGGTCATATTGCACGGCGTTTGTGGCAGCGCGCGGCGCCCGAGATTCTGGCAATGCCATTGAGTTTGTGTGCGCGATATTGGCATTTTCTGCTGCTGGTTTGGCTGGTGGTGTTTGCCTTGTTGACGAGCGAACCGGCAACCATTAATGCACTGGCGGCCATGTGTGGCTTTTGAGTCTGCAGGCTATGTGAGGCAAAGATGAATTCATCGACAGAAACCAAAGGCGGTTACGACGCTCCGGGGCTGGAGGGCGTTGTCTCCGACTGGGCAGCCGACAAGCAAGCCTTCGACATGCCTTGGGGCAAGTTGATGATGTGGATATTCCTGCTGAGCGACACCTTTATCTTCAGCATCTTTTTAACCGGCTATATGAATGTGCGCATGTCTGCTACTGATGCCTGGCCAAGCCCGAGTGAGGTGTTTGCGCTGGAAATCGCCGGCACCCACCTCCCGCTGATTCTGATAGCCATCATGACCTTTGTGCTGATAACCAGCAGTGGCACCATGGCTATGGCAGTTAATTATGCTTATCGCGGAGATCGGCGGCGTACGGTCATTCTTATGGCCTTGACGGCGGCTTTGGGCGCGAGTTTTGTTGGTATGCAGGCCTTTGAATGGACCAAGCTGATCGTGGAGGAGGGCGTGCGGCCCTGGAGTAACCCGATGGGGGCCGCTCAGTTTGGCTCAACATTCTTTATGATCACCGGCTTTCACGGAATGCACGTAACCGCGGGTGTTATTTATTTGACCATCGTGGCGCGCAAGGTTGGGCGGGGCGACTACGAGAAAAAGGGCTATGCCATAGTCGAAATTGCCGGTTTGTATTGGCATTTCGTTGATTTGGTGTGGGTGTTCATTTTCGCGTTCTTCTATCTATGGTGATGCTATGAGTGAAACTGCCGGTCAACAGCATCCGATTGGTATCTATCTAAAAATATGGGTGCTGCTATTTGTGCTCAGTACCCTGTCGTATCTGGTGGACTTTTTTCACCTGCAGGGCTATCTGCGCTGGTCGCTAATCCTTCTTTTCATGTTTTTGAAAGCCGGTTTCATTGTGGCAATTTTTATGCATTTGTCCTGGGAGCGGCTGTCATTGAAATACACGCTGTTTCTGCCTGTTATCGCAATAATCGTGTTGATTGCGCTGATGGCGATTGAGGGTGACTACGTGAATGTGACCCGGCACCTGTTCTTCGACCAATAATGATAGCGGTTGTATGAGTCTTCCTCCGCGCACACGCCTGTTGCTGGCATTTCTTCTGGCCAATGCTGTTGTGCTCTCGGTAGGGGCGCTGTTGTTACTTAATCGGCCTCCGAGCCTTCCGCAGATAGACGGCGTGTTTTTGCCGACGGCGCGCGATATACCCCCTTTCGAAGTGCTGGATCAAAACGGTGAAAAGTTTATTAACACAGACCTGAAGGGTAAGTGGCACCTGGTATCTTATGGCTTTACCAGCTGCCCCGATATCTGTCCGACCATTTTGTCGGACTTGCTGGTGGTGGCAGACAAGCTGCCTGAAGGTGAGCCTTTGCGATTCGTGTTCTATAGCATTGATCACCGTCGCGATACCCCGCTGCAGCTAGCGCGGTATCTCGATTATTTCAGCCCGTCGTTTATCGGCTTGACTCATCGCGACGGCAACGGTGGTGCCCATAAGGCTTTTGAAGATGGCCTTGGCATGGTGTCCGAGCTGGTTGTAGACGAGGCCGGCGATGCCAATGAATATCAGGTAAATCATGGGGTTGCCTTGTTTTTGCTGAACCCTGATGCGCAGTTGCAGGCGGTTTTCAAACCCTCGGAATCGCTGGTGGGCAAGGCTGGTCTTCAGCCTGATTTTAACCCCGAAACCCTTGTGAATGACTACTTGGCAATACGTCGTTATGTGGCTAATAATAGCCGTTAGATTCCCCGCCAGGCCCCGTCTCCATATACGTAAATCATCGTATGCCACCACGCTGAATCGCTTGCTAGAGTAAGTGCTGTAAAAGCAATGTGAATAGTCTAATCAGGCCTGCTGGAGCCACTGTCTACAGGTTTCGCCACAATATAGGCTTGTCAGCATTGCGTTGATTCGCAAGGTGTCGCAGCCACTACTAGCGGCCTCTCGCAAACAGACGAATTTAGACTGGAGTGGCGAATGGATATTGCAACGCTATTAGGTATGCTGGGCGCGCTCGGTGTTATTCTTGCGGCGATATTCTTTGGCGGCAGTGCCTCCAGTTTTATTGATGTGGCCAGTTGTCTGATTGTGGTCGGCGGCGGCATGTTCGCCAACCTGATGAAATTCCCCTTGAGCCAAACGCTCGGTGCGTTCAAAGTCGCCACCCGCGCTTTTGTACACAAACCTACCAGCCCCAGTGAACTTATTTCGCAGTGTCTTGAAATGTCCAAGGTTGTCCGTCAGGACGGGCTGCTGGGTTTGGAAGAATTTGAAATTGATAACGAGTTTATGAAAAAGGGCATAAACCTCACCGTAGACGGCCATGACCCCGAGTTTGTTGCCCGCGTATTGAACAACGAGATCAACCAGACTATTGAGCACCATGAACAGGGCGAGGACGTTTTTCGCGGCTTTGGTGAATCTTTCCCGGCAATGGGTATGATCGGCACGCTGGTGGGTTTGGTGCAGATGATGTCCAACATGTCTGACCCCAAGGCCATCGGCCCCGCCATGGCGGTCGCACTGTTGACGACTCTCTATGGGGCAGTGCTCGCAAACGCCGTTGCCTTGCCCATGGCAGAAAAGCTGGCGTTTAGAACGGCAGAAGAGCGCCGCAACCGCTCACTGATTCTCGATGCTGTAGCCGCCATTCAGGAAGGCATCAACCCCCGGCAGCTTGAATCCCTGCTTGCAACCTACATGCCCGGCGCGGATCGCGAAGCGGCTTCAGCGCAAGACGCTGCGCCTGAAGAAGTTGCTGATGCCGCCTGACGCGCTTAAATTTCCGCCCCCGAAAAGTAAGGAAGCTGGCGCCCCGGCCTGGGTGCTTACCTTTGCCGACTTGATGTCGCTGCTGCTGGCCTTTTTCGTTTTGCTGTTTTCTTTTTCTGAAATTGACAAGCAGAAATTCAAGGAAATGGCCGGATCAATGAAGGATGCCTTTGGGGTGCAGCGCGAACTCCGCGCTACTGACACTCCCGTTGGCAACAATATTATTGCCCGTGAATTCAGCCCCAGTATGAACCCTTCGGTAGCGATCAATGAGGTGCGGCAAACTTCCAACAAAGACCCTATGTCGCCGCGTGACTTGATGAAAGTCGACAAGTCCTTTTCCGATGATCTCAACAAAGTTAAGCAGTACCTCGAGGTTGAGATACTGAAAGGTCAGGTGGAAGTTGATGATGACGGTCACAAGGTTATTGTTATTCGCATTCGCGAGAAAGGCTCCTTTCCCTCTGGCAGCGCCGCACTGGCAGCGGGTTTTGAAGCGGTGATTAACAAGATTGCCGCTCTGGCGAAGGAGATAGATCAAGGCAGTATTGTTGTTGCAGGGCATACCGACGATGTGCCTATTTACACCAATCGTTATCGCTCAAACTGGGATCTCTCCTCGGCGCGAGCGGCAACGGTTCTCGACAAAATTGTCAGCACCAGCGGCGAGCGCAGCTCGCGCTTCCATGTCACCGGCCACGCTGACACTAAACCCATTGACGACAATGCAACGCCCGAAGGGCGAGCCCGAAATCGGCGGGTAGAAGTTTTATTCCTGCGCGGTGCGCCCTACGTGCCGGCGGGTTAATAAAGGCGCGCCGGGATAGGGTAATCCGGGCGCGCCCCTCAGTTTGGTCGCTGCGCACGCTAGGCGTTAGTGACACCGTAGCCTAAAGCCACAATGGCAGATTCGAATAGCTTATCGTGGTTTACCCCCTCTATATCAACTGTGCCAGCGGCAATATTGACGTCGACGTGAGCATCCTCATCGATCGACTGTATGACCTTTGTGATTTTTTTCACGCAGGCGCCGCAATTCATTCCTGATACCAAGAGCTTGATCATTGCTATTCTCCATAGCGGTTAAGGGTTGGGTGTTGCCGATGGCAGGTTGCGAGATTGCCGCGTGGCAAGGTCAAGTGGCTTGCCGAAAAAATATTTGTTCTCCGATGCTTGACCTTCCCATAATGGGAAGCCTGAGACTGGCGCTATAACCTATAGGAGGGTTCTTTATGGCTGCTTCGTCTGTGCTATCAATCAATGCTTCGGGTGCGGAAGACTCGGTGAGTCTCGCGATCGAGGGAATGACGTGCGCGTCGTGCGTAGGGCGCATTGAAAAGTCACTGAGTAAGGTCAGTGGCGTTACCGGAGTGCGCGTAAATCTGGCGACGGAGACCGCTCAGGTAGATTTTGCATCGGCTACACCATTATCTGCTCTCACAGATGCGGTGGCAGGCGCCGGTTATGCAGTGCGCAGCGACGAACTGACATTTCAAATTCGGGGGATGACTTGTGCCAGCTGTGTTGGCCGAATCGAAAAGGCGCTTGGAAACGTGCGCGGTGTAGTGAGCGCGAGCGTTAACCTTGCCACGGAGTCAGCGCGAGTACGTTATCTGGCAAAGGTGGTGTCGGCCGAGGAGCTGATTCTTGCCATCAGCGACGCGGGATATGACGCCAGCGTGGCAAGCGCGCAAGTAACCGCGCCCGCCGCACAACGCTTCCTCACCGAAGAGCGCGCAATCGTTATCGCCACTATATTGTCGCTGCCCCTGGTTCTTCCCATGTTGCTCGAGCCCTTCGGGCTGAAGTGGACGCTCTCTGGCTGGGTCCAGCTCGCGCTGGCCACGCCGGTACAATTTTGGCTGGGTGCCCGGTTTTACCGCGCGGCCTGGAAAGCTGTTAAAGCGCGCGTCGGGAACATGGACCTGTTGGTGGCTATCGGCACCAGCGCGGGCTACGGGCTTAGCGTATACGAACTGCTACGCCTTGATGCCCATCAGGGTCAGCACCACTACTATTTTGAAGCCTCTGCCGTTGTTATTACCCTGGTGCTATTGGGCAAATGGTTGGAAACGCGGGCGAAACGCCAGACTACAGCCGCCATTAAGGCTTTGCAGAGTCTGCAGCCGCCGGTTGCTCGTGTGCGGCGCGACAACAAGGACCGGGAAGTCGGTATTGCAGACGTTCAGCGTGGTGACGTAGTGGTCGTGAAGCCGGGGGAGCGTGTGCCGGTTGATGGTATTGTGATTGAAGGCGATAGCCATATCGACGAGTCAATGGTGACAGGCGAGAGCCTTCCTGTGAGTAAAGGGGTAGGCAGCCGGGTGACCGGTGGCACCATCAATGCGGACGGCTTGCTGCTTATTCAAACCGAATCTGTTGGCACGGAAACAACGCTGGCCCGAATTATCCGGCTGGTTGAAGACGCGCAGGCAGCCAAGGCGCCGATTCAGCGCATGGTTGATCAGGTGAGCGCGGTGTTTGTACCGGTCGTTCTAGTGATTGCGACCATCACCTTCATAGCTTGGTGGCTGTATGGCGGTGATGTGCAAATGGCGATTATCAATGCCGTGGCTGTGCTGGTAATCGCTTGTCCCTGTGCGCTGGGGTTGGCTACACCTACGGCCATCATGGCGGGTACCGGCGTTGCGGCTCAACATGGCATCCTGATCAAAGACGCCGAGGCGCTTGAAGTCGCCCACGGCGTTCGCACGGTTGTATTTGATAAAACGGGCACGCTGACCGAAGGTAAGCCGACCCTGGTTGACTACACACCGGCAGGTGAAAACAGCGCTGACAACAAACGACAACTTCTGGCGTTCAGTGCGGCTATCCAATCGGGCAGTGAGCACCCTCTGGCAAAGGCCGTATTGAATGAGGCCGAAAATCAAGGCGTGGATATTGGTGCCAGTAAGAAGTTTCGTGGGCTTCCCGGTCGGGGTGTTGAGGCCGAGGTGAACGGTAGAATGCTGCAGCTGGGAAGCGAGCGCCTGATGCAGGAGCTGGGCGTCGATTTATCTACCCTGCGCGAGCGTGCGGTAGCGTTGGAGCAAAAAGGCTATACGGTTTCCTGGCTGTCGGTCGCTTCGCCTAAAGCGGAGCTTGTCGGCTTGCTGGCGTTTGGTGACACTCTAAAGCCCGGGGCAGCCAGGGCCATTGAGGCACTTCAGAAACGCGGGGTCGCCACTGTTATGATCACTGGAGACAATCAGGGCAGCGCCGACAACGTTGGGCAGCAGCTTGGTATAGATCAGATTTTTGCCAATGTGCTTCCGGAAGATAAGGCGAAGGCCGTGACACGCCTTGCCCGGGGGGAAGGTAAAGTGGCGATGGTGGGCGACGGCGTGAACGACGCCCCTGCGCTGGCGGCAGCTGATGTAGGTATCGCCATGGCAACGGGCAGTGATGTGGCTATGCATACCGCCGGTATAACGCTAATGCGCGGCGCGCCCGAGCTGGTTGCCGCTGCCATCGCGATATCAGACCGTAGTTACAGAAAAATACGGCAGAACCTGTTCTGGGCATTTATCTATAATATGGTGGGAATACCGCTGGCCGCTTTCGGTCTGCTGAGCCCGGTTGTAGCAGGCGCAGCGATGGCGTTAAGCAGTGTGAGCGTGGTTAGCAATGCCTTGCTACTCAAGCGTTGGAAGCCAGGCAAAGACCTGTAAGAAAGCCGTTTGGCGTGGGCGAGGAGGCGAATGTGAACATTGGAGAAGCGGCAGGCCGCAGTGGGGTGTCTGCCAAAATGATACGTCATTACGAATCGATCGGTCTGATCAAAGACTCAAAACGCAGCGCAGCGGGTTACCGCTTATACGGTGATGTAGATTTGCATAACCTGCGCTTTATCAAGCGCGCCCGCTCGCTTGGGTTTTCGCTGGCGCAAGTGAGCCAGCTGCTGTCCTTGTGGCAGGATCGCAGTCGCGCGAGCGCCGATGTAAAGCGCCTGGCAATGGCGCATGTTGAAGAGCTCGATAATAAAGTTGCCGAGCTGACAGCAATGCGGGACCTGCTTCATGAGCTTGCAGTTAGCTGTCACGGTGACAATCGCCCCGATTGCCCAATCCTGCAAAATTTGGAAAATTCCTAGCCGGGCGTTGCCGTGCAAGGGGGGGCTGAATCCGGCCCCTCACACCTTCAAGACGGTCAGAGATCGCTTTGGGCCGCGTCTTGGGGCATTGCGGGCGCCAGATAGGGAGCTTTTTCGAAGAATTTTGGGAAAAGACTGCAAGAAATAGCAAAATCCAACAAAAAAGGGAAGACGTTTTTTCTCATTTCCAGTATCGTAGCGATCCAATTTTGGGCCAGTAAATTCAGAGAGAACCGTGAAAGACCTATCCTTATATCGCAACATCGGTATTTTCGCCCACGTTGATGCCGGAAAAACCACCACCACGGAGCGTATCCTCAAGCTCACGGGTAAAATCCACAAGCTGGGCGAGGTTCACGAAGGTGAATCGACCACTGACTTCATGGAGCAGGAGGCTGAACGGGGTATTACCATCCAGTCAGCTGCTGTTACCTGTGAGTGGAATGGCCACCGCCTGAACGTCATCGACACCCCAGGACACGTTGACTTTACTGTAGAAGTTTATCGTTCCCTGAAGGTGCTGGACGGCGGCATCGGCGTCTTCTGTGGTTCTGGCGGTGTTGAACCCCAGTCCGAAACCAACTGGCGCTACGCGAACGATTCCAAAGTATCGCGTCTGATCTTTGTCAATAAGCTCGACCGAATTGGCGCTGACTTCCTGCGTGTTACCGCTCAGGTCAAGAAGGTACTTGGCGCTAATCCGCTGATCATGACCCTGCCTATTGGTCGTGAAGACAGCTTTAGCGGTGTTGTCGACCTGCTGAGCAATAAAGCTTATATCTGGGACGAAACGGGTCAGCCAGAGAACTACACGGTAGCTGACGTTCCCGCCGATATGGTGGACGAAGTTGAGATGTACCGTGAGCAGCTGATTGAAACGGCTGTAGAAATGGACGACGACGTGATGATGGCTTACATGGAAGGGGAAACGCCCTCCATTGAAGATATCAAACGCTGTATCCGTAAGGGTACGCTGGAACTGGCTTTCTTCCCCACCTACTGCGGTTCAGCCTTTAAAAACAAAGGCATGCAATTGCTGTTGGATGCGGTTGTCGACTACCTGCCCAGCCCGACCGAAGTTAACCCTCAGCCTCTGACCGACGAAGAGGGTGCGCCAACGGGCAAGTACGCTCTCGTTTCTGCCGATGAGCCATTGCGCGCTTTGGCGTTCAAAATTATGGACGACCGTTTTGGTGCCTTGACCTTCGTACGGATCTACTCCGGAGTGCTCAAAAAGGGTGACACCATCCTCAATTCCTTTACGGGAAAGACCGAGCGTATCGGTCGTATGTGCGAAATGCAGGCTGACGAGCGCAACGAGCTTGCCAGTGCCCAGGCCGGTGACATCATCGCCATCGTCGGCATGAAAAACGTACAAACCGGCCATACCCTGTGTGACCAGGATCACCCGTGCACACTGGAAGCCATGGTATTCCCCGAGCCGGTTATTTCTATTTCGGTAACGCCGAAAGACAAGGGCTCTACCGAGAAAATGGGTATTGCTATTGGTAAAATGGTGGCCGAAGACCCCACTTTCCGCGTTGAAACCGATGAAGATTCCGGTGAAACGATCCTCAAGGGGATGGGCGAGCTTCACCTGGATATCAAGGTCGACATCCTCAAGCGGACTTACGGCGTTGAACTGCAAGTGGGGCAGCCTCAGGTTGCCTACCGCGAAACCATCACTCAGAAAGTTGAAGACAGCTACACCCACAAGAAGCAGTCTGGTGGTTCCGGTCAGTACGGTAAAATCGACTACGTTATGGAGCCCGGTGAGCCTAATTCCGGCTTTACCTTCACCAGCAGCGTTGTTGGCGGTAATGTGCCGAAAGAGTACTTCCCGGCTATCGAGAAAGGCTTCAAGTCGATGATGGAAGCTGGCCCACTGGCTGGGTTTCCGGTTCTGGACGTTGCCATCAACCTGTTTGACGGCGGCTACCACGCCGTTGACTCATCGGCCATTGCCTTCGAAATCGCCGCCAAAGGCGCGTTCCGTCAGACTATGCCTAAAGCAGGCGCACAGCTGCTGGAACCTGTGATGAAGGTTGATGTATTTAGCCCGGAAGACAATGTTGGTGATGTTATCGGTGACCTTAACCGTCGTCGCGGCATGATCTCTGGCCAAGAGCCCAGTTCTGGCGGTGTTCGCATTAAAGCTGATGTCCCGCTGTCTGAAATGTTTGGTTATATCAGTAGCCTGCGCACCATGACGTCAGGTCGTGGCCAGTTCTCTATGGAGTTCTCGCACTACTCGGCATGCCCAACCAATATTGCGGACGAAGTGATAGCTAAAGAGAAAGAGAAGAAGGCTGCCAAAGCCAAGTAACAGACCTTTCTCTTTAATCGAAGCCCTGTCGGCATCGCTGGCAGGGCTTTTTTTGTGGGCGTGAATTGCGAGCTGGCGGTTCTGGCAACCTGTATGTTTCCCTTTTTTGGCGGGAAAGGCATCCTGCAATAATAGCAATCTATGTGTGGCTAATCTGCGCAATGACGCCATCCCTGTTGTTTATTGCGCAGGCCGTTTTGCGTGGATAGTTTCCCAAGCTTGCAAGTATGCTTCAGCTGAACGAAACAGGTACTTCAGTGCATCCTCGCCTGTTGAGTTGCATCCAAAACTGACCCACTAATCCCCCGGATTTGCATCGAATATTGACCCACGTATAAACCCTCCCTGCCGATTATTTGAGCAGGGGTATTTAGGAGTGATAGACGTGGCATTAGTCAGTGTTATCCGGCGTTGGCACTTGCGCGAAGGTGTTTCCATTCGCGAAGTTGCCCGACGCACCGGCTTATCAAGAAATACCGTCCGTAAGTACCTGTCCAACCCGGAGCTTGAGCCAAGCTACCCGGCGCGCAAGAGCCCAAGCAAGCTCGACGACTATGAGGAACTGCTGATCAACTGGCTGTTCCGGGAGTCGCGGCGGCATCGCAAGCAGCGGCGCACCGTAAAACGCCTGTATCGCGATCTTGTTGTACTGGGTTACACCGGTTCCTACGACCGGGTAGCAGCCTTTGCCCGGCAGTGGCGCGAGGCCCAGCAGGAGGCAAAGCTGCAGGCCAGTAAGCGCACCTATGTACCGCTAGAGTTTGCACCCGGCGAGGCCTTCCAGTTCGACTGGAGTGAGGAATGGCAACCCATCAGCGGTGTGCGAACGAAGCTTCAGGTTGCCCACTTCAAGCTCAGTTACAGTCGCGCACCGTACCTGCGGGCCTATCTCACCCAGACTCATGAGATGCTGTTCGATGCCCATTACCACGCCTTCTCGGCCTTTGGTGGCATTCCTGAGCGTGGCATTTACGACAACATGAAGACAGCTGTCGACAAGGTCGGCCGAGGCAAGCAGCGACAGGTGAACAAGCGCTTCTATGCCATGGTGAGTCACTATCTGTATGACGCCGAGTTCTGCAATCCAGCGGCAGGCTGGGAGAAGGGCCAAGTCGAGAAAGCGGTACGTGATGCCCGGCAGGGCCTGTGGTACGACGCACCTTCCTTTAAGTCTCTGCAGGAACTCAACCACTGGCCACATAACCGCTGCATCGAACTCTGGCAGGAAACCGCCCATCCAGAGTTCAAGGTGCGCTCGCTTACCGAATGCCTAGAGGATGAGCGGGCACAGATGATGCCAGTGCCCGCCGCCTTCGATGGCTTCATCGAGACAAACAAGCGGGTAACGTCCACCTGTCTGATCAGTCATGAGCACAATCGCTATAGCGTGCCGGCCAGCTTTGCCAACCGCAACGTCAGTCTGAGGATTTATCCCGAGCGGCTAGTGATCGTGACAGAGGCGCAGGTTGTTGCAGAGCATGTCCGTGTATTCAGCCGCGACAAGCAGGGTCCCGGTAAAACGATCTATGACTGGCGTCATTACCTCAGCGTCGTACAACGCAAGCCCGGTTCCCCGCGCAACGGCGCGCCGTTCTCGCAGTTACCGGAGAGCTTCAAACGTCTGCAGGCCATCCTGCTCAGGCGCCCCGGCGGTGATCGCGAGATGGCCGATATCCTCGCGCTGGTCTTGCTGCATGACGAACACTTGCTGGAACGCGCGATCAGCGAAGCGCTGGCAATTGGCGAGCCCTCCAAAGCCCACGTGCTCAACTGCCTGAGCCGATTGGAGCAACCTCAGCGACCACAGCCTCTGCGGACACCTGCGGCACTAAAGCTAGTCACCGAACCGCTGGCGGACACTGCCCGCTATGATCAACTGCGGAGAGCGCGTCATGAAATCTGATGCTGTGGTCTCCACCCTTAAAACCCTGAAGCTACATGGCATGGCCGACGCAGTTAAAACCTTGGCAGAGCAATCCTCTCCAGCTTATCAGCAGGCACTGCCGATTTTAGATATCCTGCTAAAGGCTGAATCCTCAGAGCGGGATGTCCGTTCGATCAACTACCAGATGAAGGTCGCCAAGTTCCCTGTGTATCGAGACCTGACGGGCTTTGACTTCGCGCAGAGTCTGGTCGATGAGTCGCTCGTACGATCGCTGCACCGCTGCGAGTTTGTCGAAGATGCTCATAACGTCTACTGGTGGGTGGCCCCGGAACCGGCAAAACGCACTTGGCGACAGCTATCGGCATCCAGGCCATACAGCACCACCGGCTGCGAGTACGGTTTCTCTCCACTATCGAGCTCGTCAATGCACTGGAGCAAGAGAAGCAGGCGGGGCAACAGGGCCGCTTGGCAAACCGGCTGATCCATACCGATCTGGTTATACTCGATGAACTTGGCTACCTGCCGTTCAGCCAGAGTGGTGGTGCCCTGCTCTTCCACCTGATCAGCAAACTCTACGAACGCACCAGTATCATCATTACCACCAACCTCAGCTTCGGCGAATGGTCGAGCGTATTTGGTGACGAAAAGATGACAACCGCTCTTCTAGACCGGCTCACTCATCACTGCCACATTCTGGAAACAGGCAACGACAGCTTCCGATTGCGAAACTCAACGACTCAACAGGAGGGAAACAACACAGGCAAGAAAGAAAAAACTGCGCCATAATCTGGCGTACTCGGGTGGGTCAATTTTAAGTGCAAACCCCGGGTCAGTTTTAACTGCAAATCAACAGCCCGAGAGTAATTTTCGAGGCAGGTTTTGGCGAATGAGTGCAAAGGGAGTCAATAATGTGGTGTTTGAAAGGAAAAGAGCGGATTGCTTCACAATTCTCCGTAGGCTGGATGCTGATCTCCCAAAATAATCAGAGGCAGGCTATTTTTGAAACTTTATAGATTAGTGTTGCTTGAAGAAATCTGTAGGTCTATCTGATTGTAATCTAGCGTAGAGCTCGACGGCGTAACTATCCGTCATGCACGATATGTAGTCGCAAACAATCCTGTACCTTTCTGAACTTCCTTCTGCGCAATTGACATATAAGTTGCGAAAGTCTTCCGGCATGATTTCGTGTCCGCCCTCTTTTGTTAGGGCTTCAAATATGTATTTAACTATGTCGCGAGAACGTCGTGCCGAGAGTTTCCACCTTGGAGTGCCTATAAGAAACTGGAAGGCTAGGTGTTTTAGAACTTCTACTTTTAGCCAAATATCATCCTCTAAATATACTTTTGAGAAGGCTAGGCACTCTGAATTTACGTCAACCTTTATTGATCGAACAAATTCACCTACTAAGTGAGATGTGAAGGCATTTCGTAAATAAGCATCAGATGCTAATTTTTTGGTTGATCTGTGAATCCATCCAAGAGCCATTGCGACGGTATGAATGTTGTTGCTGTCGAAATCGGTGGCTTCCGTAATTGAGCTAAAAACCTTTTGGGAGCCGATTATGCTAACGAGAGCTTCCCAAACATCTTCTTTTGATATGGCTTTCCCTAACGAGCGAGAGGCCTTACTCGCTATTTTTTCCGCTGAGCTTTCCGGGAGCGCTAGCATGTCAAGTATATTGAATAAGCCAGACTTTAAAGCATCATCCAAGTCGTAGGTTGAATAGGCTATATCATCAGCTATGTCCATTATCTGGCACTCTATGGTTTTAAATGGAGTGCTTAGAGAAAGGCCGCCAGTAAGGTGCTTTTTGATCTTATCAACCAACTGCTGCTCGGACTGATAATATCCTTTAATAGGGGGGCCAGCGTTAGTCCTAATCATAGGAATGCACTGGTCGTATTTAAGTACGCCGGCTAAAGATCGAAATGTAAGGTTAAGTCCAGCTCGGTTGTCGTTTCCATTGTCAATAAGTGGAGCTTCTGGATCTATTCGTTCTTTCTTTTCTATTTTGGCAAGCAGGCGTAGTGTTTGTGCATTTCCCTCGAATCCGCCAAATCGTTTCATGCAGTCGTCGAGTTGTGCTTCGCCCTCATGACCAAAAGGAGGGTGACCAAGATCGTGCGCCAGTGATACTAGCTCAATTAGGTCGGTATCTATCGGATCTTTGAAAAAAGGTAGTTCTTTATCTGAGTTTATCTTAATTGCAATAGATTTCGCGATTTGTGCTACTTCTATTGAATGAGTTAGGCGATTCCGAAAATAGTCTCCCTCGGTATCGGGAAACATTTGCATTTTTCCCTTGAGACGCCGGAACGAAGTTGAGTGTACAAGGCGTGCATAATCCCGCCTGAAGTTAGAGCGATACTCCTCTTTCGATAGAGTGGGCTCATCTTCGTTGACGGGTACTAATCGATCTAGGTCTTCTGGCTGGTATAGCTGTCGAGGCGCGTCTGCCACTCAACACCCCCGATGGTAGTAATTATTATTTTAATCTTATATTGCCGGGCGTTGAGTGTTGCCTAGCGTCGGCGAGTCTCTGGCTTCTGGTCGCGCTGCCTCTCTACGCTAGGCGTCGCAGATGCTTTATAGGAGGCGTTGGAACCTTGTTGCACGAACCTTTTAATGTATCCCAGCTCTTCATCGACCAATTTTGAGGCTTTCTGATATGCAGTTGTGCTCATAGTGTGCGTCCCTGGGTGCTCGGAAGATTGAGCTTCTATTGCGTAATATATTAGTACAAGCTAGTTATTATGCTTTGCTGGGGATTACCATATCATCAGTAATTTCCACTGTATAGAATAAACTAAGTATGGGGGTATATATGGGGGTGTTTAGATTAAAAAAACAGCCATAACCTTTAAATAACAATAGGTTATGACTATAAATTGGTAGCGGGGGCAGGATTTGAACCTACGACCTTCGGGTTATGAGCCCGACGAGCTA
>DIBR01000064.1:116296-130561 GCA_002415025.1 Spongiibacteraceae bacterium UBA5047
GTTATGAGCCCGACGAGCTACCAAGCTGCTCCACCCCGCATCAAAACTGTATCGCCTGTTTAAAGCCTGGCGCTGGGCTCAGAACCCGAAGGTCGTAAACTCCCTTCGGCTTTTTTGGTTTGGGAGCCCGGTTAGTTACCAAGCTGCTCCACCCCGCATCAAAACTGGTGCCAATTGGACTTGGTGACTGCCAATTGAGGATGCGCATTATAGGTAGGCGGCCGGCCCTTTGCAACAGCTCGACAATAATAGTTTTAGTGTGGCGAAAATGTAGGCAATCGGCGCTTTGTTCTGAGCTTATATTGAGCGGAAAAGGGACTGTTAATTATTTATCGTATATATTACGATAAATAGAATGCTTGCCTGACATCGGTCATTGGGCATGACAATAAACAATGATGGAGAACACCATGAGCGTAAAAACCGCCAGTCGCAGCGCTTTGCGGGAGCTGATTGATCTGCTGGAAGAAGTTGATAGTCGTTGGGCAGGGCCTGAATGGAACTTGCATAGCGAGGCAGACGTTGCGGCGGCGCACCGTTCTTTGATGCATGTTCTGGAGGGCGGTTTGGCGGGCATGTTCGAGTTTGATGTTGCCTACCCCCAGTTTCGTCGCATTGTCACACCCTGGCGCAAGTTTACCGGTGACAATGGCGATGCCATTTATTTTGACGCGCCTGTCAGTGCTGATTTTGAATATCGGGTGCGCGGTAATATCAATGGCGCGGTTTATGTGTCGATTACCCTTGAAGAGGGAACTGACGACGGCAGTATGGCGAGCAAGACCGCTGGCGTAATTAACGACACGATGTTTGATGTGGATGAAAACGGCTGGTTTGAACTTCGCTTGGGAGGCAAGCCGGCGGAGCGCAACTGGCTGGCGCTAACGCCTGATACGTCGCGCATTACGACACGGCACTATTTTGAAGAGAAGGACTGCGCGGCAGGCAATCCGGCGCGGGAGCCGACCTTGTTGATAGAGGCGATTAACCCCGCTCGCGAGCCGGAAATTCCGAATGATGACAGCATAGCGGCAGGCATTCGCCGGGTGGCGGGTTTTGTTCGCAGTCGCACACTCGGTATGCCACCCATGGCCAATGCGGTGCAGCCGCCCTTTGTGTCTATTGTGCCCAACGGCTTTCCGCCACCGGTGGTGCCGGGCGATTTCGGTCTGTCGGCCTACGATGCTCACTACTCCATGGCGCCCTACTATCTGGAACCACACCAGGCGCTGGTGGTGACCGGGCGCTGGCCTGAGTGTCGCTTCGGCAGTCTGGATTTATGGACGCGCCACCAGCAAACCTATGATTACTGCAATCGCAATGCATCGCTCAATCGCGCTCAAGCGGTGTTGGAAACTGACGGTAGTTTTCGCATGGTGATTGCCCATCAAAACCCCGGAGTAGACAACTGGATTGATACCGAGGGGCGAGCTATGGGCTTGATGTTCTGGCGATTTTTCCTCGTTGAGGGGGAGGTGGAGACGCCTCAGGCGGAAGTTGTGGAGTTTGCTGCCCTTGCGCGCTAGCGCTGGGGGTGGTGGACACTACGTATTTATCTCGGCAGGCCAAAATGATAAAAATCGGGTTCATGGAAACTTGGCCGACCTTTCCGGGTTTTGCGAGCCAATCAGGTTGCCTCGATGATGAGAGCTATTACGAAAGAGCGAAGGAAGTCGGCTGAGTCCCGTCAAAATGGCCTAGAGTCGCATTTGAACGAGGATCAGCGTATTTCTCTGCAGCAGCTTGAAAACTTCGGCTGGTCGTTGCGATACGTACGCAGGCCGCTTTTTCTCGAACCGGTTGCCATCGTTTACCATTCGGGGATTTGCGCCCACGCGGTCCTCGATATCGACGGCACCCTCGATCGCAATAGTGATGTTAACTTACGACAACTTGCGTGACAGCGAGCCTCGCAATTTCTTGCGCGGCTGGTCAATGTATATTCGAGGTACTTTGCGGTCCGGCTTGTCTGCGAGCCGTACTCCTGTCACTGCGTAAGTAGTTCGCCCTCCCAAAACCGGCAATATTTCCAAAGTGCCTGAAACTGCGACATACAGCCGTTTCACGCGGCTTTTGCGTTGCTATAGTTTTTTTTAATGGTGGTCATAGAGATTAGCCATTTTCGTCAGTTCATGGCCGCTGGTAGGGTAAAACCAAATCGAATCATCAACGCAGGAGAGGACACCATTATGAGAAATACTGCCCCCGCCATTGATATCGGAATTGAGAAAAGCCAGAGAAGTGATATTGCCAAAGGCTTGAGTATGTTGCTGGCTGACGAATACACGCTGTATTTGAAAACGCACAACTACCACTGGAACGTCACCGGACCGTTGTTCAATACCCTGCACAAAATGTTTGAAGAGCAGTACATGGAACTGGCACCAGCCGTCGACGATATTGCGGAGCGTATTCGTACCCTGGGTGAGTATGCGCCGGGCTCCTACAAGGACTTCGCCGAGTTGTCGTCGGTAGCAGAAGCCTCCGGCAAGGAAGATGCCGAAGAAATGATTCGGCAGCTGGTGCTTGCGCGCGAAGCGGTTGTACGTACCGCGCGCAATATGTTGCCAGCGGTGAACGAGGCCGACGACGAACCCACGCTGGACTTGTTAACCCAGCGTATGCAGGTGCACGAAAAAACTGCCTGGATGTTGCGCAGCCTGCTTCAATAGCACTGGCCGGAAACGACTAGGCCCTGACCGCAAGAGCGCCCCATTCGCCGGGCGCTCGCTTTCTTATCGTGACTGCCAGAACACTATCTGGCGGCTGCCGCCAATCCCGCTTCCCTTAATTTTGCGAAACTCCGCGCTGCCATTGCCTGTGCAATGGCATTTCTGGGGAAACGCTGGGGTATATCGGGATTATGGATGGCCGGAATTGGATAGCAATCTTTGCGGGTTTTGTGGCGTTAAGCAGCATGCCCACCGGACTGCAGGCGCAAAGTGGTGCCAGGCAGCTGGAAGAAGTGGTGGTTACGGCGCAGCGTCGTACTGAAAGCATGCAGGATGTGCCCGTGGCGGTAACGGCGGTGACTGAAGAGGATATGGCGTATGCGCAGGTGGATAGCGTAAGCAATATTCAGGCTGTGTCGCCGAGCATTAAGTTCGATGTGACCAACAGTGCAGCGAACAGCGCTAATATATTTATCCGCGGTATCGGTACGGTTGGCAATAACCGCTCCTTTGAGGGGGCTGTGGGCGTATTTTTCGATGGTGTATACCGCACGCGCACCGGGCAAGCCATGCAGAACTGGCTGGATATTGAAAGCCTGCAGGTGCTGCGCGGGCCACAGGGTACATTGTTTGGTAAAAACACCTCGGCGGGTGCATTAATTATCAACAGCAAATCACCGTCGCTGGAGACAGTGGAAGGTGATTTCGAAATATCCTCCGGCAACTACGGCAAGAAGCTGTTTCGTGGTGCAGTGAGTGCACCCGTCACCGATACGCTGGCTGTTCGCCTGGCCGGCTTGTGGGCTGAGCGCGATGGCTTTATCACGGACCCAAACGGTGGCAACTACAACGACAGTAATCCGCGTGCTGCCAAAATCCAGTTTTTGTTTGAGCCGGGCGACAGCTTCAGGGCGCGTGTGATCGCAGATTATTCCCGGCAGGAAGACAACTGCTGCTACGGCCAGGTGGACGTCGTTGACGGTGGTATGCAGCCTTATATTGACGAGCTGGAGCGGCAGAACGGCAAACGCAATCCCTCCGATGACTTTGATGACTACGAAATCAATCTCAGCAATGATACGGAGCAAACCATTACCGATGAAGGTATTCAGCTGAATATGAGCTGGTTCACCGACGCCGGATTTTCACTCGATTCAGTGACTTCCTACCGCAGTTGGTACATCCAGCAAGTAGGTATGGATGCAGATTTTAGCGGCGCCAATATTCTCGGTATCACCGAAGATCTGGAAACCTCGATTTTTTCTCAGGAATTTACTCTTTCCGGCGAGTTTGTAGACATCGGCTTTATCGAATCTGCGGACTATGTGCTGGGCATCTACTACGCCGATGAAGAGATTGCCGCAGACCACCAGCTGATTTGGGGTGATCAGGCCGAGCAATATATTAACCTGTATCTGGTATCTACCCAGACGGGCGCAGTTGACCCGGCGCTGTGGCCGGTGATCGAACTGGCGCCATCGGGTATCTATGCGCCCGAAGGTTTGATCAGCGATATTCATATGGCCGGTACCGGAAAATCTTACGCGGCCTTTATGCACTGGAATCTGCAGTTGACCGAATCGCTGGGTATCACCGCCGGCATCCGTTATTCCGAGGATGAAAAAACGGGCATGATGCGCCGCCGCTTTTTTCGCGACAACCCCGCTGAGCCCTTTCGTTTGTTGGGTGCACAGCCGGGGCCGGAATACGATGAGAGTTATGAGGATTCGGCCACCAGCGGTCAGTTTGCATTGCGATACCAGTTCAATGACAGCACCATGGCTTATGCTTCCTATAGCTTGGGCTATAAATCCGGTGGTGTGAATCTGGATAATCAGGCTGCGGGCAGTGTGGGCGATAATCCGAATGAACCGACCTGCAGCGCCAATGGTGACTGTATGCCCAATGATCCGCGCTACAAGTCGGAATATATCAAGGGTTATGAGCTGGGCCTGAAAACTGACTATCTTGATGGACGCGCCCGTTCTAACTTCGCTGCGTTTTACAATGAACTGACCGACCTGCAAGTGGCTACCTTCGACGGCTTGGCCTTCGGTATTCTCAATTCGCCGGATGCCGAAGTGTACGGCGCAGAAATGGAAAACCAGTTTGTGTTAACCGAAGCACTCACGCTCGGCTTCGACGTAACCTGGTTGCCCGAGGCCGAGTTTGGTGAGTCGGAAGAGCTGGATATTGCTTCATTGGGTATTTTGTCTGGCCGCCGCTTTGCGCAGGCGCCGGAATGGGTGGGCAATTTGTCGCTGACCATGGATCAGCCACTGACCAGTAATCTCGCACTGAGAGGGCGAATCGCTGGCTACTACTCGGGTGACCAGTTCACCAACCCGGCCAACAATGAACGGCGCGACGCGATTACGGAAATCGCCTTTACCCTGGGGGTTACTTCGTTCTCTACCGGCCTGTCGCTGAATGTGTGGTGTCAGAATTGCACGGATGAGCGTTACGTTACCCAGCACTTCAACACGCCCCTGCAGGGCGGGGTGCCGGGCTCACCGGATGATCGCAATGCCTATGTGGCGGCGCCGCGAACCTACGGTGTAACGTTGCGCGGAATGTTCTGAGTTGTTGCTATTGCTCTCGCTGCCCGCAACGCTGCGCTTTTGCGGGCCTACGCAAGTATTCGGTTGGGGTAGGCCGGCAACGCTGCGCTTTTGCGGGCCTACGCAAGTATTCGGTTGGGGTAGGCCGGCAAAAGCGCAGCGTTGCCGGCGGGTGCTCAATCGACGTAACGTGCTTTCAGGCGCTTGCGCTGCTCCGGCCCCAAACCAATTTCGGCTGCGAGATAATCCGACACGCTGTCATAGCTCTCGTCAATCGCCGCAAAGGCTGCGCTAAGGTACTCCTCGCGGGTATCCATTAAGGCTTTAAATACCGACAGATCCAGTTCGCTGTCATTCTCGGCATATTTGCTGGCCAGATATTCCAGCTCGCCTTTGGGTGGGTAGTACTGAGCGGTCAGCAGGTAGTCGTCCATAATGGTTTCGCGCGGTACATCCAGTGCAGAGAGAATCAATGCGGCGGCAAAGCCGGTGCGATCCTTACCGGCGGAGCAGTGGAACAGAAATCCGCCGTCGTCGGTATCGAGCAGGAGTTCAAACATGCGACGGTAGGTACCGGTCTGTTTAAGCGCCAGTTCGCGGTTGATCATCACCATCCAGTTAAACATCTCGTCGCCCGACACCTGCGAAAAATCGGACTCGGCGATGGAGCGGCTGTGATCGCCGGGAGAAATAGCGAGGTTGTGTATGGCAGCGCGCGCCTGCGCGCCCAGATCGGTCACGTCGCGCAGGTATTCGTCTTCGCGACGAAAGTCACAGATAACGCGCAAATCAAAGGCCGCGAGCGTGGCTTTATCTTTGTCTGTCAGTGTTGACAGGCGCCCGGCGCGAAAGATCTTGCCCCAGCGGGTGTTGCCGCCATCGCTGGTGGCGTAGCCGCCCAGATCGCGGATGTTGGGGGCGCCTTCCAGGTCAAGACGGCGTTGGAAATTGAATTTCTGCTCTGCGCTCATATCTGCTGTAACTGTGTTTGGTGTGGCCAAACATTTTACCGTTTGTGGATAAAAAAAGGGCGGCTCAATGGCCGCCCTGTACAAATTGTCACAATTGGCTTAGAAGTCGTACCGGGCGGTAAGGCCAGCCGTACGAGGCTGATTTACCCGATACCCGACGCGGGCGCGGCCGCCACGCTCGCGATCAAGCGACTGTCTTGCCAGTTCGTCAGTGACGTTGTTAACAAACAGGGCGATATCCCAATTTGCGGTGCGGCCGCCCAGGCGCAAGTTGGCCGTTTGGTAGTTGGTGAGTTCGGCATCGAAGTTGAAGTTAGCCTGAGTGCCGCCGCCGACGTTCTGGAATAGTGGTACGGTTCCTGCCCCCGGAGTTTGGTCGCTGATTTGTGTGTAGCGGGCGCCAACGCTGTGCATAGACGCAGACACATAGCTCTCCCAGCCCTCGACGAATTCAAAGAAGTAGGTGCCGGCCAGCGCGATGGTGTAATCCGCAGCGGTCGGCAGCTCGTTGCCATCTTCTACACCGCCGAGTATGGCACCCGAGCTGGAACGCAGGTCGCTATCAAGCTCGGCGTCGGTGTAGCTACCGGCAATGCTGAATTCCAGGTTGGCCGTGGGGCGAACGCTGAATTCAATTTCGAGACCCTGGCTGTGCGCTTCGTCAACATTGAAGATGACGCGGGATGAACAGCTGCCGGCATCCTGAGTAACTTGCAGGTCTTCGATGTCGCTGTAAAACGCGGAGATGTTGAAGGTGCCGCGGCCTTCCAGCACAGTCATTTTGCTGCCTACTTCGTAGTTAATCACTGACTCATCTTCGAAGGTCGGGTTGCCACCGTAGGTTGCCAGGTCGGCCGCGTTACACAGCGGAGCGTTCAGCGGGTCGTTAATGCCTCCCAGTCTGAAGCCCTTCGCGACCTGGGCGTTGAGCATCACGGTGTCGCTGAGGTCGTAGCGAGCCAGTACGCGCGGCGATACGCCATTACTGTCTGTTTTCCCTTTTTGGTCGATAGTTCTGACGGCGAAGGAGCCGTCGAAGATCAGTACTCGTTCTTCTTCAAAATCGAACCAGCGAGCCCCTAGAGTCAAGTTCAGCTTGTCGCTCACATCGTAAGAAAGTTCACCAAATAGCGCGAGCTGGGTAAGTTCATAGGGAATGTCCGAGAAATATAAAACATCTCTGGGTGCGCGTGGTCCGGCCGTTGGGGCGAACGCCGTGCCGCCTGCTGCTTCATAGCCTGCAACGGTCAAGGTCTGGCCATAGTGCCTGTCGATTTCGGTGTAGAAAACACCGGTAACCCATTGCAGGGGACCTTCGTCGTTGGAGGACAGGCGAATTTCCTGGGAAGCGACCTCGACTTCCGTGCGGTCATCCAGCGGCGCGTCGAGAGTGTAGATCGATTCATTTTCGCCTGCCGAGCCGCCGGTGATGCTGGCCGTCAGCGCGGTTGCATCGCGTAAAACCCGCACTTTGCGGTCGGTCCAACTGCTGATCGAGGTAATGGTAAACCGGTCGGTATCATAAGACGCCGTCAGGTCGGCCAGAAAAAACTCATCCTCAAAGCTTTCTTCCAGCTGTGTGAATTGCTCCAGAGAGTCGAGCTCAACCGGAACGCGTGTTGTGGTAAAAGGGTTGGCCAGAATGTTGTAGTGATCTTCACGGTTGAAGCCGTCCATATCGATGTCTTGCCATACCAGCTTCGGGGTCAGGCTCAGACGTTCGCTTGGCTCAAACGTGAAAGCGATGCGCGCCCCCTGGCGAATACCGCTGTTGACGTCTTTATCGGTGCCACCGGTCGGTTGTCGCGTCGCATCGTTCAATTGCACGGCATCAATAAAGCCGCCGTACTTTTGAACGTAGGCTACGGCTCGCACTGCGCTGGTCTCGCCCAGGGGCATGTTGCCGTGGGCTTTCAGGCTGCCGCCAACGCCGCCATTTTTAATATGTTCAACGGTGCTGCTGATGGATCCGCTGGTTTCTCTGGGGTCAGGCTGATTTGTGATGTAACGAATGGTTCCGGCCAGAGAGCCTGATCCGAATAGCGTTCCCTGAGGGCCGCGCAGGACTTCGACGCGATTGGTGTCGTAAAAATCAAGGTCAGGGGTGAACAGTGAAAGTGAAATAACCGATTCGTCGAGGTACACGCCAACCTGCTCTTTTACACCGGGTTGGTCTCGCACAATCTGACCGGCCGATATGCCGCGAATGGCAACCTGACTCTGGCCCGGCCCCAGGTTTTGTACGGCCAGACCTGCAACGCCGTCTGCCATGGTTTCCAGATTGGTTGCGCCAGAGCGGCGTAACTGCGCCTCGGTTCGTGCAGCAATTGAGAACGGCACATCCTGCAGGGTTTCAGAGCGCTTTCGTGCGGTGACCATCACTTCTTCGATAACCAGTTCTGACCCCTGGGCAAGCCCGAGGTTGGGATACAGGCCGGCTGCGACCGCGGCGATGGCTGCCGCGAGGGAAGTAGCTTTCTTCATATAAGTGACCCCGTATGTTTATTGTTATCACACGCCGCCCTGTTTTAGGGCATTGTGAGTACAGTCTGACTGTATAGGATAAATCGTTTGACTGCCATCGGCGCCTTTTCAACAAATAATCCATGCTATCAAAGGGTTATATTGGTGTGTGAAATAGTCCCGAAAAGTGGGCTTCTGTTAGTATGCGGCCTGAATAAAAAGTGAGTTGAATTCGTGACTATAGAAACAGCAACCATCCGGTCGGGGGTGGCACAGTGGCAGGTATTTGGAGGTGAACATTCACCGACAATGGTTTTTTTGGCGGCGAACGGCTTTCCGGTGGGGAGCTATCGCTTTCTGCTTGAGGCACTGGCCTCAAACAGCGGCGTGCTGGCGTTTGAAAGTCGCGGGGCATGGCCAGAAAAAATGGAGCCAACTTCCGGGTTCTCCTGGGCAGAGCACGCGGACGACCTCATTGCATTCCTGGAGTATCAGCGCAAGCAATCTGCTTTTGCGCCCATCGTAGGAATTGGTCACTCCATTGGGGCAACGGTATCGGCGATTGCTGCTTTGAAGCGGCCCGACCTGTTTCGGGCTCTGGTTCTGATTGACCCGGCGACCGTTCCCGGCCGTGTTATGCCCTGGGCGATGCGGCTTATGCCCTTTCTGGCCAAGCGCATGGACCTGGTGACTCGCACTCAGCGCCGTCGCCGGCACTGGCCTGATCGCAATACCTTTGCCCGGTATCATCACGAGAAGTCGGTATACCAGCGCTTTACGGATCAAGCAATAAACGACTACGCCGAAGCCGGCCTGCGGGAGAATGGAGAGGGTTTTGAGTTGGCGTACAGCCCTGACTGGGAGGCCTGGAATTTTCAGCACACTGCCTTGTTATGGCCGGTGTTGCGCAAGCTGCGTTTGCCAATATTGTTGTTGCGGGCTGAGCATTCCTACCTGCACCCGGACGCGGAATTTCGGGCTCATTGTCGTCGTGCGCCCGCCAATATAATGCCAGTGACGGTGCCTGGCGCAGGCCATATGCTGCCTCAGGAGGCTCCGGAAGCGCTACTGAGTGAGATCAGCCGCTGGCTGCCTACGCTGGATTGAGGTCTGCGCTTGATCAGGCGGGGCAATACAAGCGGGGCCTCGTATGGCGTAAACTATCGGCAAATCAAATAAATAAGTGAAGTAAGCCGTCGTGCCCGATAAAAAGCAGCGCGCACAGTCTGCCAGCTTGAACCCTGGCTGGACAGTCAACAGCACCAGCATCAACGGCGTGGTGCAAGCGGCGCGTATGCTTGGCGCGCCGGTTGAAGCTATATTGCGGCAGGTGGATTTGTCGCCGGAGCTGCTGCAAGAGCCCGAGGCGCGACACCCGGTGGCCGCGCTGCATCAGTTCTACCAATTGGCAGCGAATCAGACAAGCAGCGATATCGGTATCTACGCTGGTCGCATTGACTACATCAACCGGCTTAATTTGCAGCTCTATACCTGTAGTGTGTGCGACACCTTTCGCGACTATCTCAACCTGATGCCGAGTGTGCTGCGTTTTGCCGGTGATATCGGTGAGGTGCTGATTCGCCGCGAAGACGAGCTGATTCGGCTGGATTGGGTGCCCCTGTGGCAGCCGTCTGACGATTGGCGCTTTCAGTCCGATGAGCTGCTGACCACCTCGGCTATGATTGTGGACTCTCTGTGTGTGCGGCCGATTCCGGTCCTGAGGGCGCACTTTAGCTACCCCGAACCCGCCGATACGCGTTTGCTGAAGCAGGTGTTTGGTACAGAGCTACATTTCAATCAGCCGGTTAGTTGCCTGTATTTTGACCGTCAGAGCCTGAACTACCCACTGATACGGCTTGATTCCGATTGGAGTCAGTCGGTCAATCGTTCCGCCCAGCATTTATTTGCCAATGATGACAGCGATTCGGTGCTGCGCGACTTGCGCGCTACCTTGATGCGCTTGCTGCCCGCGGGCGGGGTAAGCATTGATAAAACCGCCGAGGCCCAGAATATTTCCCGCCGTACCCTGCAGCGCCGCCTGTCGGAGCAGGGCTACCAGTTCGGGCAGGTGCTGCAGGATCTTCGCCACGAATTGGCCCTGCAATACCTGGCCGATGAACGCCTGAACATCACCGACATCGCCTTTTTGCTGGGCTACGCCGACCACGGGTCGTTCTCCTCTGCCTTCAAGGCCCGCTCCGGTCAGTCGCCGCGAGATTTCCGTAAAGCCTGAAGAGTTGGGGTCAGAGTATTTACTCTGACCCCAACTCTCACTGTTCTGGCACCAATTCCCCCTTTCAGTGGCACCAAATCCCAAGCGCGCGAGCGCACAGTCACTACACTGATGTATTACCCTTGCTGGCGCGCTGATTGCCGCTGATTTTGGAATGGTTGGAGAAACCCATGTCGCTAGGTTTTGACAGTGCTCGCTTGTACAACCCCCACCTGACCCCCGAGCACGAGGAATGGCGCACGCAACTGCGTAAATTTCTCGAAGTAGAGGTTGTGCCTTATCTGGATGACTGGGAAGAGGCAGGCAAGGTGCCTGACAGCCTGTGGCCAAAAGCTGCCGAGATCGGCTTGCTGCAAATGGGCTATCCGGAGGCTTACGGCGGCTTGTCCGAGGGCATCGACTACTGGTACAGCGCCATCAGCAACGAAGAGATTACCCGTGCCGGTTCGGCCGGTGGCCTGGTCAGCAACCTCCTGATCCACGGTATTGGCTTGCCGCCGGTGGTGCATTTTGCACAAGAGGCCATAAAGCAGCAGGTGATTCCCGCCGTGCTTGCAGGCGAAAAGCGTATTTCACTGGGTATTACCGAGCCTTCGGGTGGCTCCGATGTGGCCAATATCACCACAACGGCCACGCGCGATGGTGATCACTACATCGTTAACGGCAGCAAGACCTTTATCTCGGGCGTGATGGGGGCCGACTGGGTCAGCACCGCCGTGCGTACCGGCGGCGAGGGCGGGCGCGGCGTCTCGATGTTGTTGATTCCCACCCACTTGCCCGGTGTTGGCCGCACGCCGCTGGACCGCAAGCAGGGCTGGTGGTGTGCCGATACCGGCACTATCTACTTTGATAATGTGCGTGTACCCGCCGACCACCTGATTGGCGAGGAAGGCCAGGGCTTTCTCGTTATCATGAGCAACTTCAATCCCGAGCGAATCAGTTTGGCAGTGACGATGGAAGCGGCATCGCGGGCCTGTCTCGAAGATGCAGTGAACTGGGCGCAGGAGCGAAAAACCTTTGGCAAGCGGCTGGCTGACCATCAGGTTATCCGGCATAAAATTGCGGCCATGAAACAAAAAATCAACGCCACTCAAACCTACCTGCAGTACATCATTCAGGCCTATATTGAAGGGCGCTGTCACCCGGGCGATCTTGCCATGCTGAAAGTGCAGGCCAGCGAGACGATGGAATTCTGTGCCCGCGAAGCCAGTCAGATTCTGGGTGGCGCAAGTTATATTCGCGGTAATCGGGTTGAGCGCTTTTATCGCGAAGTGCGGGTGAACGCCATTGGCGGTGGCAGTGAAGAAATCATGCGCGACCTCGCCGCGCGTCAATATCAGTTGTAAGGAATCATCATGACTACCGATACCGCAAAACCCAAGCTCTGGCACTGCTACAGCTCACGTTCGCTGCGCCCGCTTTGGGCGCTGGAAGAAATGGGCATGGACTACGAGCTGGTGGAGCTGCCCTTTCCGCCGCGCATTTTTGATCGCGATTATCTCAAAACCAATGCGCTGGGCACCGTGCCGTTTTTTACCGATGGCGAAGTGGAAATGACGGAATCCAGTGGTATTTGTCTCTATCTGGTTGAGCGATATGCAAAATACGATCTTGGTTTAAAGAGCGACCACGCGGAATATGGCGACTACCTGAACTGGCTTTTTCACAGTGATGCCACGCTGACCTTTCCGCAAACCATAGCGCTTCGCTATTCGCAACTGGAACCCAAAGACAGGCGATTGCCACAAGCGGTGGAAGATTACAGCAAGTGGTTTGTGGCGCGTTTAAAGCGATTGAATGCACATTTGCCCGGCCGGCAATTTCTCTGCGACGAACGATTCACAATCGCCGACATCGCCATCGGCTATGCGCTGTATCTGGCGGAAGGCCTGGGGCTTAATCAGTTTTTCGAGCCGGTGGTTGTCGATTACTGGCAGCGCCTAAAAGCCCGGCCTGCCTTTCAAAAAGTAGAGCCGCTCGGCGCTGAGAAGAGCCTGTTCAGGCCGGTGAAGTACCCATTTGAAAATGCGCCTGAATTGATGTGACAGAATCTTCGCCTGCAGGGCAGGCTCCCACAACTTCGCTTCGTAGGAGCCTGCCCTGCAGGCGAATCAAACAATAGACATAAACAAGGATAGAACCATGCGATTCACCGACGAACACCACGCCATACGTCAAACCACCGCGCAGTTTATTGAGAAGGAAATTAATCCCTACACCGAAGAGTGGGAAAAGGAAGGCATTTTTCCTGCCCACGAGGTGTTTAAGAAAATGGGTGATCTCGGCCTTTTGGGTATTGCCAAGCCGACAGAGTTCGGTGGCATGGGGCTGGATTACAGCTATCAGATTGCGTTTTCCGAGCAACTCGGCCTGATCAATAGCGGTGGTGTATCGATGGGTATCGGCGTGCAAACCGATATGGCCACACCGGCTTTGGCCAAATTCGGTAGCGATGAATTGAGAAAGGAATTTCTGGTGCCAGCCATTTCCGGTGACGCCGTGTTTTCGATTGCCGTCAGTGAGCCCCACGCGGGTTCGGATGTGGCAGCCATCAAGACCACCGCGAAAAAAGACGGCGACGATTACATTATCAACGGCTCAAAAATGTGGATAACCAATTCCACCCAGGCCGATTTTCTCTGTTTGCTCGCCAATACCAGTGATGGAAAGCCACACGCCAATAAGTCGTTGATTGTGGTGCCAACCAATACCCCCGGCATTTCCTTTTCAGAGCGCCTCGACAAACTCGGTATGCGTTCGTCCGACACCGCGCAGGTGTTTTTTGATGATGTACGCGTACCCCGGCGCAACCTGATCGGTGAAGAGGGGCAGGGCTTTATCTACCAAATGCTGCAGTTTCAGGAAGAGCGCCTGTTCGCCGCCGCTGGCGGTGTAAAAGGCATGGAAAAGTGTATTCAGAAAACCATTGAGTACACGCGCGAGCGCAAGATATTCGGGCAATCGGTGCTCGATAATCAGGTGGTTCATTTTCGCATGGCTGAATTGCAAACAGAGGTCGAGGCCTTGCGCGCACTGATCTACGATGCGGTCGAAGGCTATATCAATGGTGACGATGTCACGATGAAAGCGTCGATGACGAAACTGAAAGTAGGGCGGCTTCAGCGCGAAGTCACCGACGCCTGCCTGCAATACTGGGGTGGCATGGGCTTTATGTGGGATAACCCGATTTCCCGCGCTTTTCGCGATACTCGATTAACGTCCATCGGTGGCGGTGCAGACGAAGTGATGCTCAGCATTATCTGCAAGTTGATGGGTACGCTTCCGGGCAAGAAAAAGTAGTGCTGATGTATTCCCTCTCCCCTTGGGAGAAGGAGCAAACAAGGTGCAGACCGGTAACATGGTTT
>DIBR01000057.1:0-196 GCA_002415025.1 Spongiibacteraceae bacterium UBA5047
GCAGCCACTCCATGGAGGCGGCTAAAAATGTGCTGGAAAAAGCGCTGAAAGTAGCTTCGGCAGCCGATGTAAAAGAGCTGGTCAGGCAGTCACTGGCAGACGCCGGTGTGGGGCGAATGCTGCAACCCATGATGGGCGAAAAACCGAGCGCGGAGTAATGCTGGTGGCTTAGCCGGCATTTGCGTCGAGCGCACTA
>DIBR01000057.1:394-30962 GCA_002415025.1 Spongiibacteraceae bacterium UBA5047
GAGCGTCGAGCGCACTAATTTCGAAACGTTTGCTGCTGCCAATAGAGCCCTTCATATCAAACTGCTTTTCGCAAAAGACTGCCTGCCCGTCGCGGTCCTGAATATACAGGCTGGATGCGCGGGTGCCGTACTCCTGCTCCTGGGCGCGAATAAAAAAGGCCGACAGGGCCTTTTGCAAAGGGTCATCGGAGTCGTCGGTGGGCGTGCTGTCAGCGAGAAGGTCAAACAGACGCTCCTCCGAGAATTCACCTTGCAGGCGCTTGGCCATGGCTGCGCGCGCGACGTTGATTTTTCGACTGTCGCTGTTGAGGCGGTCGTTGCCGATAACGTGGATGCCTGGCGTGAGTAGTTCGTAGGAGCTGTGATCTTCGCTGGTGTAGGCCAGCGCTTCACCGTCGCTGATAAGCAGGTTGAAGGGGTTGTAGGTGGGCCGGTCGCGGTCAATCTCTGCCATAAAAGCCTCGCTTGGCAAGTCGCTCAGCAAATAGCGCGCTACCAGTTCACCGCGAGAACGCCCCGTGCGCTCTATCGAGCCACCGCGAAAATTGGTGACGGCAGCAAAATGCCCGCGACGATTAACCCCAAACCAAGTGCCGCCCTTTTCAAGGTCACGCCCGCCCAATACATCGGGGGACTCTTTCCAGTAGTGCGCAGAAATGCTGGGCCGCTTGTAAAATTCGTCGCGATTGGCCGCAACAATCAAGGGGTAGCGGGGGTGGCTTTTCCAGGCAACAACAATCAGGCACATGAGTAACGGTTTACTTTGATGAAGTGGCCGCCATAATAGCAAGTTTTTGGCGCCGGCCTTAAGTGCTGATTGCGCACTGATACCGGATTGAGATTTCACATGCCGCCACTTCGGCTTTCCCTATGATTATCCTCGCCTACCTGTTGTTGGGTGCCGTTGCCGGCCTGACTGCAGGATTATTTGGTGTCGGTGGCGGGCTGGTAATCGTTCCTGCGCTCGTGTTCAGCTTCAGTTTTCTCGACGTAGCCCCCACCGTTCTCACCCAGCTCGCCATCGGCACCTCGCTGGCCACCATCGTTATGACATCGATCAGTTCGGTGCGGGCGCATCACGGCTATGGCAATGTAGACTGGCATTTGTGGTTTCGTCTCGCGCCCGCAATCGCTTTGGGAGTTATTCTGGGGGTTTACACGGCGGTCGGCATGGCGGGTACTCACTTGCAGGTGCTGTTTGGGGTCTTTGCCATTGTGATTGGTTTGCAAATGGGCTTGCGGCTGCAGCCCCGTCCCGGGCGCGTTGTCCCGGGGCTTGCAGGGCTGGGCTTTGCGGGCACGGTCATCGGCTATGTGTCGGCATTGTTTGGTATTGGCGGCGGGTCGCTGACGGTGCCTTTTTTAAGCTGGTGTAATGTAAAAATGCAAAAAGCTGTCGGCCTGTCTGCCGCCTGCGGCTTGCCTATTGCGGTGGTGGGTTGCCTGACGAATATCGTAGCCGGCTGGGGGCGCGAAGACTTGCCCGAATACAGCACAGGTTTTGTATACTGGCCCGCCTTTCTGGGGATAGTGCTCGCGAGTACGCTGTTTGCCAAGGTAGGTGCAAAGCTGGCCCAGCGGCTGCCGGAAGCACGCCTGAAGCAGGTTTTTGCCTTGTTTCTTGTGATTATCGGCTCGCAGTTTATTGTCAGGAATATTTGATTTGATTGATTCAGGAATCCTTGTTCGATGTTGACTCATCCCGCGATAGATCCCGTTGCGCTGCAGTTGGGGCCGGTGGCGATTCACTGGTACGGACTGATGTATTTGGGCGCGTTCGCCTCCGCCTGGTGGCTGGCAGTCAAGCGCAGTGAGCAGAGCTGGCGTCCGGTGCGGCGCGAACAGGTTGACGACATTATTTTCTACGGCGCGCTGGGGGTGGTTTTGGGCGGCCGCCTCGGCTATGTGATGTTTTATGGCATGGACCGCTTTCTGGCGGAGCCGTTGTGGCTGTTCAAGGTGAACGAGGGCGGCATGTCATTCCACGGCGGGCTGCTGGGTGTGATCGTTGCGCAATGGTGGTACGCGCGCTCGCAAGGTCTGCGTTTCGGGCAGTTGATGGATTTTGTTGCGCCGATTGTACCGATCGGGCTGGGGTTGGGGCGGCTGGGCAATTTTATCGGGCAGGAGTTGTGGGGCAGGGCGAGCGATCTGCCCTGGGCGATGGTGTTTCCGCGTGACCCGCAGTTGCTGCCTCGACATCCGTCGCAGCTTTATCAATTTATGCTGGAAGGCGTAGTATTGTTTGCCATCGTTTTCTGGTTTTCACGCAAGCCGAGGCCTGAGTGGTCGGTGGGAGCGGTGTTTGTCATCTTCTACGGGCTATTTCGTTTTCTGGTGGAGTTTGTGCGTGAGCCTGACGCGCACCTTGGTTTTGTTGCCTTCGGCTGGATGACGCGCGGTCAGGTTCTGTGCCTGCCCATGATCGCTGTGGGTGTCGCCGTGCTGGTGTGGGCCTATCGACAATCGACGAACTCGCCGATGAATAAAGGGAAATCATGAAGCAGTATCTGGATTTGATGCAGGATGTGATCGACAACGGCACTGATAAATCGGATCGCACCGGTGTGGGCACACGTTCGGTCTTCGGACGCCAGCTGCGCTTTGATTTGCGCGCAGGCTTCCCTTTGCTGACCACCAAAAAGGTTCACCTTCGCAGTGTGATCGTTGAGCTGATCTGGTTTTTGAATGGTAGCTGCGACAACAACTGGTTGCGCGAGCGTGGAGTGTCGATCTGGGATGAATGGGCGCTCGATAATGGCGACCTGGGCCCCATCTACGGCAAACAATGGCGCAGTTGGGCCTGCCCCGACGGGTCGACTATCGATCAGATTAGTGAACTGATCCGTATGATTAAAACCAAGCCGGATTCACGCCGTTTAATCGTCAGTGGCTGGAACCCGGCCGACCTGCCGGATGAAACGCGCAGCCCGCAGGAGAATGCCCGCAACGGCAAGGCCGCTCTGCCGCCCTGCCACACCCTGTTCCAGTTTTATGTTGCTGAGGGGCGGCTGTCCTGCCAGCTTTATCAGCGCAGTGCAGACCTCTTTCTGGGGGTGCCCTTCAATATTGCCAGCTATGCACTGCTCACCCATATGGTGGCCCAGCAATGCGACCTGGAGGTGGGTGAATTTGTCCATACCTTTGGCGATTGTCACCTCTATCTCAACCACCTCACCGACGATATCGTTTTCGAACAGCTCAAGCGCAAGCCCGGCAACTTGCCGGTGCTGAATATCAAGCGCCGTCCGGATTCAATATTCGATTACGATTTTGACGATTTCGAATTTCTGAATTACGAGCCGCAACCGGCTATCAAGGCGCCGATCGCCGTATGAGTGGTCAAGTTGAGGTGCCCCCCGGTCTGACCATGATTGCCGCGATGGCCCGCAATCGGGTTATTGGTCGCAATAATGAGCTTCCCTGGCATATCTCCGCCGATTTGAAGCATTTCAAGCGCATGACACTCGGCAAGCCGATTGTCATGGGGCGCAAAACCTTTGAGTCCATTGGCAGGCCACTGCCGGGGCGCAGCAATATCGTGGTGAGTCGTCAGCCCGGCTATCAGCCGGAAGGTGTGACCGTCGTGTCCGACACCGGAGCGGCTGTAGCGAAGGCCCGCGAGGTAGCTCTGCGTGACGGCGCCGACGAGGTGATGGTCATCGGCGGTGAGCAGCTGTATCGCAGTCTGCTGCCGTATGCCCGGCGGCTCTATCTGACCGAAGTGGACTGTGAGGTGGCGGGCGACGCCTGGTTTCCGGCCCTGGAAAGCGGTGACTGGCAGGAGCTGGACCGTCAGGCGGGTGAAGAAGGCGATTGGCGCTTCAGTTTTGTCACCCTTGAGCGAACATTCCCCAAAACCTAGTCGCCGCGTTACGGCATTTTTGATGAATTTTTGAGCCGAAAAAGGTGTTACCGCAAAAAAAGCGTTAGAGCGCGCTAAAGTAATTGTGTGCATTTTGGCGTGTTTGCTTGCGAGTTTGTGACAGTTTTATGGCTGGTCGGGGTTCGGTCTGCTCAAATACTGAACAAAAGACAGGTGTATTGTGTGAATATTGAGCATCGCGTTACGCATGTCCACCGTTGTGTTACCGAAAAATAATAAATCGTAACTTCGGTACACGCTTTTGCCTTGATGTCGGGTCGGCTTATTAGATTTGCCTTAGTCGTTGATTCTTAAGAATGCTCGTGATTAAAATGTGGATCGCTGTGACAAATTACAGGTTTGTAACTTGCAGCTTGTTAATAGAATAAAACGGTCTGCTTTACACACATGTCCCTAATAGGAAAAGCAATCCCCATGAATATGCATCGATTGAAATCAGTCGCGCTGGCGGTGTCACTGTCCATGTTGGCCCTGACCGGCGCACAAGTTCATGCTGCATCGTCTGATGAAGAAGCAGGCGAGGCGGAAGTGGCGCCACCGAAACCCAAGGTGCCCGTGAGCGCGGTCCTCTCTGTTGGCCACAAGAAAAACGTGGCAGCCAAGCAGTCTCAGGTTCGCATTGACAAACTTGCTGCCGAGACTCGCGATCTGCTTGCAGACTATAAAACTGTGATGAAGCAGGTTGATGGTCTGAAGATATATAACGCCCGTCTGGAAAAGCAGATTACCAACCAGATCCGGCGCATCAAGGAACTGGAATCGTCGATCGCCGAGGCGACCGTCATTCAGCGCCAGATGATGCCGACCATTATCAAGATGATTGATGGCCTGGAAGAGTTTGTGCGACTCGACGTGCCCTTCCACGCGGAAGAGCGTGAGAAGCGTATCGAGTTTCTGCGCAACAACCTGGATCGCTCGGACGTGTCTATCGCCGAGAAATTTCGCCAGGTACTTGAAGCCTACAAAATCGAAACCGAATACGGTCGCAAGATCGACACTTATGCCGGCAAAGCTCCGGTGGACGGTGTTGAGCGAGACGTTAACTTCCTGCGCATAGGTCGCATCGCGTTGCTGTATCAGTCAACGGATACTGAATCTAACGGCATGTGGGATAACAACAAGCGAGAGTTTGTGCCGCTGGGTAGTGAGTACCGCGGTGCGATTCTCAAAGGGCTGCGTATTGCTCGCAAACAGGCCTCTATCGATATTATGAAACTGCCGATACCTGCTCCGGAGGATGTTCAGTAATGAAAAAGACAATGTTGAAATCTGCATTGATCGCTCTGGGCAGTGCGCTGGCAATAGCTTCGGCGCCCGTTATGGCTCAGGAAGCGAAATCACTCGACGAACTGCTTAAATTTGTAGAGCAGGGCCGTGTTCAGGAAGCGAAAGAGAACAAGGCGCGCGAAGACCGCTTCAAGGCTGCCCGCTATCAGCAGCAAGAACTGCTGGATGAAGCTCGCGACATGCTCAAGAAAGAAGAAGAGCGTTCTGCCGTGCTGGAAGGCAAGTTTGAAGAACTCGAGCTGGTTCTGACTGACAAACAGCGTCAGTTGAAAGACCGCCTGGGTACCTTGACAGAGCTGTTTGGTCATTTGACCTCTACTGCCGGTGACCTGCGTTCGAACTACCAGAGTTCGCTGGTGAGTGTTCAGCACCCGAATCGTGAAGAGTTTGTTAATAATCTGATCGACAAGATGGCTGGTGCCGAGCAACTGCCAAGCATCGCTGAAATCGAAAAGATGTGGCATGCGCTGCTGGTTGAAATGACCGAGTCAGGCAAAGTTGTTCGCTTTGAGACGGACGTTACCAGTGCCGGGGGTGAAACCGAGAAACAGCAGGTGGTTCGTGTTGGTACCTTCAACATCGTTAACGCCGACGGTGAATACCTGAAGTATGAGCCGGAAAGCGGCAGCCTGCAGGTTCTGCCACGTCAGCCGAGCGGTCCTTACCTCGGTTGGGCTGAAGACCTGGCTAGCGCCAACGACGGCATCCACTCATTTGGTATTGACCCCACCGGTCCTACCGGCGGTACCTTCCTGTCTGCCTTGATTGACAGCCCGACTCTGACTGAGCGTTGGCATCAGGGTGGTGTGGTTGGTTACATCATCACTGCGGTCGGTGCGGTCGCTGCGATCATTGCAATTCTTCGCCTGATCTCGCTGACCCTGATCAGTGCGAAAGTAAATGCGCAGCTCAAGAGTGGTTCAGCCAGCGACAACAACCCGCTGGGCCGTGTGCTGAAAGTGCATGAAGACAACCCGGATATGGATTCAGAGACTCTGGAGCTGAAGCTGTCAGAAGCCATTCTGAAAGAACTGCCCAATCTGGAGAAGTCGCTCAACCTGCTGAAAATTATCGCGGCGGTTGCGCCTCTGCTGGGTCTGCTGGGTACCGTTACCGGTATGATCATCACCTTCCAGGCCATCACCATCTTTGGTGCCGGTGATCCTAAAGCCATGGCCGGTGGTATCTCTGGTGCTCTGGTGACTACTGTACTCGGTCTGTGCGTTGCGATTCCGACTGTACTGCTGCATACCATCGTCAGCGGGCGCTCCAAGAAAATTATCCATGTTCTTGAAGAGCAGACTACAGGCATTATCGCTCAACACACCGAGGGTAATAAGGGGGCGTAAGCCATGTATCAGCTGTACGAATGGGCAGACATCATTCGGCGATTCATGGATGCCGGCGGCGATGTGCTTTGGTTGATCGCCGCCGTGACCTTCCTGATGTGGACCCTGCTCTTTGAACGCTTCTGGTACTTCCGGTTCGGGCTCAAGCAAGACGTGGATCAGGTGATCCAGACTTGGGAGGCCCGGCCAGAACGCAAATCATGGAATGCACACGCGATCCGTGAATTGCTCATCTCGCAAACCAGTATCAAGATCGGCGACAACTTGCCGCTGATTCAGACTCTGGTTGCACTGTGTCCGCTGCTAGGTCTGCTGGGCACTGTGACCGGGATGATTGAAGTGTTTAACATCATGGCCGTAACCGGCGGTGGTGATGCCAAGTCCATGGCTGGCGGTGTTTCAAAAGCCACAATTCCAACGATGGCGGGCATGGTTGCCGCGCTCTCGGGAGTGTTCGGGAATACGTATATCACCCGGGCAGCCGACATGGAAAAAGAGTTGGTGAAAGACCACCTGACAACAGATCATTAAGAGATTCCAAAATGCGTAGAAATTCTAGAGCCCGAGTTGAAGAGAACGCCTCTGAAATAGACTTGACGCCGATGCTCGACGTGGTCTTTATCATGCTGATCTTCTTCATCGTGACCGCCTCCTTTATCAAGGAAGCCGGTATCGAAGTGAATCGTCCTGAAGCATCGACCGCCAATAAGAAAGAAAATGTGAACATTCTTATTGCGATTAACGCGACCAATGAAATCTGGATGGATAAGCGGCGTGTCGACAAGCGTTCGGTACGC
Source organism: Spongiibacteraceae bacterium UBA5047 (assembly GCA_002415025.1). Taxonomy (GTDB): domain Bacteria; phylum Pseudomonadota; class Gammaproteobacteria; order Pseudomonadales; family Spongiibacteraceae; genus Litorivivens. The sequence continues at coordinate 7,714 of DIBR01000057.1, forward strand.
TCGGTTGTTGAGCGTATGCACGCTGAAAATCCGAAAGGCGCCGTTGTAATTCAGGCGGACAAGGCCTCCAACACCGAAACAGTAACCTCGGTTATTGACTCGGCGCGGGCGGCTGGCGTTTACGATGTATCATTGGCCACTGAAGACGACTAAGCCTTATGAATCGACTCAGACTACTCATTGGCGCAGCGCTTGGGTTTGTCGTGACGGCGGCATTGTTCATCTTGATGCCGACCCTGATCGAAACCGCTGACAAGAGCCTGGACGAAAAGCCAGCCACGCGCATTGCCGACATCGATATGCCTGACAGGGATATCGACACCAATATTGACCGCAAGCCGGACAAGCCGCCGGAGCCCGAGCAGCCGCCGCCCGATATGGAGCAGCCCGACATCGAGGATGTTAATCCTGACGTTGAAGCCGTGAACATGACGCCGTCGCAGCAGATTTCGCTGACCAACTCTGCTGGTGGCTTGAACGTATCCGATGGTGAATACCTGCCAATCGTCAAGGTTGCGCCGATCTATCCGCGCCGCGCGCAGAGCCGGGGTGTTGAAGGTTACTGTACGGTTGAGTACACCGTAACCAAATCCGGTACTACCAAGGATATTCAGGCAGTGGACTGTTCCCCGCCCGGATACTTTGAGCGTGCCTCAGAAAAAGCGGCACAGAAGTTTAAATACAAGCCCCGTGTAGTGGATGGTGACCCTATCGAGGTTCCCGGTATCCAAAACCGGTTTACCTATGAGTTGGACAAATGAAGACTGGAATCATGATGCGTAATGATCATAGTACCCGTGTTCAGTCGGTCGGTCGCTGGTTGGCAGCGGCTGCAATGGGTACGGCGTTTGTGTTTGCCGTGCCTCTTGTTACGACAGCGGTTGAGCCACTTATTGGCCAGGTAGAGCTGGGGAAAGTGGCTGCTGCAGACGACGCGAAGAAGAAACAAAAGACCCGGCGGACTCCCGCGATTCGAGCCAAGATATTTGAAAAGCTAAACGAAGCTCAAGTACTCGCGGAAGAGAAGAAATATAACGAGGCTCTTAATTCCCTGAACGAGCTTCGTGACAAGGAAGGCCGGGGTGCACTGAACAGCTACGAGCTGGCGAACCTTTACAACCTCTACGCGTTTATCTATTTCACCAAGGAAGACTACGATAACGCCTTGAAAAGTTACGAGGAGGTTATCAAGCAGGAAGATATCCCCTATGCGATGGAAGTGAACACCAAGTACACCATCGCCCAGCTCTACTTTGTAAAAGAAGACTGGAAAAAGGGCGTCAATACGCTGCTTGAATGGTTTCGTCTGAAGGAAGAGCTGGGCGAGCCTGTGGGTGCTAACGCACATGCGCTGTTAAGCCAGGGCTATTACCAGTTAAAAGACGAGCGTAAATCCCTGCAGCACATAGAAATTGCTATCAAGGATTATCAGGAAAAGGGCAAGGTTCCTAAAGAGCAGTGGTGGGGTTTGCAGCGCTATTTGTATTTTGAGAAGAACGACATCAAGAAAGTTGTCGAGATTCTGGAAGAAACGCTGAAGTACTACCAGAAGAAAGCGTACTGGCAGCAGCTGGCTGCAATGTATGGCGAGCTCAAGCGGGACAAGGATATGGTTTCCGCAATGGAAACAGCCTATGTTCAGGATATGCTCGACAAGGAAAAAGAGCTGATCAATATGGCTTATCTTTTCCTGTCAGTAGAAGTGCCGTACAAAGCTGCAAAAGTTATCGACAAGGGTGTGAAGGCCAAGCAAATTGAGCCGACGTCGAAAAACCTCGAGTTGTTGGGCAATGCCTGGCGCCAGGCTCAGGAAATCAAACGCGCCATTCCGGAGATGGCAGAGGCCGCACGCAAGTCCGACAAAGGGGAATTGTGGGCGCGCCTGGGCAATATTTATCTGGATAACGATGAGTTTGAGAAGGCTGCTGACGCAGTTCGCGCAGCGCTCAAGAAAGGCGGAGTCAAGCGCCCTGACACGGCACAGCTGGTGTTGGGAATGGCTGAGTTTAATTTGAAAAACTACGACTCTGCGCGCAAGGCATTTCGTGAAGCGAAGAAGAACGAGCGTTCGCAGAAGTATGCTGAGCAGTGGATAGAGTTTATGGATCGTGAATTGGCGCGTGAGAAGGCGCTGGCCAAGGAAGCTTAGACAACATCAGGCTCCAGGCATAAAAAAAGCGCCGAAAGGCGCTTTTTTTATGCTTCTTGTTTTCGGGTTACTGGTTTAAATCCCGAACAGCACCGCGGTCTGCGCTGGTTGCCATCATTGCATAAGCTTTGAGTGCGGTAGAGACCTTGCGCGGGCGCTGTTTGACGGGTTTCCAGGCCTTGTCGCCCTTGGCCTCCATATCTGCGCGGCGTTTAGCCAGCTCGGCATCGCTGATATCAACATTGATCGCCCGGTTGGGGATGTCAATCTTGATAATGTCGCCATTTTCAATCAGCGCGATGGCGCCGCCTGAAGCAGCCTCCGGTGAAGCATGGCCGATCGACAGGCCGGAGGTGCCACCCGAAAATCTACCGTCTGTCAGCAGGGCGCAGGATTTCCCCAGCCCTTTTGATTTGATATAGCTGGTTGGGTAGAGCATTTCCTGCATGCCGGGTCCGCCTTTGGGGCCTTCGTAGCGAACAATGACCACATTGCCGGCGACCACTCTGTCGTTGAGAATGTCGTCAACGGCATCTTCCTGACTTTCGCAAACGTGCGCGGGGCCCTCAAAGACGAAAATGCTTTCATCAACGCCGGAGGTTTTTACCACGCAGCCGTTTTCGGCGATATTGCCAAACAACACTGCAAGGCCGCCCTCAAGAGAGAAGGCGTGCTCAAGGTTGCGAATGCAGCCGCCAGCCCGATCACTGTCGAGACTCGGCCAGCGCGTAGACTGACTGAAGGCTTCCTGGGTGGGAATGCCTGCGGGACCGGCTTTGAAGAAGGTTCTGACAGCCTCATCCTGGCTGACGACGATGTCCCACTTCGCAATAGCCTCCGACATGCTTGCGCTGTGAACGGTGGGTGAATCGGCATTCAGGAGGCCTGCCCGGTGGAGTTCACCCAAAATACCAAACACGCCGCCTGCGCGATGAACATCTTCCATATGGTAGTTCTGGGTATTGGGTGCCACCTTGCACAGTTGGGGAACCTTTCGCGACAGGCGATCGATATCCGCGACCGTGTATTTCAATTCAGCTTCTTCAGCAGCGGCCAGCAAGTGCAGGATGGTGTTGGTAGAGCCACCCATCGCAATATCGAGGCTCATGGCGTTATCGAAGGCATTGTGGTCGCAGATAGCGCGCGGCAATACCGAGGCGTCGTCATCGCCGTAATAGCGTTTGCACAGGTCAACGATACGGCGCCCGGCTTCCAGAAATAATTCGCGTCGGTCGGCGTGAGTGGCCAACATTGAACCGTTGCCGGGCAGGGACAGGCCCAGTGCTTCGGTCAGGCAATTCATCGAGTTGGCGGTAAACATCCCCGAACAGGAACCGCAGGTCGGGCAGGCTGAGCGCTCGTACTCGGCAACGGTTTCATCGCTGACGCTGCTGTCGGCGGCGATCACCATAGCGTCGACGAGGTCCAGGCCGTGATCGGCGAGCTTGGTTTTGCCTGCTTCCATTGGCCCGCCGGAGACGAAGATCGCCGGGATATTCAGACGCAAAGCGGCCATCAGCATGCCGGGCGTGATCTTGTCGCAGTTTGAAATACAAACCAGCGCATCGGCGCAGTGGGCGTTCGCCATGTATTCAACCGAATCGGCGATCAACTCGCGCGATGGCAGGCTGTAGAGCATGCCGTCGTGGCCCATGGCGATGCCATCATCCACGGCGATGGTGTTAAATTCCTTGGCGACACCACCGGCTTTTTCGATTTCGCGAGCGACCAGCTGGCCCATGTCTTTCAGGTGAACGTGGCCGGGAACGAACTGGGTAAATGAGTTGGCTACCGCAATGATCGGCTTTTTGAAATCCTCATCCTTCATGCCGGTCGCGCGCCAGAGTGCGCGCGCGCCCGCCATATTGCGGCCAGCGGTGGAGGTTTTGGACCGATAATCAGCCATTGTTACTACCTTGTGTTTGTCAGAATTCAGGGCGGCCAGTCTACCATAGACCCGCTATACGATTGCAGCCCGTGGGTCTATCCGAGAAAGCGCGCTACCACGTCATCGAGAAACAGTTGGCCCCGGGCACTGCAGCGAAATTGCTCGCCGGAGCGCTCGATCAGCTCCTCGTCGATGGCTGCCTGCAGTGGGGCCTCAATGCTGGCCAGACTCTGGCCGGTGCGGATTTCGAAGAGTTTTTTGCTGAAACCGGCATTGAGCCGCAGCGCGTTCAGCAGAAATTCAAAAGCGAGCTCACTCGTCGCAATAGCGCTGCTTTGGGCCGTTCTTGATGCGTTGCGCTCCAGGTAGTGGGCCGGAAGCCGGGTTTTGTTGTAGCGAACAATCTTTCCGGAGTCCGCCAGGGAGATTTTGCCGTGAGCCCCCGCCCCCAGCGCCAGATAATCGCCAAACTGCCAGTAATTCAGATTGTGACGACTCTCCTGCCCCTGCCGGGCGTAGGCCGACACCTCATACTGCTGGAGGCCGTATTCGGACAGCACCCTCTGGCCGCGCCGCTGAATATCGGCCAGCGTATCTTCCACTGGCAGCAACGGCGGGTATTTGTGAAAGTGGGTGTTGGCTTCAATGGTTAATTGGTACCAGGACAGGTGGCTGATGCCGCAATCGAGCGCGCTGCGAATATCGGCTTCAGCCTGCGCGGCGGTCTGTCCGGGCAGGCCGTGCATCAGGTCTGCGTTGATGCGTGTATAGCCAACGTCCTGTGCGCTGCGTATTGCGGTCAAGGCATCTTGCGAACTGTGTATGCGTCCCAGCGCTGTCAGTTGATGCTGGTCAAAACTCTGTACGCCGATGGAAAGCCGGTTAACACCGGCCGCGAGAAAGCCCGCGAACTTGTTCTGTTCAAAGGTACCGGGGTTGGCTTCAAGGGTAATTTCACAGTCGTTGCGAAAGCTGAGCTCGGTTTTGAGAGCGTTGAGCAGCCGGCTGATCGCTTTCTCCGAAAACAAGCTGGGCGTTCCGCCACCCAAAAAAATGGTGCTGATCTCCCGGCCCTGCACAAAGTGGAGATCGTGCCGGAGGTCTTCGAGCATTGCGTCAATGTAGGCTTCTTCAGGCAGCGAGTCAGAGGACTCGTGGGAGTTAAAATCGCAGTAGGGGCATTTGCGCACACACCAGGGGATGTGGATGTAAAGGGATAGCGGGGGGAGTGTCGGACGCTGACCAGAGCGAGTATTGTCTTGCTGAGCGTTGTCCATAGAGGGTGCGGCCTGCTTGCGAGATCGTGTGAGTAGCGTTGACGTCAGGCGTCCGGCGTCAGACCTAATGCAGTCCACATCTCGTCTACTCGCTGCTTCACATCATCATTCATCACAATTGGCTTGCCCCATTCGCGATCCGTTTCGCCGGGCCACTTATTAGTAGCATCCATGCCCATCTTTGAACCAAGACCGGAAACGGGTGAAGCGAAATCGAGGTAGTCGATGGGTGTGTTTTCGACGAGCACGGTATCGCGGGCCGGGTCCATGCGGGTGGTCATCGCCCAGATAACATCCTTCCAGTCGCGCGCGTTGACATCGTCGTCGGTGACGATAACAAATTTGGTGTACATAAACTGACGCAGGAAAGACCAGACCCCGAACATCACGCGTTTGGCGTGGCCGGGATACTGCTTCTTCATCGTGACCACTGCCATGCGATAGGAGCAGCCTTCGGGGGGCAGATAAAAATCGGTAATTTCCGGAAACTGCCGCTTGATAATCGGAACGAACACTTCGTTCAGTGCCAGCCCAAGTACGGCGGGTTCATCCGGTGGCCTGCCCGTATAAGTGCTGTGGTAAATCGGATTCGGGCGGTGGGTGATATGCGTAACGGTAAATACCGGAAAACGCTCAACCTCATTGTAATAACCCGTGTGATCGCCAAAGGGGCCCTCGTCGGCCAACTCATCGGGTGCGAGGTAACCCTCGAGAATAATCTCGGCACTTGCGGGAACTTGCAGGTCATTGCTCAGCGATTGCACGACTTCGGTTTTGCTGCCGCGCAGCAAGCCTGCGAAGCCATATTCACTGATATTGTCGGGTACCGGCGTTACCGCGCCGAGTACGGTGGCGGGATCAGCGCCGAGAGCAACAGACACCGGGTAATTCTCTCCCGGATGCAGGGCTTTAAATTCCTGGTAGTCCAGTGCGCCGCCACGGTGTGATAGCCAGCGCATAATCAGCTTGTTTTTGCCCAGCAGCTGCATGCGATAAATGCCAAGATTCTGCCGCTCTTTGTTGGGGCCGCGAGTGATAACAAGCGGCCAGGTAATAAGCGGCGCTGCGTCTTCGGGCCAGCAGGTTTGAATTGGCAGTTTTGTCAGGTCGACCTGCTCGCCCTGCAGCACAATTTCCTGACAGGGCGCGGAGCGTACTTGTCGGGGAGCCATATTCAACACTTGCTTGAATACCGGCAATTTATCCCAGGCATCGCGCAGGCCTTTGGGCGGATCGGGTTGTCGCAAGAAGGCCAGCACTTCACCCACTTCGCTCAAGGCGTCGATAGAGGTCTGACCCATGCCCATGGCGACGCGCTTTTCTGTGCCAAAGAGATTGGCAAGAACAGGCATATCAAAGCCGACCGGATTTTCAAACAGCAAAGCGGGGCCGCCAGCGCGCAACACGCGATCGCAGATTTCAGTCATTTCAAGATGAGGGTCAACAGGGTGGCTGATGCGTTTTAGCTCGCCCTGTTGCTCAAGGTGGTTGATAAAGTCGCGAAGATCAGAATATTTCATAGCAGTGGGCGCGTGTCGGGTGGGCGAGAATCAGTTCGCTTGCAGGGCAAGCTCGCACAAATGCGAACGAAGTGGCCGCAGGAGCTTGCCCTGCAAGCGAATTTGGTCAAATAGCCCAGAGAATATCCCCTGAATACATTGTCGAATCTTGTGGGAGCGAGCCCTGCGCGCGAATAATTTTACGTCTTCGTGAGCAGGGCTCGCTCCCACGGTCCGGCTTATTTCCTTTTCATTGAATCGAAAAATTCATTGTTGGTTTTCGATTCTTTCAGTTTATCAAGCAGGAACTCAATTGCCGGGGTGTCTTCCATGCCGTGTAGCAGCTTGCGCAAAATCCACATGCGTGCCAGCTCGTCTTCAGCTGTCAACAGCTCTTCACGACGCGTGCCGGAGCGACGAATGTTGAATGCCGGGTACACACGTTTTTCGGCTATCTTGCGATCGAGGTGAAGCTCCATGTTGCCGGTGCCTTTGAATTCCTCGTAGATAACCTCGTCCATTTTTGAACCGGTATCGATCAGTGCGGTGGCGATAATCGACAGGCTGCCGCCTTCCTCGATATTACGTGCGGCACCGAAAAAGCGTTTGGGACGTTCGAGTGCGTGCGCGTCAACACCGCCGGTCAGCACTTTGCCGGAGCTGGGAACGATTGTATTGTAGGCACGGGCGAGGCGGGTAATGGAGTCGAGCAGGATGATAACGTCCTTCTTGTGCTCGACCAGGCGCTTGGCCTTCTCGATAACCATCTCGGCCACCTGAACGTGGCGCGAAGGGGGTTCGTCAAAGGTTGACGCAACCACTTCGGCACCTTTTGCGCCTACCGAGCGTTGCATTTCTGTTACTTCTTCCGGACGCTCGTCAATCAACAAAACAATGACATAGCACTCGGGGTTATTGCGGATAATACTCTGCGCCATATTTTGCAGCATGAGTGTTTTACCGGCTTTGGGTGGTGCAACTACCAGTCCGCGCTGCCCTTTGCCGATGGGCGCGCACAAGTCGATGATGCGGCCGGTCAAGTCTTCAGTGGAGCCGTTGCCAGCCTCAAGTATCAACCGCTCGTTGGGGAATAGCGGTGTCAGGTTTTCGAACAGGACCTTGTTCTTGGATTGTTCCGGGCCAGTAAAGTTAACGTCGCTGACCTTAAGCAGGGCAAAGTACCGCTCGCCTTCTTTCGGGGGGCGAATTTTGCCGGCTATGGTGTCGCCGGTGCGCAAGTTAAAGCGTCTGATCTGGCTGGGCGATACGTAGATGTCATCGGGGCCGGCCAAATACGAGCAGTCAGATGAGCGCAGAAAACCAAAGCCGTCCTGCAGGATTTCGAGTACGCCGTCGCCGTAAATGTCTTCACCGCTTTTAGCGTGGCGCTTCAGGATGGAGAAAATAATGTCCTGTTTGCGCGAGCGGGCTACATTGTCGAGGCCAATTTCGTTGGCGATGTTTAATAGTTCTTGGGTGGACTTGGTCTTTAAATCGGTTAGGTTCATATCTTTTTTTTGGAAGGTGAGTTTTAAATGGTGTCGGAATGACTATGGCAGGCACGCAGGGTGCAGCCACGCGGCGTTCAAGAAACTTAGAAGCGAAATCAGATTGGTTAACAGAAAACTGAGAGTTGGAGCAATCTAGCACTTAAGCGCTCAGGCGTCCAGCCCTTGGCGCCACTATAACCCTGCCTGCGGGGGAAGGCAAGCAGGGCGGTGCGGTAATCCTTACAGGACAATAATTACAGGGCAGAGTCGACGAATTCAGCCAGCTGACTTTTGGAGATGGCGCCTACTTTAGTTGCTTCGGCATTGCCACCCTTGAAGATCATCAGCGTTGGAATTCCTCGCACGCTGAATTTTGCCGGGGTGTCGGTATTAGAATCGACATCGATTTTGCAGACTTTGACCTTGCCCGCGTACTCGCCGGCGATCTCGTCGAGAATCGGTGCGATCATTTTACAGGGGCCGCACCATTCTGCCCAGAAATCGACCAGTACTGGCAGGTCGGATGACAGCACTTCCTGTTCGAAATTGCTGTCGGTGACGTGGGTAATATTGTCACTCATAACACTTCTCCAATGCGTGTCCTGAACGTGTAAACGCCAGGAATTGTTGATTCCAGAAATTACAGGCTGGCGATAATAGCACAGTCGCTTTTGCTCTGCGAAAGACCAGAATTGCTCAAGCTTACAACCTGAGGTTATAGACGGTCAGCAGCCGTCGGCTATGGCGCGGGCGCAGGCCGCCACGTTTTCACGTAAATGCGCGGGGTTGATGGTGCCGACAATGGCGCTGGTGACTCCCGGATGCGAGAGGGCAAATTGCATGGCCGCATGCGCAGGGTCTTGTGCATTGATCAGGTGGCCACTGCCAAAGGCTTTCTTCAGAATGGCCGCTTTACCGTGACGCGCGCAGTAATCCAGAACGGGTGCTTCGTCCTCAAAGGCGGGGTTGTAGGTCGCCATGACGGCATCGCCCAGTTCGGCGGCGAGCAAGCCGCCGGATACGGTCTTGGTAGACATGCCAATGGCCCGCACCAGCCCTTCCTGTTTGCATTGTTGCAGTGCTGCAAGGGCGCCCTCGTGCTGGAGTATATGTTCGTCATGCCCGTCAGAGTGGATCAGCACGATATCCAGATAATCGGTATTCAGGCGGTCGAGGCTGCGCTCGATACTCTGGCGGGTGTGGCGGGCGCTGAAGTCAAAATGTGAGCTGCCCTTGCCGGCGTCAAATTCTTCTCCCACTTTTGAGCAGATCACCCAGTCCTGACGCTGCCCTTTTAGCAGGGTGCCAAGGCGCTGCTCGCTGTTGCCGTAGGCCGGTGCGGTGTCGATAAGATTAATGCCGAGGGATTTGGCCAGCGCGATCAGGTCGCTGGCGGCTGCATCGTCGGGAATTTCAAAAGGTTGCGGGTATTTGACGCCGGTATTGCGGCCGAGTTTGACGGTGCCGAGCCCCAGCGGGCTAACCCGCAGTTCAGTGCTGCCAAAGGGGCGTTTCGCTAGCGGTAAATCAGACGTGCTCAAAACAGGCTCTCCCAGCAGGGCGTGGCAATAGCAGGGCGCGGGAGTGATGTTAGTGCCTCGGGCACGCTGCGTCGAGACGGCTCCGGCAGGCGCGCGGCAATCAGGCTGCGTGCCTGCTCTACCATGTTGGGTGCAAGGGTCAGCTTGGTGGGCCAGGCCACCATCACATTGTCGCAGTCGGGAGCCCACTCAGCATAGGCTTTATCCGGTTTGATTAGTTGCGACTGTTTGGGCTCTGCCCGGTCCACCGGCAGGGTTGCCCACTCGCAATGACCAAAATCAATCCAGGGGAACAGGCTGAACAATTCGCTGCGCGCCTTGTCGATCAGTTCCGCGCTGTTCATGCCAACACCCTCGGTGGCCAAATCACCCCCTAAATACCAGCAGCTTTTGCCGTCGCGGCAGTGATGGCTGGATATGGTCAGGCGGGGAGAAGGGTTGCTGCCCATGCAGTGAGCGTAAAGGGGGTGGGGATAGCTATGCTTCACCAGAACCTGTTGCAGCGGGCGCAATTGCATGGCCGGCTTTTTTAGCTGCAGGCTGTCTAATAATCGCTCGTTGCCGGCACCGGCGGTCAGTACGACCAGGTCGGTTTCCAGCAGCAAGCCGTTGTCCAGCTTGAGGCCGCTGAGGCGCTGGCCGGACTTTTGAAGCTCGGCTTGCGACCAGTCAATGCTGAAAATGCGGTTTTGTACCGGTTTCGCGAGCGTTTCAATGAGCGAGGGCACATCAAGCACGAGGTCGGCCAGCTTATATAAGGAGCCTTTAAAGGCCGGATCGTCGAAGACTGGCGGTTTGTCTTTTCCCTTCACTGCATTGACGCGGCCGCGCAGCATTTTGCTTGCGAAAAACGACGTTAGTTTTGAGGTCAGCGACTGGGTTGACCACAGGTAGAAATGGCGACTGAGAATATTGCAGTCGCCGAGGTTCACGTCGCCGTGATTTTCCAGGCATGCCGCCCAGTGGCCCGGCATGGCTGCAATGGCTTCCGACTCACCGGTTAGCGAGCCGCCCAGAGCATATTTGATGCCTCCGTGGATCATGCCCTGAGAGGCAATGGTCTGCCCTTTGCCCAGTTCGTCCTGTTCGAACAGGACCGCGTTGTAGCCCAGGTTGACGAGGCGATTGAGCAGCCAGAGGCCGGCAATGCCGCCGCCAATAATGATGCTGTCCACCTGTATGCGGGTTTCTGTCATGGAATCTCCTTAGCCAGCGCAGTATAGCAAAGCACTGGTCTTGGGGCGGGTCAGTCGTTATGCTTTGCGCAAATTCTGCTCTTGGCCCGCCAATGCCTCTGTTGCTTTATACCGGCTGTTTTTACCTGTTGTTGCCGTTTATGGTGCTGCGCCTGCTGCACCGTTCCTTGCGTGCTCCCGAGTATCGGCGCCGTATTGGCGAGCGCTTTGCCCGCTTTAATGTGCCATCGTTGCCCGGCGAGCAGCCCCTTTGGGTGCATGCGGTATCGGTGGGCGAGGTGGTGGCTGCTGTGCCGATGATCCGTCAGTTGCAAACGCGCTACCCGGCGCTGCCAATTGTTGTGACAACCATGACGCCAACCGGCTCCGAGCGTGTGCAAGCCCTGCTGGGCGACAGCGTATTCCATGTCTATGCCCCCTACGATGTGCCGCTGATTATCAAGCGCTTTCTGAAGCGTATAAAGCCGCAGGCGCTGATTATTATGGAAACCGAAATCTGGCCCAACACGGTACTCACTTGCCGGAAAAGCGGCGTTGAGGTCGTGCTGGCGAATGCGCGCCTGTCAGAAAAATCGGCAAGGGGTTACGCGCGTCTGAGCCGCCTGAGCCGGCAGGTTTTTGGCGCGTTCAGCACGATTGTTGCCCAGACCAAGGCCGATGCGACGCGATTTACAGCATTGGGCGCACCATCCTCCAGAATGGTTGTCAGCGGCAGCATAAAGTTTGATGTTCACATTGACGGTGCCACGCGTCAGGCCGCAAAGCAGGCGCGGGAACAGCTTGCTGCCAGTGCGCGGCCCGTATGGATCTGTGCCAGCACCCACGAGGGTGAAGAGGAGCTGATTCTGCGTGCATTTTCCGAAGTGCTCGCGCAGCAGCCCGATACCCTGCTGATGATTGCACCGCGCCATCCCGAGCGCTTTGAGACCGTGGCCGCCAAAATAGCGGCGGCCGGTTTTGGTTTTGTGCGCCGCAGTGAAGGTGGGGTACCGGCAGGTCAGCCAGTGATATTGCTTGATACGATGGGCGAACTGGCACTTTTGTTTGGCTGTGCAGACGTGGCTACTGTAGGTGGCAGCCTGATTGAGCGAGGTGGTCACAATAGTCTTGAGCCGGCAGCCTGGGGCTTGCCGTTAGTCAATGGCGCCAGTGATTTCAACTTTGCAGAGATTTCACACATGCTGCAAAACTCGGGAGCGCTGACGATTGTTGATAGCGAACGCGAGCTGGGTGCGCAGGTCTCCCAATTGTTGCTTGATGAAAAACTGCGTGAGCAGAAAGGGGCGGCCGGGTTGAAGGTGATTGAAGATAATCGCGGTGCGCTGGAGCGTTTGTTGGCTGTTGTGCAAGACTACTTGAACTGAAGAGCGGCACGCTCGGTGCCGCTTTGCTCGCCTATGGTTCTTATTCGGCTTTTGCTGCGATCAGCCACTTCTCAAGATTGTAGATGTCGTCTGGGCTGAGTGTGCCAGCCTGCTGCTTTAGTTTGAGCATGTTTTGTACATACTCAAAGCGGGCGTTGGCGTAATCGCGAATTGCTGCAAATAACGAGCGCTGTGCCTGCAGCACGTCAACGATATTGCGCGTTCCTACTTCGTATCCGGCCTTTGTGGCGTCGAGTGCACTTTCTGCCGATACAATTCCCTGCTTGCGCGCTTTTATGCGCTGCACATCGGTAGACACTGTCAAGTGCAGTGATCGAACTTGCTGTACGACCTGGCGCTGCCGGAAAATGCTTTGCTGAAGCGTGGCGTTATATTGCTGGTAGGCTTGTCGGCGTGCAGCGCTGACGTTGCCACCACTAAAAAGCGGTACCGACAGCTCAATACGGATTTGCTCTGATTCGGTGGTGTCGTCTATCGGAGATGAAAAGGGAGCCTGACCGGATATCAGAATGTCGTTGCTGCCATCGGAGGTGTCTTCGTTGTAGCTGAGACGGCCGGTAAGCGTCGGCAGGTGGTCTGCTTTCCTGGATTTTGCGTTTTGCTGTGCGGCCTGTGCGGCATAGAGTGCCGCCTTTAAATCAAAATTGTTGTCTAGCGCAAACTGAACCCATTCACTCCTGTCGGCGGGAGATGGTTCGGTCACCGGAAAGTCATCTCGCAGCTGTGCAAGCGAGTTGTGGGTCTGTCCGGTTAACACGGTAAGCGCTTCCAGCGCTGTGCCAACAGTGGCTTCATCGCCGAGTCGGCGGGCAACGGTGCTGTCGTAGACGGCGCGTGCCTCGTGTACGTCGGTGATCGCGATCAGGCCAACATCAAAACGCTGTTGCGTTTGTTCCAGCTGGCGTTTGACGGCTCGCTCTTCAGCGCGGGTAGCCTCAAGGGTTTCCCGTGCCGTGAGAACATTGAAGTAGGCCTGGGTGACGCGGATGATGAGTTCTTGCTGGGCGGAAGCGAATTCCGCTTTTGCCTGCTTGCTGGTCTCCTTGCCTGACTGAAAGCGAAACCAGGCTGACAGGTCGAACAGGGTTTGGCTGAGTGACAGGCCGTAGCCGTCGCCGTCAAATTCGCTGCTGGTCGAGGTTGGCAAGGATGTTGGGCCGATGAGGCGCACGGCGTCAGAATCGGAGCTGGTATCGCTGTAGTAGGCGTTCGCACTAATTTGGGGTAGCAGCGCGGCGCGGCTTGAGTTCTCTGTTTCGATATTCGCGCGGTAGGTTGCCTCTGCGGCTTTCAGTGAAGCATCATTTTGCAGGGCTAACTCGTAAATGCTGCTCAAGCTATCAGCAAAAAGTGATGAACTTCCAAAGCCCAGCAAACCTGCCAGGGCCATCGGTAATACGCGTTGCGTCATGCGGCTATCCATCCTGTCCACTCCGTCTCCGGCAGCGAGTTTAGCAAATTGGCCTGCAAAGCCCCATCCGTAATGACGATAATTAAGTATTTTTAAGTATATCCCCAGCAGGTATCATTGGGTTTAACTGCTATTGCCGAATGTTGAAAAGGTGTCTGGTTACGTGGGGAAAAGCCTGTATAACGTGGATTTGTCTGCCCACCTGGCTGAGTGCGAGCTCAACTATGTGCGTCTGTGCAGATTGCTTGCGCGAATGGATGCGGGCGATTCACGCGAGTTCGCCATAGGCGAGGGCTTGCGGGTGCGCATTGTTGTGACTGAGAGGGCACCTTATACCAGCATGCTGGATATCCGGCAGCAGCATTTCAGCCTCCCTCAACTGGATAGTCAGATGACGGTGAGGGTGTATCACGATGCCGGCGTAGCCGAGGTTGCCAGTTTTGAGGGATGTTACCGGGTGCTTGCCAAGAATGATTACCCGAACCGGAAAATGCACCAGCGTGACGAGAAGCAGCAGTGGAACCGGTTTCTGGGTGAGTGGCTGCAACACTGCCTTGCACAGGGGCGGAGTCTCAGTAAAACTGAAGAACTGATCACACCTTGATATTTCCCACTTGGAAAATGCGACCTGGAACATGGCGGCTGTCTTGAGAGTGTGTCTCAATCGCTGTCAGGCATGATAATTGATTGGCCGCGAGCGACTGCTCCGGACAGGTTTGGGACTAAGCTGCGGGGAGGCGGCATTGGCGGGGCATGAAGCCGATTCGAATTGCACAAATCAGCGATACGCATCTGGGGCAGACGGATAGCTACCAGTTGCTGGGTATGGATACCGATTATAGCCTGCGTCAGGTATTGAAGCTGTTCGACCAGAGCGGGCAGCACGCCGAGCTGATTTTACTAAGCGGTGATATCTCCAATAATGGTTACCAGCAGGCTTATCAGCGCTTGTACCACCTGCTGGAAGCGCGCGACAACGTTGTATGGCTGCCAGGCAATCATGACAGCGTTAATTTGATGAAGACGGTGTGTGCCGAGCGCTGGTTTCGGCCGCGCATTGTTGTTGGTAACTGGCAAATTATTTCGCTGGACAGTTCTGTGCCGGGCAGCTCCAAAGGCTCGCTCGGAGCTGACCAAATTACTTTTCTTGAGGATGCACTGCAGGCCCACCCGGACTTATATACCCTGATCGCGTTGCATCACCATGTGCTGCCCGTTGGTTCAGACTGGCTCGATGAGCAACTGCTGTCCAACCAGCAGGCTTTCTTCGACCTGATATCGGCCTACCCCCAGGTTAAGGCTGTTACCTCGGGGCATGTGCATCAGGCAACAGATCGTGAGAAGAATGGTGTGCGAGTATTGACCGCGCCGTCGACCTGTATTCAGTTTGCCCCCAACAGCCCCGAGTTTTTAGTGAGCACAGAGGCCCCCGGCCTGCGCTGGCTGGAGCTATATCCCGACGGCAGTTTGCAGACCAGGGTCGAGCGCGTGCAGGATGTAGAGTTCCATATCGATCTGTCGGCCAAGGGCTATTAATTGTCCGCAGAGTTGCTGTATATCCACGGTTTTATTTCCTCGCCGCAATCGATCAAAGCGCAGCAGACCCGCGCCTACCTTGAATATCTGGATGCAGGTTTGCATTGTCAGATTCCTTCCCTCCCCAACACACCTGGCGCCAGCCTCGCCCTACTGGAAAAAGAACTGCAAGCTGCGCTTGGGCGAGCAGACCGCGTTGCACTGATAGGCAGCTCGCTGGGAGGCTTTTTTGCCACCGTGCTGGCGGAAAAATATGCTGTGCCCGCTGTTTTGGTGAACCCCGCCGTTAACCCGCATCGCTTGATCGCCCACTTTCTGGGGGAAAATTACAACCCTTATACCGGAGAGCATTTCCTGATCACCGAGCAGCATATGCAGGAGTTGCAGGGAATGCTGCCTGCTACGCTCACCAGGGAGCGTTACTGGGTGCTAATGCAGAGCGGTGACGAGACGCTGGACTACAGGGATGCACAAAGCTATTACAGTGAGTGTAGAATGACGGTCGAAGAGGGCGGGGATCACAGCTTTACCAGCTATGAGCGCTATCTCCCCGACATTGTTACGTTTTTGAAGTTGACTGAAGAATAATTCCCTATGTCCGACTATAACGCCGAATCGATAGAGGTTCTGACGGGGCTTGAGCCAGTTCGCAAGCGCCCCGGCATGTACACCGATACCACTCGCCCCAACCACCTGGCGCAGGAGGTTATCGACAATAGTGTGGATGAGGCGCTTGCCGGCCACGCCAGCGAAATTGAAGTGACTTTGCATAAGGATGGCTCGCTGACCTGCGTCGATAACGGTCGCGGCATGCCGGTAGATATGCACAAAGAGCAGGGCAAGCCCGGCGTGGAAGTGATACTGACCACCCTGCATTCGGGCGGCAAGTTTTCCAATAAAAACTATCAGTTCTCAGGCGGCTTGCACGGTGTTGGGGTGTCGGTCGTTAACGCCCTGTCGTCGCAATTGGATATCACTATTCGGCGTGATGGCCAGGTGCATCGCATGGCTTTTGCCGACGGTGAAAAAGTTTCCGACCTTGAGGTTGTCGACACGTGCGGTAAGCGCAATACCGGAACCCAGGTACGTTTTCTCCCCAACCCCAAGTATTTCGATTCGGCCAAATTTTCGGTGCTTCGTCTCAAGCACGTACTGCGGGCCAAGGCGGTACTTTGCTCGGGCCTTAAGGTCATATTCAAGGACGAAACCGGCGATGGCAGTGAAGAGTGGTATTACGAAGACGGTTTGACCGACTACCTGATAAGCAGTACTCGCGAATGGGAAACCTTGCCGGCTGAGCCCTTTGTGGGCAGCTTTTCCAGCCACAATGAAGCGGTGGATTGGGCGGTACAGTGGCTTCCTGAGGGCGGTGAAATTACAGCCGAGTCATACGTAAACCTGATTCCGACGGCCCAGGGTGGTACTCACGTTAACGGCTTGCGCACGGGTTTGCTTGAAGCGATGCGCGAGTTCTGCGAATTCCGTAATTTGTTGCCGCGCGGCGTAAAACTTACGCCGGAAGATGTTTGGGATCGGTGTTGCTACGTGCTGTCATCCAAACTCGAAGACCCGCAGTTTTCTGGGCAAACCAAAGAGCGTTTGAGTTCGCGTGAAGCCGCCGCGTTTGTCTCGGGAGTTGCCAAGGATTCGTTCAGTCTCTGGTTGAATCAGCACACCGGCGAAGCAGAAAAGCTCGCGGAATTGTGCATTTCAAATGCTCAGACGCGGCTGCGTAAAGCCAAGAAAGTGGTTCGCAAAAAAGTAACATCAGGCCCGGCGCTGCCTGGAAAGCTGTCCGATTGCTCGGGCGACGACCCTACCCGTGGCGAACTTTTTCTGGTCGAAGGTGATTCGGCCGGTGGCAGTGCAAAGCAGGGCAGAAGCCGTGAGTTTCAGGCAATTTTGCCTCTGCGCGGCAAGATTCTGAACACTTGGGAAGTGGATTCCCAGGAGATTCTGGCATCGCAGGAAGTACACGATATTTCTGTAGCTATCGGAGTTGATCCTGCCTCGGACGATCTGAGCGGGCTGCGTTACCACAAGGTGTGTATTCTGGCAGATGCCGACTCGGACGGAGCGCATATCGCGACATTGATTTGTGCGCTCTTTGTCCGGCACTTCAAGGCTCTGGTGCAGGCCGGTCACGTTTTTGTAGCCATGCCGCCGCTGTACCGAATTGATATTGGCAAGGAAACCTATTACGCGCTCGATGCCAGTGAGCGTCAGGGCGTGCTCGACCGGCTGGAGGCCGAAGGCAAGCGCGGCAAGATTTCGGTCACACGTTTCAAAGGGCTGGGTGAGATGAATCCACTGCAGCTGCGCGAAACGGTTATGGATCCGGATACCCGGCGTCTGGTGCGCCTCACCATCGAGCCGGGCGATGACACCGCCAGTATCATGGATATGATGCTGGCCAAGAAACGCTCCTCAGACCGCAAGGCCTGGCTGGAGACAAAAGGCGATCTTGCCGAAGTAGTTTGATCGCATCACTGCGTTTTGCAGCTATTGGCTAAACGCAGTGGCTTGCGCCGGCACCTTAACCCACTCTTTATCAGGTTTGCAGATTCTTTGCCGGCGCTTTATGTGCCAGCAAGCCCTCATCATGAGCAAAATGTTCGAAGTTTTGAGCCTGTGCTGTGTCGCTCGTGACCACGGGTGATCGTCTTTTGTAGCTGAAGCGATAGCCTGCGTCGGTATGTGGTTTACGGCGAGTGCTCCAGCGGTCGGTACGTCATCTTGTATCAAGGCCGCGGCCAATAAGCGAGCAGTGAAAGCCTATTTTTTTAGCGGTTTGAAAGACAGCGTGTAATTTTTGCCCACCGCTTCAATGGCACCCAGGATCATGGTGACGGTTATGTCTTCTACGGTTTGCCTGTCAGCGTTATGGTTGGTTAGATAATGGCCGGCGGCGGCGGGAAGGCCGAAGGAGATATCAATAGCTGGCGCAGCGATTTCAGGGTCGATATCCAGGGTCTTCGCAATGATCTCGGTGAAGTACCCGACCGCGGGCTGCCGCCCATACATGGTTGGATCGCTGGGCCGTTTTACGCTTGGCTCTGCGGCAAGCCGCTCCAGCAGCATTCCGCGCTCTTCGATATACAGCAGATAGGTGTTGGTAACTCGCCGCACCAGCTGTTCCAGTGTGTTGGCGGATTCGGCGGCCTCAAACTGACGCTGGCGAAGATCGGTGTACTCCCGCTTGAGCAGAGCCCAAAGCAAATCATTCAGGCTTGGGAAGTAGCTGTAAATAAGCGATTTGCTTACCCCCACCGCGCGGCCCAGGCGTTCCATGTTGATTCCGGATACACCGTCGGCGCTGATAACTTCCGCAGCATGATCAAGGATCATCTTTTTGCGAACTTCGGGGGACAGGCGGGTGCGACTTTTCTGGGGTGCTGCGCTCAACTTGTTGTACTTACCGTTAATAGATGTGTAGCCATACTATCACGCAATATGACCTATAAAAACGCAGTGTGGGTGTTTCCTCTGGTTTGAGGCTGAAAACCCCGCCCGATACTGGTCATATCGTCAATAAGTTGGCGTATTATCTGAAATTCCCTCTATTAAATTTTATTAACAAGGCCTCTATTTTAATAAAATACATATAAAACATACAGTTGAATGTAGTTTTGGTGTTATTGACGGTATGTGCAGTAAAGGGTAATATCTCTCGTGCTTCAATAACACTAAATCTATAGAGGTTGAGCCTATGATTTCCCGGAAGATTGTGCGCTGCAGCGGTAGGGCGTGTCTGTCAGCACTGATCTGTTTCACAACAATCGGATCGGCTTCGGGGCAGACTGGCTCCAGTGGAAGAGCGCGTGTTCTGGAAGAGGTCATTGTTACCGCGCAACACCGCGAACAATCGGTGCAGGACGTCTCAATGTCGATTACCGCTTTTTCCGGCGAATCGCTGGAGATGAAGCAGATCGAAGGTGCGGAAGATATCCAGTTCAATTTGCCCAATGTCACAATTGCCCGCGAAGCGACCGTTATTCGCGGAATTGCCAACGACGGAGCCGGATACCACGTTAATGGCGTATATCTGGCAAGCCCGGAGCTAGGCGCTACCGAGTACTTTGATATTGCCCGCATCGAAGTATTGCGCGGGCCGCAGGGTACGTTGTATGGCCGCAACACGACCGCAGGCGTTGTCAATATTGTGACCCAGCGACCGGAGGAGGAATGGGGGGGCTACTTCAGTGCCACCCTTGGTAGCTATGACACGCGAAAGTTTCACGGTGCGATCAATATTCCTATTACCGACAACATTCGCCAGCGCTTTGCTGCTGTTAGTCTGGAGCGGGAGGGTTACAACGAAAATGTGTTCTACGGCAATCAGGTAGATGGCCGTGATTCCTATGAGGTGCGTAGCTCAACCAGCTGGGATTTCACTGAAGATTTTAGTGCCGACTTGATAATCAACCACCTGAAAGAAGACAGTAGCCGCGCTTTGCGTACCAAGGGTGTGTGTACCAAGGACTTCGAGAACGGCTGTTCGCCGACCTCTCTTGGTTTCGAAACTCCTGATGTTACCCAGTCTATTTTTCAGATTCTCAATATTGCATTGTTTCAGGGGAAGTTATTCCAGATTGGAGATTACTTCGCCAACACGGTCAATCCCGCAGACTATCGTACCGTCACCATTGATATGGAGCCGGAAACCCTTGCCGATCAAATTGGTGTTGCGCTTGAGTTCAACTATACGCTGGATAAATATCAGCTGACGTCGATCTCAGGCTACTACCGTACTCGCATCGACCGCTTGTTCGACTTCGACCGCTTTACAACCAATGTCCTGCTAAACGACCCCATTACCGGTTTGCCTGCGCCGCTTACCTATCGGGCCGATGGGCGGAACTACGAAACGACCCGGCAGATAAAATCCGGGCGTCGCGATGTGCTGGATACCGAGCAGTATTCGCAGGAATTCAGAATTGCATCCAGCTATGAGGGTTCCCTGAATTTTCTTCTGGGCGCTTACTACTTTGAAAACGAAACCTACCAGGAGGTGTACATCACCCATCCGGCTTTGTCTGCCTCCCAGGATTTTTTGGGAATGCCCGACGAGTTTGAGGCTTTCTATTTCGAAAGGCTGCCTGGCAAAGAGAAATCCACGGCCCTGTTTGGCGAACTGTATTGGGATGTTACCGACAATCTTCGCTTGATTGCGGGGCTGCGCTATACGGATGATGAAGTCAGCAGTCGCTCCCGCCTGCTGTTTCTGAATCTGACGGACCCGCGCTGGACCACAGCAGAAGGAAGCTGGGTGGATACCACCGGCAAAATGACGGCGGAATATGTGATCAACGATGATCACATGGTCTTTCTCACCGCATCCAAAGGGTATCGTCCGGGTGGCATCAATGCCGGAAGTGTGGACGCGTCTGAAGGTGAAGGCGGATTGCTGGATGTGTTGACGAGCGTCAACGTGGCCCGCATAACAGGCTTTGTGGATAGCATTACCGGGGCTGGCGGTGAGGGCGCGCCCGAGCAATACGATGCGGAGTACATCAACGCGATCGAGCTTGGCAATAAAAGTACCTTTCTGGACGGGCGTCTGGTAATGAACGGCACCGCGTTCTACTACGACTATGATGGTCTGCATCTCACTGTGGTAACTGAAACGGTTACTGCCACAACCAATTCCTCTGCCGAAGTGTATGGCGCAGAATTTGAGTTCACCTACGCGCCAACCGACCAGCTCTTGCTGGAGTTGCAATACGCCTACCTCAGAAACGAAATTCTTGAAGGCGCATCGGTTGACGAGGGCGACCCCGCGGGCGAAGACCCCAATACCTCGCCGGCGCGTGACGAGAATGGTAATCCGCGAACAACTGATGCCTTCGGTACCGGAGATGTGGTTAAAGATCTGAGGGGTAATCCGCTGCCGGCATCCCCCGATTCCTCCATCAAACTGGCCGTTGCCTACACCTTTGATCTGTTCGACGGCTATTCACTGATGGCACGAGTAGATCATTTTCTTCAGGACACCTACTTCGTTAGCCAGTTTGCAAAGAACACGGATGAGGTGGAGGGCTGGGAGCAGACAGACGTGCAACTGGTGCTCTTCCCGAACGACGGTACGTGGAAGGCGCGTGCTTACATAAAAAATATCGCCGACAGCGACGACGTTACCTTTCTGAACCAGGACGGCCCTCTGGTGGGGCGCTTCCGTACGGCCAATGTACTGGAGCCGAGACTTTATGGCGTCGAGTTCAGCTACCGGTTCTAAAATTCAAAACTTAACTTTCAGGAGTAAACATGTTTGATTTAACAGGAAAGGTCGCCCTGGTTACGGGCGGCAACGGAGGCCTCGGTCTGGCGTTTGCCAGGGGGCTGGTGAAGCAGGGGGCGAGGGTGGCGATCTGGGGTCGCAATGCGGAAAAGAACGCTGCGGCAGTGAAAGAGTTGCGGGACATGGGTGCCAATGCGACCGCTTTCTCTTGTGATGTATTAAGCGAGGAAAATGTCGCCGCTGCCTTTGCCGAAACCCTGGAAACGTTCGGCAAAGTGGATATCTGCATGGCCAATGCCGGCGGTGGCGGCTTTCGCGGGCTGTCGCATCAGGTGGGTAGCAAGGCATGGCAGGATACCATTGATCTGAATGTCACCAGCGTAACCAATACCTTCGCTCCGGTGACCGAGCACCTGCTGGCGCGCGGAGAAGGTGGCAAACTGATTGTGACCTCGTCGGCCGCTGCATTGGTCGGCTTTGCCAACGCCGCTGGCTACTCCACTACCAAGGCCGCTGTAGTAGGGCTTGTGAAGGCGCTGGCCGTTGAGCTGGGCCGGGCCAATATTCAGGTCAATGCCATTTTGCCGGGCTTTGTGGAAACCGAAATGTCGCTAAGCACGCCGCAGGCATTTCAGGATGCGGCGCTTCGACGCTCCGTGCTGGGGCGCATCGGTACTTTTGAAGACATGGAGGGCATTGCCGCATTTCTCGCCTCCAACAACAGCGACTACATGACCGGGCAAGCTCTGGTTATTGACGGCGGTCATACCATTTTCCCGATGTAAATAGGGCCCCAGTGATTGAGGTGCCGGAGCAATAAGATGAGAAAAATGGCAAACCTTGTGTATATCGCCTTTATGGCGTTGGCAGGCTTATACCTGCTGGTGCTGGGCGCTTACCTAAGTTATCTGGGCGGCAGTTTTTACTATCTTCTCTCCGGTGCGGTCATGCTCGCGACTGCCTGGTATTTCGGGCGCGGTAACGTGCGGGCCGTGCGCCTGTTCGGCATCTGGCTTGCTATTACCCTGTGTTGGTCGCTGTATGAAGCCGATGGTGCCTTTCTTTCCCTGTTGCCCCGTCTGGCCATGTGGCTGGTGCTGGGGTTGTGGTTTTTTCTGCCACTGGCGGTGCAAGGCGATGCATCCAAAGCCGGGCATAAACTTCTCGTTCGCCGCTGGATCGGTATTCCGGCAGCGGCTTCTGCCGTGTGCCTGGTTGTTGCGGCGCTGCCTGGCTATGAGCACTTTAGTGAAGGGTCGGTGCGTGCACCAGCAAGTTCCGGACTGCCGGTCGGAGACTGGCGTCACTACGGCAGCCACGTGGGCGGGACTCGTTTTGCCGAGCTAGATCAAATCAACACGGCTACGGTTGGCAAGCTGAGAGAGGTGTGGCGTTATCGCACCGGCGTTAACCGGGATTTCAAGGGCACGCCGCTACAGGTTGATGGCAAGCTCCTGTTCTGCACCGCTCGCAATATTGTTATTGCGATCGATGCAGATTCGGGCGCGGAACTCTGGCGCTTTGACCCGGACGTTGTGCCGCCCGGCGATCACCAGTACGCGGTGACTTGTCGCGGTATTGCCTACCATGAGGTGCCAGATAGCGTAGAGCAGTGCGCACAGCGTGTCGTGGTGGGTAC
>DIBR01000057.1:31099-60331 GCA_002415025.1 Spongiibacteraceae bacterium UBA5047
GCGTGTCGTGGTGGGTACGGTGGATTCGCGTCTGATAGCGCTGGATGCGAAAACCGGACGTCCCTGCGAACACTTTGGCGACGGCGGCACTGTGGATGTTACTGTCGGTCTTGGTGAGCACCACCCTTCCCAGTATTACCTGACCTCACCGGCGCTGGTTGCCGGTGATTTGCTGGTGATTGGTGGTCTGGTGATGGACTCCCAGCGTCTGGGCCTGCCCTCCGGCGCCGTTCGTGCCTACAGTGCCCAGACAGGTGAATTTGTCTGGGCATGGGATATGGGGCGTCCGGATGACGGCCGTCTGCCGGTCGGAGGCGAAGCCTTTACCCGCGGTACGCCCAATGTCTGGTCGATGATGAGTTTTGATCCGGAGCTGGGCCTGATCTACGTGCCTACCGGCAACGCCGGCCCCGATTATTTTGGCGGTGAGCGACGCGAGATTGATGACAAGTGGGGGTCGTCAATCGTGGCTCTGGACGTTAAAGGTGGTCAACCTGTCTGGAGTTTTCAGACGGTTCATCACGACGTGTGGGATTACGATGTGCCGGCCCAGCCCACGCTGGTAGATGTGGAAAAAGACGGTGAACTCGTTCCCGCCGTGGCGGTTGCCACCAAGCGCGGAGAAATCTTCCTGCTGAATCGTCGCAACGGTGAGCCGGTGCATCCGATAGAGGAACGCCCGGTGCCTCAGGACGGCGCCGAAGGCGAGCGTCTGGCGCCGACCCAGCCCTTTTCTTCACTCCCGCACTTTCGCCCCTTTTTGCATGAAAAGGATATGTGGGGGCTGACGCCACTGGATCAACTGATGTGCCGCGTGGAATACCGCATGCTGCGGTATGAGGGCCTCTTTACACCGCCGACAACGAAAGGCTCATTGCAGTTTCCCGGCAATTTTGGCGGCTTTAACTGGGGTGGTATTTCCGTTGATGCCGACAACGGGCTGCTGATTGCTGCACCCATGCTGCTCGCTATGCGAACCATGCTGGTAACACCTGAACGTGTCGCCGAGGCCGGCCCCATGGCGGCCAAGCTGCTGGGCAATTACCACCCGGCCGTAAACTGGAAGGGTGAGAAGCCCCAGGCAACAGATCGCGGCTACACACCCCATGATCTGGAGGGCGAATTTGATTACAAGAAAATCAAATACTACGGCCTGACCGGGCCGTTTATGTCGCGTTTTGCGCTGCCTTTTATTGGTGGCACCCGGGTGCCTTGCTTTGAGCCGCCCTGGTCCAAACTGGCCGTCATTGATCTGAATACCAACGAACTGTTGTGGAGCCGCCCACTGGGAACCATGAATGAATCCGGTCCTTTTGCGCTGAAATCCGGCTTGCCGTTCGAGGTGGGCGTACCGCTGCGCGCGGGTACGGTAACGACCCGTGGCGGGTTGATCTTCTCGAGTTCAACCATGGACCGAACCGTTCGCGCTTTTAATACGCGCACCGGCGAACTGCTGTGGCAGCAAAGACTGCCTGGAAATGGCCAGGCCACGCCAATGACCTATCTTTCTTCGGATACCGGGCGTCAATACCTGATTGTGACTGTGCCGAATCCAAGCTGGACCTATCCGCGTGATGCTGAATCGGGCACCTACACGGACAGTCGCAGTCAGGTGGATGACGAGGGCGGTTATGTTATCGCCTATGCGCTCGACGAGGAGTAACAGACGATGGCGGCCGGTAGCATTACCACTGTGTTTTTCCCGATGGCGCTGGCCATCATCATGCTGGGCTTGGGCCTGTCGCTAACCCTGTCGGATTTTCGGCGGGTGATGCAGGCGCCGCGTACGGTGTTGATCGCGCTTGCCTGTCAGGTCGTGCTGTTGCCGGTGGTATGTTTCGGAACGGTGTATGCCTTTGCCCTGCCGCCGGAGCTGGCCGTGGGGTTGATGTTGCTGGCGGCATCACCCGGAGGAACATCCGCAAATCTATACAGCCATTTGGCAGATGGTGACGTGGCCCTGAATATCAGCCTTACGGCGGTTAACTCGGTGCTTTCCATCGTCACTCTGCCGCTGGTGGTTAACTTCTCATTGGCCCATTTCATGAATGACGGAGCGACGCTGCCCCTGCAATTGAGCAAAGTGCTGCAGGTATTTGCGGTCGTCCTGATTCCGGTGGTTGTCGGTATGGTGATCCGCCGGCAAGCCAGTGCATTTTCTGATGCCATGGCACCCTTTGTAAAAAAAGCCTCGGCCATTTTTCTGTTTCTGGTGATCGCCGCCGCGGTGGCATCAGATTGGCAGAACATACTCGCCTATGCAGCCTTGATTGGCGTCGCCGCGCTGTTCTTCAACCTGGCCAGTCTCGGTGTGGGCTATGCGGTGCCGCGCATGCTGAATGTGGGGCGCCGTCAAGCCACTGCCATCGGTATGGAGATTGGCATTCACAACAGTGTGCTGGCTATCACTGTGGCCATGAGCCCGGCACTACTGAATAACCCGACCATGGCGATACCCGCAGCCATCTACGGCTTGATCGCGAACCTCACTGCGGCAGGTTTTGGCTGGTGGGTAAGCCGCCCGACCCGCCCCAATCCTGGTTACGCCGACTGATGCAGGGTGCTCTGGCGGCTATGCGCGTCACACTCGAATAAGAGAGAAAATCATGAACCGGATAAAAATATTCGCACTCATATCAAGCACCCTGCTGGTGAGCGCCTGTGGCCGCCCGCCGCTGGAGGAGCGACTGGCAGATACAGCACTGTTTGAGGGCGTCAGTTTTATCGGCATGACCGTTGCAGATGCCGATCGAACGGCCGAAGCCTACGCTGCAGGTTTTGGTGTCGAGCGTCATGTTCACGAAAGCGATGGTCTGGATGCTCTCGTTGATGTCGTTGCTGCATTGGACGGGGGAGAGGTGCATGTTGATTCCACCCTGAGAACAACCAATGCGCAGTTAATGCTGTTTACTCCGGTCGATGCTCCAGCCGCCGCCGCTGTTCCTGTGAATGGTCCGGGTATCGCTCACGTGTGCTTTCAGGTAGATGAGAAGCTGGACGCCTATCAACGTTTTCTCAAGGCCGGTGCATCTGTTATCGGTGATCCGGATATGGTCAAGCTCAGCCCGATCAACCCCGTGCGCTATGCCTACGTCCACGACCCCGATGGAATGGTTGTCGAGGTTGAGCACGTGAATATGACCATTGCAAACTTGATTCAGGACGTCGAGGTAGACCGCCGTATTCGCCACGTATCGTTGGCCACTGGCGATATAGACCGCCTGATGACGTTCTATCAGAACTTTCTGGGAGTGAAAAAGCCTCGCCGCTCTCCCAGGCTGCTTTCTGAAAAATTTGACCGGGTTTCCGGTCTGCCCGGCTCCGAACTGTACATGGGGTGGATGCATATCGGCAACGTGGAGGTCGAGTTTGTTCAATACCTCAGCCACCCGGTGACTACGGAGCCAAAACCCAGGCCGCTTTCAGCTCTTGGTTATAATCTCATCATGCTGGACGTCACCGACCTCGACAAAGCGCAGGTTCGATTTGTAAACGCTGGCGGTCAAATTGTGTCAGACAGCTTGCGCGTAAACGGCGAGCGCGTAGTCCTGGGGCGGGATCCGGACAAGAATCTGGTGGGCATGGGAAATTTTAACGATGCGTCGGTTTACGCTGCCTCACAATTTCTGAAAACATTCTAGCCGGCTAAGGCGAAAGTTTTTGGGTCTCAATTTAAAGGCATATCTCGCCGGGAGTTTTCGGGCGCGGTTCAGTACGCCTGCCAATTGCTCCCGGTGACGTCACCCCGCGCGGTGGCCTGTTTGCCTGCGAAAGTACACTAGCTCCGCGCCGGAAAATCAGCGTGTGTTTTCACTGGCCTGCAGTTCCCGCACCGGCCGTATTTCAACGGAGCCATAGCGTGCGGGCGGAATTTTTTCGGCCAGGCGTATAGCCTCGTTCAGATCCTTGGCTTCAAGCATATAGAAGCCGGCAAGCTGCTCTTTGGTTTCGGCAAAGGGGCCATCGGTAATCGACGCCTTGCCGTCGCGCACACGCAAGGTGGTGGCGGTGGTGGTGGGTTCCAGCGGCGCGCCGTCCAGAAAATGCCCGTTCTGGGTCAGGTTTTCGACACAGGCTATGCATTCGCGATTCAGGCTGTCCCATTCGTCCTGCGACATTGTCTGCATGATATGTTCGTTGTAATACACCAGTGCGAGATACTTCATTGCTGTTTTCCTCAGATATCGTTGTTCGGTGGCTCGGTCACTTTTCCAGCGCAACAACGGGCACAAAGCCGCCGAAGATCATGCGTTTGCCATCGAACGGCATGGGATTGATTGCCGGATCCATGCGCGGGTCCGGATTGTCGCCCATCATCTTGCTCAGTGCAGCATCACGGGTTGTTTTGTCCGGCCACTCAACCCAGGAAAATACTACTGCTTCGTCCGCGGTGGCTTTCACTGCCTTGCGAAAGTCTGTTGTGCTGCCGTCGGGTACGTCGTCTTCCCAGCATTCCCATACCCGCGTGGCTCCCCACTCCATAAATACCGAATCAGCGCTGCTGGCGTGGTCGATAAAGGCCTGTTTGTTGGCTTTCGGTACTGCGCCTACAAATCCGTCGATATAGCTCATTACATTCTCCTTGAGTTCCTGTGGATACCTCTAGTCGACCGGGGAAGGTAAGATTCGACAGGGCTACGCAAATATTTTTACTATTTTTTCACTTCCGGTTGGCGTCGAAGCCTCGCCGGATTGAAGGTGCTACCATGCACTTTTACAAACCAGCTTAAGGCCTTTTGTATGACCGTTGATATCCTTCTCGCAAAAGATGCCATCCGGGATCTGGTGCTACGCTACTGCCGTGCGATAGACCGCCGCGACTACGCCGCCTTACCGGCGCTGTATCATGATGACGCTACGGACGACCACAGCCCCATGTACAGCGGGAGTGCGCAAGGCTACCTGGAATGGTTGCCGTCAATGCTGGAAACCATGAGGGTTACTTCTCACATGGTGCAAAACCACCTGATTGCTGTCGATGGCGAACAGGCCGAGGGTGAGGTGACCATGGTGTCTTATCACCTCACCGAGGACGAGCAGGGCAATGAGGTGGAGATTATTATCGGCGGGCGCTATCTCGACCGCTATGAATTGCGCGCGGGTGAGTGGCGCTTCAGCCACCGCAAAATTGTGATGGACTGGAACCAGATTCAAGCCTCTACTTGCCAGTGGGATTCACCGCTGGTCGCGGGAACGCCGGTGGGTTCTCGCTGTGCCAGCGACCCGGCGCGGGATTTTTTCAACCTGTTAACCTTTGCGAGTTGATGATGGCAGCAGAATTTAATGTGATTACCCACGCCATTCAGCAGGCTGTCGCGCCGGTGTTCCTGTTGGCCGGTATAGGCGGGATTCTCAATGTATTGACCGGACGGCTGGCGCGCATTATTGATCGCAGCCGCTCTCTTCACCAGCGGCTGGAACACGCCACCGATGAGCGTGCGCCCGCTATTCGTGAAGAACTGCAAACCCTGACCCGGCGTGGCCGGGTGGTGCATCGTGCCATCGGCTTCAGTACCGGCAGCGCACTGTTGGTGTGTGTGGTAATTGCCACCCTGTTTATTAACGCGGTGATGGGCTGGCACAGCGGTACGCCGGTTGCTGTGTTGTTTATATTGGCGATGGCTTTTCTGATTGCCTCGCTGACGGGTTTTTTGCGAGAAATTCAGCTTGCTACCCGCGTTATGTTGAATGGTCCGTAGCCGCTGATGAAGCGCGCGGATGTGTTGTTGGTGGAATTGCAGTTGGCCGCATCGAGAAGCCAGGCCCAGCGATGGATTTCCGAGGGCAAGGTGTGCGCGGACGGCGCCCCCGTATTAAAGGCCAGTGCAAAGTTTCCGGACAGTACGCACTTTGCGGTTATCAACGACGAGCGGGACCGTTTTGTTTCGCGCGGGGGGTTGAAGCTCGAGGCCGCACTTGCCAAAGGTTATTTTCCCGTTGCGGGCGTTGCTTTGGATGTTGGCGCTTCGACGGGCGGCTTTACGGACTGTCTGCTGCAGTCGGGTATTGATCAGGTTGTTTGCGTGGATGTGGGCCACGGGCAGCTGGCAGAGAAAATTCTTCGCGATGAGCGGGTGCATAATTACGAGGGTATTAATGCTCGTGAAATACCGCCTTCCCTGCTGGAGCACGCGCCTGAAGGCTTTGATCTGGTAGTGATGGATGTATCGTTCATTTCGCAGACCAAAATTCTGCCCGGTCTGGCCGCGCTTATAGCGCAGAATGGCTGGTTAATCAGCTTGGTAAAGCCCCAGTTTGAAGTCGGCCGCGAGTTTATTGGCAAGGGTGGGCTGGTCAAAGATTCTGCGCAATACGAGCGGGTGCTAAGCGATGTCAAAGCCGCCGCAGAAGCTGCGAGTTTGATTGTTGTAGAGTTTATCGACAGCCCGATTCAGGGCGGCGATGGCAATCGGGAATTCTTGATGATTGCGCGAAACACTGCCTGAGATGATTCGCCTGCAGGGCAGGCTCCTACAATGGGCTATTCTATTTTGTTTTTGCTGTAGGCCCGCATAAGCGCAGCGTTGCGGGCATCGCGGAATTGCCTGATACGCTTCGCTTAATCAGGCCTACGACGCTTGATAGCCCTGTTGAATGTGGTGACGGCAATCGGGAATTCTTGATGATTGCGCGACACAACCTGAGATGATTCGCCTGCAGGGCAGGCTCCTACAATGGGCTATTCTATTTTGTTTTTGCTGTAGGCCTGCATAAGCGCAGCGTTGCGGGCATCGCGGAATTGCCTGATACGCTGCGCTTAATCAGGCCTACGAAGCTTGATAGTCCTTGCCCGGAAAACTGTCTGAAAATATTCGCCTGCCCTGCAAGCGAATATTAATAAATCGGTGGTTCGTCAATGTCGCTGGGAGGGTACTTTTCCGTGTCGGGTTCATGTTGCTCGTTAAAGGCTTCAACCCGCGAGTACACCCGGTCAATATTGGCCTTGTATTTTGCAATATGAAAAAGAGCCTCGCCCTCATGCACCAGCGGTAAATAAGTGCGGCCAATAATGATTCCGGCGGTAGAGGCGTTAATCTCCACGCTCTTGCTGCCAAAGGGGTCTGAAATCATGGCAACGGTATCGCCGGCTTCGACTTTTGCGCCAACCGGCACCAGCGCTCGCAATATGCCACTCTCGGAAGCGCGCAACCAGTAGGATTCGTCGGACAGTACTGGCGGCACTTTGGCTTTTCGGCGCCGCGATGCCGGCAGCATGCCAATATGCCGCATGACGTTGATAACCCCTTTCACACCGGCACGAATGGCCACTTCGTCAAAACGCAAGGCCTCGCCGGCCTCGTAGGTGATCACCGGAATATCGTTGTCGGCGGCGACTTCGCGCAGCGAGCCGTCGCGGGTTCTCGAATGCAGCACCACTGGCACGCCGAAGACTTCGGCCATTTGCCGGGTAGCTTCATTGTTCATATCGGCGCGAATTTGCGGCAGGTTGCCGCGATGACGGGCACCGGTGTGCAGGTCGATGCCGTGACTGCAGTGGCGCACAATTTCGTCCAGAAAAGTATGGGCTACCCGCCCCGCCAGCGAGCCCTTGGCCGAGCCGGGAAAGGAGCGATTCAGATCCCGGCCATCAGGCAGGTAGCGTGAATTGTTGAGAAAACCATGCACGTTGACGATAGGAATGGCGAGCAGTGTGCCGCGCAGATTCTTCAGCGCGGGATGCTGCAACAGGCGGCGAACAATTTCGACGCCATTGATTTCATCGCCGTGAATGGCGGCGCTGACAAACAGTGTTGGGCCTTTGCGTTTGCCGCGCACTGCCTGCACGTCAATGGACAGGTCGTTGTGCGTATACAGGCGGGCAACAGGCAGGCTGACAAGCTGGCCGCTGCCCGGCGGTATATCAAATTTTGTGGACACGCTCAGCCTGTGCCCCGCGTGCGGTTGCTGAAAGGTTTGGCGTTGGTTTCAATAAACTCGATAATCGCGCTGGCCACATCTTTGCTGGTGGCCGTTTCAATGCCTTCCAGTCCGGGAGATGAATTGACCTCCATCACCAGTGGACCGCGCGCCGAGCGTAACAGGTCAACCCCGGCAACGTTCAAGCCCATAATCTTGGCGGCCTTGATGGCAGTAGCGCGCTCTGTTGGTGTGAGCTTGGTCAGCTGCGCAGACCCGCCGCGGTGCAGGTTTGAGCGGAACTCACCATCCTGTGCAGTGCGTTGCATGGCGGCGACAACCTTGTTGCCGATAACCAGGCAGCGGATATCGGAGCCGCCGGCTTCCTTGATAAATTCCTGTACCAGAAAGTCTGCTTTCAATTCGCGAAAGGCTTCGATAACACTTTCTGCGGCCTTGACGGTTTCGGCCAATACCACGCCTTTACCCTGGGTGCCTGACAGCAGTTTTACCACCAGCGGCGCGCCGTTCACCAGTTTGATCAACTGTTTGGTGTTATGAACCTCGTGAGCAAAGCTGGTGCGTGGCATGCCGACCTTTTTGCGCGACAGCAATTGCAGTGAGCGCAGTTTGTCACGCGAACGAACAAGGGCAACCGACTCAACCAGACTGTATACGCCGGTCATTTCGAATTGCCGTATAACTGCTTGTCCGTACTGGGTAATTGAGGCGCCAATGCGCGGGATTACCGCGTCAAAACCTTCCAGCTTTTCGCCCTTGTACCAGATGGTGGGCTGGTCGGAGCTGAGCTCCATATAACATTTGAGTGTGTCGAGTACCTGCACTTCGTGGCCGCGAGCAGTCGCAGCCTCAACTAGCCGGCGCGTGGAATACAGGCGACGATTGCGGGACAAAATTCCTATCTTCATGGGTCTTGCTCCTTGTTCGTTACGCATTACGACGTTTCGGTATCTGCAGTGCTCAGGCAGTATGATCGCGACGGATCGACGAGGTATCGTCCCTTGAGTGCGGTACGTCCAACCAGCATGCGAAACAGCATGTTGGAGCGGTTGAACAGCGAGATCTCGGCGGGAAAGGTGTCTGCCCCTATTTTGAATGAGGTCTCGATAATGTAGCGCATCGTCTTGTGTCCGCCCGAGTCGGTGACACTGCGGTAATCTTTTATCTTTGCGCTGCAACTGACAACGGTGTCGTCGCTGTGCTGCAGCGGGTGAACCTTGAAGTTGACCCACTGCTCGCCATCGCGCTCGAAGGGTTCTATATCAAAAGCGTGTATCGACGAGCTGCGCGCACCGGTATCGATTTTGGCCTTGATTTTGCCCAGTTCGAAATCCGGGAATTCCACCCATTCTCGCCAGCCGATTGCCTGCTTTTCCACACCAACCTCAGTTCATTTGTCTGGTGTTGAGCATAGCGATAAAGTGCTGTAAATAATAGGGTTTTTGATTTTTCGTGTGGAAAGATCGACGTAAATCCGGTGCCTGGGGGCTGGCGGCAGGCAAAAAAAAGCACCCAAGTAAGGGTGCTGAAGAGGGGGTTCTTTAAAATGGGACCGTGGATGGACACTGAGTTCAGACTACGGCGATTGCACCTTTGCGACCATCCGTAGATGTACTTAGGTCTTGCTACGGTTGTTAAGACCTACTTAAAGCGTAAAAGTTGCTCGGGACAATCAGTAAAATCTCGTACGGTATCGACAAGCCTTACTGCCTGCTCAATGATGCCTTCGCTGTAAGTGTGGCAGGCTCCCGGTATATGGGGGTGGTCGGTACCGCGCGACCCCTCGATTTTTCGCGAATCAATGCGCCGGGCCGAGGAAACGAAATAGCCTTTTTGCAGTACAAAGGCGGCTTCGCGCTCGTCGCCCTGGAAATAGTCGTTGGCCCAGGCGGCAAAGCCCCGAAACAGCGGCTTGCCAAGCAGCTCCGGCGGGTCGAGTAGTTCCCATTCCCGTGTTTTGAAGCGCAGTACCTCTTTTTCGTCGAGGTAGGCAATGGCGTTCGCGGGTTGTCCGTCGCGTTCATCATCAACCACCACATCGTAGATACGGGTGGTGTCACCCCGTGCGGCGTGAGCTATTGCCAGCACGCTGAGGTCAAACAAGTGGGTGCAGTTGCTGAAGGGGTTGATGGCCGCGTTGACGGTTTTCGGGTCGCTGCCCACGGCAACCCCGACCAGGGCCTGAATAGGTGCTATCGAGCCGGCGCAGGTGTTGAAAGGTATGCGCAGCGTTTCAGCGTTCACGGCTGTAATGTGGTGCCCGTCATGGCTGAGGGTGGCGCGAAAGCCGTGGCAGTTATCCTCCAGTTCGGCGACAACCTGCCCGGCTGTGCCGGTCAGGCGTATACGACGCCGGAAACAACCCGAACCGTAATCTGGGTTGGGTGGAAAATCTGTGATACTGCTTTGGTCTGACGAGTATGTGGGCATAGTGGCTCAAATGCGGCGAAACCGGAGTTTTGATAGTAACATTCGCTACGCAGGTGAAAGCGTTAGCGAAAGCGGTCAATTCATGGGCATAAATGTTCAGCTTTCGGATCGATGCGGCTTTGCAATAATAAAATGGCACGGGAGACTGGATGATGTGGTTGCGAATTTTTCTGTTTGTTCTGGCGGTTGTGTGGACGCCCTATGGTTTTTTCTGTCTGTTTTTTCCGGAAGCACTGTCAAACTTTGCCGGTTTGCAGGCAACCAGTGTGACCGCCACAACCGAGTTGCGGGCGATGTACGGCGGTTTGCAAATTAGCATCGGTCTGTCGGCGTTGCTGGGCTTTTTCCGGGTGGTTTATATCGACAAGGTGTTGTTTACCCAGCTGGTTGTGGTCGCGGGGTTGGCGGTGAGCCGTTTGATCGCCGCGCTGATTGCGGGTGATGGCAGTGGCTACACCATCGGGGCGCTGGTGTTTGAGTGGAGCACTGTGGTGTTTTGTGTACTGGCCATGCGCAGCCAAACGTCCAATTTGTAAGTATATGATTGATGGTCACACAGGCTGGGGGAAAGCATGAACGAATTTGATCAGGTAGTGACGCTTATTTCGCTTAGCATGGGTGTGGCCTGGGCGTCGGGGTTGAACCTGTACGCGGCGATTCTGGTGCTGGGGATTGGTGGCGCCACCGGCAATGTTGAGCTGCCGCCAGCCTTACAGATGCTGCAGGACCCGATGGTGATAATGGCGGCAGGCCTGATGTACGCGGTGGAGTTTTTTGCGGATAAAACACCGGGGGTAGATACTGCCTGGGACTCTCTGCATACCTTTATCCGTATCCCGGCGGGCGCGATGCTGGCGGCGGGCAGTGTGGGTGATGTAACGCCGGCGCTGCAGGTGGCTGCGGGCATTCTGGGCGGCTCGTTGACCTCGGTGACGCACGCCGCCAAAGCCAGCTCACGGGTGTTGATTAATACCTCGCCGGAGCCGTTCACAAACTGGACCGCGTCGGTGATGGAAGACGTAGCAGTGATTGGCGGTTTGTGGGCAGCGCTGAATCATCCGGTCTTGTTTCTTGTATTGCTGGTGCTGTTTATCCTGCTGCTGATCTGGATGCTGCCGAAGTTGTGGCGCGGTGCGATGATTGTGCTGCGCAAGCTCGGGCAGTGGTTGGGGGTGGTTGATAAATCGCTGCCTCCCGAAGACCTGTCGGCTACGACGGATACGGTTGGTCAGTTACAAAAACTGCAGCAACTGAAACAGAGCGGTGCATTGACCCAGGAAGAATTCGAGATTGCAAAAGCCAAGGTGCTTGGCAGCGATAAGTTGTCACCGGCAGCAGAGGAGCCCCGCTAAGGGCTGGAGGCTCCTGCCTGAATTTACAGCGACAACTTACAGCGACGCCTTAGATGGGAAAGTAGTAGGGCCAGATAAGCGCGTCGAGCAGCGCGGTTTGCACGCAGAAAAAGAAATAGCCGCTCAGTGCCAGAGTGAGAAACACATTGCGGTTTTCAGCGTACTTGTAGAGCTGATGGGCGATCAGAATGGCGCCTGCGCCCGTACCAAACAGCACTGCGCGGATGCACCACCACAAATCGAGATTGCTGGCATCGAGCAGCGCAAAGCTCAGAGGCATCCACAGCGCTGAGCAAAACAGAATGACGGCGGTAAGGCCGTTGAGACGTTCAAATAGCAATCCGCCGCTATTGGTTCGGCAATCCGCCGGCAAATACTTGATCACGTAGGCAAACACCAGCAGGTAGCCGGCAGCCGCCAACAGCATGTTGATGGAGTAAAAGCCGAGCAGGGAATCGGGTACGTCGCCCCACAGTTGGTCTACTGCTTCGGGGTATTGCACAAATCCGTAGGCGTAGCTGCCCAGCACGGCAGCGCCGCCCAGGCAGTTAATCAGAATGTATATCAGCTTTTGCGATGCAAACAGGGTTTGCTCAGGCCTACCAGGCTCAGACATAAGGGGTCTCCATGTGATGCCTGTTGTACGTGCCTGCCGCGGTGTTGGATCAGGGCGCCGCAGGAGCGGGCCTTATCGGGGCATGGCGTCCATCAGCAAAATGGCGCTGCTAATGGCGAGCACCAGCCAGGTACCGAGCACGCCGACAAAGCGGGCGCTGGTGACACCGCTGCTGCGGCTCAGGCCGGCTGCGTGCAGCACACGCGAAATGATCAGGCCTGCGCCCAGGCTGTGGATAACGGCCGCGCTGTTGCCGTTCATTTCTATCAGCAGGATCAACACCAGTATCAGGGGCACATATTCTGTGAAGTTGGCCTGTACGCGAATGGCGCGCATCAACTCGTCGTTGCCGCCGTCGCCAATGCCAATGCTGTGGGTGCGCCGCGCGTTAACCACGCGTGATGATAGGGCGAGTAATAAAATGCCGCTCAGGCCTGCGTAAAGTGCTGTGGTCATGGGGTTCCTGCCATAGTCATAAATCGGGTGGCCCAGCTTAACTCTGCTGGCAGAGTTCGAGCCAGCGTTGAATGCCTGCACTGCGATACTTTTGTTTATGCAGAACAAAATAGAAATGCCGCCGAAAGTCTTTTTCGGGCAGCTCTAATTTGACCAGTCGTTGATGACGAACAGCTTCTTCAAGGGTAATGGCCGACAGGCAGCCGATCCCCAGATCGGCTTCCACCGCCCGTTTAATAGCTTCAGTGTGCTGTAATTCCAGTGCGATAGTAAGTTGTGGCAGCAGGCCGTGAAACGCACGCTCGAAGGCCTGGCGGGTTCCTGAACCGGATTCGCGCAAGATCCATTTCTGTGCCAGCAGGTCGGCATCGCTAATGCGTTGTTTGCCGGCCAGTGGGTGGTTTGGGCTGCAAAACACGGCCAGTTCGTCGTCCCGCCAGGGCAAAATATCGAGGTCGGGGTGGTGGTATTCGCCCTCAATCAGGCCAATATCCAGCTCGAAATCGAGCACCTTGGCAGCGATGCTCTCCGTATTGGCTACCTCCAGGCTGACTCGCGCTGCCGGTTGCTCAGCCATATAGCGTGCGACAATACCGACCGCCAGATAATTGCCGATGGTGAGCGTGGCGCCCACCTTGATTTGACCAATCTGGGAATGTTGCGCCAAGGCCTGTTCCAGCGCCCGCGCCTGCTCCAGCAAGGCTTCGGCCTGCGGACGCAGAACCCGCCCCAGCTCATTGATTTGTAAGCGCTTGCCAACCCTGTCAAACAGCTGGACATCAAATTGCTGCTCCAACTCTTTCAGTGCGCCGCTGGCGGCAGACTGGGACATGGCCAGATGCTCCGCAGCGCGGCTGATGTTGTCGAAGTGCGCGGCAGCCAGAAACACCTCGAGTTGGCGGAAACTGTATCTCATTATCGGTATATCCGATTAAGCATAGTTAAATAATCCATTTTACCGATAGGATAGGCCGATCCTATAGTGTGTGCAACTGCCTAGCCAATGAAGTGAGAGAGTTGAGATGACAACGCTGGCCACAGAACGCGTAACCGATGTACACCACTGGGACGACCGCTTGTTCAGCTTCAAAACCAGTCGCGACCCCGCCCTGCGTTTTGAGAACGGACATTTTGTCATGCTGGGCTTGCCCGTAGAAGGTAAGCCGTTACTGCGTGCCTATAGCATCGTCAGTGCGAACTACGACGAGGAGCTGGAATTTCTCAGCATCAAAGTGCCCGACGGCTCACTTACGTCACGTCTGCAGCACATTAAAGTGGGCGACGAAGTGCTGGTAAGCCGCAAACCCACAGGTACGCTGGTTGCTGACCACGTATTGCCCGGGCGCCATTTGTATCTGTTTGGCACTGGCACCGGCCTGGCGCCGTTCATGAGTATCGTCAAGGATCCCGAAATCTACGAGCGCTTTGACAAGATCGTGCTCTGTCACGGTGTGCGCTACCAGAGTGAGCTGGCCTATGCCGACTATCTGGAAAACGAGCTGCCGCGCAATGAGTTTTTTGGTGAGGAAGTGCGCAGCAAGCTCATTTACTACCCGACGGTAACGCGCGAGGCCTTCCGTCATCAGGGGCGCCTCACTGACTTGCTGGCCAGCGGCGCCCTGGCCCGCGATATCGGTCTGCCGCCGGTGAGTACCGAACACGACCGCTTTATGCTCTGCGGCAGCCCGTCGATGCTCAAGGATATGGGGGCGCTGCTGGACGAGCGCGGATTCAAGGAATCGCGCAACGGCTATCTGGGCCACTATGTGATTGAACGCGCTTTCGTCGAAAAATAGCGGGGCAGCGGTTTCAGTCGGGAAGTTTCAACAGTAGTCGGTCTCGACAGGTCTGACTTTGGGGCGGTTACGGCGCGCGGCTGTAACCGCCCCTTTTTTGTGGAGTGAATGGTGGTGGGTTTTCAGGGCTATATGAACAGATTGTAAAACGTGGAGCATGATCTTATGCAGCGGCGGTGATAGTGTACTTCCCTCAATGAGCTAACGAGGGTCTCTGCATGAAACGCGCGCTTCTGATATTGGTAGTGCTGGTGGTAACCGGATTGCTGGTTTTTACCTTGGGTAAAAAACCGGAGCCGCTGGACCCTGCTCTGGAGAGTGCAAAACGCCTGGAGCCCGGCCCCCACGATGTTGATTACTTCGACATTACCCTGACCGACACGACCCGCCCCAGTCAGGCGCACGGCGAGTTTAAAGGTAGTGACTCAAGAGAGCTTAAAACGCGCATTTGGTATCCCGGCGATTTACTCAAGGAAGGCAAGCCCGCCAGTGCAGCATTGCCGCTGTTGATCTATAGCCACGGCTTTATGTCAACCCGCACCGGAGGAACCTATCTGGCTGAACACATGGCCAGCAAGGGCTATGTGGTGGCGTCGATGGATTACCCGCTAACCAATTTCAATGCCCCCGATAAACCCTATGTTATCGATGTTGTAAATCAGCCGGGGGATATCACCTTCCTGCTAGATCAGCTTCTTAGCTGGCATCGCGAGAGCGGCAATTTATTTGAAGGCGCTATCGACGGGAATCGGATTGGCGTTATGGGCCTTTCGCTGGGAGGCATGACCTCTACGCTGGCGTCTTTTCACCCACGCTTTGGCGACCCGCGCATTGATGCAGCCGTGTCTATTGCCGGCCCCGGCTTTATGTTCGGCCCTGCATTCTTCAGGCATCGGGAACTGCCTTACATGATGGTCGCTTCTGAAATTGATGCGCTGGTGGATTACAAAAGCAATGCCTTGCCGGTTCGCGATGTGGCGGGCGGCATTTTAGTCACACTGGAAGGTGCGACCCATACCGGCTTTGCGGACATGGCGCGCTTGTTACGCTGGATGGATAACGCCGACAAGCTCGGCTGCGATCAGGTAAAAAGCAACATTGACCAGAGCAACGAAGACAGCTGGTACCACCTGATTGGCACCGAAGAGGAAGGCATTGTTGCGCGCGACGCACCGCCGCTGTGTGAAATGGACCCGCTGCCACCCGGTATGAATCCCATTCGGCAGCACTGGCTTAATCAACTGGCTGTTTCCAGCTTTTTTGAAGCGCAGTTTGCTGATGATCCGGCGACCCAGCGCAATAGCCGTCTCTATTTGACGCAAACCCTGCCCGAAGAGATTGCCGGCGTTCGGGTAGAAGTGAATAATAACTAAGTCCGGTGCCCGTCCCGGCGGGCCCGACAAATCCGGCAATACACACAACAACCATAAAAAGGAACTCACTATGACCACAGCACTTTGGTGTTTGATGATCACCGCTCTTATCCCGACAGTACTGGCAGGTACCGGCGGTTATCTCCGTCACAAGGAGCTTGGTAAGGCAGACAACAAAAATCCGCGCGCGCAGTATGCACAATCTACTGGCGCGGCCTCACGAGCCTACGCAGCACAGCAAAACGCCTGGGAGGCGCTTATTCTGTTCTCTGCGGCATTGCTGGCCGCCTCGATCTCCGGCGTAGCCCAGGAAAAAATCGCTGTGGTATCCATGGTGTTTGTAGCCGCGCGTGTGCTGCATGGTGTGTTTTATCTCGCCGACCGCGATGCGCTGCGTTCGTTGTCCTACTTTGTTGCATTGGGTAGCGTGATTTGTATCTTTATCATGGGCGCGTGAACCAACACCGTAGTTGAACCTATAAGGACGGCGGATGAAACTGAGCAGAATACAAATGACCATCCGCCAAACCGGTGCGCTGATATTAATCGGCGCATTAACGCAGCAGGTTTTGGCCGCCTCCGGCCTTGAGCGCAGCTACCGCGCCGAGCAAATAAAGGCGGGGTCACTCACGTCATTTGCTCGCGGTGGCATGGATGCAATAGCCGGTACCGGTGACTGGTGGATCAGTGATGGTGAGCTGTGCGCCGCCGTCAGTGATGTAGACCATGACGCTGGGATTGTTGCCGGCGGTGGCAGTTTGATTGATATCGGCTTTTGTGATCGCCGCGATGACCAGTGGGCCTACGCCAATGTATTGACCGGGCTTGCCAAGGAAAAAGCCATCCGCGCCCAGCGCATCAGCGCGTATACCGACAAGCGACGAGCGGAAATTACGGTTGTCGGTGAAGATGAGGGATTGCGTCAAACTTTGCGCTACGTGCTCAGCGACGAGCATCCGGGTGAGCTTGCCCTGTGGGTCGAAGTAGAACGCGTAGCAAAAGGTCGGGCGGTTCAGCTCAGCGGAATGTTGACCCTGTACCCCAATCGGGCAATGACACCTTACGCCTTGTCCAGCTATTTACCGCAATACAGTCTGGGCTTTGATCACCCGGAAATTGACCGCAGTAACGTTTTTTCACTGGTCAGGGGGATGATGCCCGCTGACTGGAATATTCTTCTGGGCAGCCATGCCGCCGAGCCCTCCATCAGTTACGGCGTGCAGCTAAAATCGGCTTATTTGACTGACGCCGACGGTGTTGACCGCAAACTTCCGCAATTTCTGGTTACCCTGCCGCATTACAGCCTGCATGGCTGGATGACGCGACCGCTGTGGTTTGATGCCGACAAGCCCGGGCTGCTGCAAATGGCGCAAAGCCAATTGATGGACCTTGATGTCGGTGAGCGCATGCGCGCGCATTTCCGGATCATGCCGGGTCAGCGAGCCGATGTGGCGGCGGTGACGGATCGCCTGTATGCAGGTGCGACCCTGTCGGGCAGCGTTAACGTTGCGCCTGTCGTTGTGGATATTAAATCTTCCGAAGGCCTGCCGATAAGCCAGCGGCGGATTACAACGGCTGGCAAGTTCAGCCTGCGCTTGCCAGCCTCTGTGTCGGGAATTGAACTGACGGCCCGCAGCCCCTGGGGCGAAGCGCTTTCGTCCCGGCTAACCGTTGGCGGCAATACAGTAGATGCCGGTGCGCTGGTGTTCAAGGAGCGCAGCGGTATCCGGCTGCCCCGGGGCAATGCCATGAAGCTTGTCTTTTATGGTCGTAACGGTACGCCGACTCCCCGGTTGCGGGACGACCTGCTGAACTTTCGTCGGGCAGGCGAGCCGGTGGAGCATTCATTGGTCAGCAACAATGTGTCGCTCGCGGGCGTTGCCTCCGACCCACAAGTTCTTTACTTGCCCGCTGGTGATTACCGGGTGTTGGCGACTCGCGGTATCGAGTACGGCGTTACCACTGCCGACTTGCAGGTGAAGCCCGGTGTAATGCAGAACCTGAATATTGCGGCGCCACAACGTGAATTGAGCAGCGACTGGGTGTCGGCGGATTTGCATGTTCACGCGAGCGCCAGCTTCGATTCTGCCCTGCCCCTGAGCGAACAGGTGCGTGCTTTCGCCGCGCAGGGCGCCGATGTGCTGGTGCTGACAGAGCATAACCGTATTGTTGACGGCAGCAGCGTGCCGCAGGCAATGGGTCTTGGTGATCAGGTGAGTGTTATTGCCGGTTCGGAACTCACGGGGATGTCGCGCACCAGTGAGGCGCCCACTACCATCGGGCACAGTAATATTTTTCCGCTTACCTATCGTGAGTCGCTTTACGCCGGTGGCATACCGAGGGTTGAGGCAACACGCTTGCGTGGCTTGATTGCGCAAACGCGCTACCGCGCCCCCGACGCCATTTTCCAACTGAACCATCCGCGTTCGGCCGATCCGCTCGACGCCGACTCGGCCTTTTTCGACCATCTGTCGCTGGGTAAATCCTTCGAGCCCGGCCTGCCACTCACACATGCACGCAACCGCAGCCTGCTCGCCAGCGATCCGGCGTCGGGCTTTCGCGATATTGATTTTGACGTAATGGAAGTGCTGAACGGTGCCGATATGGCAACCTATGCCGCGAGTCGGCGTGACTGGTTTTCCTTGCTGAAGCAGGGCTTGCCGATCAAGGCAGCCGGTAATAGTGACTCGCATAAACTTGAGAGCGTGGTGGCCGTTCCGCGTAACTATATTCACCTGCCGGGCAGGGGCGTGCCGGTTTCCGAAAGGGAGTTTGCGCGTGCGATCCGCGAGGGCAGAATGTATTTCACCACCGGCCCGTTGATGGAGGTGGCTCTTGGTACCGGGAAATTGGGTGACACCATCGCCGGCGGCGAGCACCGGCTTAAAGTCATGCCGCGCGCCGCATCGTGGGTCGGGCTGGATACACTGCGAATCTACCTGAATGGCCGTGTGTGGAAAGAGCAAAAAATATCGGCCAACACACTTTATTCAGACAGTATTCATATTGAGCGTGATAGTGTATTAAATGTTGAGCTGAGCGGGCCGGTTACGGCATTATATCGCGAAGTGTTGCCCGGATTCGAACCGCTTGCCTTGAGCAATCCGATTTATATAGACGCTGACGGTGATGGCCACTGGCAGCCACCGGGTGTTCCTTAGAGCGCACCGGGTTATATAACGTAAGGCGCGGCTAAGCTTATTCGTTTCATTTGGGTGATATTGCACAGAAACCTTGCAAAGCTCCGCCTACACTGGCATCAAAACGGTTTATTCAATCAGGGGAATCCATTCTATGAAAACTCAATGGGCTGTTCGTTTGGCAACAGTTGCACTCTCGTTGGCGGTTGCCGCCTGTACTATCGATCCTTACACAGGTGAGAAGAAAACCAGTAATACGGCCAAAGGCGCCGGACTGGGTGCTCTTGCGGGTGCCGCCATTGGCGCTGCGACCGCAGGCAAGGACAAGAACAAGGCTATTAAGCAGGGCGCCTTGGCGGGTGCTGCGGTGGGCGCCGGTGCCGGCTACTACATGGATACGCAGGAAGCCAAATTGCGCCAGCGCCTCGAAGCGACCGGTGTTCGCGTTGAGCGTATCGGCGATACGATCAAGTTGATCATGCCCGGTAATATTACCTTCGACACTAGCAGCAGCTCGCTCAAGCCTTCGTTCACCGATGTGCTGAACAGCGTGGTAGAGGTCGTGCGTGAATTCGATAAAACCTTGCTGCAGATCAACGGCTACACCGACTCGACCGGTAGCTTTGAATACAACCAGCAGTTGTCTGAACAGCGGGCACAAAGTGTTGCGCGTCACTTCCTGAACAACGGTATTGCCGCCAGCCGTGTGCGCACTGCAGGCATGGGTCCGCGTGATCCGGTTGCCAGCAACGACAGCCCGGCCGGCCGTTCGCAAAACCGTCGGGTTGAGCTGAGCCTGATCCCCACGGGCCAGTAATTGATGCCTCGTTATCGTGTTAAGCCGCTCGTGAAAACGGGCGGCTTTTTTATTGCGCTTGTTGCCCTGCTGGCTGTCAGCGGTTGCGCCTTGCTGCGCGATGCCGCCAAGCCGGAAGTCACGCTGACCTCGGTGTCTTTTGGCGGTTCCAGCGGGCTGACCCAGTTAATCAATCTTGGCGTAAAGGTACGCAACCCCAATGGTTTTGCCCTCAACTTTAACCGGCTGAATTATCGGATTTTTCTGGAAGACAGTGAGGTGGCTTCGGGCCGTCGCGGTGAGCCATTGTCGATTGCTGCGAATGATAGCGCCAGTTTTACGGTGCCGGTTGAATTAAATTTGCTGAGTGGTTTGTCGCTGGCGGAAAAGCTGATGCGAAGTCCGAAGAACGAATTGGCTTACCGTCTGGAAGTAGACGCGGATGTCGCCAATTTCGGTTTGGGCCTGATGACGATGCGCAAAGAATCGAAAATCAAATTAAGCCAGTGACGTTCAAATTGCTTGCGTAAAAAAACCGCCCTCAGGCGGTTTTTTTACGCTTGTGCTTTTTGCTGTTGTCTTCCAGGTCTGCGTGAATGGCCAGTAGTTGCTGGGTCAGCTTGTGCGATTGCGCCATATAGATCAGCGGGGTCTGCCGGGTGCGGGACTCTTTCATTTTTACCGAACTGCTCAAAAAGGTATCGAACAGGGGCAGGCCCATGTCGGTGAGTTCTTCGGTAAGCTGCTGAGGTAATGAGGCTTGTACCTGAAACTGGTTGACCACGACGCCTTCGAGAGTCAGGTTCGGGTTGTGGTCCTCGCGAATTTCCGCAACGGTTTCCAGCAGCCCCATCAATGCGCCGGAAGAAAAGCTGTCGCAATCGAAGGGAATGAGCAGTGAATCGGCGGCAATCAGGGCAGAGCGGCTGTAAAAATTCAGCGCGGGCGGCGTATCGATGTAGATATGCTCGTATTCGCCGCTGAGGTTTTCCAGGGCATCGCGCAGTTTGTAGATTTTGTGGCGCGATTCCAGATCGCGTTCAATGCTGGCCAGCTCGGGATTGGACGGCATCAGAAACAGGTTTTCAAATTCCGTGTTGTAGATGAAGTCTTTGGGTTCCTTGCCCTTGCCGAAGAAAGACAGCTTTTGCCGGAAAAAGTCGGCAGCGTTGTCGGTCAGTTCGCGAAACTGTGCCCCAATCAGGTACTCACTGCTGTTGCCCTGTACATCAAGGTCAATAACGAGAGTTTTGTAGCCTTTCCAGGCGCTGATTGCCGCAAGATTACAGGTGATGCTGGTTTTGCCAACACCCCCTTTCTGGTTAAAAACAACTCTTTTCATTTCCAATCGCCCATCGGTGTTTGTGTGACCCTTCCCGCTGGTATCCGCGAGGGTCTCTCCGAGGGCGCAATCCTACCAGCCTGCGGGCTTGGGCACCATTACAGCTAGGCCTTGTTCTTGT
The DNA here is from genome assembly GCA_002415025.1 of Spongiibacteraceae bacterium UBA5047. GTDB lineage: Bacteria > Pseudomonadota > Gammaproteobacteria > Pseudomonadales > Spongiibacteraceae > Litorivivens. The sequence continues at coordinate 52,400 of DIBR01000057.1, forward strand.
TCATCCATTGGCCCGAGTGCAATACACCGAACAGAAATACCAGCACATAGCCGGCCAGTGCGCTGTTGTTGGGGTCGGCCTGAATCTGCTTGCGAAACACAATGCATTCAACACTGTGGGCGATAACCAGCAGGGCGGCGATGCCGGTTATCCAGGGTGCGGCCGCGCCAAAGGGGGTGATCAGATTGATAATGGCCGCGATCCAGAACCCCAGTGTTACTACCTTGCCGAGTGTATTTCCCATGATGTGCATCCTTTTTTTATTGGGTTGTTATGCCGTGCTGCATAGTAAACAATATTGGCCAATCTGCCCAATGGGCTGTACAGGAATTCACATTATGCTGCCGATTTTGCTCTGTCTGGTTTCAGTATCTTTACTGCTGGTATTCGAGAAGCGGGGCATCGTGCGCGCCGAGTGGCTGTTCAAGCCGCTGGCGGCTGCCGCATTCATCTGGGCAGGGTTAGCCTGGGGCGGGCTGGACTCCGATTTTGGTCGTTGGGTTGTTCTGGGGCTGGTGCTCTGTATGGCTGGCGACGTGTTGTTGATTCCCAAAGGGCAGGGCCCCGCGTTTTTGGGAGGCATGCTGGCCTTTTTGCTGGGGCATCTCGCCTACGCTGTTGCCTTTGTGCAGTTGGCGGTGGCCTACCAGGCACTGGCGGCGGCCGTTGTCGGTATGGCACTGGTGACCTATCTGGTACTGCGCTGGCTTTGGCCCTTTTTAAACGCTCAGTTCAAGGTGGCGGTAGGCGCCTATATTCTGGTTATTTCTGCCATGGTTTGCCTTTCCGTCGCCGTCTATTTCGCAGGTGCCAGTTGGCTGATCCCTTTGGGTGCCATTGCTTTTGCCGTGTCGGATCTGGCCGTTGCCCGCAATCGCTTTGTCGCGCCGGGCTTTGATAACAGGGTGTGGGGGCTGCCCCTGTATTTCGGTTCGCAGCTGGTGATTGCTGCCTCAGTCGCTACGGTTTAATTCGTCGGGAGTTTTTATGTACACAGGCATCGTGCACGGCGCCTATACCTTGTGTGGACTGCAGCAGAAGCCCGGTCTCAGTCAGTTGACCATGAGCCTGAATGACGAGCTGGTAAGCGGTTTGGCAATCGGTGCCAGTGTCGGTTTGAACGGCGTCTGTATGACAGTGACGGCAATCGATGGCCACAAAGTCCATTTTGATGCGATGCAGGAAACCCTGTCCCTGACGACCTTGGGGAATCTCGCGGTGGGAGACAGGGTGAATGTTGAGCGATCGGCCAGCCAGGGGGCCGAGATTGGCGGTCATCTCATTTCCGGTCATGTGGACGGTATGGCCGAACTGGTTGCCCTGGAGCAGCCGGAGAACAACTGCACCATGACCTTTCAGTTGCCGCCGGCGCTGACCAAGTACGTGTTTAAAAAAGGTTTTATCGGTTTACACGGGTGCAGCCTGACCGTGGCTGACATGGATAAAGCGAGCGCCCGGTTCTCGGTGTGCCTGATACCGGAGACCCTGCGTGTGACCAATCTGTCGGATTTGAGCGTGGGTGACTGCGTCAATATTGAAGTGGACCGGCAGACCCAGGTCATTGTGGACACAGTGGAGCGGGTGCTGGCAGAGCGGTTTGCAAACGAATCGTAGGCCCGAATAAGCGCAGCGTTTCGGGCGTTCTTACTAAAAAGGGGCCACCAATCGGCGGCCCCTTTACGTGCAAAACGTGTGCTTAACCTTCCAATTGCGCCGTTACTTTTTCGTAGGCATCGGCGTATTCATTCAACAGACGCATCACCACGCCACGGGTAGATTCCACGGTGTTGATCTGTCCGACTACCTGACCGACGGGGTTAAACGCGACTTTCTGGGTGTTGCCTACACCGGCGTATTTCGCGGTGCGACGGATGCCATCGCCCGATACCAGACCCTGCAAAGGCATGCCCAGCGGTTTGGGGTTTTCCGGGGCTTCCCAGGCTTCGGTCCAGTCGTTTTTCAGCATGCGGCAGGGTTTGCCAGTCCATGAGCGTGAGCGCACGGTGTCTTCGCTGCTGGCTTTGAGCAGGGATTCTTTCTGGGCCGGTTCGGCATGGGCTTCTTCTACCGTCAGCCACAGTGAACCGCTCCAGACGCCAGCGCAGCCCAGTGCCATGGCCGCCAGCATTTGCTGGCCGGTACCGATGCCGCCAGCCGCTAATACCGGGGTGCCTTCAGCGGCCGCTACCGCCTGGGGCCAGAATACAATTGAGCCAACATCGCCGGTGTGACCGCCACCTTCGCCGCCCTGGGCGACAATAAAGTCGAGGCCGGCTTCAACGTGCGAGCGCACCTGCTTGACCTTGCCACACAGTGCCCCCACCAGTCGGCCGCTGTCCTGAATCATTTTGACCTTGTCGGCCGGCGGGGTGCCGAGCGCGTTGGCAATCATCACGCACTTCTTGCGGGTCAACGCTTCTTCGAGCAAGGGTGTGGCGGTGGCTTCGGTCCAGCCGAGCAGGCCCATGCTGGTTGTACCGTCTTCCCAGGCAGGTACGCCGTGGTCGGCCAGCAGCTTCTGGGCGAAATCGATGTGCTCCTGGGGAACCATTTTTGTGAGCTGGTCTTCCAGTTCTTCGGGTGACATATCACCCATGCCTTCGTACTTTTGGGGAATAACAATGTCTACGCCGTAGGGCTTGTCGCCGATATGCTCGTCGATCCAGTCCAGTTCTTCCTTTAGCTGTTCGCGGGTGAAGCCCACAGCGCCGAGTACGCCGATACCGCCGGCCTTGCTGACAGCAACCACGACATCGCGGCAGTGGGTGAAGGCGAATATCGGGTGCTCAATACCCAGTTTGTCGCAGAGTTCGGAACGCATAGTGCTTGTCTCCCAATAGGTCTAAACGGATTTACCGAAGTTGCAGGGAGTATTCCCGAGATGCTCCGGCCCCACAATGGCGGCTTTTGCCATAATTCAGTGATTATTTTGATCAGGCAGGGGCATATGGCCTTTTGTCTGTTTTCTATTCGATTTACTATGAGCGACTGCCGTCCACGATAGGCGTATTTCAGGTTTATTTGATGATAGAAGAACTGGATCACAAGGAAATCCGCGCCCGTCTGACTGAGTTACGCATTTTGCACCGGGAGATCGATCAGAAAATACTCGATCTTCAGGAAAACCCCTTTGCCAATCAGTTACAGCTGCGTCGCCTCAAAAAAGAAAAGCTCTATGTCAAAGACTGCGTTGAGCGCCTGCGTGCACGTATCATTCCCGATCTGAACGCCTGACCCTATTTGCCTATGCTTATTGATCTGGCGACGCTGTCGCCCAACCGGATTTACTTCACCATGATTCAAACCCTGCTGCCGCGTCCCGTGGCCTGGGTGTTATCTGATAATGGCGACAACAGCTGCAACCTTGCTCCCTTTTCCTACTTTAACGGCGTGTGCAGCGACCCGCCGCTGATTATGCTGTCGGTCGGCAAGAAGCCGGAGGGCGAGATCAAGGATACGCGCCGCAATATTCTCGAGCGCAAACACTTTGTGGTTCATATTGCTCACCGCGAGCTGGCTCAGCAGGTAACGCAAAGCAGTGCCCCGCTGGCCCACGGTGACTCGGAGCTCACCCGCAGCGGTTTGCAGACCGAAGTCTTCGCTGATTTCTCGCTGCCGCGTTTGCGCGATTGCCGGGTGGCGTATGCCTGCGAGCTCTATGAACACCACGAGATAGGTGCGCAGGCCGTTATCTACGGGCGCGTGCGGCATATTTATATCAGTGACGAGATTGCCACCGAAGACAAGGGCCGCCTCACTGTGGATGCCCGGGCGCTGGACCCCATTGCCCGGCTGGGCGGTGATGACTATGGCTTGCTGGGTGAGGTAATTACGGTGCCCAGGCCCCGCTAGTGCTGCCGATGCGGGATTGCGTGTGAGACATGTCTCACAATTACTGAGGTGGATATCCTATGGTTCGCCCGTCATGCATTACGGATACTACTGTCAGGCCAAGGATGGTCTGGTTGGCTTGGCGAATTGACTCGCAGAGAACGGATTCATACGAACGGACTCGTAGCGAATGGAATCGGCCTGAACGGATTCAGACCGAATGGATTCGAAGCTGACGAATTTAAAACCGGGGAATTCCCCGGTTTTTTTTCGTCTCGAATTTGTTAAGACCCTGCCATCGGTTATGCTCCGCAGCATACTTTGCGAGGAAGCCTGATCGTGCCCCCACAACTGGATCTTGACCGATTGTCGCAGTCATTTTCTGCGGTTGCCCGCCATCAGGGCTGGGCGTCGTTGCACAGCCCCAAAAGCCTTGCCTGTGCCTTGTCGGTAGAAGCCGGTGAGTTGCTGTGTTTGTTTCAATGGCAGAACGACAAGGCGACGCATATAGCCGCACAGGCCCCGGCGCCTGCGGCGGTAGCGGCCGAGCTGGCAGATATTGTGTTATACGCCAACGCGCTGGCCGACCAACTCGATATTGATTTATGTGAGGCCCTTGAGCAAAAGTGCGCCGTGAATGAGCGTCGCTTCGGCCCCGCCAATGATGAGTGATCATATTTTTGAAGGCAGGGCGGAGCGCTTTCGAGACCGGATTTACGGCACCGCCAAGGGAAAACTGCGGCTGGAATTGGCGTGGCGGGATATGTGCGAGCAGCTGCCGCTACAGGGCGATGCGCTAGCGGTGTGGGATGCCGGTGCCGGCCTTGGCCAGATCAGCCAGCGTCTCGCCGAGCTGGGGCATCGCGTGATTATGTCTGAGCCTGCAGCAGATATGCTGGCACTGGCGCGGCAATCGCTGCCGGCGACAGTTGATTGTCGTCAGGAAACCCTGCAGGCACACATCCAGTCCAGCAATACGGCCTATGACCTGATTGTCTGCCACGCCGTGCTGGAGTGGCTGGTCGATCCGCAGCAGGCCGTCAGCCAGCTGGTCTCACGGCTGCGCCCCGGCGGCTACCTGTCGCTGCTGTTCTACAATATCAATGCTATTGCTCTGGCGAATATTGTCAAAGGCAATCTTTACAAGGTGAGCCGTGAAGATTTTGCGGGTATGAAAGGCAGTTTCACGCCGCCGTCGCCGCAAAAGCCGGATGAAGTGCTGAGCAGATTGCAGTCGCTGGGTGTGGACATCATCAGCAAGCGCAGCGTGCGCTTCGCCTATGACCTGATGGCAAGAGCACTGCGCGAAGAGCGCTCGCTGGAAGATGTGATGGCACTGGAATGGCAGTTTGGCGCGCGTGAGCCCTACTGGCAGTTGGGGCGTTACGTGCATCTGGTCTGCCGCAAACCGCCCCAGGGTGCAGCCGTCAACCTGCGGTGAACACCCGGTTGCGAATTCGCCAGCCGGATGCGGTGCGAACCAGCTCATCGCGATAACGGCCCGCCGCGATCAGCGTTCTGGTTTCAAAGTCGATGATTTGCACGTAAGCGTTACAAATTGCATCGCTGCCACCATTGTCGTCAACATAGAGGTTGCTGATGACGTGGCGCACGTTCGGCACAGCGGCCACTGTCTGACGGAAAAACTCACATAAGGCATCAATGCCGCTGACGTTGACCTCGGGTTCGTCTGCCTGAAAGCGACAGTCGTCAGTCCATATGTCTCGCATCAGCGGAATATTATGGTAGTCCAGCGCATGGGTGTAGCGCGCAATCAGTTCGTGAATCTCCAGCCTGTCTGCATTCGAGAAGCTCATGTGTTGCGGGTGTCCTTTGGTGTGGGCGAACAAAAGTTTGAACCCGCAATCGCTGAAATTCAATCGTCGCGGATCAGCGATAAAGGCTTCGGTATGATTTTGTATTCTTCTGGCGACAGAAGTATCACATTGAATTAAAAGCAGTTTTGGGAAACTGTGAGTTTTACTGTTGGAAGGCGGAGACAGTCTGGGTGAGATGGCGCTGCTCGAATTATTTAAGCCATTGAAATAAAAGGGTTAATTAAGTTGGCACAGTAATTGATATGAACAGGATGAGGGGCAGTTCAGCGCACGTGCTGATGCTGCCTGTAGCAAGTTAAAACAATTGGGAGATTGTGATGAAACGTAAATCAGTCATAGCGACAACTGCTTCGTTTTTGCTGCTGGCAGCCATGGGTGCCAATGCTGGCCTGTTCGACAAAGAGGGCGAGCAAAAACAGGAAGGCGCTGGCGCGGCTGGCGATAACAGCGGCATGTTTTCTGCACTGGACGCCAATCAGGATCAACTGATTAGTCCGCAAGAAGCAGAATCCAACGCCGATGTTGCCATGTCATTTGGTGAACTCGACACCAATACCGACGGTCACCTGAGTGCGGATGAATTCGGCGAATTTCAGGCTATCGATCAACAGCAGCAGTAAAACTCGTAAACCCATCCGGTAATCCCTTTTAAGGGACTCTTCCAGCGGTGGCAGCATCTCCGAGGCTATCCCCACACCTGCGCTGCCACCGCTTTTTTCCCCTTTCACTATTTGCTAGCCATCTTGCGCCGGCCAGCCTTGCAGAATAAGCGAGCGCTGGGAGGCATTGCCAAACACCGAATCGAAGTACTGTGACAATTCCTCCCGGTCGATCTGACTGAGAGCATTTTTAACGGCGGTATTCCAGTCGCCGCTGCTGCGCTTGCTGGCAATCTGCGACCAGTAGTGCTCGGCCAAGGCCTCACCCTGCAAAGGTTGAGGGAGTAGCTCGTCAGCAAGGCTTATCTTGAGTTGTTCAAAGCGGCTCTCGGGAAGCGTGTTCAGCCACTGGGGGAAGTCGCGCAAGAATTGCCGCGTAGCATGCTGAAGTTCGTTGGGTGAGCTTGTAGATGATTGCGCGATCAGGGCGAGACCTTTATGGCTGTCGAGCGTGACCGGCACCACCGTAACGCCGTAGGCGAGCTTCTGGTCCTCGCGCAACGAGGAGAAATACTGCCGTTTTATCAAGGGCAGCAGCAGGCGAAACTTTGCGTCGTCTTCCGGCAGCGTATTGGGGGCTTCCTGAAAGTGCAGGAGCGCATTGGCATCACTCCCCAGCGCAAGAGACAGGGTGTCGTTTGTATCGGCGGGCCCTTCGGGTTGATCAAGGCTTGGGGAATCCACGACAGTGGTGGCATTTTCCGTACGGTGCTGTATGGCAAAGCTGCGGCTTAACAACTCTGCCTGAGCGCGTGTAGCGCCGTAGATATACATTGTGGCGTTAAGTGATTGCAGGGACGACCGGTGCAGGTTGTCAAACGCGCTGAGATCCTGAGTTTGCAAAGTCTGAACCTTTTCGTCTACGCCATCTTCACTGCGGAGCACAACTTCGCGCAATTTATCTACCAGGGCCTGGAAGGCGAAACGATAGCTCGGAGGCGCTTTCCAGTCCCGGATAAGGTCTGCCTTGATGGCAGAAAATTCGCTCTCGCTCATGCCTGTGCCAAGCAGCATGCTGATGTCATGCAGGTTTTTCTGCAAGCTTGCAATATCTCCGCGCAACTGCAATCCAACGCCGTGGCTGTGCTGGTACCATTTTGCATCCGTATTTTGGCTTGCACGTTTCAGCGCCTCATACCACAGCTCGCCCAGAGTCCGGCTGCGCAGCGAACGCGTGGTATCCGGAATGTCCAAAGACAATCGAACCAGCAGCTCCTCGTCACGGTATTGGCCGATAGAATGCCATGTGGTCAGGCTGGGCGTTTGCAACACCATGTCAGGCGCGTGAGCATACCGGGCCAAGGCAGGCAACGTTGTCATTTCATGAAGCTGGATGGGCGGCGAGAAGTTTGAAAGGGCGATTGCATGGTGGATGTCGTGACCTTGATCTGCCTCGCTTTTTGCTCTTTGAATGCTGTAGGGAACAGAAAACACAGGTGATAGCTGCGTGGCTGGCAGATCGCCGTGAACCATGATGCGCAAGGTGTTGTCGACGTGAATACGCGCTTTGAAGTTTTCACCAAAGAGAAAATGCTGGGGCGCCATACCCGCCTTCTCCGTTTGCGGCTCGTCGAGCTTAGCGAGTACCTGGTAGGCAAAGTCGC
>DIBR01000057.1:60425-95875 GCA_002415025.1 Spongiibacteraceae bacterium UBA5047
TGGTAGGCAAAGTCGCGGTCTATTAGTGTTGGTATGGCCTGGTCTCGCGCTCTCTGTCGCAGAAAGTCGTCGTACAGCGGAGCGGCCTGTGCCTGGCTAATCAGTGCGCGCAGTGACGCAACTACCGTATTGATCAGGCGCGTGGTGTTGGCCATGCCATGTTTCGTCGGCGTAATGCTTAAACTGATACTCGCGCTGTTGCCGGCGGCAATGCCGGATTCCAGAGTGATCTGGCTGAGCAGATCGGTGGCAAGAAGTTGGCTTTGCCAGCTGCCAGCGCCTTCGCTTTCGCTCCAAAATTTCAGGTACTCGATAGCACTCCTGGCATGCGGCAACGGTATACCGTTCAACGGCAGCAGTAACTGCATTTGTGCTGAACCGACATTCTCGCGAATAGCCAATTCCAGTGGCAACAGGCTTTGGTCGAACAGCGGCGGGATGGGTGTATAAACCAGATTGCTTGATGGCAGTTTTCCAAAACTGTCGTTGAGGTAATGTTGCTGTTGAGCGTTGCTGTCGGGGCTTACGAGCAGAACACTCATCTTTGCTGCACTGTAATGGTTGCGAAAAAAATCACTCAGGTCGCTTTTTATTTCGTCGAGGCTGCGTGAAGAAAAACTTTCGAAGTTGCCCGCGCTAAATCGACGAAAGGGATGATGTTCCGAGGTTGCCGGTTTCAGGGCATCGCGCAAGCGCCAGCTCAGTTTGGTTTTCAGAAATGCGAACTCGTCATTAATCGCTGCTATTTCCGAGGCGATAGTCGGGTTACTGAAGTCGGGTTCGGATAAAAATCTGTGGAGGCTTTGTAAAAGCGTGGGTAGAGCTTTGTTGTTTATTTCGAAGTAAAAGCGTGTCGTGTTGTAAGACGTTTTTGCATCGAGGCGGCCTCCATGCAGGGTGATAAAGTCTCGCAAGGTAACGCTGTTTTCACTGTGAACCCGGTGTCTGAGAAGAATATGTTCCGCCAGGTGCGCAAGGCCCGGTGTGGCGTCGGTGTCGTTCAGCGTGCCGGCGCTGATTTCAATCGCGACAATTGATGTGGCCCTGAGAGGTCTTGATAACGCAGCGCTACGAAGGCCGTTAACATGGTCGCGAACCTGAACATCAGGCGGAAGGTATTGGGCGCTGGCAAAACCCGTACGCGAATAGCTGAGCACAACAAGCGCGATGATGGGCAACAGTCGTAATTGTGGCATCGACAACATGCATGCCTCCACGCAGGTTTTAAGTAATCCTCTATTGTATGCACAGTCAGGTGCTCGATGACTATGCGAATAACTACGGCTAGCGGCAAATAACGCGCAAAAAAATGTCGCCCGAAGGCGACAAGGTGATGGTTCCAGGTAGCTTACCGTGCAGCACTCAGTTTACCGAACTCAAACTGGTTGCCGGCTCGTCGCGGTTAGCGGTGCCTGTTTCGTTGCTCGTGCCAAGAAAAGATTTGATTTTGGCTACGCTCTGCTCAATGTCTTTTGCAAAAGACCAGCGCGGAACCCGGCCGTATATCGGCGTGCCCGAACTCAATATTGAGGGGAACTCGTCGCCGTTCGCAGGCACCGCCTCTACCACCAGTGACGCACCGTCGGGAGCATTCAGTTCGCTGTGCTCCTGAGCCGCCTTGGATTCCATGCGGGGGTATATTTTTACGATGCGCAACGGGAACTCGGCGCCCGAGCTGGTATGGCTGGGTACGGTCTGTCCGACTTCCAGTTTTCCCTGCGCCGACGCGGGGAAGTACATAAAGGCGCGAGTGTCGTCCTGTTCCAGAAGGATAACAGCGGGCTCGCCGGCTTTGAGTACGTCACCTTTCGACACCGGGACTTTTGCCACGATGCCGTCAGAGGGCGCACGCAATTCCAGGTTGTTGAGCTGATCCTGAATGCTGTTGCGCAGCTCGGTAAGCGATGACAGGCGCTGCTCGGGCATTGCGGCGCCTGACTGCATGCTGCCACCCGCGTCTGCAAAACTGGAGGTCTGACGGTAGGCCGAATCCAGCTCTGATTTTACGCGCGTGTACTCTGACCAGGTTTCAGCGTGCTCCATTTCCAGATCCTGCAGGCTGCTTTTTGATACGGCACCGGCAGCAACCAGTCTGCGCATGGCGTTGATGCGCTCTATTTCGGTTTTCGATTTGCTCTCCAGTGCTTCAAGTTTCGCGCGGTTGCTTTCAATGCGTGTGCGCAAATCTTCGCGATTGGATTCCATGCGCGTGCTGCTCTCCACCAGATCGGCCTGAATGCGCGCGATTTCAGCTTCATTGCGCGCCAGTGCCTGTACCAGCTCGGGCGAGTTTAACTTCACCAATGGTTGGCCGGCGGTGACCTTTTCCGACGGGGAGATAAGCACATCTGCAATTGCCACCGTTTGCGAGGGCGACACATTGTACTGTCGCCCGCTGATGGCGCCCTGCGCGTTAAACCAGAACAGACCGGTATAAACCTCGCGCAGTACCACCAGCGCGATCAGCGCGATGATGCCCAGATAAATGTAGCGCCCCCACTGTGGCCTGCTGGGAACGGCTACTTCCAGAGGAAGTGATTGTTGAGCCTGTGACGTGGCGTGCCACTGTCGCCAGGGGCGACCGGGGCTGCCGCCACCGGCAGGACGTGGGTGAGTGTCGCGCTGAGGCTCGCGTTTGCGTAAGGCGTTTTGCTGTATGTTTACCATGTGTCAAATTTCCTTGACTGTTCTTGTACGTAATCGGGCACGTAAGTTTCCCAGTAAGACCGTCTGAATATGTATTCGTCGGCGTAAGCCAACAAACGAACCGTGCGTAAATACAGTCCTGTAAACAGGCCGTACAGGGGAATATAGGGCGCGAGCTGAAGATCCAGTTGCGGACGTTCGCTCACTGCCAGTGCCACCAGATAATGAAAGACATTGACGAAGACATAGAGCACCGTGACCAGCGCAGTGACCTGCCAGAAAATTTCTGCGTGGTTCAACAGCATCCAGCAGACATAGATGGGCAGTGATATAGCGAAGATCACCTCGAAGATCACTTCATCGAGTGCTGAAATTAAATTGCGTGTGTTGAACTCGCGGGCAAAGGGGTTGAATACGCCGCGATACTTTCGTATGCGAAAGCGAACGGTACTTCGATTCCACCGCAATTGCTGACGAAAGTATGCCCACCAGTTGTCGGGTGCATCGGTCATGCAAATGGCTTTGGGCGCGAAGCCAATCTGGCCGCCTGCCAGGCAAATTTTTGTGGTCAGGTCACCGTCTTCGCCGGGGCCGGCTTCCCAGCCGCCCACCTGTTTGACGATGGAGCTGCGCAAGGCGCCAAAGGCACCGGACACGATAGACAGGGTGCCTGCCGCAGCAGCGGTTCGACGCCCTACACCGATGCTAAACAGGTACTGGATTGCCTGGCAGCGTGTGAGCAGATTGGTGCCACCGTTGCGTACGCGCAAATTGCCCGCCACCGCCTGAATTTCAGGGCGATAAAACTCTACGAGCAAGTGCCATACGGAATGCCGGTCGAATGTCGAGTCGGCATCGCAGATCACCATGTACTCGCCGCGTGCAGCATTGGCGGCAAAGTTTTCTGCAGAAGACTTGCCGCCGCGATGCCTGTGTTCGAAGTAGCGTACCCAGCCACGACGAGCCAGCCGCCGGCCAATCTCCCCCATGCCGTCGCTGGAACCATCGTTGACCACGATAATTTCCAGGTTGGGGTAGGACTGTTCACGCAGCGATAGCACGGTCGTTTCCAGTGTGTCTGCCTCGTTGTAGCCTGGCAGCAAAATGGAAACCAGAGGCGTTTCAACCGCGAGCTTCTGGCGAAAGCGTGTTTTCTCCGAAGGCTCGGATCGAAACATCAGGCCCAGTACAACCAGCTCGGACACGATATAGCGCGGTACCGACAAGAACACAAAGGGCCACATGATCAACGCCAGTTGCCAAAGGCTCAGGCTGTCGACAAGACGCAGGCAGCCCTCCACAAACTGGCTGAGCTCTATATAGAGTTCGTTCAACATGACATCAGCTCCAGATCATTCATCGTTCAATTCGCTGGCTGACGGGCAACGGCGTCGTCGCGCATGTGGTTGTGAGGGTATTCATCGAGCTCGCAAATATCGACGTTAATACCCGCTTCGCGTCGAACTGCATTTTCCAGCTGTCGACAGGTGGGTGTTCCCCGGTCCGGGGCGTCGTGCAGCACCACCAGCAGTTCGTGCTGGCGCAGCTCAACACACATCAGCGATTCGCTGGCATAGTCCTGAATAATCTCACGCACGGTGTTCAACTGGCTTTCCCATTCATCGTGCTCGGCTCCGAGCGCAACGTTGTAGACCGTGGTGGGCTTGTCGTTTTCGCCGGCAATTTTCAGCACCACACTGGCTATGGCTTCACTGGCTTTGGACATCGCTCCGGATTTTGTCTGGGGCTTTCGGCTCTTGCGTTTTGCCTTGCCACGCGGCTCCGGGCGAATGCCGTCGTCGTGTTCACGACTTCCCGCACGCTGACTGCGTTCACTGTGTGCACGATCGTCTTCGAGTGTGGCGCGGGGATTCCACGAGCCGGTACGCGCAATATGCATCGCGCTTTGTGTCAGCGAATAGTTGCTGATGTTTACCGGCAGCAGGTTGGCCGGTGAATGATAGCGGTTGCAGACGGCGCACCAGGCTTCAATCAGGGGTTCGGTCGCCCAGTAGTGACAATCTCCGCAGTTCACAAACTGGCCGGGGCGATTGTATTCAACGCCAATATGCAGCACTTCGCCGTTGCATTTTGGGCAGATTGGGCGGCCGGAAGCCATAAATTCGGATTCCGGACCGACGTGCCCGCAGCGAAAATGGTGAATGGACTCTTCCGTTTCCAGATGTGTGGAATGACATTCCGGGCATAGCTCTTTCACACACACGCGATAGTTACTGCAGTCCGGGCAGGTGAACAGACGATCAACATGTGCACGGCTGACAATCTGGTGATTGGCCATGTCGTCCAGCAGCTCGCGAACGGCTGCTGCCGAACTGCCCAGCATCAACTCCGCCAGGGGATAGGAGTAGGCGTGGGACTCGTTCGGGTCGACAATAGGCTGCAGGCGCGCGCCGCGGCTGTACAGGAATTGCAGCAAGGTTAGCGGGCGGTCTTCCGGTGCATGTCGAATATCGCGGAGCTGGCGTTGCAACATTGAAAGCGTCAGCGCCATCTCGTTCAGTTGTTCACTGTCTGGTCGTGGCGGTAACAAGCCGTCAACCAGCTGTTCCAGTATCGGATCAATGGCGTGATCGGCAACACCGATCACGGCAATAGGGCGCAGGCAGTTTTCGCTGCTCTCGCGATACTGGGTCAGGTACTGGAGTATTTTCTGCTTGTCATAGCCGATAATGACCAGCGGCAGCGAGCTGCTCTGGTCGCTGGCGTCACTGACCGGCGGCCCGAAAACCGAGCGTACGCTGGCGGCTTCATCGGTTACGCGATCAAATTCCTTCAGCTCCTTCAGTTCGTACTGAAGCGGCGTCCTTTCCGGCGGCAATGTCTTGGCATTTCGCAGGGCTGAAACCATGATTTAAATCCTCATCATCTTTGTTAAGCAGGGTTCACGGTGTACTAACATTCGTATAGTGGTGCACAAATCGCATTTTCCTGTGCGAGATTGCTGTCACGAAAACGGTCAACCAGATATTCAGGTTCGACGACTGACCAGGCCAGAACGTTGGCTAGCCACTCGCCGCGCTCACGCCATGTGTCGGCGACGCGCAACCAGAATCGCGCTGTTTCTACGTCAATTTGCCAGGGGTGCGGTGCGCGTCCCGATCCGGGTTGGCTGGCACGTTGGCGCATTTGCGTCAGAATCCGGTTTTGTTGGCGCATACGTTCGGTTGTGCGGCTGAGTGCGGCTACAGACTGACTCCAGTCGTTGCGCAGCTCGATCAGTTCACGCTGGCGTTGCAGCAGGGCGTCGGCGGCTTCGCGGCGTCTTGCCTGCGCTTGCCACTTGCGAGACTTGCCTTCGTAGTAGTCGTTTGCGCCCAGCGGAATGGTCAGTACGGCACCAAATTGCGCGCCGTCCTCTCTATCGGTGCCAGCACCACCGCCCCGACGCTGATATACCTGGCCGGCATAAAGGTCGAGGTCTACACCGTTACCGCGAAAGGATTCAGCTTCTTCTTCCAGCGCCTCGGCTTCGAGCTCAAGTGTTTTTGCTTCCGAAGACCGGTTGGCCAACCGAATAATGTCGTCACTGCCGGGCGCACGTTGTGGCAGCACTGTGTAGTCTTCAGGCAGTTTGGGTGCCGACGGCTCAAACGGAGACAGGGAGTCAAAGGCACTGGTTATTTCGTTGTGCAGAATCAGCGCTTCCGCTTCGTTAGCCAGTGTTGCTTCGGTAATTTCCGGCATCGATGCTTCAGCCGATAGCTTCAGCTTCTTCTTTGCGGACTGAATGTGCGAGAGCGCCTGCGACAGTGCCTGATACTGGTATTTTTCAGACCAGGCGATAGCGGAGCCACGGGCGAGCTCTACCGAAGCGGCTTCGTGCTGCTCCGACACCAGATACTCGGCTTGATGCAGGCGAGCCTTGGCAGCGTCAACCCGCGACGACTTCCGCAGAAGCTGGTCCAGCAGGCTATAGTTCAAGCGAACGTCGGAATACTGCTCAAGGCTGTCGTTAGCTGTGCCGTTGGAAACGTCGCCACCCAGGCCATCGGGGTAATCGGAGTAACTTGCTGACAGCGACAGTCCGGTATCACCGCGCTCGGCTGCAACATCAGCCTCACGTGATTTCAGCATCAGTTCCTGAGCGGTTGTGCGATAGGACTGCTGGGCCAGTTCACGAATTTGGGTAATAAAGTTAAGCCAACGTTGTGACTGGGCTGAGGTGGCAGCCGCTGCCATTACCTCGGGAGAATAGTCTTGCGCGGCCTTGTCGGGCTCTGCGGCCTGTTCGGCCCCATGAAGGGTGGTTGGCAGCGTCAGGGCCGCAATCATGCACATCAGGGCAGCGGACTTATTCGCGCTGTTGCCCCTTGAGCCAGTTCTCTGCATGCAGATAGCTAGCGTCTTGCGGATGGGTTTTGATGTCGAAGGTTGTTCTGGCTTGTTCATGTGAAGTCGAGCTCCCCAATTGTGATTTCAGTTCCGAGGCGTGGAAACCTGTGTAGTAGCCTGCAAATGGCAAGACTCGTGCCAGATACAAATTTCCCATAAGAATCAAGGGTATGGGCCAGCCTCGCGATGGTTGGCGGAGTTCAGGCTGCAATCCGGGGGTGAGCCTGTCGGGGTCTGGCAACAGGGCTTAACCACAAAAGTGCTAAGTCACTGTTGGGGTGGGTTTTATCTTTGTTGCCTTGCCGCGACAGCGCCCGGTTAGCGGGCCTCATGATGGCCTTTGCGAGGTGGATTGCAGGTGCCAGAGTGCGAAAAATTACTATTTTGCTGTGCCTGATTCTTGCATAGAACTTGCTGACTGGATTTTTATAGCCACATACAAGGCACAGTATTTTGCGCGCAGGCGCACACAGCTCTGTGCTCTGAGATATTGACGTAAAACGGTGAGGGGATGACGAATACACTGCCAATAGCCACTGTGACGGTCGCGCAATTGCGCGCTGCGATTGCGAGTGAACAGGAGGCGCTAAAAGAAGTACTCGAAATTGTCAGGCAGGAGCGTGCCAACCTGGGTAGCGAAGACGACGAGGCGCCTGCCTTTGCAGGCCATGCCTGCGGTACGTTTCACAAAGAGCGCGCGTTGAATGTTGTGACAACCATTGGCGGCGACGAATTGCAGGCTGCCAGGCGAGGAATGACGGAGGCGGCCGACCGTCTGTACCGCGTGGCTGCAGAAGTAGACAAACACAACGAGGATTTGAGCAGCCTTTCCTTCTGGGGCGGGTTGATAAAGCGGCGCAGTATGATGCGCCGCGCGAACGAACTCGACGAGCAAAGACGAGAGGCCATGGCTGCGTATGAGAGCGAGAAGGAGAAAGCCGAGAATCTTCTGAAATCGCTGGCTACGCCTGACAACATCGTTGCTGCATTCAAAGTGTCGAGAGAAATGCGCAGCCGCTTTCGCGAAGCGGCAAACAAGAAGAAGCACCTGCGTATAAAAAGACGGCTGCTCAACGATAACCTGGAGCTCTGCGTTGAAATCGATGCGATGTTGGCAATGCTGGATGATGATATTCGTATCGAGGTTAGCGAATCTGACCTACAGACACTGATGCGCGACGTAAATTTTCGCGGATCTCTCAACGATCTCGTCGCCAGCTAGAATTTCCTGTCGCCAGCGAGCAACAAATACTTTCTGCACAAAATATCCGGCCGCCACGCTACCCGTCTTGCGGTGCGTGGTGCCGCCATTCCTTTGTCTTACAGACGCTATAGCCAACGATACTGCCGAAAATAAGGCACAAATACCAAAGTAGATGTGCATCCGTCTCCTTGGCATGGCGATTGCTAAACCACAGTCAACAGCGCTCGATACTACGCGAGCCATTTAACGGCATGAAGCCAGATAAATGCATTAACACGTGAATCAAAGGAGAAAGTTATGTGTGGATTAGTGGGTGCGGTCAGTCAGCGGAACGTAATTCCATCGTTGGTGGACGGGTTGCGACGTCTGGAGTATCGGGGCTATGACTCGGCCGGTATCGCAACGATGGGCGTAAAGGGGCTGGTTAACGTCCGTGCTTTGGGTAAGGTTGACGTGCTCTCGCGCCAGCTTGCCGAAAAGCATATTTCCGGTTCAATTGGTATTGGCCACACTCGCTGGGCGACACACGGAAAACCTTCGGAGGTTAACGCTCATCCGCATATATCCTCAGGCGAAATTGCTGTTGTTCATAACGGCATTATCGAGAATCACGAAGATCTTCGACGGGATCTGCAAAGCAAAGGCTACAAATTTCAATCAGAAACAGATACCGAGGTCATCGCTCACCTCGTCCATCATCTGTCTCGTGGTGGCAACACCCTGCAGGAAGCTGTGCGGCAAACGGTGCGCCAGTTGGAAGGTACTTACGGAATTGCCGTAATCAGTTCGCGTGAACCCGGGAAAATTATTGCCGCACGCCGCGGCAGCCCTCTGCTGATCGGTGTGTCGGAAAAGGAAAACTACCTTGCCTCAGACGTAACCGCCCTGCTTCCGGTGACGCAGTACTTTATCTCGCTTGAAGATGGCGACATCGCAGAAGTGTTGCCTGACTCGGTCAATATCATTGATGAACAGGGCATGGTCGTTATCCGCGAGATGAAAAAGTCGCAGCAAAAAAGTGTAGAGCTTGATAAAGGGCCCTACGAGCACTTTATGCAAAAGGAAATATACGAACAGGATGTTGTAATCGAGCGTACCTTACTGCCCGCGCTTAAAGGTGACCTGGTGAATGAGGCTGTTCTGGGGGCCGATGCCGAAGAAACACTCAAGGATATTGAGCATATTCACATTGTAGCTTGCGGTACCAGCTATCACGCAGGTCTGGTTGCCAGCTACACGCTCGAATCTCTGTGTGGCATTAGCTGCAAGGTCGAACTGGCCAGCGAATACCGCTACCGCCGCGCAGTGGTAAACCCGAACACTCTCTTTGTGACTCTGTCCCAATCCGGAGAGACTGCAGACACACTGGCGGCGCTGCGATTTGCCAAGCGCGCCCCTTACAGAGCCACGTTGACTATTTGCAATGTGGACGAAAGTTCGCTGGTTCGCGAATCGGACCTGGTATTTCTGACCCAGGCCGGCCCTGAGATCGGGGTTGCCTCGACAAAGGCTTTCACTACTCAATTGATGAACCTCAATCTGCTGGCCATCTTGCTGGCGCGATACTCGACCAACGGCTTGAGCGAACGGCGGGAGGCTTCACTGGTTACTGTGTTAAAACGTGCGCCGGAGCAGGTTCGTAGCGTTTATGCGCTGGATAGCCAGATCAGAGCGGTTGCGGAAAGCATCGTCAATAGCCCCTACGTTTTGTTTCTGGGGCGAGGGCAGATGTATCCCATCGCCATGGAAGGTGCGCTTAAGTTCAAGGAAATCACCTACATCAATGCCGATGCCTACGCGGCGGGAGAGCTGAAACATGGCCCGCTCGCTCTGGTTGACGATCAGGTACCCGTGGTCGCGCTGGCGCCGTACAACCCATTGCTGGGCAAACTGAAGTCAAACCTCGCTGAAGTGCGCGCCCGGGGAGGTCGGCTGATTGTTATCGGTGATCAGGGTGCCGGATTTTCAGCATCGCGAACAGAAATGGCTATTGATGTACCCAAGTCGGGAGGCTTGATAGCGCCAATGGTTTACACCCTGCCGCTGCAATTGCTCGCCTACCATGTGGCGGTTTTGCGCGGAACCAACGTGGACCAGCCGCGAAATCTCGCAAAATCGGTAACCGTGGAGTAGCCCTGTGATTATATGTAAAAACAAGCCTGTTAAGTCGCGCCCACGGGCGCGCTTACTGCGGTGGAGTGTCGTTGTTATGGTCCTGTCGACTTTTGTGCAAACGTCAATGGCGAGCAGTGGCTCGCCGGTTCCGTTTGCTCACGCCGCCTGGGTATATGACATCAGTAACCGGGTCGATGGAAAGCGACGCTACGATCCCGGGTACTACGCAACGGCATTGAACAACTACAACCGGCAGGCTGGAAGTAAACACAAGATACGGCTGATTTATACCTATGCAGGAAGTATGGAGATGTATTGCCGGGGGCGGAATGCAAAGCAGTGTCGTCTCGATGACCTGATAGTTGTCTATCCGCTTAAAACCGACCGTAAACTGATAGGTGCCGATGGAGCGGATACCGTGCGCGCCTACGCAAGTGAAGTCGATGCCAGCCTTGCCGGTGGAAAGGTCATGGTTGTGCCGCTGATTGACGGTGTCGTCAGTGCCGACTATGAAGGGAGCATGAAGGGCTTCAACGAATTGCCGCGGGAAATGGCGATTGCCTATGCCGACAAGGTGAGCCGAAAGTTCTGCGCAGATGATAATGTCGCGGGAGTTCAATTTGATATTGAACCTTTCAATGTTAGCTCAAAGAACGGGCAGTACTATTTCTACAAGCGCATTGCCGAAAATTTTTCTGGTACGGTTGAGGCCAGTCTGCAGCAAGGGCCGGTAGAGTGTAAAAATGACCGTCACCCTCAGGGGCGATTTTTCTCGGTCTTCGGCTCATCCAATCAACTTAATCCGGCAGGGCCGGCTGCGGGTAATATTGCCGAAATTTTCAGTGACCATAACAACGGGTACTACATAGCACCCTTGTATGACCTCGGGTCTGGCCCCGCAGGGCAGGGGCACTCTGTGACGGAATACCAAAGAATTGCCGCCCGTCACGCGAAACAAATGGCAGAATGGGCGACCAAATTAAACGTCATGTATCAACTGGGTATTCCGGCTGCTGCAACAGTGCATGAGTACGGCTTTTGCCGTGGCATCAATTGCCGCCCGGCGTCGGATGATCGCGAAAAAACGCAGGAAGCTTATACACAGGCTGCAATAGACGCTGTAAACGCCAGCGGCTCGCGGTCAAATAAGTTGTTTCGCGGTATGGCCGTCTGGGGTTGGACCCGCGGCATTAACGTTAATGAGTGTGAGTTTGAGCCGCAGATACCCAGCTGGAATGCGCTGAACCTTATGAAGAAGCAGTTGTAGTGTTACTTGCACTGGCCGGGTTGTTGTCGAGCCGGACTAAAACAGAAATCTACGGACGGAATGGAAATGCCGATACATCATTGGGGGGTAGCCATATCGCGCACGCACGCAGTGCGCTGCTGTGCTATGTGTGCGGCATTTATCGATAAAAAGGGTGGGCTTCAACGTCCGTAAATCCATGAGTACTACCCTGGCGAAAAACTATCGTGGCGCGGGCAAGCGTAACCTTTCGGGGCATGCGCTTTCGCGGTTTTTCCCGCGGAAAGTTATGCATTGGGTAGTATTGGGCTTCGCTCTGGTTGTAATCCCCCTGTTGCTGGCGGTGGTCAGTGCAACACACTTCGTCCGGCAGCTGGCAAACGACAGTCAGATTACCGTGCTTGAGGGTACCCAGGCCGTGCGTCATAGCCGAAGCCTGGGCGACTACCTGATGGGAATGGAACGCAATGCGCGCGTGTATCAGGTTATTGGCGACACCAGCCTTCTCGATACTTACCACGAACTGCATCTGGAGTTTGAGAAAACGGCGTCAAAGCTACTGATGTCCGAAAGCGAACAGCATACTCTGGCAAAAATCGCGGAATTACTCAGCCTGGAGTCGGAGTTCTACGCCGTGCTGAGAAAGGAGCCCCCCAACTCAACCCTAGCTGTGAACTCCCTGAACAAGTTTGACGACATGCGTGAGATTGTTCGAGGTTTGATAGATAAAAACAGCGACGATATTCGCCAGCGCGTACAGGAATTGCACAGCTACGCCAGCGACGCACAGTCAATCCTGCTTTGGGAAGCTTTCATGATCATTCCGGTAGCGATGGGCCTCGGCTTTCTGATCATGCTTCGCGTCACCGGGCCGATCAAGGAGCTCGACAAGAGTATTCACCAGCTGGGTAGCGGTGATATCAGTCAGCGAATTAAGGTAACCGGCCCCGATGATATCCAGGCTCTGGCCCAGCGTTTGGAATGGCTGCGCGAACGTTTGACTGAGCTGGCTGATCAGAAACGTGTTTTTCTTCAGCATATTTCCCATGAGCTAAAAACACCAATGGCAAGCATCCGTGAGGGCACCGGATTATTGAAAGATCGCATTGTAGGGCCGCTGAACGAGCAACAAGAGGAAATTGCCGATATTTTGGAGAAAAGCGGGCTGCATCTGCAAAAACGCATAGAAGACTTGCTGGCCTTCAGTATTACCGATGAGCCAAAGGCTGAACTGGAGCTGCAGTGGGTGCCGCTAAGCGGCATTATTCACGATGTGGTTGATGATCACCAGCTGAGTATTCGTTCGAAAGATCTCGAACTTGTGATGAATTTGACAGACATGAAAATTCACGCAGATGTCGAGAAACTAACAGCCATTGTCGACAATCTGATCTCCAACGCAGTGAAATTTTCCAGCGAGTCCAGTCAGCTTCATATTTCCGAATCGCTGCAAAATGACCGGCTGCAACTGGATGTCATAGACAGTGGCCCCGGTATACATCCGAGTGAATGCGAGCAGGTATTTCAGCCCTTTTATCAAGGCAGCACCCGCTCAAGCGGTCATTTGAAAGGAACCGGGCTGGGGCTTGCTATAGCGCGGTTGTATGCGCGCATGCACCACGGAGAAATAAAAGCACTTGAGCGCAGTGGGGGGGCACACCTTCGACTCATATTGCCAGTTGGAACGCCACCTGACCAAGAGGACGAAGCTACATGTATCGATACAAGCCTAAACTGATCGCGGTAATGCTGCTGACAGTACTAAGCGCTTGCACTACGCAAAACGGAAAGCCCGGAGTGGCTCGGCAGACAGTGACCTATCAAAACTCGGTCACCGGATTAATGTGCTTCTACCGGGAAGTCGCCGAGATGCGCGGGAGCCGCTACCTGAGCGAATTAAAACGTGCCCGCGATGCATTTCAGCGATCACCGGATAAAGACAGCCGTTTACGCCTGGTGTCGGCGCTCATGAATACCGCGTCGCCCGATGCCGGTTCTCACTACCGTGAAGCGGAAACTTTGTTAAATGATTACATTGAGGCAAAGAAATACGGATTCTTTGACGAAGATTACAGCGCGCTGGCGTCTATGTTGCTTACTATTAATCAAGACTGGCAGCGACTTAACCGACAGCTGGTATCTGCGAAAATAGAATCTGCCGATGCCAGAAAAAAGCTTGAGGAACTTAAGTCGATTGAGATGCGTCTGAATCGATCCGGCAACGGCTACCACTGACGTTGGTTCTTATTACATTCCCGGAACGACAACAGGACAACTATGACACAACGCATACTGCTTATAGATGACGACCCGGATCTGCTGAAACTTATTTCGATGCGCCTGCGTTCCGACGGCTTTGACGTTGCCTGTGCGGACAGCGGGCGCAAAGGTCTGGCCATGGTAGACAGCTACCAGCCGCATGTAGTGGTCACAGATTTGCGCATGGACGACATTGATGGCATGGCGGTGTTTGCGCATATCAAGAAAACGCGATCGTCACTGCCGGTTATTATGCTGACCGCGCACGGCTCTATACCGCACGCTCTGGAGGCAACCCGCCGGGGAGCCTTCGCCTACCTGACAAAGCCCTTTGACAGTGCCGAGCTGGTGCGTGAGATCAATAGCGCCTTACTTGTTCACGGAGAGGAAGACTCTGACGACGACGGTGATCTCAACGGCGGCATTGTGACGCGTAGTACCGTAATGCAGGAAGTGCTGTCACAGGCGAAGATGGTGGCCAAGAGTGATACCAGTGTTCTGATTCAAAGCGAGAGCGGTACAGGCAAGGAATTGTTGGCGCGCTCTATTCATGATGCCAGTAAGCGCTCCAGCCATCCCTTTGTGGCAATAAACTGCAGCGCGGTACCGGAATCATTGCTGGAGTCAGAGCTGTTCGGCCACAGCAAGGGTGCCTTTACCGGCGCAACGAAATCACACGACGGTCTGTTTCAGTCCGCTTTCGGCGGCACGCTGTTTCTCGACGAAGTTGGCGATATGCCATTGGGCTTTCAGGCCAAATTGTTACGGGTTCTGCAAGAGCGCGAAGTGCGGCCTGTCGGGTCTACCACGTCGATTCCGATAGATGTGCGAATTATCGCCGCAACTCACTTTAATCTTGAGGAGGAAGTCGAGGCCCAGCGCTTTCGCAAAGACCTTTACTACCGGCTAAATGTGGTTCAGCTCTCACTGCCGCCTCTGCGTGATCGTCGCGACGATATACCGTTGTTGGCTAATCATTTTCTTGAAACGCTGGCCGCGGCCAAGGGCCTGGGTAAGAAGCATTTCTCTGCCGAAGCGCTGGAATATCTGGTGTCGGCATCGTGGCCGGGCAATGTTCGGCAGCTCCAGAATATTGTTGAGCAGACGATGGTGCTGTCGAGCACCCACGTAATCCCTGCAAAACTTGTGCAAAATGCCCTGAAAATGGATGCGGGCGAGATCCAGTCGTTTGCCGAAGCCCGGGATAATTTTGAGCGTGAGTATCTCGCCGAATTGCTGAATATTACCCAGGGCAATGTGTCGAAGGCCTCGCATCTGGCCAAGCGCAATCGCACGGAGTTTTACCGGTTGCTGCATCGCCACCATCTCGATCCCGGACAGTACCGCTCACGCCGACAGGCTAACTGATAGTCGTTCCCCGCATTCTCACGATTCGGTGCGGGTTCCGGTGTTATCATTGCCGAATCAGTCTGGTCCTTGAGAGAAGTGAATGTCGAAAACCCTGTTGTTGGCCATCTCCGCGCATGGCCTGGGCCATCTGGGGCAAACGGTTCCGCTGCTTACTGCACTCCGGGGCGCAGATCCGTCGCTCAAGATTCTCTTGTTTTCCAGCTTGCCTGCGGACGTGGTGCAAACCTTTATTCCCGATGGCGTAGAGTATGTAGCCGCTCCCGAGCATGTCACTATTGCGATGCACGGCCCCTTGCGGGTAGACCTTGACGAGACCAAAGCGCGCTTTACACGGTGGCACAGCCGGTACGCCGAACACTGCCAGTCCTACTGCGACATTCTGTCCGAATTAAAGCCCGATCTGGTTATCAGTAACGTTGATTACACGGTATTAAGTGCAGCCAGGAAGCTTGGCATCCCGGCATTTGGCATGTGCTCGTTAAACTGGGCGGATATCATGCGGCCGATGATGGACAATGACGCCGGCATGCTGGAAATATGCGACGAAATTACCAGCGTTTATCGTCAGACAGAGCGATTTATTCGGGTCACACCTGGCATGGATATGACTGCACTGGACAACAGGGTGTGCGTTGGTCCGTTGGCACGAAGCGGCAGAAAGCATTCACTACACCACACACTCGGCTTGCCCGGAAACACGCAGATGCTTATGTTTTCTTTGGGGGGTATTGATCAGGAGCTGGATATCGCTCATTGGACATTGCCGGAAAATACCCATTGCATCGTACCTGATCATATCGAGGCCACGGCGGCGGGCTTCACCCGTATTTCCGAAACCGGTTTAAGCTATATCGATGCGTTGGCTTCGGTTGATGTATTACTGACAAAGCCAGGCTATGGAAACTTTTGTGAGGCCTGGAAGAACAATACCTCGGTAATTTACCTTCGAAGAGACTACTGGCCGGAAGAATCTGCGTTGCTGGAGTGGATTCACAAGCAATGTCCGGCCGTAGAAATGGCGCCAACCGATTTTGTCGATGGCAATCTGTGTCGGGCCTTATCCGAATTGAGCGCGTTGACTGTACCTTTTGCACATTCTGATGGTGGCGAGCAGGAAATTGTCACGCTTTTGCGCCCGTATCTGAACTAATTACAGGGCGATCTCTCCGCTTATTCTCAGGCGACTCTCTATCCGGAACTTTCTGTATGCTGTCGGCGACAACGGCAGCGCGTTTCGTGGTGTTTCCGAAAATCGCTCTGCCTAAGTATGAATTTCAGTAGTCATTGCCGCTATCCCGCCCATCAGCCCGCGATACGTGTTCGATTGTGGAATATTACCGCGCTCATGACCGGTGAGAGTATGCATTCCCTCCGCTCAAGGATGGTTAGGTAAGCGAAAATCACCACATTTCTATCCCGATTCTTCAAGGTTTTCATATTTGTCGCCTTATTGTTACAAGCCGACAGGCGCTAGTTTCAACAACTTAAGTCAACTTACAGAGATCACTGTCGCGGAGCGGCAACGATCTCTGCCTCTCTGTTTAAGCGTAATTCCGTAATTATCCAAAAATACCGCGTTTTATCGGGGTTTTTACACTTTGGCACGCATGTTGCTCTAAGCGCTATGTACATACAAAAGTTCGTCTCGGAGTGATTCGGACGAGAGGATGGCGTCGGGGTTAGACGTTGATCGATACAAAAATTTGACGGGAGGCGAGCATGTCGCAGCCACAAAAATCTCCAATTATTGTTCTGGGTGCCGATGGCTATCTGGGTTGGCCATTGAGTTTGCGCCTGGCCAGAAAAAATCCTGATAGAGATATTATTCTGGTCGATAACTTTCTTCGACGACGTTTAGTGCGTGAAGTCGGTAGCGACAGCATTCTCCCTGTTCTGGAAATCGAACAACGTTTGTGGGCCTGTAAGAAGCATTACAACTTGTCCAATATGAGTTTTGTTCATATGGACGTCAATTCACCGGCGCTTGATTTGCTGATCTCCGAGCACCGTCCCGCAGCTATTTATCATCTTGCGCAACAGTGCTCAGCGCCATTTTCAATGAAAAATGTTGAAAACGCGCTGCTGACCATTCGCAACAATGAAGAAGGCAATATGCGTCTGCTGTGGTCGGTGCGAGAGCATGTGCCGGAATGTCATGTGATCAAGCTGGGCACCTTTGGCGAGTATGCGAAGGGCGGCCTGGATATTGCTGAAGGTTACTTTCAGCCCGAATATAAAGGTCGTATGGCCAGTCGTGCTGTACCTTATCCGCGCCAGGCAGACGACATTTACCACGCGTCGAAAATTAATGACACAAACTTTATTGCCATTGCCTGTCAAAAGTGGGGCTTGCGCGTAACCGATATTATGCAGTCAACCGTATTCGGTACCTGGACGGAAGATATCGGCGAGCACGCCGACCTGTTTACCCGCGTTGATTACGACGAATACTTTGGTACGGTTGCCAATCGCTTTATAGCGCAGGCACTGCGAGGCTTGCCGCTGACGGTTTATGGCACCGGCCATCAGCGCACCGGTTTAATGGCACTGAATGACTCAATCAGTTCGCTTGCATCGCTGTGGGATTCGGTTCCGGACCTCGGTACGCATCGAGTGATCAATCACGTTACCGAAAAGTCGTTTTCCGTGAATGAACTGGCTGACAGTATTTGTGAAATTGCTTCGGCAGAATCCTGCCCGGTGAGTATACAGCGCGGCGTGTATGATCCTCGCGGCGAGCAGGACGAGAGCAAGCTGGAATACGATATCGAAAGCCAGTTTCTGGACACTCACATTAAACAGTCGGATATGCAGGAAGTAGTACACAAGAGCTTCCGCATGCTCCTGCCTTATCGCACCCGTATTCGCCGCGAACTGTTTGCGCCCAATACTCAGTGGTGTGGAAACGCTGTTTCGCAAGCGAAAGAAGAAACCGTTGTTGTGCCTTTGCTCACGGCTCGCATTAACCGCAAGCTGGAGGCCGTGCAAAGTAGTGAGCAGGACTGGGAAGTTTTTCGGCGCGAACATTTTCCCTACGACAACATCAACCTTAACCCGGGGACTATGGGTTCTCCTTCTGAAACGGTGCTGTCGGATATGCGGCAGTTCGACAGCCGGGAACTGCTTTCGCAGCCTTTGATGCAGTACAGTCAGGGTCGGGAAGCGTATTACGAAGCACGGCGCGAAGCATCGCGCTTGTGGCCGGCTCCCGATCACGAGTTGCAACTGGTTGGCAGTGCATCGCAATGCTCCAACTTGCTGGCCCTGGCTTTTGCGCGCCTGTCCGGTCGCGCCAACAGGCCGCTGCGGGTGCTGACTACCCTGAGCGAACATATCGGGGGTATTGGTGCATTTGAGCGGATTCCGGAATTTCGAGTGTGCTATGTTTCCGACAAGGAAATAAAAAGTCTCTCCGCCTTCACAGCGCTGGTTGAAGGGTTTAAACCGGATATTGCTTTCTTTTCTCACATTGCCTACGACTCCGGTCATCGTCTGCCGGTGGCAGACTGGATGCGAGAAGTAAAAGCGCGTCGTCCGGAGGCGTGCACCATTCTTGATGTATCGCAGTCTTTGGGAATACTGCCTCCGGAGTTTGAGAACGCCGACGTGGTTTTTGGAAGCTGCCATAAATGGCTTTTTGGTCCGCGTGGCACCGGCTTAATGTGGACTAACGAAAATTTCCGCGATCAGGTGGGAGCATTGAACTGGTCCGGCGAGCCGCTTTCCAAGCTGTCTTCAGATATCGGCTTTGCCCCATCTGGCGGTTTGGACTTTTCTGCCTATGCCGGCCTCGCTACCTGTTTTCGAATGCACCGGCAGTTAGGTGCCGAGAAAATTCGCGAGCGCAGTGCGGCTCTCTCGCTCTTTTTCCGGGTGAGGCTAACCAACTTGCTGAAAAGTCACGGCATTAAATTTCGTCTGCTTGAACCACACGACGGGAAAATGGGTGTGAACGGGATGTTCAGTTTGAGTTTTCTGAACTTTGATCCCTATCCCCTGTACGATGCAATGAATCAGCAAAAAGTGCATTGCAAGTGCATCAAGGATAGAGGCCGGGATGGCCAGGAGAGAAACCTGTTGCGCTTCGGTGTTCCGTACTATGAAACCGAGACCCGCCTGCAAACGGCATTGTCAGTGATCGAAGACTGCCTGCGGATGTCGATGTCCACGTCCGGTAATCGCAGCCTGCGGTATCTGGCCAGCAGTGAACCACAGGCAACACTGAGAGCGGGTACACAACCGGTTCTTTAGGTCGGTGGTTATAGCTCGGCCTTGATAAAAGCGCGGCTGCGGATTCTACCCGCCAGCCGCGCTCCCACATCCAGAAGGCGCATTTGCCAGCCGTACTTTTTGATTAGCTGGCGATGCGCCTCGGCCTGACCGGCATCATCATTTATCAACTCGGCCTTGGCCGCGCTGAACTCTCCGAGAGATTTTCCGCTGACTGTGCAGGGCGCCACACGGGCGTCGTTGAAATTGCGCAAGCGCTTCACTTTGCCCGCGTCGCCTGTTGAGAACATGTAGAGGGTGTTGCCGTCTTTGGCAAACCAGACCGGAGTATCTACGTAGTCGCCGTTCTTCTTGAGTGTGCCGAGCAGCAGGTAGCGGTGTTTATCTAGGTTGCTCATGGTGAGAGGGTATCGGTAAAAATGGAGCGCAGAGGTTAGCATGGCGTCCAAAAAAAATCCCCCGCACAGGGCGGGGGAGAAGCTACCGTTGGGGTCTGCTGATCAGCTGCGGGTTCTATACCAGCAAGGCAACGCAGTAGATAAGACCTGAGACCAGAATGGAGATAACGCTGACTTTGGCGGTGCCCTCTGCAATGTCGGCGGCGCTGATAGTGGCGTGTGCGTTGTTCATGGTAGTGCTCCTGGTTAAAGACTGTTTCGACGAAGACCAGTTTACGTTTTTGCACCTTTTTTTCGCTTACAGCGGAATAGCCTGCACTCGTGCATAAAGAGAGTTTCTGACAAAATATTTATACGAATAATGAACAAAAACCCGTTAAAAAACAGATGAATAGGCTGCATATGTAGGCTTTGTTAGCTACGGTTAATCGTTTGGTAATGATGTCTTGAGGGTTAAATCGCTGTAATGCTTGCTGTTTTTGCACTTTAGTGCGCTTTGTTTAATTCATTCGCCTGTTGGCGATATAGCTACGAGAGGTTCTATGTCTGCTTTTTCTGCTTCGTCTACCACAAGCGATGTGCTCCAGGGAATCAGCCTTGCTGGCAAGCGCGCTGTTATTACCGGGGCGTCTTCGGGGCTGGGTTTTGAAACCGCCCGAAGCCTGGCAGCGGCCGGCGCGGCAATCACCCTTACCGCGCGCAGTGAGGCCAAGGCGGAGGAGGCGCTTGCACAATTGCGTGAAGCCGTGCCCGGCGCAGACGTTGATTACGTGACCCTTGAACTGGGTGACCTCAAGCAGGTGCGCAGCGCGGCCGCCAGATTGCTAGGCATGCATCCACATATCGATATGCTGATTAACAATGCGGGCATTATGGCGGTACCGCTCGAGCGCACTGCCGAAGGCTGTGAATTACAGTTTGGTACCAACCATGTCGGTCACTTTTTGTGGACCTGCCTTCTGGCTCCTGCGCTGAAGGTGCCGGGTGCGCGAGTGGTTAATCTGAGTTCTGCCGGGCACAAAGCGGGGAACGTAGATTTTGATGATCCTCACTATGAGCGCCGCGAGTATGAAAAATGGGAGGCCTACGGTCAGGCGAAAACCGCAAATGTGCTGTTCTCGGTGGGTTTGAGCAAGCGCGGTATTCACGCGAATGCCGTGCACCCCGGCGGCATTCTGACCAACCTCGGGCGTCATATGGAAGAAAGCGACTACGAGTACCTCAGCAGTTCGCCGCAAATGAAGGATATGGAGTTCAAATCGGTAGAGGCGGGTGCCGCCACGAGTGTGTGGGCAGCAACCTCGCCCGCGCTTGCAGATAAAAGCGGGTTGTATCTGGAAGACTGCCAGATCAGTCACCCGGTTACCGAAGATAACCCCGGTTTCGGGTACGCGCCTTATGCGCTCGATGCGGTTGCTGCTGAAAAGCTCTGGCAGTTATCAGAAGAGATTGTGGGTGAGCGCTTTACGCTGGCTTGATACGCAGGGCGCGGGTGTCGCTAACCGGCTCCCGCTCGCCCAGAGTCGGTAGTAATTTGGCGAGCGCCTCTTCGCCGGTGTGGCGGTAGCCGGTGAGTTTGCCGCCGTATATGGCGAGGCTGCGCGGCAATTCGCTGTTATCGAGCACGAAGAGCGTGCTGCGGCTGCGCTGGTTGGCAGCTTCCTCGCTGGCGGGCAGTACCCGCAAGCCGGCAAAGCTTTCGATCACGGAGTGGTCGTGGTCGGGAAAGTGATGCGCAAAACTGCGCTGCAAATATTCAATTTCTTCCGGGCTGGCCGACACCTCGTTCAGGCTGCCCTTGTGTTCGGTTTCGGTGGTGCCAACCATAATGTTGTCGCGCCAGGGCGTGGCAAAAAACGGTCGCCCGTCAATAGGCGATTGCAGGTAGTAAATACCTTTCACCAGCGTGCCGGGAATAATGATATGGGCGCCGCGAACCAGCGAAATATTCGATTGTGGCAAGCTGCTGTCCAGTCTGCCCTGCACCTCGTTTACCCAGGGCCCGGCGGCGTTTACCACGGTTTTCGCCATGCAATACACCGGTTTGCCTTTCACGGTTAGCAGTAGTTTGTAACCTTCTGCCTGCCGTTCACCCTTGATCAACTCGGCGGGGCAAAAAGCCTTGGCGCCAAGGTCCATGGCTGATTTAACAATGGCGCGGGTGAGCATGCGGTCGTCGGTTTGCGCGTCCCAGTACTGAAATACGGCTTTAAGATCGTGCATTTTCAGGGCGTCGAGGTAGCGCCAGGCGCGCCGGTCGAGCCGGTGGAACTCCGAGGTGCGGGAGAAGCGCGCCAGCAGGCGATAGAGCATCAAACCAATATGAATTTGCCAGGCCGGGCGTTTACTGTCTTTGTACAGCGGGATGTAAAACGGGATGGGTTTTACCAGATCGGGCGCATTGCGCAACAGCAGCTCGCGTTCGTCCAGATTCTGGCGCACCAGATTAAGTTCGCCGCTTTCCAGATAGCGCAGGCCGCCGTGAATCAGTTTGCTTGAATTGCTCGAGGTGCCTGCGCCCCAAGCCTTTTTTTCAAACAACATGACTTCGTAACCGGCAGCAGCGGCGGCTTGCGCCACCCCTGCTCCCTGTATACCACCGCCGATTACCGCAACTTCCGTTTCAAGCATTCTTAATCTTCTAGGGCCATCAGCATTTCGCCAATGTAATAGGTTTCTACTTTGGCCGCACCGCGCGCCAGCCAGTCCAGCGCCGCATCACGTGAGCCGATTTCGTATACCACACAGTTGAATGGCAGCGCGTCGAGTCGTGCGTCCAGCGGTATTTGCTCCCTGTCGAGAAACAGGCAGTCGGGGTTGGCTGGAAACAACGTCGGCGTGTCCAGGTCATGCCACTCGCATAAAACCGGGCCCACGCGCCAGCCCAGCGCCGCAGCGTGGTGGAGTATAGCGTAATCGAAGCTGATGAGTACGACTCGCGGGCGGAGTTCCGGCAGCGCCTCGGCCAGTGCCGCCAGTGTCTGCTCGGAGCTGAAGTGGTCGAGAATATCCTTCTTGATCTCGATATACAGGGTCACATCCGGGTGGCACGCAACCAGCGCGCCCACCTCGCGCAAACTGCTGATATGGGTGTCGGTGTCGTGGCTGCCCAAACGCTGCGCCGACGTCACTTTGAACTGACGGAGGTCGGCAAAGCTCAGGCTGTATATATCGAGATCAACCTCGCACATGCGCAGCAGATTGCGGTCGTGAAAAACAACAACTTCAGCGTCGGCGGTAAATTGAATGTCGATTTCAATATGCCGTGCGCCGGCGTCAATGGCGCCATTGACCGCCAGCAGGGTATTTTCCGGGTAGCGGTTGCGCCAGCCCCGGTGTGCCACCAGTTGATCGGCGTTCAGGGGGCCGGGCGGTGGTGTCAGCGGCGCCTTACTCATGCACGCTTGAGGGTGCTGCGCAGCGCGTTGATCACTTGCTCAACGGTATAGGGGAACAGCTCATAGTCGGGGAGTACAAAGGGTGCAATTTCGGCAAAGATCTCGCTCTCGTCGGCGTCGAGCTGCCCCAGCATTGATGATACTTCTTCGCCGGCTCGGTCGCTGCGACTGCGGGCAAAACCGAGAATCAGTGCGCCTATCAGTTGGTGGGCCACCCACTGCGAGGCGTGGGCCAGCGCCTGGCCGCTAAGACCTTCACGCTTCAATGTGGCAACCAGCGGCGCATGAACATGCAACCAGCTCGGGGGTATGCGGTCAGCCTGCGGCAGCAGCGACACAATCTGCGGGTAGGCCGACAAATGCGCGTAGGAGCGGGTTAGCCACTGCCTCACCTGAGTTTCCCAGTCAGCGCTGGTGTCAATATCCAGCTTCAGCTGCCCCATCACCCGGTCGGCAATGCCGTCCATTAAATCGTCGCGGTGCCGCACGTGGGTATAGAGGCTCATGGGCGCGGTATTCAGGGCCTTAGCCACCCCGGTCATCGTGATTTTCTGGCCGGGCGAGCGCTGAATCATCTTCAGGGCGCAGCTCAATATCTGATCGCGCGACAGTTTGGCGGGGCGTCCGCGACTGCGTTCCGGGCTGGCTTTTGGCATGTTTCCCTTTACTAATCTTAATTAACGTATATATTACGGTATATATGAGTGGCCGAATACAAGTGCCGAGCGTTGCAGCGCTGAGCCTTGCGGGTTTCGGACCACAAACTGACGACACATTGAACCAAGGCGCTAATTTACCATGACTTTTGATGCAAGCGGCGGATTACCGCCCGCCACCACCTACCATCGCCAGCCAATACGCATACTTAACGGCGTACTGCGCGCGGTAAATGCGCTGGGTATTGCGCGCGTCAGCTTCTCCGCCGACGAGTTGATGGCAAAGGCGAAGAAGGACACCGGGCTGTCTGATTTTGGCGACGAGCGTTTTCTTGAGCCTTTTCGGCTGCTCTGTGAGGGCTTGAATACCGAGGCAAACCTGAACCCCACCGGCAAGCTGCTCACCCGCATGTCGATTATGCGCTTGCTGCGTCATCGCTTGCTGGCAGAGGAGTTGTTCGCCAGGCATCCGGAGATACTGCAGCGTGAGATCAAGGCTCCCGTGGTTGTGGTCGGGCTGGCGCGCTCGGGCACCACCCGCCTGCACCGCTTGCTGGCAGCAGATTCGCGTTTTTTACACCTCAAGGCCTGGGAGTCGGTGAACCCGGTGCCACTGCCGGAGTCCTTCGGTGCCGGGCGCGAACCGCGTATCAAATCCATTGAAGACGGTTTGAAGGCGGTGCTGTATATGAGCCCGCAGATCGCCTCGGTACACCCGCTCGGCGCGCACGAAGTGGAAGAGGAGGTGGGGCTGATCCAGCACGCCTTTTCCAGCCAGTTGTTTGAAGTGCAGGCGCATCTGCCGAGCTTTGCGCACTATCTGATGAGCCACGACCAGACCTACGCCTATGAATACATGGTGAGGTTGATGAAGCTCATCAGCTGGTGGCGCAAGGATGACCCGGCAAAACCCTGGGTATTGAAAACGCCGCAGCACATGCAGGATTTGGACGCACTGATGCGGGTATTCCCCGATGCGCGCATTATTTGCAGTCATCGCGACCCGATCAAGGCGGTTGGCTCCGCCTGCTCAATGACCTGGAGTGCCATTGTGCGCGACACCGACAGGGTAGATCCGCATTGGGTAGGACGGGAGTGGCTTGCCAAGACCGATTCAATGCTGCGCAAAACCCTGCAGGTGCGTGAGGACACCGTGCCGGCCGCGCAGCAGATTGATGTGCTGTACCAGAACATCAGCAGTGACTGGCGTAGCGAAATGGAGCGGGTATACCGGTTTCTGGATATGCCGCTAAGCGACGAGGCTTTGGCGTCCATGCAGGCCTGGCTGGACAGCAACAAGCAGCACAAGCACGGTGCGCACACATACCGCCTTTCGGATTTCGGCTTGTCGAAGGAGCAGGTGGAGGAAACGCTGGGCTACTACCGCGAGCGCTTCGGGATTCCGGTCGAAACGCGGAGCCCGCACAAGGCCTCTGTGTGACCCGCGGTTGGTGCCGGCCTGATTAGGCGCGGCGCATCGGGCAAATTCGTCGTTCGGCTGCGGCCTTCGGGTGAGGAGTGCGCCCGCATGACCACTGCGCTTCGCGGCCACGCGCCGGGAGGGTAAGTGCTTCAGCCGAGCTTGAAAAACAGGCGGTGGCGGGCAAAATCTATCGAGTCGATGCAAACGCTGACTTCCTGATCCAGCTGGAAGTTGGCGTTGTTGTTGTACAGGCGCAGCGCTACCGGGTCGAAGCTGAGTTTGCCTTCAATTCGGCGCACATCCACAAAGCCTTCCATGCCGTTATCATCCAGCCGTACGGTAAAACCGCCGCCCGCAACCTGCACAATATGCGCGGTGAATTTCTCGTCTTTGTGTGCGTCCATGTACTGGCACTTCAGCATTTGCTCGGTTTGATGCGCCGCCTGTCGGTTGCGCTGCAAAAAGCCCTGCTGTTCTTGCGTCCATGTGCTATCAAGCGCAGGAAGCGGCTGGCTATTCAGCTTGGCGTGCAGGCAGCGCTGCACCATAAAATCCATGCTTTTGCGCAGCGGTGAGGTGCAGTTGGTGTAACAGGAAAAGCCCAGGCCGTGGTGCGGTTTGGCGGTTGTGCTCCATTCCCCGCGCTCGAGCATGCGGCTGATAATGCTGCGTAAGGGGCGCTCGCCGGCCCGGCCGGCCAGAGCATGCTGCAGCTCAATGTACGATTTCAGTTCGGTAAACGGGGTTTCCTGCAAATCGGGGGCGTATTCGCCCAGCAGAGCCTTTACGGTATCAACCCTGTCTTCGCGTACGCCGCGGTGGGTCATAAACAGGGCGTTATCGTTGCGCAAAAATTCAGCGGCGCAACGGTTGGTGATCAGCATGCATTCTTCAACCAGCCGGTGAGCGTCGTTGCGCTCAATTTTGCGTACCGACTCAATTTTACCCTGCTCGTTCAGAATCAAGCGGTAATCCGGCCGGTCGTCCATCACCAGATGCTTTTCGCGGCGGCGGCTGAGCAGGGTGTCCAATACCTGTTTTAGCGGGTTCAGGGCAGCGTGGCTGAGCTGCTGGTCGCCACGCAAATGCGCGGCAACCTCGGCGTAATTGAGTTTGGCGGCGGAGCGCACGCTGGCCTGAAAGAACTCAAAGCGGCTGATTTCGCCCTGAGAATCCATTTCAATATCGCAGACAATAGCCGGGCGCACTTGTTCGGGTAGCAGCGAGCAGCGGTCCTGTGTCAGCACCTCGGGCAGCATGGGCAGCACGCGGCCCGGCATATACACCGAGCTGTTGCGCGCAAGCGCGGCTTTTTCAAGCGGGCTGTTGGCTTCTATCAGGGCGCTGGGGTCGGCAATGGCCACCATCAGGCGCCAGCCACTGTTGGTGCACTCGGCGTAAAGAGCGTCGTCGAGATCGCGGGATTCGGGTGAGTCGATGGTTACAAACGGCGTGGCTGTCAGGTCGCGGCGCTGCTCGGCGTACTGGTCGTCGATAATGCCAACCAGGTCTTTGTCGTGCCATTCGCTGGCAAGGCCGAATTTACAAATCGACAGGGCGGCTTCAAGGCCGGGCTGGTCGGCTGCGCCAATGTGGCGAACAATTTCCACCATGGACTTGCCGTCGTGAATCGGGTGGCGTTTTACCCGGCACTGGATGTAATCGCCGGGATTGGCCTTTTTGCGCTCGGACGGCGGAATAAACAATAAGCGGTTAAAGTAGAGAATATCCGGCTCTATAAAGTGACCTTTGCCGCGCACCACATATTGGCCAATAAAGGTGTCGAGCGGGCTTTCAACCAGCTTTTCAATTTCGCCTGCGAGTTTGCCGTCGTTTTGCGGCTTGATGGCAATCTTTACCCGGTCGCCGGGAAACACCTTTTGCATTTCCGGCGGTGGCAGAAAAATATCACGCTTGTCTTCCAGGCGAACAAAGCCGAAGCGGCCCTGGCTGCCCCTGACTACGCCTTCAACACGCTCGATGGAATCGTGAATTTCCTTCTTGAGTTGCTTGAGTTGGTGCAGGGAATCCTGATTGAGCATGAGTACGGCAATACCTGAAATGCGGCTGTGAGAGGGGCAATAGACTAGCGGATATCGCTGGGGAAGTCAGGTGGAATTTGGCACAAAGCCAATCCACCTGCGGGTGTGGGAGGCGGGCTCCAACCCTGCTAGG
Organism: Spongiibacteraceae bacterium UBA5047; assembly: GCA_002415025.1. GTDB lineage: Bacteria > Pseudomonadota > Gammaproteobacteria > Pseudomonadales > Spongiibacteraceae > Litorivivens. The sequence continues at coordinate 87,900 of DIBR01000057.1, forward strand.
GCTGCGCTAAAAGCCCTCCACCTTGTGAATCTGCTTCCAGATCAGGCCCGGCGCCCAGCGGCGCATCAGCGCGCCAATGCTGGAGTCGCGATTGGGGAATACCCAGAATTTACCCTTTTCCAGATCCCGCTCAATGGCATTGAGCACATCCTGCGGGTCGAGCAGGCTGCCCTGATCCAGCATTTTCGGCCAGGCAGTTTCGCGGCCCTGGTCCAGCAGGGGGGTATTGGTGGTGGGCGGGCAAACGCAGGCAAAGCGCACGCCGCTATTAATGTTCTCGTGATACAGGGTCTCGGTAAAGAACGCGACGGCGGCCTTGGTGGCCGAATATCCGCCAGTCAGCATGGTGGGCAGAATGCCGGCCATCGAGGCAAAACTGATAAAGTCACCTTTGCCGCGCGCTATCATGTTCGGCAACACAGCCTGGGTGATGTGGACCAGGCCACCGTAGTTAATGGCCATCATCGTGTGCATCACTTCGGCTTTCTGCTCCAGCAGTTTGCCAAAGGGCATAATGGCCGCGCAATTATAGAGGCGGTCTATGGGCCCCAGCTTGTCTTCTACCTCACGCACCGCGGCATGAACAGCCTCGCCGTCGGTAATATCCACCACCCAGTGATGAATGCCGGTATGACCGGTGGCGGTTTCTGCCAGCCCTGCTGCGTTGATATCAAAAATGGCAACCTCCTTGCCTGCCGCCGCCAGATTGCGTGCCGCCAGCCGGCCCATGCCGCTGCCGCCGCCCGTAATCAGTACTATTTTTCCTTCAAAAGCCATTGAAAGCGCCTCCCGCCTGTCATTGTTGTGGTGTTGTTATTGTGATGGTGATTGTTATTTCTTTAATAAAACCGGCTTAAAGTGTATGTGCTTGAAAGATACCCTGACAAGAACATTTGACAGAGCGGGCTCAGGCTTTTAATAATCGGAGCTATGGTTGTAATGGATTAATCATTTGCTTGTAGTCGAAGTTCCATCCACCACACCAACGGGCAACCTCGCCCCGCGCCAACTTCAGTTCATTCCTGTATACCCCCCGTTTGCGCCCATTAAAGTACGGCCCCCAGCCTTGCCCACCGGCGCCTCAAAGAGAGCATCTTATGGAAAAACTGTTTGTACTCGATACCAACGTGCTGCTCCACGATCCCATGGCCCTGAGTGCTTTTCAGGAGCATCGAATCGTTATCCCAATGACCGTGCTGGAAGAGCTGGACACGATCAAAGACCGGCGCGACAAGGACGTGAGTCGTGAGGCCCGCATTGCCATTCAGGGCATCGACAAAATCATGTTTAACGCAACACCCACCCAAATTCAGGAAGGGGTAGAAATTCCCTCCATTGCCGAAGAGGGCAAGCGCGGCACCCTGGCCATTTTTCCCGACCAGCTGATTAATCACGACAGCGATGCACCCTATCTCGACGGCTCTGTGCACCAAACCAACGACAACCGCATTATCAACGTGGCCATGCACCTGCAGGAAACCCGGCCCGATGCGCGAGTGTGTCTGGTTACCAAAGACATCAATATGCGGCTCAAGGCCAAAGGCTCGGGCCTGGCGAATGTTGAAGACTATCGCCGCGACCGCGTGCTCGACGACATTGAGTACATGGCCAAAGGTTATGAGCAGGTCGACGGTGACTTCTGGGAGGGCGTTGAGCAGGTTGATACCTATCGGGAAGGGGCGTTAACGGTTCACAATATCAATCGTTCGCGCTACCCCAACGCCCACATCAACCAGTTTCTGCTCGATGGCAAAGACTTTGTGGGTTATGTGCGCAAGGTCACCGAAGACAAGCTCGAATTGCTCGACCTCAGCCGGGAACAACTGATGCATCAGCGCATCTGGGGTTTGAAGCCGCGCAATATGGAGCAGGCGATGGCGTTCTTCTTGGTGCAGCAACAGCATATTGACATGACAGTGCTAACCGGGCCGGCCGGGTCCGGTAAAACGCTGATAGCGCTGGCCTATGGCCTGCACGCCATTCTTGAAGAGCGCCGATACGACAAGCTGATTGTTGCGCGATCAACGCCGCCCATTGCCGAAGATATAGGTTTTCTCCCCGGCACCGAAGAAGAAAAAATGGCCCCCTGGCTGGCCGCCTTCGACGACAACCTTGAGGTGCTGCACGGTAACGACGAGTCGCCCTTTAGCAGCATTGAATACGTAAAAGACAAAGCCAATATTCAGTTTAAGTCGCTGAACTTTATGCGTGGTCGCTCGTTCAATAACGCCTATATTGTTATCGACGAGGCGCAGGGGCTCACGCAGTTTCAGCTCAAATCCATTATTACCCGTGTGGGCGGCAATTCGAAAATTGTTGTCTTGGGTAACCTCGCGCAAATCGACAACAAATATATCTCCCCCTTAACCTCGGGTTTGACCTATCTGGTGGAAAAGAGCAAATACTTCCCGCATGCTGGCATCATGCACGTCAACGGTATCGAGCGTTCACGCCTTGCCGCATTTGCCGAAGAAAATCTGTAAAGCTGCCATGCAGGCAGTTGCGCGGGAGAGCGTATAAGTATGACAAACGAAACACCACAGCTTGAAATCTGCAATCTGTCGATGGATCACTACCCTGAAATCAAGAAATTGATGGATAGCATCTACCACGATATTGGCGGCTCCTGGGAGAAGGAAACCATAGCCAAACTCATCAAGGACTTCCCCGAAGGGCAAATTGGCATCATTGACAATGGCTTGCTGGCGGGCATGGCGCTCACCGTCAGGGTCGACTACGAAAAGTTCAGTAACCCGCATACCTACGACGACCTGATCAGCCACCGTAATTTCATACTCAACAAGGCCGACGGTGATGCGCTCTATGGTCTGGATGTGCTCATTCATCCCGACTATCGTGGATACCGGCTGGGGCGCAGGCTTTACGATGCGCGCAAGGAACTGTGCCGGCAGTACAACCTGCGCGCTATATTGGCGGGTGGCCGCATTCCCAACTACCACAATCACTCAGACGAGATGAAGCCTGCGGAGTATATTGAGAAGGTCGACCAGAAGCAGATTTACGATCCGATACTGACCTTTCAATTATCCAACGACTTTCAGGTAACGCGGCTGTTAAAAAAGTACCTGCCCGAAGACGAGCGCTCCATGGGTTACGCCACGCTGCTGGAGTGGAGCAATATTCTGTTCGAGCCCGACGAGCGGGTGCTCAAAACCCGGCGCACCACCGTTCGGGTGGGTGCAGTGCAGTGGCAGATGAGGCCGGTTAACTCCGCCGAAGAATTGCTGTCGCAGGTGGAATACTTCGTTGATACCGTGTCGGATTATCAGAGCGACTTTATTCTCTTCCCGGAATTTTTTAATGCGCCCCTGATGGGTTTGGCAGACGACGAGCGCCAGGTGGATGCAATTCGCTTTCTCGCAAAATACACAGAATTGTTTCGCGATCGCATGTCACATATGGCGCTCTCGTATAACACCAATATTATTACCGGCTCAATGCCGCTACTCGAAGACGATAAAATCTATAACGTTTCCTATATCTGCAGGCGCGATGGTAGCATCGGCGAACAGCGCAAACTGCATATTACCCCGCATGAGAAATATGACTGGGTCATGGTAGGGGGCGATACCCTGAATATTTTCGAAACCGATGCGGGCAGGGTGGCCATACTCATATGCTACGACTGCGAGTTTCCTGAGCTTTCACGCCTGCTTGCAGAAAATGGCGTAGAAATATTGTTCGTCCCCTTCTGGACAGACACCAAAAACGGATACCTTCGCGTGCGCCACTGCGCGCAGGCGCGCGCCATCGAGAATGAATGCTATGTGGTTATTGCCGGTAGCGTGGGGAACCTGCCGCAGGTGGACAGCCTCGACGTGCAGTACGCGCAATCTGCCGTCTTGTCGCCATCAGATTTCGCATTCCCTCACGACGCGGTGCTAAACGAAGCCACGCCAAATACAGAAATGCTGCTGTTCTCGGATCTGGACCTGGACAAGCTCAAGATTCTGCATAACGAGGGAACGGTAACCAACCTGAAGGATCGTCGAACCGACCTATACCATTTGCAACTGTCGGGTAAAACGGTGGTGGTGGATACGCCGCGATAAGCTCAAGGGCGGGGCGCTGTTGTGCCGGAGGGAATCGCGCACTATGCGAACAGGCATACGCGTGATGGGCAAGACATTGCTATTACTGTGGAGGATTATCGGATACCCGGCGCAAGTGGCTCCGGGTATCCGGTCGAACGTCTGGTTTTGAGATTAAGCCTTAAACCGCACGTACGTTATTTGCGCATGGCCCTTTTTGACCCTGGCCCACTTCAAACTCAACAGCCTGGCCGTCGTTCAGCGTGGCGTAACCACCGCCAGCTTGAATCTCTGAATGATGTACAAACAGATCTTTGCCGCCGTCTTCCGGAGTAATAAAGCCGAAGCCTTTGTCCGCGTTAAACCACTTTACTGTGCCTTTGCTCATAACTGTACTCGATAATATGGTGACTTAAGAGTTCCCCGCCGCTATCACCATCACGAAAAGAGGAATTGCAGACATCCGACGAGCCGCTAGCGTGCGCATCTCGTGCCTCGCTCTGCTCAAACAATGCTGCTTTGGCAGGTTAGCCTCCAACTATACAGGGTATCCGGGCCTTGTGGGCATTTTGGTGGGAAAGCGGAGCTGAAATGCCATCCGGGTGCAATCAAGCGACCTGATATCGCCGAAACTGCGAATATGACGTAGCGTGCGCAGCAGCCAGACGATCTCGCCACCGGATAAGGTCTTCAAACTCGCTCGCCAAAACGGAATCATGCCAGCATCGCTCAGTTTCCGGGCCCAATGGCGGTTCTGTTTGAGCGATTGGTGCAATGACCTCCAGCACAACAGCCATGGTGATGTCTGCATAGCTGAATTCGCCAAGCAGGTAGCCCGTGTCCGATTGCCTCAGCCCTTCTCGGGTAGCCTCCAGAGCATGTCGTATTGCTCCCTGCTCGTACAAATGGGCGTACTTGCGATCAAGGCGTGCCGCCGCATCTCGCGCGAGAAATCGCAAGGGTTTGCGCCAGGCAGTGGGTATAAATCCGGGGAGCGCTTCTTCCAGTGCTGCATCATTATTCAGCACAGCTCTGACCACGCGCGTTCTGCCTTCTGCCAATGCGGCTTCACTCAGCTTGTCCCATTGGGCAATTGTCGCCATGTTCCCGAGTCGGCTACTGCGTGACGCCTTGCCAGCGTGGCTGGCAATATTCCACGAGCTGCGTACTAGCCTTCGGTCAGCGAATAGAACAGGAACCGAGACAGTACCCGACCATTGTCGCATTCTCCAGCGCAAGCCCGGTTCACTAAGCGTCGGCGTGTATTCTTCGTAGTGATAGTCGAGGCCGCTCTGCTCAAGAGCCCAGCGCGCTTTCTTCGTCCAGGGCGAGAAAGACTCGCCAACCAGAAGCAATCGCTCTTGTGGTTCAGGCTGGCTCAACTGAGGCTCCCTGCAAACTGCTCCCGGCGTGTGGGTCTATCGGTCGAACCTACGCGGGAAGCGGAAGTATTCGTGGCAGCGACCTTCGGGTGGGGCACAACAAAAAGTTTGTATATGCCATCGTCGACTATTACTGGGTTCATTAATATTTCCTCGCGACGTTGACTTGGTTACATAACGCTTACAGCAGGCGGGCCCTTTCGTCGCCTGCGTGCTTTTGTTAGACGGTTCTCGCTGCACCTGGCAGCTCACCGGCGGCCATAGCCCAACGACAGAACCATCCGAATCCGCAGCCTAGATCAAGTACACGGAGGTTTCTGATGGTCGGAAGTAGCGACTGAAGAACTGGCCACTCGGGCGCTCCGCCTAGCCAATGCTTTGATCGTGGGAGGCTAGAGTAACGCTCGAAGAAGTTTAGATTATCGTAGATGGTCTGCGGCATAGAATAGGGTCATCGCTTGTGATGGGTAACGCCGCGCGGTGCTTGGCCTTGTTGGGGCTTATAGTATATAGTTGTACGGCATTTCCGTACATGAGGGTGCCCGTATGGACACAATTAGCGTAAACAAGTTTAGAGACAACCTTAAAAGTGTTGTAGAACAGGTAGTTAGCCGACATGAGCCTCTCAAGGTAACTAGGCGGGCCGGCGAGGCGTTTGTGGTTATTAGTGCCGATGACTGGGAGCGAGAGCAAGAAACTTTGTATGTACTCCAGAACAAGAACTTGATGCAACAGATTGCCGACTCCCTTGAAACTCATACCCGCGGCCAAGGCTATAAACCGACTGACGAGCAAATGAATGAGATCACTGGTATTTGAGGGTAATACGTGGGAGGAGTATGAGGCCCTGCGTGAAAAGGACAAGCAGCTCCACAAGGCCTTGCGCAAATTGCTGAAAGAAATGCTCCGCTCCGACGATCCTTCTTCTGGCTTGGGGAAACCTGAGCCACTGAAGCATAACCTTTCAGGTCTCTGGTCAAAGCGGATTTCGCAAAAAGATCGCCTGATATATCGTTTCGATGATAAATCCATTTATATCTTCGCTATTGGTGGACACTACGGCCAGCCCTAACGCCTTTATGTGATTTTGTTGATTTATTGCCAATGCCCGCCATCACTCTTTCCATCCTCTGGGCCTATATAGTTTGAAATTCTGTCTTCAAGGATTGCCTTCTTAGCTTCGGTAAGGGCAGCTGATTCTGTTTCAAACGTATCATCCCAAACCGTAGAATTATTAAATTCATCAACTATTTCGAGATTCCACGACTTATCACCTTCTAGTCGATATATCTCAATACTTACTTTGCGTCCAGCGCTGGATATATCTTGGGATAGTTTCGATAGCTCTAGTTTTGGTTCTTCATTCATGGATGATTTCCCTGAATTTGAATTTCACATAACGCCAAAGGCAGGCGCGCCGATTTTTTGCGTCGCTCTGCCTTTTCTTGTTATGTGTATAGATGGAGATTATAATACACACTCTGAGTGTGCTGTCTAGAGAGCTGAACATGCGAACCAATATTGAAATTGACGATAAGCTAATGAGCGATGTATTGAAGGCTACCGGCCTGAAGACCAAGAAAGACGCGGTAGAACTTGGTCTTAGAACATTGATTAAACTAAGAAAACAGGAAGACATAAGATCTCTGCGCGGTAAGCTGAAATGGACTGGTGATCTGGATGATATGAGAACCAGTTCATGATGGTGGTAGATTCCAGCGTTTGGATCGACTACTTTTGTGGGGTCGAAACCCCTCAGACTGATAAGCTTGATAACACTCTTGGCCGAAAGCCGGTTGCAATTGGCGACTTGATATTGACTGAGGTATTGCAGGGCTTTAGGCATGACAAAGACTACATGGCCGCACGCAGGGTTTTTGAAGACGTAACCATCTTCGACATGCTTGGCGCACAAATGGCTATTAAGAGTGCTGAAAATTTTCGAACCCTACGCAAGAAAGGGATTACCGTACGCAAGACAGCCGACGTAATTATCGCGACATTTTGCATTGATCAGAAACTCCCGCTTCTATTCTCAGATAAAGACTTCAAACCGTTCGTCAAGCACCTGGGTTTAATTGAGGCTTGATGCGCACATAACGCCCGCATTTTGGGCGGCTTAAGCAAGGCGTAAGCCGTCCCAGCAGCGCGGCTTTTTTTGCGCTGCGACAACACACGTTTGTTAGGTGTCAGCTGTGGCCTCGCTATTGGAATCTCGGCATTCATGGCTTCCGTACCTAATTTGAGTATATAGCGTGTAGGGCAGTATTACTGTGTCCGCTACAAGGCTAAGCGGAATGTCCCAAAACAGAAAAGCACCTATCTGTCCGCCCCTAGGCAAATCTTTACCCACTACGTAGAAATCCAAAATGGTGCCACTGTAAATGCGTGGAATAGACTTTGGTTGATCCGAAGAGCATTCCTCTTGCCACAGCTCACTACTTTTAGAAATCATTGTCCCGCATCCTGACACCAGCAGGCATATAGCAAGACTAAATACGAGCTTGCTCAAGGGCACCTAACGCTCGCATTTGGGGCGGCT
>DIBR01000030.1:0-13879 GCA_002415025.1 Spongiibacteraceae bacterium UBA5047
TTTTATGGCTGGGAGTGGGTGTCAGCGAGGCGATGACCTACGTAGGTCACAGCCACTACACTCGCTGCGCTCGCGGGCTGGGCCCTCGCCAGGCTTCTAAATAAAACACCCCGGTCAGCGTCAGCTGTCCGGGGTTTTTTATTTAGGATGCGAGGGTTCTCTGTCCCTAAGTACCGGGCCCATGTGACAACCTCCTGCACCGCAGGTGCGAGGTTGGTGCGCCGCAGTGTAACGGAGGCGTCCCGAAGGGATTGCGAGCGCTGCTCGCAACACACTGTAGGTCATGATCCGAGATTCGACAGAGTCTCGGGTTTTTTTATGGCTGGGAGTTAGCGTCCGCGAGGGCCCGGGTGCCGGCCGTTTGACTGGACCCTCGTCCTGTTTCTAACATTCCCCTCAAGCAGTGACATTTTCGTACCTTAGCGAGAATAAGGGTATGCTTGTCTCTAGCTGGAAGGATCCATGCGTCTGAATACCACGTACAGCAAAGCAGAAATCCTGTGGAGATAGTTCATTGGCAAAAACGTTGAAGTCCCTGTTGGTTGTTGCATCGATCATCATCATCGCCGTGTTACTGGCGTGTGGCGCCGGGCAAAACAGTGTTGAAATCTACGGTTTACCCTCGTTGGTTGTTTTCGCGGCGCTGGCGTTTGCCGTGCAGTGGGTGGTGTTTATCCCTTCGTACTGGTTTCAAACCGAACATTATTATGACCTAACGGGAAGCGCTACCTATGTGCTGGTAGTAGTCTCTGCGGCGCTTGCCGGGCAGCTTGTAACTGCGATGGATCCACGCGGCCTGCTGGTTTCTGTATTGGTCGTTGTCTGGGCTGCCCGCCTTGGGCTTTTCCTGTTCAGGCGGGTGAAGCGTGCGGGCAAGGACGGCCGCTTTGATCATATAAAGCCGTATTGGCCACGCTTTCTGGTGGTCTGGACGTTGCAGGGACTCTGGGTTTTCGTCACTTTGCTGGCAGCACTGGTGGTTTTAAGCGCAGAGACCGGCAAGCCGCTGGGTGTGTTCGGCCTTTTGGGCGTAACAGTTTGGCTCGTGGGCTTTGCCATTGAGGTGATAGCTGATCGGCAAAAGTCGGCATTTAACGCCGTACCCGAGAATCAGGGGCGTTTTGTTAACGTCGGGTTGTGGCGCTGGTCCCGGCACCCCAACTATTTCGGTGAAATTGTGCTGTGGTGCGGTATTGCCATTATCGCGATGCCGGTTTTGCAGGGTTGGCAGTGGCTGGCGATGATATCGCCGGTATTTGTAGCGGTGTTACTAACGAAAATAAGCGGAGTGCCTTTGCTGGAAAAAAGGGCGGACGATAAATGGGGAGCCGATGCCGATTACCAGCAATATAAAGCCGGCACCTCGGTGCTGATACCGCTTCCTCCCGGCCGCGCTTCACGTTAATGGCTTGTCTTTCGTTGTGAACAGTAAGTACACAGTTCTCATACTGTTGTTGACGCTCTGGGGCAATGCTGCTTTGTCTCAGGGTAGAAAGCCCGTTCTGGAAGAGATTATTGTCACCGCTCAAAAGCGCCAGGAGAGCTTGCAGGATGTGCCAATATCGGTTGTCGCCATAACCGCAGAAGGTATGCGCGACGCCAATATAGAAGACATGGCGGATATCGCTGCATTCACTCCCAATCTCAGTGTTTACAGCCACCCTCCCTTTACCAGTCTGCGCGTGCGTGGATTGGGGTCGCCGTTCGACAAGGGCTTTGAACATTCGGCAGGTCTGTTTCTCGACGGCGTGTATGTTGGCCGCTTGGCGTTTCTGGATGCGGCTTTTCTGGATGTTGAAACCGTAGAAATACTGCGCGGGCCGCAAGGGACTTTGTTCGGGAAGAACACCATTTCCGGTGCGGTCAGTATCCGCTCTGTGCAGCCCTCGCAGGAGCCGGAATTATCCGGCGAGTGGTCCAGTGGTGACGAGGAGCTGGAAAAATACAACCTTACCGCAAACCTGCCTCTGGGCGAGCGCCTTGCAGTGCGTGCTTCCGCTTTGGTCAATCATCGCGATGGCCCGGTCTACAACACGACCCTTGATCGCGACGAAGGCAGCGTTGACGCCAAAGCCGGCAGAATACAGCTACGCTGGGATGCACTGGATTGGTTGGACGTCACCCTCGCCGCGGCTGAAACTGACCAGACATTTCGACTGGGGAGCTTTCAGTTAATTGCGGCCACCGACGAACAGTTTCAACTGATGCAATTCTACGATCCGCAGGTTGAGCTTGATCCGACTAACCAGCAAAGCTCTCAAAACTACCCTGCTGAAACCTTTCAGGATGGCACCAAATATGATTTGAGACTCAATGCGTCGGTTTTGGAGCACGAGATATCCTTGATTAGCGCCATTACGTCAATCGAAGAAACTTCGCTCAGTGATCTGGATTTTTCGCCCATTCCTCTGCTGTTCTTTTTGAATGGGGAGGACTACCGTCAGTTCAGCACCGAGCTGAGAGTTGTCTCTCCGCTGGGCATGTTCGGCGGGCGCCTGGATTATGTTGCCGGTGTATATAGCGCCGATAGCGATACGGATATTCAGGTTATTATCGATGCGGCACCCGCACCGGCTGCCTTGCTGGCAACCATGTCGGGGGCGGGCGTTGTATTAAATCCCGTTGCCAGCTTGCTCGCGCCAGTAGTTGACGGGCAGCCGGGCGAACGCTTGCTTATCAACGGCTTTCAGAAAGGCTCCAGCCGCGCGGCGTATGCACAGGCGAGCTGGCATTTCACCGATGCGATCAGCGTGACCGGCGGACTGCGGTTATCGATCGAGGAGAAGACCGTGGACCAGCGCCTGCAGCTGTTCACTGCCGGCACCGACATCGACGGCCCGATATTTACCCAGTTGGTAACAGCACAGGAATACCGGTTGATCGACAAGCGTGTAGACCGGGATTTGAGCAGCAAGCTGGCGCTCAACTGGCAGCCAACTGATACCTATACTTTTTATGTGAGCGGCGCAGAGGGCTTTAAGGGCGGTGGCTATAGTGGTTCTGCCGTACGCGCAGAAATAACGGAAGTTGAGCCGGAGTCATCATTTACCTATGAGGCAGGTGCCAAATCCCGCTTGCTGGGTGGCGCTGCAACCGTCAACCTGGCGATCTTTCGCACGGAATTTGAAGACCTGCAATTGACCATTTTTGAGGGCAATGTGAGTCGTATTTCGAATGCGGCCGGTGCCGTATCACAAGGCGCTGAACTGGATGCGGCGTTCACAACCGCGCTGGGTGTGTCGGGCAGTTTTGCTGTCGCCTACCTTGATGCCCGCTTCAGTGATTACCCAAACGGCGCATGCCCGGCCGATCAGGAACCGCCTTGCGACCTGTCCGGCGATCGGCTCTCCTTTGCACCCTTCTGGAAAAGCAGTTTAAGCCTTAATTATTTCAATGATCTGGGGAGCTGGCCGATCAGTATTCTTATTGGCGGCGATGTATTGTTCGAGGATGAAAAGCTGCTGCAGCCCGATCAGGATCCGATTGATGTTCAGGGCGCTTACAGTACCTTCAACCTGCGGCTGCGCGTAGCTGATGACGAGGAACGCTGGTCGTTGCAAGCCTTGCTGCGCAACGCGACTAACAAACACGCTCTCGATGGTAGCGGTGATATTCCGACCCTGAGTGGCGCCCATTTCGGTCGCGCGATTGCGCCGCGACAGCTGGATGTCAGTTTGCGATTTAGGTTATAGAGAAACTCTGTTAACGGGGTGACAGCCTTATCGGAAGCGCATAATCTTTGCAGGGTTTTCATTCACAAGGAGAATTCAGTGAAGCCGCGCATCAGCATGATTACCCTGGGCGTTTCAGACCTTGAGCAATCGGTACGTTTTTATCGCGACGGTTTGGGTTTGCCCCAAATAGAGTCGCCGCCTACGGTAGCGTTTTTCAATCTTAACGGTAGCTGGCTGGGTTTGTTTAATCGCGAATCACTGGCCGAAGACGCCGAGGTATCGGCAGAGGGTAGCGGTTTTCACGGCATTACGCTGTCTCATAACCTGGCGTCAGAGGCTGAGGTGGACGCGCAGATGGTAGCGGCAATGGCCGCCGGTGCGCGTTTGGTCAAACCCGCGCAGAAGGTGTTTTGGGGCGGCTATTCGGGCTACTTCGCCGACCCCGACGACTACCTCTGGGAAATTGCCCACAACCCCTTTATGTGGGTCGGGCCGCCTGACGAGGCTTAGACCCGACGAAGCTTAGGCTATGCCCATTCTTGCCGCTTGTTGTTGGTAGCGCTCGCGCTTTGCCGGCAGATGATTGGTTCGCTCCAGCTCGCCACCTGCCCATTCCAATACGCGCTTATCCATTACGCGAAACCACAGCGGCGGGAAGTAGGCGAGCAGGAACATTTCGTAATAGCCCCAAGGCAATTGCGGTACGTCTTCAAAATGGCGCAAACACTGGTACGAGCGGCTGGGATGCGCGTGGTGGTCCGAGTGACGCTGCAGCTGGAAGGTAAACAGATTAGACACCAGAGCATTCTGGTTCCAGGAGTGCTGGGGCTTGGGTGGTTCGAAGCGGCCGCTTTCGTCTTTGCCGCGCAGCAAACCGTAATGCTCGATGTAATTGGCCAGCGACAGGTTGAGATGCCCCAGCCAGCTGGTGAAGATGACAAAGGCCAGAATGACCGGGCCAAACAGCCAGCCCACCGCGCCCAGAAACACGATGCCTATCAGCGCGCCGGGCAAAATTTCATTGTCTGTAGAAAAGAACGGTTTGCCCGCCGCGCGCAAACGGTCGCGCTCCAGTCGCCAGCCGCGCAGCCAGGTCAGTGGTTGTTCGCGCAGTACAAAGCGGTAAAAGCTTTCGCCGAGTTTTGACGAGGCGTGATCGTTGGGCGTTGCTACGGCGCGGTGATGTCCGCGGTTATGTTCAACATTGAAGTGAGGCAGCAGGGCGATGCCGAGTGAAATACTGGCGCCAATACGGTCGCTGCGCCCGCGCTTGTGACCGAGTTCGTGGCCGAGATTAATCAGGCCGCCACCAAAACCCATGCACGATACTGCGAGTGCGGCCATGCCCCATACGGACAGATCAGCCCACCAGGCGTAGTAGATGCCTGCACACCAGGCCGCGATAGAGCCAACCAGCGCGAAAAACAGGGCCGTCTTGAAATAGCGGTCTGCCTCCAGTGCGGGCACGTCTTCTTCCGCATGGTTGTTGGGGTCCTGCCCCAAAAAACGATCCAGCAAGGGTACGCCAATATAGAACAGGGGGTAGCCGATCATCAGCCAGGCGACATTGCCGGTGATCTCGGCAGGAATGATCCCGATCAACAGCACCCAGGGCATAACAGCCGCATTGACCAGCCACAACCAGCGCAAGCGCTGGGTCAGATCGGTAATCGAAACAAATGATGTTGTCGTTGCCATCGTGATATCCCCCTTAGTTTGAAACAGGCTACGCCTCGTGGCTTGTTGTTCACATGTTGCCAGTGACTCCTAAAATTGTTAATTTCGGCCACTATGGAATTAAATCACAAGCCAGATATTGCCTCGCGTCAGCCAAAGCGGCCAGCGCTCGGATTGCAGCTGTTGTGCCAGACCCTTGATGAGCTGGGTTTGGATGCAAGCCATGCCTGTGACAAAACGGGGCTCGACCGGCAGTTTCTGGATACGCCGGGGCAGCTGATCAGCAAGGAACAGGAGGTGGAGTTCATTGCTGCGGCCCTTGCCGATAACGCGCGTGAAGATTTGGCCTTCCGGGTGGGCTTGCGATACCACTACGGCGTTTTTGGCGTTTGGGGGCTGGCTGTTGCAACCAGCGAGGACTTGCTGCAGGCGCTGGAGGTGGCGCAGGAATTTATCGAATTGACGCACAGCTTTGCCGGTCTTTCCCTGAAAGTACAAAGCGGGCTTGCCGAAGTTGCCTTGCATCAGGACTATCCGGCCGGGCCGGTGCAGGCCTTCGTGATTGAGCGTGATCTGATGATTACCCTGATGATTGCCAGCGAGGCAGCAGGTCGCCGGCTGCCGGTCAAATCGGTTCATATCGCCTTACCGGAACCCGCTCACAGTGCATTGCTCGAGCGTATGCTGGATTGCGAAGTGATCTGGAATTGCGATCACACCGCTGCTTACATTGAGTTGCATCAGCTCAAGCAGCCACTGCCGCAAGCCAACGCCATTACCTGGTCGGCCTGTGTGCGTCAGTGTCGGGAGCTGGTAGCGATGCAAACCGGTGGCCGCAGTATGGAGTCGCGGGTGCGAGACAGTATTGCGCGCACGCACTTTCGCGGTATCACGGCGGTGTGTGATCAGCTAGGTGTCAGTGAGCGCAGTCTGAGACGGCGTCTGCAGGAGGAGGCAACCAGCTTCAGGGCCTTGCAGCAAACACTGCGCCGCGAGCTGGCAGATCAGTACCTCGCCGACCGGAGTCTGTCGCTTGAGCGCATCGCCGAGTTGCTTGGCTACAGCGAAACCGCCAACTTCTGTCATGCTTTTAAACGCTGGACCGGGCACACGCCGGGCGAGCGGCGCAGGACGATTGTTGCGGGGTTTGGCGGGGCAAACTAGACGCCTGCAACACTGCGTTTATGCAGGCCTACCTACGAGCCTACGGTACGGAACAAGCGCTAACCTGGATGCCAATCGTTGTAGGCCGGACAAATTTCCAAGTTGGACGCCCGTCGTTTGGGTGCCCGCAGGGCAGGGTATAGCCTTGTCAATAAGCGCAGCGTTTCCGGCAGCTCTAGAATCCTAACGCTCAAAAACAGTCGCAACCTGACGGCCAAACATCAAGGGCCTCCCTGACTCCGTCCACAAGGTTGCAATGTTGTTGTAGTAGCCGGCACCGGCTGCCTGACAGCGGTAATCGAAATAGATGAATTCATCATCCTTCGGGGTGGGAATGTCGGCAGGAAACTCCACGTACCAGCTCAGGGAGCTGCCAATACCCGGCGGTTTGATCATGTTGAGTCCGGGCATGGGCGGTACGTCTCCCAGCGCCACCAGGTGACTCATGCCAAGCGGCTGTGGCTCCCTGAATTTTACCCACATGCCAAAGTCAGCACTCTCTGCTGCCGAAAAGGGCGGTGCGCCGTAGGCAAAACGCATATCAAAGTGTTTGGTAAATTCCGGCGTAATGCCTTCAATGTAGGGAAGAGCCCTGCAGTCTGCAGGCGCCTTGACCGAGGGCAGGACGGGGCCGGGTAATGCGATGGAGGAGGTGCGGGCCTTGCCGAAAGCCGCGTTCACGGCCACGGCCACTTCACCGTTACAAAGCAATTCGCCCTGCATATGGGTTACCGAACCGCCTTCGCGAAGAACCCTCGTTACCACCCGGTGCTGGCCTGCCGTGGCCGGCCCGACAAAGCTGACCGACAAAGTGCGCGGAATCCGGTCGGATTCAACCTGTTGCAGCATGGCCTGAAAAACCAGTGAGGTGCTCAAACCGCCAAAGGCCGTGCGTCCCTGCAGCCACGATGCGTCAATGGCTACGCTGTATTCTCCTGCTGTCGGTGTTGCCTGAACAGTATCCAGCAGGGCATTGAAGGCGCTGCCTTGTGCGGGATTATCGGCTCGAACGGTTTGTGTGCAGCTCATAATACGGACTCTTCATCAAATTCAGGGTGCGATTTCAGGGTGGTATGCTATGTCAGCTTCGCGTGGGCTGCCATAGCGCAGTGCGCAGATTACTTGTGCAAGGCCCGTAAGCGGTATGGGCAGGGGTATGTAATAAAGGGTCTATTTTTTGGTGCTTAGCGCCATTGTGGTCACCGGCTGGTGGGCGCGACAATGTATGGTTATTCACACCTAATTTTGCACGTGCATAACGTGCCGCAATACACGCTGACAGGGACAAGGGGAATTGACGATGGGACCACTCAAGGGCTTGAGGATCATAGAAATCGAGGGGCTGGGGCCAGCACCTTTTTGCGGCATGATGTTGGCCGATATGGGGGCAGAGGTTATTTCGGTTACCCGCAAATCAGACAATGCCGATCGCAGTGCGCAAATCAGCGAGCGCGGCAAACGTTCTGTTGCCATCAACCTGAAAAGCCCGGAAGGTGTTGAAGCAATCCTCAAACTTTGTGAGAGCGCTGACGCCCTGATTGAAGGTTTTCGTCCCGGTGTGGCCGAGCGTCTCGGCATCGGTCCTGACGACTGTATGGCCCGCAACCCCAAACTGGTTTACGGGCGCATGACCGGTTGGGGTCAAACCGGTCCGCTGGCTCAGGTGGCAGGTCATGATATGAATTACATTTCCCTGTCAGGAGCACAGCACGCCATTGGCCGCGCCGGAGAAAAGCCGGTACCGCCACTGAACCTGGTGGGTGATTTTGGCGGCGGCGGCATGTTTCTGGCTTTTGGTCTGATGTGCGCGATTCATGAAGCGGGGCAGTCGGGCAAGGGGCAGGTGGTTGACGTGTCGATGGTTGAGGGCTCGGCCGCACTCATGCACATGATGTATTCCTTCAAGGCTATGGGTGCCTGGGAAGACAAGCGCGGCGTCAACATGCTCGATACCGGCGCACACTACTACGACACCTATGAAACCAGCGATGGCAAGTACGTATCCATCGGCTCAATTGAACCGCAGTTTTATGCCTTGTTGATTGAGCTGGCAGGGTTGGACAAAGAGGAATTTGCGCCGCAGAACGATCGCTCGCAATGGCCGGCACTCAAAGAGAAACTTGCTGCCGTGATGAAAAGTAAAACCCGCGATGAATGGTGCGCCATTATGGAAGGCACCGACGTCTGCTTTGCGCCGATTCTGTCGATGACGGAAGCGCCGGATCATCCGCACAATAAAGCGCGCAACAGCTTTCTGGAAATCGACGGTGTCGTGCAACCGGCACCGGCGCCCAAGTTCAGCCGCACCGAGCCTGCCGTTCGCAGCAGTGCCAGTGCAGCCGGCAGCGATACCGACGAGGTATTGGCCAGCATCGGATACAGCGCGGCAGACATCAAGCGTTTGCGTGAAGCGGGCGCGCTGACCTGAGTGCTTAACGTGGCGCACGGCGGCCTAGCGCCGTCGCCACCAGTGCAGTACGCCGGTTGTAGCCAGCCAGCAGCAAGCCAGGCCGCTGACAAAAACCAGAAATGAATACAGGGTGTTGAGTCCGTAGCCTGAATGCAGTGGGTACATCTGGTTGAGTAGTCTGCGCCCTGGGCCAGCCTCGTCTGAGCGCTCGGCGGCGATAATCTCCTGGCGCCTTGCATCAACTGTTAGCGTTGAGCGTCCGTTCGGATGCCATTCACCCGCAAGTCGAACACGAAAGCGTGCTTGCGCGCTGTCGGGCGTCGGCAGGCGTATATAGGTTGGCCAAGCATCAGGCGCAGCGCTCATGGCAAGCGGCAGCAATTGCGAAGCGGGGGCCGTGCTGGCTGAGTCTGAGCTTGAATCGGTTGTTACAACCGGCGCGCCAGTGTCCTGCCCAAGCCAGCGCCCGACCCAGAATTCCAATCGCTGCTCCAACATAACGCTGCCGGTAAGAATCACCAGCAATATGACAGGAGCAGTTACGGCTCCTGTATGTCGGTGGTATTGAATCAGATGTTTAAACCGGATGCGTCGCGGTGTGAGCCAGCGCGCGTGCAGACGCTTGCGGGCAGGCCACCAGAGCAGAAGGCCACTCACCAACAGGAACAGGCTCATCAGGCCTGTCACCAGCAACACGACTTCTCCCGGAATACCGGCCAGTAACTCGGTGTGAAATACACGCAGCCATTCCAGTGCGCTCATGGCC
Source organism: Spongiibacteraceae bacterium UBA5047 (assembly GCA_002415025.1). Lineage (GTDB taxonomy): Bacteria > Pseudomonadota > Gammaproteobacteria > Pseudomonadales > Spongiibacteraceae > Litorivivens. Next base: position 9,692 of record DIBR01000030.1, read on the forward strand.
CAGTGATTGTGAGCCAGTATGTTCAGGGAACCGGTTGCCAACAGGTAACGACTCCCGGACTTTTCAATCAGCGTCCAGTAGGGCTCCTCGGGGTTGGGTGCTTTCAGCAGCGATATGCTGGCGGGTGCATAACGACGCTGTATTACGTCGAGATCTTGCGCCACATGTGCCACGTTATAGTCCGGCGACCACTCGGCGGCGGGTGCGGCCAGCCAGTGTATCAACGGCTTTTTGTAAACCAGCACACTGCCGCTAAAGGCTGTCACGATAAGCACCAGCGCCACCCCAAGACCACACAGGTTGTGCCAGCGCCGCAGCGATTGCCGTGCCGGGCTGGTAGCCCGGAGAATGCTGTTGTTAGCCGTTGCCACTGCCGGAACGCTCATTGATCAGAAACTGCGCTGATAGGCCAGGCTGATACTGCGCCCGAAACCCTTGAAATTCAGGTTGTCTGAAGCACGGGTCTGGGCGTAATAGGTGAAGTAATCCTTGTTGGCCAGGTTGTGTATGCCCAGGCTAAAAACCCCTTCCAGCGCAATAATCTCGGCGCTGGCATCAACGGTGGTGTAGCCGTCAAACTGCGCGACGGTCGTGCCGCTGCTGTTTTCAAAACGGCGATCCAGCAGGTGATTGATCTGCACGCGGCTGCTGACGGTGTCAGACCAGCTTCTGTCCCAGCTCAGGTTGAGTCGGTCCGGTGCAATGTTGGTGCCGTCCAGATCCGTGTCGACACGACCGTCGCCATTGGAATCGTATTCACCGCGCGTGCGCGCGTAACGCAGGCCGAGCGTGTTCGCGGTATTGAGTTGCCATTCACTGCGCAGCTCAACGCCGTCGATTTCGGTTTTCTCGCGCTGCACTGAAAAAATGCCGTTAGCGTCGGCTTGCAAGCGCTGTCCGAAGTCGGAGTCGGAGCTGTAGTAGCTCATTTGCAGGCGCAGGCTGGTGCCGGTGAACTCAAACCCGATCTCACGGTTATCGGTGACAATGGGCTCAAGGGATAAAAATGTTTCGACGTTCTGATTGGGTTGGTTGATACCGCGCAATACGCGCCCTACGTCGGGCATGGAAAATCCTTCCGAGAGATTGCCAAACAGGCGCCAGTTGTCACTGATCTGATAGGTAGCACCGATGTTGTGCAGGCGCTCGGAAAAATCCGGTTCGCCGCCAACCACAAACTGGCTGCCGTAGGAGGCGAGGGTCGTGAAGTCGTCCACTTTCAAGCTTGATTTCTCATAGCGAAGACCTGCGGTCACCGTCACATCATCAATGCCGGAATATTCGAGCTGGGCAAAGGGCGCGATATTCTCGTAAGTCGTTTCCGGTACCCACTCGCGCCCGGTCTGGGCCAGTTCCTGCCAGGTGCTGTCTTCAAAAAGGTCGACACCATACACGATGTTCAGGGGCAGGTCGCCCGGCGCGTCTTTCACCAGCGTTAATTTCAGGCCTGTTTTTTCCGAGTTGTTTTGCGATTGATCGAAAATATTGGTGCCGAGGGCCGGATCCTGAAAAGTCGCAAACACCCCGCCACCGTAAGTGGCCGAAAAATCCTGCGCAAACAACAGTACGCTGACGCTGTGGCCAAACCACTCGGCGTTGCTGTAGTTCAGGCTGAGCAGGGTCACTTCGTTGCGCGGGGCATCGCCGGGCACCGTGGTTTCCCGCGCTGTTGCCGCAATGCCTGCGCTGACATCGCCGGGTACCGCCAGCCAGTCGTTGTCGCCGCGCAGATCGTAGCGGTTAAAGGTCAGTTCAATGCGCTGGTCGTTCCAGTCGTAACCGGTTTTCAAAAATCCGTTGAGGGTTTGCGCATCCATGGTGTCGCCCTGGGTGTTGTCGAAACCCACCACATCGCCGTCGGCGTCGTAACCCACCCCGTTTTTCCGGTAACTCAGACTGGTCAGCACATCAATTGCGTCAAAGCGACCGGAGAAGCTGTAGGTTGCACCGTAGCTGGCGCTGTCGCCGGGCTCTTGGTCCTGCACTAGCGTATCGAAGCGAAGGCTGTGGGTCGGTTCGTCGCCGGGCTTTTTGGTAATGAGATTGATAATGCCGCCCGAGGCGCCCAGCCCGTGAATGGCGTTGGCACCGTGAATCACCTCAACCCGCTCCAGCATGATCGGGGCAATGGTATGGGCGTCGCGGGCACCGTCGCGCAGGGGGTTGGATTGCGGCACGCCGTCAACCATATACAGCGGATTGCGCCCGCGCAGACTTTCGCCGGAGCTGGTCAGCTTCTGGCGGCTCGGGGAGAAACTGGGAATCAGATTACCGAGCACGGTCGAGAGATCATTGCTGACACTGATCTGCTGCTCAAGCGCGGCCTGGTCGATCACGGTCACGGTATTGGGAATTGTGCTCAAGGGGCGCTCGACGCGGTTGGCGGTGACAACCACTTCTTCCTGAGCAGGGCTGGCGGCGGTGAGAGAACTGGCGCACAGGGTGGCGGCCAGCAGCCGCTGGCGAGTGATAGGCTGAACCATGGGGTCTCCAAAAAGGCAGGTGAATTTTTGTAAACACTAATGATAATGATTATCAATTAGATATGCAATGAAGCCTGACCCTTTCACCTTCATCGAACGCCAGCCCTACAAACTGACCATTGGTTGTCAGCATTAAACCGGCGGCGCAAGACTATTAAATCGCTGCATTTGGACGATGTGCCTCAGACCCCAGGCCGATAAGATGGCTGCCTGATTCATCAATAAGTGGGAGTAGAGCATGGCACAACGACTAGCAGGGAAAATTGCGCTGGTAACCGGAGCAGGGCAAGGCGTTGGCCAGGGCATTGCCTTTGCCTTGGCGGCCAATGGCGCCAGCGTGGCGGTTACCGGACGCACCCGATCCAAACTCGACGATACCTGCGCCGAGATAGAGAAGCGTGGTGGCAAGGCTTTCGCTCTGGAATGCAACGTGAAAGATCTGGCCTCGATGACGACCAGCGTTGAGCAAGTGGTGACCCACTTCGGTGGCCTGAATATTCTTGTGAACAATGCGCAGGAGGTACCGTTAGGGTCCTTGAACGAGGTCACCGAAGAAGCCTTCGAGGCCGGCTGGCAGTCAGGGCCACTGGCCACACTGCGATTGATGAAGTTGTGCTATCCCCATTTGAAAGGTGACGGTTGCATTGTCAATCTGGCTTCCACCGCAGGCATGCGCTGGGACATGTCGGGCTACGGCGCCTACGCTGCAGTAAAAGAGTCCATTCGCTCCCTGACTCGCGGCGCCGCCTGCGAATGGGCCATGGACGGCATTCGTACCAACGTCATTCTGCCTCATGCCTTGTCGCCGGCCTTGAAGTGGTGGACGGAAAACCGCCCGGAAGAAGCGGCCGAGTTTGTTGCCTCCATCCCCATGCAACGCATCGGCGATTGTGAACAGGACATCGGCAATTTTGTTGCGGTGCTGTGCAGTGACGACAGTCGCTACGTCAATGGTCAGACAATTGCGCTGGATGGCGGCCAGGCCTTTCTCGGCTAGACGATTCATCTTCCGGCTTCATTCTGCGTTACACTCGACGGTCTTTGTTATTGCGAGGTCGGAGAATGAAGTCACAAGGTTATGCAGCGCAGTACGCTGGCGACACATTGGCGGAGTATAGTTTCGAGCGTCGTGCTTGCGGTGACGAGGATGTTGTTATCGACATCCTGTTTTGCGGTGTGTGCCATTCCGATATTCATTACGTCAACAATGACTGGGGGCGCAGCCTCTATCCGGTCGTGCCCGGACACGAAATTGTCGGCCGCGTATCGGCGGTTGGCAGTGCGGTGAGCCGGTTTTCCGTTGGTGATTATGCGGGTATCGGTTGCTTTGTGGATTCCTGCCGACAATGCGCGGCCTGCCACGACGGCGACGAACATTACTGCGCAACTGCGCCCACCATGACCTACGGTGGCATTGACCGCGAAACGAAGCTCCCTACCTTTGGCGGCTATTCCAATAACTATGTTGTGAATGAAGCCTATGCCCTGAAAATCTCCGAGCGGCTTGATCTGGCCGCTACCGCGCCCCTGCTGTGTGCAGGTATCACGACCTGGTCGCCGCTGCGGCACTGGAAGGTTGGCCCCGGTCAGAAGGTGGGCGTTGTCGGTCTCGGCGGTTTGGGGCATATGGCCGTGAAGTTTGCCAAGGCCTTCGGTGCCGAGGTGGTCATGATTACGCGCAGCGAAGCCAAGGCAGAAGACGCCC
>DIBR01000030.1:14046-72475 GCA_002415025.1 Spongiibacteraceae bacterium UBA5047
CAGAAGACGCCCAGAAGCTGGGTGCCGATCATGTGGCGTTATCGACAGATCGGGAGTCGATGAAGCGCTGGACCAACACCCTGGATTTCATTCTCGATACCGTATCCGCCCCGCATGATATGGATGCCAACCTGCGCCTGCTGAAGCGCGATGGCGTGTGTTGCCTTGTTGGTTTGCCCGAAAGCCCGCTCTCGTTCAGCGCGTTTCAAACCACCAGTCGCAAGGCGATTACAGGCTCGTTTATCGGTGGCATTCGCGAGACGCAGGACATGCTGGATTTTTGTGCCGAGCACAATATTGTGTCTGATATCGAGCTGATTGATATTCAATCCGTTAACGAAGCCTATGAGCGGGTGCTGAAAAGTGACGTGAAGTACCGCTTCGTGATTGATATGGCATCGCTCGACGCCAAAGCGCTACCGCAACTACTGAATGAGTGAACACATGCTTTCCGTTTTTTCGCCCGTTGCTGCCGCCGTTACCGAACTTTCGGTAGCGGCCGGAGCCAGCGTTCAGAAAGGCCAGCAACTGGCAATGCTGGAATCAATGAAAATGCAAACGCCGGTCTATGCACCGGAGGCCGGCAAACTGAAGCGCTGGTGCATCAACGCCGGCGACACGATCCAGAAGGCCACCCTGCTTTGCGAGCTGGACAGCGATGTGTCGGTGGCGGTTGACGCCCGGTCTCCGGAACCGGATGTAGCGCACGGCAATTTGCTGGAAGAATTGCGCGCGCGACTGGCGCTGAGCGAGGACTCGCAGCGCGTCGAGCAGACTCGAAAACGTCACGAAAAAGGTTTTCGCAGCGCGCGGGAAAATCTTCACCATCTTTGCGATGCCGATTCCTTTATCGAATACGGACAGTTCGCTGTGGCCGCCCAACGCCAGCGCCGCGAACTGGATACCTTGCGCCGTGAGACCCAGGGCGACGGCATCATCACGGGACTGGGTGCAATCAACAAAAGTATCTTCGGTGCCGAACGTGCGCAGGCAGTTGTTATTATCAATGACTACTCGGTGCTGGCCGGCACCCAGGGCTATTTTCACCACAAGAAGCTGGATCGTGCGCTCTCGCTTGCCAGCGAAAAAAATCTGCCGCTTGTCATGTATACCGAAGGCGGTGGTGGCCGACCCGGCGATACCGATGTGCTGACCCAATTCGCCGGTTTGAATGTTCCCACCTTTGCCCGCTGGGCTGCGTTGCGCGGAAAAGTGCCGCGCATTGCGGTCAATAACGGTTACTGTTTTGCGGGCAATGCAGCCTTGTTTGGCGCTGCGGATATTCGCATTGCCACCCGCCAGTCGTGGATCGGTATGGCAGGCCCGGCCATGATAGAGGGCGGTGGGCTCGGGCGTTTTTCGCCGAAAGATATCGGCCCGATGGAGTCTCAATCGCGCAATGGTGTTGTGCATCTGTTGGCCGACGATGAGGCGCAGGCCACCGAACTGGCAAAAAAAGCCCTCGGTTACTTTCAGGGGCCGCTTACCGATTGGCAGTGTTCCGACCAGAACGACATCGGCGATATCCTGCCCGCAGATCGCCGCTACGCCTACGACGTACGCCGTATCATTGCGCAACTTACTGACAGTGATAGTGTGCTGGAGTTGAATGCCGACTACGGTGCAGCGGTGCTGACCGCGCTGGTGCGTTTCGAAGGCAAGCCGGCGGGCTTGATTGCCAGCAACTGCCGCGACATGGGCGGTGCCGTCGACGCCGAAGCGGCAGATAAAACCGCTGACTTTATCGAACTGTGTAATGCCTTTGGCTTGCCATTGGTATCGCTGGTGGATACGCCGGGTTTCATGGTCGGACCAGACAGCGAAGACGAGGCTGCTGTGCGCAGAATGTCCCGACTGTTTGCCGCCGGCGCACAGGCCGAAGTGCCCTGGGTGGCGATATTTTTGCGCCGTGCCTATGGTCTCGGCGCAATGGCTTTAACCGGTGGCAGTTTCGAACGGCCGGTGTACGCTGCATCGTGGCCCAGTGGCGAGTTTGGCGCAATGGGGCTGGAAGGTGCCGTGCGGCTCGGCTTTAAAAAGGAGCTGGAGTCCGCAAACAGCGAGGCAGAGAAACAGGCCTTGTTCGAGTCATTGCTGGCCGCGGCCTACGATCAGGGCAAGGCGATTGAAGCGGCAAGCTATCTGGAATTCGACGCCGTTATCGAGCCCGCCGATACCCGCAGCGCCATCATTCTGGCCCTGAATTCATGAGCACGTCGCCAGACACAGCAGCGTGCTATCGTCCGGCGGACGCCATAGCGCTGTTGGTCGGGCTGCGTGTGGAAGACCAGCTGGAGGCGCTTGCGGGCTCCTGTTTGCTGCTGGACTTGCAACAGCGTCCGGCGGGCGACGAACTCGCTCAATTAACCCCCTTACTGGCGCAGTTGCCCTGTCCGATTATGGGTGTGGGTGCGCAGACGGTGCCAGAAGCGCTCGCGATCAATCTCGATTGTGTGCTCGACGATGAAAAATGCTTACCTGCGCTTTGCCGCAATATTGCGAATGCCCCTATTGCGGCGATGACACTGGTTCAGTTGTCGCGGGCAATAGAACAGCTGGATGTGATGGCAGCGCTCGATATGGAGTCGGTCACTTACGCCAGCTTGCAGGGCGGGAGTGAATACCAGGCCTGGTTGCGGGAATATCGGGCCGAGGCCTGGCCAGCGATATCCGGCGAGTTGCCGGTGCTTGTAACGAGAGATCAAGACAGGCTGCTGATAACGCTCAACAGGCCGGAGCTTCGCAATTCCATCAGTGTGGAAGTACGCGATGCTCTGGTAGAAGCCTTGTCGCTGGCCGCGCAGGATAACTGCATCAAAAGTGTTGTGCTGCAGGGCGCGGGAAAATGTTTCAGTGTGGGCGGTGAGCTGCGTGAATTTGGCAGCGTGCCCGATACCGCCAGCGGGCATCTGATTCGCTCGCTCCGCTTGCCGGGACGCTGGCTGGCCCGCATTGCATCGCGCTGTGAGGCGCGCGTACACGGCGCCTGCATTGGTGCGGGGGTGGAACTGCCCGCGTTTGCGCAGCGGGTAGTGGCAAAACCCAACGCCTATTTTCAATTACCGGAAATTCAGTTTGGGCTTATTCCCGGTGCGGGTGGTTGCGTGAGTATCGCAAAACGTATTGGTCGCCATCGTTTTAATCAATTGGCGCTGTCGGGTAAGCGTATTAATGCTGAGCTGGCTCTGGAGTGGGGGTTGGTGGATGCCATTGATGGCTAGGGCTGGTCAGCCGGTTCGTTGATGCCCGCAACGCTGTGCTTATGCGGGCCTACGGTGATTTGAAGTAGGCCTGATTAAGCGAAGCGTATCAGGCAATGCGGCGATTCAAACTTTAAACCGTTAACGTCGCAGATTGGTAGACCAACTCTCCCGCAATCCAGGTAGCGCACACCTGCGGAATCGTTGCTGTCGCCAATGCGCTCACCGACGCCCAATCGGCGTTTAGCAAGCAGTAATCAGCCTGTTCTCCCACCTTCAATTGTCGTTTGGCACCTCCGGGCTTGGCGGGCTCATCCGCAAACAGGTTCAGTGCCTGCTCAACGCTCAACGCTTCCGCTGCATTCAGGATTTCGCCACTGGGTGTTGTGCGTTGTATCGCCGCTTGCATGCACAGCCAGGGGTTGGCGTTGCCAAAAGGTGCGTCCGTGCTGCCGGCGTAGGGTATGCCTGCCTCAAAAAACGCTTTGGCCCGATATAAAAAACGCTGTTCGTCAGCGGCGACGGTGGCAAGATAGCGATCACCGCGCTCGGCAATAAAATTGGTTTGGCTTACCACGGTAATACCCAGGGCCTTGATGATGGCGAGCGCGTCGTCGTCGCAAATGGAGGCGTGTTCGATCCTGTCACCGCGATGGCTGCCACACTCACCCAATGCTGCGAGCGCAACATGCAGTTCCGTCAGCGTCACGCAATGAAAGGCGACCGGACGATTGCGGGCGTGCTGGATTTTGATGAGTTTGCACAGCTCGTCGAAGTCCGGCAGTGCAGATTCTTTCAGGTAAATTTTGCAGGCGCCCAACTGCATAAAGTCATCGTCAGAAAAATTCAGGCTGGCTTGCCCCATCAGCAAAACGCGCTGCAACAACTGCCCGTCTTGCTGCGCCGTTTTCAACAACAACCGGCTGTCGTTATCGTTGTCTGGTCCGGCGTCGGTGAATCCGGTTACGCCATAAGACGCCAGCGTGTAACTGGCGAGTTCTATATCGGGCAAACTGCGTGGGCTGAGCTGTCTAAGCCAGTCGTCTACATGATAAAAGCGACCGGTTAATTGTCCCTGTTCGTCACGTTCTACCCCCTCGGGTAACGATCGAGTGGCGTTCGCCGACGAGTCGAGGCCGAGAGCACTGAGTGCTGCGCTGTTGTAAATCCATAAGCGCCCGGTGCGATGCTGCACGCGAATAGCAACGGTGTCCGAGATTTTATCGAGCCAGTGCCGGTCTATCAGCGGTTCATCGCCTTCGTGATAGCCAGTAGCGCGCAGGCGGTCGCCCGGCTTTGGCAAACGGGACGCAAGATGGTCTGCCAGCGCGTCGCGCTCCTGTAATGCCGCGTGGCTGCAATCAACCGAGCCGAGCGATGCTGCGTAGGCGAGAAAATGCATATGGTGATCATGCAATCCGGGCAATAGCACCCGATGCCCGGCGTCGACAATATCTTCACCGGCTTCAGGCTGCAGTTCGGCCGCGATCCGGGTAATGCGACCCTTCAGAAATTGCACATCGCGTGAGTGCCCGGGGCTAATTGCTGCGTTCCTGATAATCATGCCAGTGAGAACTCTGCCATTAATCGCGCACTGTCGGCACCCAGAACTTGCGCCCTTTGTTTAACCGCACGGGAGTAGGGCTTTGACACCTCGACTTGATCGCGGCCTGATTCCACGTACCAGCTGTTGTGTTGACGCTTTACCGGAACATCAACGGGATAGCGCGGTTCGCTGCAAAAACGGGTAACAGCCTGCAGGGAAATATCCAGTAAGCCGCCACGGCCGCTGTACCAGGCTGCGCTGGCAGCCACTGCGGCGTGCAAGCCCGTGAGTGGGTCGGCTATGGCGTCGCCACAAAACAGGTACTTGCCGTAGTGTTCATACATCGCCTGACTCAAGCCTGCGGCTACGCCCGCATCGTCACCGTAAGCGATGCGCAATTCATTGTCGGCATCGCGGCCATAACCGGTAATGCTCACCCAGACCCTGCCGGGTTTGCTGGCGAGCAGTGCTTCTGCGGATATGCCCATTTGGCGAAGGGCGCGAGGGCGGGAACTTTCGATCACAATATCGGCGCGCTGTAACAGTGTTTTGAGTTGCGTGCGCCCTTGGTCGTGATGCAAATCCAGCGCCAGACTTTCCTTGTTGCCGTTCATCAGATCAAAGAACTCGACCGGGCCAGCGCGGGCGCCGTCGGGGCGCTGGCGACTTTCAACCTTGATAACACGTGCACCCGCAAAGCCCAGCAGGCTGGCGCATAAGGGCCCGGCCCAGAGTGCCGACAGATCAACAACCAGCGGAGGCTCGGTCGGCGGCGCTTTGGTGCTTGTGTGCCGGGAAAGAAGCCAGCTGCGTTCGGGTTCGGCCGTGCATGCATCGCTCACTGCGAGCCCTAACAGGCGAGCCAGGTCGAGTACGCTGGCACTGTTTTGTCGGGCCAGATTACGCGCCAGTGCGTCCCAGTCATTGGCTTCAATGGTCTCAATCATTTCGCCGCCCGACAGCAATGCGGGCAGCTGTTTCCAATCGTCATTTCTGGGGAGATTAATAGCGATACAACCATCCGCCGTGCGCAGCAGACGGCAACTGCCGCCCGCCGATTGATTGCCCTGACGGCTATAACCGGCGATCGCGGCGCGCTCACCAAGCAGGCCGGCGGCATCAAAGTCCGGGGCAAAGGTTGGTGTTATGGTTTTGAATGCGAGCAGGGCACCACGGGCCGACAGTGCAAGGGGTGAGGGGATAAGCAAGGGAGCTTTACCGGCTTCGCCCGTCAGTGCCATGGCGCCCGATTGCGCCCAGGCACGGTGATGCTCCTCGCTGCTTTCGCTATCAGCGTCACTTTCGACTGCAAAAGCGTCGATATTTAGTGTCGCGCCTAGCGAGTGCAGCAGACGAGCGGCGTGCGCGTGGCCGCTGCCTGAAGGCAGAGTGAAACCCTCGGCTTGAATAAATTCAGACATGCGGGTGGTGTGTGCTACAAAAAAGAGGCATCGTGGCAGTGTATAGATCGATGCAACGCCAGACAATCAGGTGAGCTTGCATAAACACCGCCTTGCCGTTGCTTTCTCAGGTTCCCGTCAGGAACGCTTCGGCAATGAGCTGTTCGTACATGTCGCCACCCCGCCCGAGATGAACATTCAACAGCGCGCGCTTCAAAAAAAGATGACAGGGATGTTCAGCGGCCATGCCGATGCCGCCGTGCAATTGCAGGGATTCTTCGGCTACCTTGGCAAAGCTGGTGCAGGCCAGATGCTTGGCTGCGGTGGCCTTCTGTTCGGGCGCCGCACTGTGCAAGGCATCAAATAGCATGGCCTCCGAGGCGGCGGTGAGTGCTTTCATATCCGCGCAGCGATGTTTGAGTGCCTGAAACATGGCCAGCGGGCGCCTGAATTGCACGCGGGTTTGTAGGTGATCAACGGTCATGGCGAGCAGTGCGGTGGCTCCGCCTACGGCGTCGGCGGCCAAGGCGAAATCCCGTTGCGCTAACAGGCGGGTCACAATGTCTTTGGCCTGCGAGCCTTGCGCCAGCCGTGTTTGCTTTGCCAGCGGCAGAGCGTTGAGGTTTACATCGTAAAACCGGCGGGTTTCGTCCCAGGTTTTACGCTCCTGCCATTCAAGCCCGCTTTGATCCAGCGCAATAATGAGTAGCTGCTCGGCATTGTTCGTCCAGGCCAGAACATGGCTGGCAATATCGGCAGACTGGACGGCGGTGAGTGTGCCGTCGAGGTTTTGGCTGTCGTCGAGGGTGAGATCGCCATCTGCCAGCGGCGCGGTCACGAGTTCGCCGCCGGTCAGCCGCTCCAGCCAGCTGCTTTTGTCGCTCAGCGTTGACTGGCACAGTGCGTCGATGGCCAGCGTGGCGGGCAGGTACGGTGCGCCGCTAAGCCCCTTGCCCAGCTCCAGATGTATGGCATGGGTGCCGGTGTTGCCGAGCCCGAGCCCGTCCAGTTCTTCCGGCACGGCGTTCAGCAACCAGCCAAGCTCTACGCTCGGCTTCCAGATATGATCTTCGGCACCCAGCAAACCGGTACCTTCAATCACCTGGCGCACAGAATCGCGAAGTTGCGTGAGTAACTCGCCGGATTCATCACTGACGCCTGTTTGATGGCTCATGATTGGCCCTCCGCCAACTGCCAGTTTTTGGGTTCGCGCGGCATGCCGAGCATGCGTTCGGCTATGATGTTGCGCTGGATTTCGTTACTGCCGCCGGCAATTGACCAGTTGTAGGAGTTCATGAAATCCAGCGTCCAGTTGCCGGTTTCCTGGGTGGCGCCGCGCATAAAGCCCGCGTGATACTGGCCTTCGAGACCACTGATTCGCTGCCCCAAGGCAACAAATTCGCGCAGGGTCTGTGCGTAGTAGAGCTTGACGATGGAAGCGTCACCCGCCTGTTCGGTATCGCTGATACGTTTTTGCAGATACTGGTCTGCCAAAGCGCAGGCCGCATCCACTTTGGGAATCAGGGCGCCGAGATCGCGCAGAATAGCGCTGTCGCTAGTGCGCTGCTGGTCTTTCATGGTTTGCGCAAGCATGCTCAGGCCATAGCGCATGCGCTGGGTAAGTTCGACCAGGGTCAGGCCCCGCTCGGAGGCGAGGGTGGCCTGGGCCACGGCCCAACCGGCGCCTTCTTCACCCACGCGGTCGTCAATAGAGACTTCTACATCGTCAAAGAAAATTTCGGCAAATTCATCGTCGCCGGTAATTTGCGAAATCGGTCGTACAGAAACGCCTTTGCTCTTCATATCCAGCAGGAGGTAGGTCAGGCCCGCCTGCGGCACACCGCTTTTGTCGGTGCGCGCGAGCAACAAACAACGATCGGCGTATTGCGCCATGGTCGACCAGGTTTTCTGGCCGTTGATAATGTATTTATCGCCTTTGCGCTCAGCGCGGGTTTTGAGTGAGGCCAGATCAGAGCCGGCATTGGGTTCGGAAAAGCCCTGACACCAGATTTCACCCTTGAGAATGCCGGGCAGGTATTTGTCGCGCTGCGCATCCGAGCCGCATTCAAACAGGGTGCAGGCGGCGTGGTACAGGGCGACAAAATAGAGAATCAGGCGCGGTGCGTCGGCGCGGGCGACTTCTTCGAAAATCACTTTCTGTTCAGCCAGCGAACGGCCGCCACCGGGCCAGCCCTCGGGCCAGTGCGGTGTGGCGTATCCGGCTTCGACCAGTTTGCCAAACCAGTCTTTCTGCACCTCGACAAAGCGCTCCTGCTCGGCATTGGTCATTGCTTGGCGCCACTCAGCGGGAGTGTTTCTGCTCAGCCAGGCGCGGGTTTCGGCGCGCAGGGTTTCAGTTTCTGCTGTCATAATTCCGTTACTCGGTAGCTGTTTAAACCCTCCCGGGGGAGAGCGAGCTATAGGTTCACTTCAATCCAGTCATCAACCACACTCACTGCATAGGTCGAAATCGCCCGGGTGGCGGGTGACGGCGCAAATGCATTCTGCCGTTGGACAGACGCTCCTTCTGATAATGAGTAGCAGTTTGAAACCTGATACACCGCTACCCGATGTTCATTGATTCTAGCGGCTTAGATGAGCGCCTGCAGCGTTTTGTTGTGGCGTATTCTTGTGGCGTAGTTGGTATCTGTTCGCGAGCAGGGCTCGCTCCTACAGCTGAAAACCGGAACGCTATAGGAGCCTGCCCTGCAGGCGAATGAGAGCGCGAGATTTCTAGAGGGCGCTTTCAGCGCGTTCAAGTATCGTCAACACACCCGTATCCGCATCCAGTCGAATGCGGTCTCCTGTTTTCACCGTTTTGGTGGCGGTGCGCAGATTTACAATTGCCGGTAAGCCATACTCGCGCGCAACCACTGCGCCATGAGAAACCGCCGAGCCTACATCGGTAGCCAGGCCGGCAATCAAGCTGAAGTAGGGTGTCCAGCCGACATCGGTTATAGGGGCAACTAAAATTTCGCCTGGCTTCAAGGCGGCTGCTTCAGAGATGGTCACGGCTACACGCGCATGTCCTTCAACGACGCCACGGCTGACTGGCCGCCCGGCCAATTCATTTTCATTTTCGGATTCGCCGGGGTTCCAGACGACGGGTTCCGCTTTGCCGACGCTGATATCGTTAAACTCCAGTCTTTCGTGAAAGCTCAGCGCGACTCGTCGGAGCCGTACTTTTTCTACCCAGTTTTGTGTCGGTTGGTTGACGAACTCGCGCATTTCATCGCGAGTAAAAAAGAAAACCAAGTCCGCATCGGGTAGGTGGTCTTCTGCGGCAAGCACCTCGCCGAGATGGCGGTATCCGCGCTTCAGTCGGTGAGTGGCTTCAACCAGAAGACTTTTGGTTTGTTCTCGCTGGCGAATGGCGCTATGAGCCTTGGGCAGCAACCAGCGCAGTGCTCGTGGGAGTAACTTATAGTCGATCTGGGGGTGCTCTTTTTTCTTATAGTCACCCTGTAGGCGAGCGGCTAATGATGCTTGCATGGTTTCGATAAGCTTTTCGGGTTCGTCGATCCAGCCTTTCTCGCGAACACATAATTCCCGATAGCAGCGATGACCATGTCGGGCCAGGAAGTCTTCGAAGGCCTTTCCTGCACTACCGCTCGCGGAACTGCGAAGCCACGCCAAGGCCAATTCTCTTTGGGTATTTTTGAATTTTTCCAAGGCATCGGGGTGGCGCGCAATGGTATCAACGACTTCATCAAGTTGATCCACCATCATGGCACTTTCCACGTAGGTGGCGCCTGCCAGTAGACGTGCAGCCTCTGCTTGCTGGTCGTAGCTAGGCGGTGTTTGGCCGCCGGAGACGATGCCTTGAATCACGCCCTCCATAACGCCTGAGCCCGCCGAACTGCGCAGGTGAACCTCGTTGGTTTCGCAGAGCCAGGGAAACTTCTTTTCCATTTCCGTCATCATGTCAGCGCTGTTGTCGAAATACTCAATATGAAAATGCTTGAAGCGCGACTCGAATTCGACGGTCATTTTACTCGCCTTCAGACAATAGCGAATGAAGGCGATGCTGCCCCACAGCCGGCGTAGCAGAGACGCTTTATTGGACACATCCTGCAGTTCGTCGATGGGGCGGCCGCAGAGGCTTTGGGCCATGGAATCCCGATTGGCGACCATTGAATAGCGGGAAGCCTCCATGCCACCGGTCATGTTGATAAACAGGTGACCGAAGAACTGGTTGATCTGGGTCCACTCCTGGGTGATTGCCTTGCGCCCGCCGTACATCACATGCATATGCTGCATGCCGTGTTCGATGGCGCGGCCCTGCACGTCAAAGGTCAGGGGGCACACGGCGCCCGGCATCATCTCACCCACATTGCAGCGGGTAATCACCTGATCGTCGGGAATCGGCGTGTCGAGTTCGTTCAGGTCACTGCCGAGTGTGGTGATGGGCCGCGCCTGCAGCCAGAACAGCTCACCGCTGCGATCAATGGCCCATTCGAGGTCGAGCGGCATGCCGTAACGCGCCACCGCCTCACGGGCTTGATCGGCGAGAGTTTGCAATTGCGTCTTGCTCAGTATCGGGCTGGCTCCCACCAGATCGCTGACAACAATACCGTTGTCCGGCGCCAGCTCGTAGTGGTCGGGTGTACTTTCGCCGCTGACCAGCGCTTCGCCCAGCCCATGAACGGCATCGATTACCAGCCGGTCGTGGCGACCGCTCACCGGGTCTGCGGTAAACAGAACGCCAGCGGCGGTAGCGTCAACCATGCGCTGAACCACCACACACATCTGTACGTCCGGAATATCGGCCTGCGCCGATTGATAGGCTTTGGCACGGGCGCTGTCCAGTGAGGCCACACATTGGTGCACGGCTTTTTTCAGTTCATCAACGCCCTCAACATCGAGCAGGGTTTCGTACTGGCCGGCGAAGGAGGCTTCGGCGCCGTCTTCCCCCAGCGCCGAAGAGCGCACAGCGACCTTGCCACCGCCCAGCCCCTGGTAGGCTGCTTCAAGATTCTCCGGCAGTGCTTCCGGGTCGACAATATCGAGAATGACAAATGCGGGTGGTACCGCGAAGCCAAGGTTCGTCAGGCGATGCAAACCTTCGGCCTTGCCGCCCACCGCTTCGTCTTTGACATCAGCAATGCCGAGAATACGGGGCCTGGATTCGAGCGTTGTTGTCATTATTCGCCTCAAACACGGAGGTGTTAACCATCAGAATAGAACGGAAGGGTAGCGGAATTGATTCGAAATGCGAATGACGGAATTGTCAGGTTGTGGGGTGGTCTATGTCGTCTGTCTCAGGGCCATCTTAATATTCTGCGCCGAGACAAAGCCGGGGGTGGCCCCAATCTTTATCAAGTCGGTGTTCTGAAGACAGTCGTCGTATTGGTCTTCCTTGCCTTCGATGGTGCGGCTCAAGACCAGCATTTTGTAGCGTGGCATATTGCTTGTTCCTGCGATATCGGCGTGTAGGCCTGATTAAGCCGCAGGTGTATCAGGCGTTTTTTATGAGGCTCCGAGATTTGCGCCTGATACGCTGCGCTTAATCAGGCCTACGGGCGACTGCGTTGCTTATTTCCGGCCGAAAACCGGTGCACGCTTTTCCTTCATGGCGGCAACGGCTTCACGATGATCGGCGCTGCGCACGGTCAACGCTTCATAAGCCAGGCCGGTATCCATCAGAGCGTGGGCGATGCGTTTGGTTTCCATATTCAATAACACTTTGGTCGATCGAATGGCGGTTTGTGCACCGGTCAAAAGCTTTTCGCAGAGCGCGTCGACTTTGGCATCCAGTTCGTCGGCTGGTACAGCGGCATTGATCAGGCCGATGTTGGCGGCGTCTTTGGCGTTCAGCAATTCGCCGGTGAGCAGAAACTCTTTCGAGCGGCACAACCCGATACGCTGGGGCCAGATAATGGCGCCGCCGTCACCGGCCACCAACCCGACATTGACGTGAGGGTCGCCGATTTTGGCGTGATCTGCTGCGTAGATGATGTCGCAGAACAGGGCCAGAGACGCGCCGAGGCCCACGGCGTGGCCGTTCATACGGCAAATCAGCGGTTTGTCGAGATCGAGCTGGGAAAAAACAATGCGTTTGGCGAGGCGAACTTCTTCGTCAAACAGCTCCGGATGGCTGGCGTTGTTGCTGATATGGCTGATATCGCCACCGGCAGAAAAGGCCTTGCCGGCGCCCGTGAGTACGATCACGTCGGAGCAGTGATCGGCGGCGGCAAACACAAACACCTCGGCCAGCTCTTCGTGCAGTTTGAGATTGACGGCGTTAAACGATTCGGGGCGATTGATGGTGATGGTCAGCAGG
Organism: Spongiibacteraceae bacterium UBA5047; assembly: GCA_002415025.1. GTDB lineage: Bacteria > Pseudomonadota > Gammaproteobacteria > Pseudomonadales > Spongiibacteraceae > Litorivivens. Next base: position 26,476 of record DIBR01000030.1, read on the forward strand.
CGACCCTTGCGCGTCAGTAGCAGGGTTTCGTACTTGGGTACCGGCGCCGTGGTGATGTCGTTCATAGTGAGAGCATCCCTAATTTTTTACTTAAGAAATGGTTGGGCGGAGGGTGAGCGATGCGACCATGCTGCCACGTACGGTGCTGATATAGGTATTGCAGCACTCTTTGCATCAGGCTTCGGCAAAACAAGACTCCGCCACGGCAGTGGATTGGCCGCCGCGACCGCCAAGTTCAGACAGCAGCGCTTTCATGCGATAGGTCCACAGGTGCAGGTCCATTTCCAGAGTCATGCCCATCGCCCCCGACATCTGGTGCACGTCGTAGATGACCCGAGTGGCGCTATCCTGCGCGTGAAAGCAGGCCAGTGCCGCGTCGCCGGCATCGCCTGACCAGGCCGCCTTGAAGGCGAGATTGCGAACACCACCGGCCAGCACGGTACATTCCGCCATGCGGTGACGCAGGGCCTGAAAGGTACCGAGCGGGCGGCCAAACTGCTTGCGCACACTGAGGTGTTCTACGGTGGCATCTATGGCGGCCTTGATCAGCCCGGCCATTTCGGCGGCGCAGGCCACGCGCAACCAGGTGCGCACCGTTGCGGCCTGTTCTGCCGGAAGCGGTTTGATATCGGGGCTGCCGATCAGACGCCCCATGGGGTATGCGTACAGTGAATCGGGCAGGGCCTCGACATGAGCGGCTGCGGGATGGGTAATGCCGATGGCATCGCCGTCGATAATAATCAGGGTTTTGGCGCTGGCAACAAAGCGGCCGGGTCTGCCGTTTTCGATTACCGCAAAGGGTCGCGGCAGGTTGATATCCAGCATCGGTCTGAGCAGCATCGACAAGGCAATTTCGGCAGTATAGGGTTGGCGCGCCAGCCGTTCAGTGGCGAGCGCAGCAGCGATCGGGCCCATGTCATCCATGCTGGCCAGCTCGAAAAAACCGTTCTCTTCCAGTTGCTGGTCCAGTTCGTTGCTGACCAGCGCAAAGCCGTGAAAATCTACCGGCGACGTGTCAAAGCGCGCGGCCAGTTTGTCGAGCTCGCTGGCCACCGCCAGCTGGTCGTCGTTCAGGGCAAAGTCCATTAGCGCGGCTCCCTTGGTAATTGCAGTAATTCGGTTGCAATCAGGTTGAGCTGTATCTCTGCAGCGCCGGAGGCAATGCCTGCAACAATGCCGCGCTGGTGGTGAGCCAGCAACATCGGCTGTTCGCCGGCCAGCGCTTCGGGTACGTGTTCAACCACAAATTCCGATACCAGTCGTTCGCAGTTGACCGTGGCAAAGCGCCCGGCGCTGGCTTCCGGTCCCGGTTCAATCCCTTTGCTGCGCTGATCGATAATGCTGTAGCTATACAGGCGGGCGGCTTCACAAGCGGCATTGGCTCGGGCCGATTGCTCAATGGCGCTGTGCTGATAACGCCCCGCCTTTTTCAGTAGGCTGACTGCGCGCTGCAGCATGCGCGAGGCCAATGCAAAACGGGGTATGCCAACGCGCTCCAGCGACAGCACTGTGCGAATAATTTCCCAGGCCTGCCCCTCTTCACCCAGGCGCGCGGTTTCGGGTACGGTCACGTCATCAAAAAAGACTTCGTGAATATCGCCCTCGCCGATAATGCTGGGAATCTGGCGCACGGTTATACCGGCGCTGTCCATCGGAATCAGGAAGATGGAAATGCCACCTTTGCCGGGTGAAGTGCGCGCCAGCAAAAAGCAGGTATCGGCATCACTGGCATAGGAGGTCCAGATTTTCTGGCCGTTGATTTTGTAGTTGTCGCCATCTCTGTCTGCGCGGGTGCGCAGGGAGGCGAGGTCGGAACCGGACTCGGGTTCGGAGAAGCCCTGGCACCACAGTGTTTGTCCGTTAGCCATCGGCGGGATGTAGGTTTGTTGCTGGTCCGGCGAGCCGTACTTCATCAGCGTCGGGCCAATCCAGTTGACGTTCATGTACTGGCCACCGCGCGGTTCGCCCGCCATCCACATTTCCTCGGCGAGAATAAACGCGGTCCAGGGGTCGGCGTCGCGGCCGCCCCAGGCGGCGGGCCAATGGGGTATCAACAAGCCGGCGGCGGCGAGTTTGCCGCAAAACTCGCGTGAAAAAGAAGTTTGTGCTTCCGAGCCGGGGCCGTGAGCTAGCGCTTCCCAGTTGTCGGGAAGATTGTTGTCGAGAAATTCGCGAACCGATTGGCGAAAGGCCTGCTGTTCACTGTTCCAGGCAAAATCCATGAGCGGTATCCGGAAAGTTCGTTGTTATTAATTCGTATCGCTAAAATGATGTAGTTGATCAGCGCACGTTACTCCAGCATTCTCTCTCTTTATCCATAGTACTACACATTCGTGGGCTCAGATTCTCAAGTCGCGAGCAAGAAATCACGATTCGAGTGGCAGCGGGAAAATTTCAGCCCTGCCTGGAGTTAACGTCTGCTCGCCGGTTACGGATCAGATTTGACTGCAGCGGCAATCAGGCTCGCGCGAATTTCGTGCTTGAGCATCTTACCTGCGGCATTGCGGGGTAGTGCTTCCCAATACTCCACCTGTTCCGGTGCCTTGAATTTGGCGACGCCGCGTTCAACAAGAAAATTGAATAGCTCTTTGATATCTGGCCCCGGTGTTTTAGTGGGCACCAGCACGGCGCAGACGCGCTCGCCGGTTTTCTTGTGGGGTCTGCCTACTATGGCGATATCGCTGATGTTGGGGTGGCTGAGCAACAGGTCTTCCAGTTCTTTGGGCGAAATGTTTTCGCCGTTACGAATGATAATGTCTTTTGCCCGCCCGGTGACTTGCAGGTACCGGGTTCCGGAGCCCTCTATCAGACGCCCGATATCGCCGGTACGGAAATAACCTTCTTTATCAAAGCTGCTGTCGTCGTCTTCGACATGCAGATAACCCAATAGCATCTGCGCGCCACGTGCCAGAATTTCACCTTCATCCTGTTGTGCGGCTGTGTGCTCACACAGTTTGACCGTGGCAATGCCGGCGCGGCCATCGGTGTCGGCGGCAAAATCCAGCTCCTCGGGCAGCGGCGCGCCGACGGTGGTAACGGGGACTTCCGTTGAGCCGTATACGCGGGTAACGCTTGCGTTGGGCAAATACTCAGCGGCATCGCGAATCAGTTGTGGGGGTACCGCCGCACCGCCGCAGATAAATACCTTGAGTGATTCGAGGCGGGTATTGTTCTGTTTGGCGGCGGTCAGCAAGCCTTCCAGAAAGGGGGTGGCGCCTGCCATATGGGTGCAGTGTTGGGCATCTATCAGTTCAACCGCAGCTTCGGGTTGCCAGTTCTCCATCAGCACTGCGGAGCTGCCCAGCAGCAGCGGGCATTCAAAAGCGTAGATCGAACCACCGATATGGCTGATGGGTGAAGGCACCAGAAATCGGTCACCGGGGGCGATGTGCCAGTGTTCGCCTAATTGCCTGATTAAAGCGTGCAGGGTGTTATGGCTGTGGAGTACGCCTTTGGCGCGGCCGGTGGTGCCGGATGTGTACATCAGCATCCGCACAGAGTCGGGATTGAGGGCAGGCAGGTTAGTGCTGGTTTGCGGACTATCCATTAATTGCTGGTAGGCAGTATGACGGCCGGCGTCACCTCGCAGAACAACTATTGCGGGCGCGGGCTTTGTTTGTTCGTTCCGTTGTTCCAGCAATTGATCGGCCATGGCGCGGTAATCAAAGTTGCGAAACCGGGCTGGCAAAAACAGAAAGCGGCTGCCCGCATCTTTGAGAATAAAATCGACTTCGCGTTCCCGCAGTGAAGGCAGGATGGGGTTGGCTACCATACCCGCGAGGGTGGAGGCGAGATAGATGGTTGCGGCCTCATGCCAGTTCGGGAGCATAAAGGAGACGACGCTACCCGCAGGTGCGCGGGCCAGCAGTGCCTGTGCAAGATGACTGGCTTGCTGATACAGGGTGGCGCAGTCGATGCGGGTGTCGCCTTCAATCAGCAGTACGCGATCGGGCGTTTCCCTGGCGGCCTGCTTCAGAGCATCGGTCAGCGTCGTGTTCACCCAGTGTCCAGCGCGGTAGGCGTCTGCAGCCATAGCCTTAAACCGGCTGTCGCGGGCAGCATTGGGATGCAATAGCCTGGTCGTCATGCTGAATCAGGCTGTTGGTTGTCGGGGCTTCTCAACTGCACACCACTGTGTTTTGTAATAAATATGGCATGCTACTCCTTTCTCACTTACCGATCATAGTAACGGATGTCCGACTGTTTCAGGGCAGGCGCCGTGCTGTGATATCAACGTGAATGCCGATGCGGCGCGAAACGTAATCACCGGCGGGGTCGGACTCCATGCCCAAGTCGATGTCGGCCCGGTCCAGGTAGGTGTCGCCGTAGATGCGCATCTCGTTGCCGTTACTTTTTAGCATCAGCCCGTTGATCTCAACGGTGTAGCCCTTGATGGTTAACTGCCCTGACAATTCGAACTCACCCTCGGCTCGCGGTTCAAGCCGGGTTGATAAAAAGTATGCGTAGGGGTGGCTACCGACGTCAAACCACTCGCGTTCGGGCAGGGTGCTGTCGTGCATGGGTACGCCGTCGGTAGCTGAGCTGGTGCTGATCACGGCAACAATGTATGCGGGTTCATTCAGGTTCGGATCGAACTGCAGGTGCGCGCGCCACTGGGTAAATTTTCCTGAAAATGCACGGCCAACATGTGCGCCGGAGAAACGTATCTGGCTGTCTGGCTGTATTGTGTTCCAGGTAGGGCTTGTTGAGGTTGTGGTGACTAGTTTGTCCAGCGCTTGTTCAATGGTCGGTGCGCCGGTATTTGGTAGGTCAGGCAGCGTTGAGCGGGTCGCAACGAACACAAAGGCAAATGCGACCCCGACTGTTATACCCGCAGCAAATCGATTTGGGCGGGGTGCGACATGCTCTTGCGGGTGGGTAGCAGGGCCTGTTTTCAGGTGGGGAGCCATGCGCGCCAATAACCCGTCTTTTAAAGCGAAATGATGGCGAAGCGCTGCTGCAACGTGCAGGAGCAGCAACAGTAGCATGGCCCAGACCAGCAGTTCGTGAGCCTCCAGCGTGATATTGGCCAGTGACTGGCGCATTGCCCGACTTGCCTCATTCAGCGCAAACAGGTGAGGTACTTCAAACAGTTCAAACCAGAGCGTAGGGATAGTGAGTGGGGCTTCGTCGCGCCATTGCGTGGAAACATACAGCCAACCGCTAAGGGGTATGCCGATCATCAGCAGATAGAACGCGACATGGGTGGAGGTTGCTGCGAGGCGTTCCCAGCGTGGCATGTGCGGCGGTAATGGCGGTACAGGGTTTAGCAGGCGCCAGACGAGACGCAGCAGGCTAAGCAGCAAAACCGTCAGGCCGATAGACTTGTGCCACTGAAACGCGGCGACCGCATTGTCGCGCGTAGCCGCTTGATTAATGGCGTCGCTCATCCACCAGCCGATTGCAAGGTTGGCCACAATGGCCAGTGCAATCAGCCAGTGAAGAGCGATGGCAGTGCGCGTATAGGGCCTCACAATGTCACCACCATTGCCGGCTATTGTGCTGCGCTTTCCACCACTTGATGAAATTCACCCTCGAAGCTCACTGTCACATCGTCGCCTACCAGCGGTGGCTGGGTGAGGTGGGTCATGCCGAATTGCGATCGCTTGAACGTGCCGCTTGCGGAAAAGCCCAGAGCGCCGAAGCCAAAGAAGGGGTGCTTTTCCACATCGCCAACGAGGTGTGCCGTTAAGGTGACAGGGTGAGTTTGGCCAAGCAGGGTGAGGTCGCCGGTGACATTCAACGTACCGTCTTTGTTTGGCATCACGCGGGTTGATGCAAAGCGGATTTCCGGGTGCTCACCGGCGTTGAGAAATTTTGGGCTTTGCGCCAGATCTTCGTCCCAGGTACTAAAGGGCGATTGTTTGTGCGTTGATTTATAGTCGCCGTCAAAGTCGGTGGTAATGGATGCCGGGTTGATCGTCAGTTCAATGGTCGAGTCGGCGGGCTTGTCAGCGTCGAGCTGCAGTACGGCGCTGAAGTCAGTAAAGCGCATAACGTAGTTGGCCAGGCCAATATGCGTAACACTAAAGCTCAAACTGCTGTGATAAGGGTCGTTTTTGTATTCACCCGAGGGAGCTGAGATGGTGAGGGTTTTTTGTGCGGTGTCGGCGGCTTGCTTGTTTGAGGAATCCGAGCAGGCGCTGAGTGTCAGGGCCGCAGCCAGAATGATGAACAGCCTCTTCATTTTCTCTCCTTGTTATTTGATAACGAAACGAGAACGATCATGCCGGCACCGGTGCGCGTAAGCAAGACGAAGGCGTCAAAAAACTGATTCGCGTCGAAAAAGCCGTTTGTCCGTCCGGATGAGTGTACATCTACAGTGAAAAAGATGCCGCCCGAAGACTGAAAGCCACTGAAAAGCGCAACCTGTACGGACAGGTTGTTCGGCATGTCACTCTTCGGATGCTTGTAATCAAAGTAATAGTATACCAATATTGTATCGTAGAAGTCATAGAGATACTGCTGGCGCTCGATGGTTAGCGAAAATCTGCAAATGCAGGCCGGCGTCAGAGAGAGTAAATTTCAACCTTGCGGCACGGGACACTGTTCTTCAGGGCAGCCCGAACTCCTTCGCCATGTGAGAGGGCGCCCGCTAAAGTATCCGATTGTGTGACATCCAAAGTTGAGGAGCGATGATTATGCAGGTGGCAATTATTACCGGAGCGGGCAGTGGCATCGGCTTTGCAACTTCGCAAAAGCTTTACGATATGGGTATGGCGATTGTGGGTGTGGGTCGCGACGCGGCGAAGCTCGAGAGTATGGCGCGAGCGCTGGGTGACGCTGATCGCGTGGCAACCGTTGCCGTGGATGTCGCCGCTGATGATGCGCCGCGAACCATTGTACAAACGGCGCTGGACAGATTCGGGCGCATCGATTTCCTGATTAACAATGCCGGTATCGGCAGCCCCAAACCCTTGCACGAAACCGATGATGAAACGCTTGATCACTTTCTGGGGATTATGTTGCGTGCGCCGTTCCGTCTTGCCCGGGATGTCATTCCCCATATGCAGCCGGGCTCGGCGATCATCAATGTCACCTCAACTTTTGCGGTAGTGGGAGGTCGTCGGGGCGGTGCGTACTCGGCTTCCAAAGGCGGGTTGACCTCTCTGACCCTTCATATTGCCTGCGAATATGGTGCCCAGGGTATTCGTGCAAATTGCGTTGCTCCCGGCGTGACTAAAACCGATATGGTGCGGGAGCGCCTGAATGATAGCGGCTTTATTCGCATGAACGTGGACATGACCCCCTATCCGCGCTTGGGTGAAACCAACGATGTTGCCAGCACGATTGCGTTTCTCTGCTCATCGGGTGGTGAATACATCAATGGCCAAACCATTGTAGTGGACGGTGGCTGGTCGTCGACCAAGTATTTGTCGCCGGAGGCGATGACCGCCAAAGCCAAGTAACCGGGGCTCAAAACGCTTGATCAATTAAATACCGAGCGCAAAAAGTCTATACGCTTCTGCATTGATGCTATAGCCGTTTGATTGTGCGCAGTGCCATCGTAACCGTGGATCGTGCCGAGGGTTTCATTCATGGTCGGCGCATTGCCACAGGCTTGCAGTGCCTTGGCGAAATTCAAGCCTTCGTCGCGCAGAGGGTCGAATTCAGCGGTTTCTATGTAGGCCGGCGGCAGGTTTTCAGCGCTACCAAGGCCCGGCGCCGCGTAGGGCGGCGGTGATTCTGTCGAGCTGCCCTTCAGGTACATCTGCCACATGCGTTGGTTGGATACGGCATTGAACAGCGGCGTATCAACAAACTCGATGGCCGATGGTGTGTTGCAGCGATGGTCCATCACCGGATAAATCAGTAACTGGCCGCAGAGTTTAACGAGACCGGCATCTCGGCATTTTTGCGCAACACCAGCGGCGAGGGCGCCACCGGCACTGTCGCCACCCACGGCGATACGTGTTGTATCGACACCGAGCTTTCCGGCGTTCTCAACAAGCCAGTTTACGGCTGCGTAGGCATCGTCGAAACTCGCCGGAAAGGGGTTTTTCATGGCCAGCCGGTAGCAGACAAACACTGAAATGCAGCCTGCTTCCTTGGCATATCGTTCGGCGTTTTCAAGATGCATGCTGGAGTAGGTCATGGCGAATGCACCGCCGTGGTAGTAAACCAGCGCGGGCGCATCAGCTTGTATATCGTCGGGAACGGCGACAATCAGCTTTATCGGATGGCCACTATCGCCCTTGATGGTATAGGACGTGGTCGCGACTCCCGGCGTAGTCTTTTTGCGCAGGCGCGTAGCTTTCAGCAAGAGGTTCAGCAGGCCGATCACAGGGCGGCTGAATTTGATATTTATCACAGGGACTTTTTCGAAATCACTGTGAATGGCGTACTTGTTCGTCGTCGACATGGCGTGCCCCGGATGGTTTGGTTAGTTATATTGCCGGTGGCGCAAAGGTCGGGTTGCGCACCTGTTGAATGTCCTCAAGCCGGCTGTTGGCGGTGGCTCGCCAGGGGTTGTCGGCAGGCGGCAGGATATAGAAAACCTTGTCTTTAATCGCCTGCAGAACACGCTCGGCGAGTACCCGCGGTGGTAGTGAGTTGGCGGTGGCATCGGTGATGGCGGTCATCGACAGGGTGTGCATGTCAGTGATGTTTTCCTTGCCGAGTTCCGCCGGTCGGTTACGTGCAGAGGTTGCAATTCCCGTGTTAACCAATTCGGGACACAGGCAGGACACGCCAATCTGCGGTGCCGTCATCGACAGCTCGTGGTAGAGGCATTCGGTGAGCGCCAGTGCGGCGTGCTTGGTCATATGGTAGATGCCGGAAAAAGGCAGGGTACACATTGCCGCCATAGACGAAGTGTTAACAATATGGCACTCGTCACCCTGAGCAATCATGTGTGGCACGAAAGCGCGTAATCCGTGAATGATGCCCCACTGATTGACGCGTATCAGCCACTCGTAATCGTCGACGGTTTGTTCCCACACGTGGCCGCCGGTAAACACACCTGCGTTGTTGCACAGCACCTGCACGCTGCCGAAGCGGCTTGCCGCTGCCTGATACAGTGCCTCAACCGACTCGGCGGAACCCACGTCGGTCAGCACCCCGATGGCCTGCGCTCCGAATGTCTCGATCGTGCTTACGGCGGCGTCCAGTTTGTCTTGTTCTATGTCAGCCAGCACAACATTCATGCCCTGTTCGGCAAAGAGTTTCGCCAGTTCCAGCCCGATACCGCTGGCGGCGCCGGTCACGACCGCCGTTTTGTTGTTGAATTCATTCATGCTGGATCAGTCCCGCATTCTGGTTAGTGAATTTACACTGCGTCAAAATCTGACAGGTGACAGCGTTCGTGTCGCTCGCAATAACTCTTGAAGGTGCCGGGGTACAGAAACGGAACGTGGCCACTCTCGGTGCTGTAGTAGCTACTGCAACTGCTTGCCCCCCAGGAATACTTGCCAAATTGCTGCGACATCCAGTGGTTATATTCGCGATGTTTTTCAGGATTGACGCTAATCGTCTGCAGACCCTGCTCCTGTTTTTGTTTCAGCAGCCGCACAATCGTTTCGATATTTTTCTCGCAGCTATCAAAATACGGCACGTTCAACACGAGCCCGTTCGGGCCAACGGCAAAAAAGTAATTGGGGAAGTCCGGCACCGCAATCCCGTTGTAGGCTTCCGGGGCTGACTCCATCGTCTCGGCGAGGTTGCGGCCAGCGGCGCCGGTCACGCGGATACGGTCAAAATCCAGTATGCGATAGCCGGTGCAATAAATAATGACATCGACGGGCAGCTCCCGGTCGTCGCTGGTTACTATGCTATCGGGCTTAACGGCCTTGAGGCCCTGGGGTATCAGCTCGACATTGTCGCGCAGTAAGGCCGGGTAAAAATCGTCGGACACAAGACCGCGCTTGCAGCCATAGCGGCTGTTTGGTGTAACGGCGTCGCGCAGGGGGCCGGGCGGAATCACCTTGTTGATGTAGTTAGCCGCCATGCCTTCGAATTGATCCATACGCTTGTGGCCGAGCGTGGTCGCGTCAAACACAAAACTCATCAGGAATTTTTGCAGTCTTCGCGTGATGCGGGAAAGGGCGGGGAAATGGCGATACACCCTGCGACGAAAGGCCGAATAGCCCTTGTTGCCGCGCGGCATTATCCAGTTGGGGCTGCGCTGCAGAACGGTCAAATGGCCGGCCACTTTGGCGATCTCCGGCACAATTTGCACTGCGCTGGCCGCAGAGCCGATGACCGCAATGCGCTTGCCGTTCAAATCGACATCGTGATTCCACTGGGTGCCGTGCCAGTAATCGCCCTGGAACGATTCAATGCCCTCGGCCTTGGGGTATTGCGGAGTGTGCTGGTTGCCCATCGCGTTGATGATGACATCGAACTCGTATTGTTCTCCGCCTTCACAGGTCAGCAACCAGACTCCCTTGTCCTGATAATCCGCAGCACTGATGTGCGTGTTGAACTGCATGTGGCTGTCGAGGCCGAATGCGGTTGCGCAGCTTTGCAGGTAGCGTTCGATCTCCGGCTGGGACACAAAGCTGGAGCTCCAGTCCGGGTTCGGTGCGTAGGAGAAGGTATAGGCATGCGCCCAGACATCACAGGCCAGACCGGGGTAAGTGTGCAAGTGCCAGGTGCCGCCGGCGGCAGCCGCCTTCTCGAAAATAGTGAACCGGGTAAAGCCCTGTTGTAACAGCTCCCGGCCTGCGGCAATGCCTGCCGGGCCAGCGCCGATAATGGCGATACGCGGTTGGGAGGAAGAATGCGCGGAGTTGGAGCTAGCCATGCCGTATGCCTGTTTTATCGATTAGGGTGTTGGCGGCGCTGGTACGAAGGTGGCAGCGCGAGTGCCGCGAGGCAGCTTATCGTCAGCCTGAGATGAAGTAAAATTCCCAGCTTTAACAAATTGTAATGCTGGCCTTGGCAAAAAAGCTCTAGGTTGCGGCAACGATGTTTCCTGCGGGGCAGGAGCCGATCAATAAAAATAGCCGGGGCCATTCCATGTCATCAACAGTAATGTCATCAACAGAAATGTCACCAGAACAAAACAAGGCCGTCGTGAAAAAAATGTGGCAGGCTCTTAGCGAAATGGATTGGGAGGGCATGAAGGCCTGTATGCACCCGGACATTTTCTATGAAGATGTGCCGAGTGATGACCCCGGCGCGCATGGGCCGGAGAATTGTGTCAAACGCTTGCAAATTGCGTTTAAGCATTTGTCGAAGCAGGAACAGACAACCCACCATCTGATCGCCGAGGGCGATGTGGTCTTTCTGGACCATACCGAGAAATGGACCTTTACCTCAGGTGAGACCGCGCAGCATACTTTCTGTACCTTGCACGAGATGAAGGATGGTCTGGTATCGCGCTGGAGCGATTACTGGGACTTGAACAAGTTTGTCGGGCAATTCCCGCCCTGGTTTCTTGAAGAAATGATGAAAGCCTCTGCCGCAGACTTCAGCGACTAGGAAGCCCCCAATTCGGCTTGAGCCCCAAACCACACCCGGTCCTCGCGGATGAGGTCGATGCGCTTTTGGTGCGCAGCGCGACCGGGTGTTGCCGTATCCATCGAAAACACAAACCTCAGCGCATAGGTTACGGTGTCTACGTGCCTCTTGACCCTGTTGCCAATCCCGTGAATGCTCTCATGTGCGAAAGATCGCAATTCTGATGCGGAATTCCAGCCGGGCTACGGTCTTGACGTGAACGGCTACAGCACAATATCAAAATTACATACCCCTGGAGCGGAGACGATCGAATGCGTGAATACCTGAAATTTTACATCGACGGCCAGTGGGTAGCCCCCGTTGAACTGAAAACCCTGGATATTGAAAACCCCGCAACAGAAAAACCCTGTGGAAAAATTGCCATCGGTTCGGCTGCGGACGTAGACAAGGCAGTAAATGCTGCCCGCAGGGCCTTTGCTGCGTGGTCTCAAAGCAGTCGGGACGAGCGTCTGGAACTTTTGGCGAAAATACAGGTTGAATACGAGAAACGCTCGGCTGACCTTGCGCTCGCCGTAACTGAGGAAATGGGCGCTCCGGCATCACTTGCAAACGGTGTTCAGGTAGGTCTGGGGGCCGGCCACCTGGCTACTGCGATCGAAACGCTGAAAAACTTCAAGTTTGAGGAGCGGGTGGGTGATAGCGAGATTTTGCGTGAACCGGTAGGTGTGTGCGGACTTATTACGCCGTGGAACTGGCCGTTGAACCAGATCGCCGTAAAGGTGTTCCCGGCACTCGCAACCGGCTGCACGATGATCCTCAAACCATCGGAGATATCCCCTTTTAGCGGCCAGATTTTTGCGGAGATTATGGATGCAGCCGGTGTTCCGCCCGGTGTATTCAACCTCGTTCAGGGAGACGGTGCCGGGGTCGGCACCGCACTGTCGGGCCATCCTGATATTGATATGATCTCGTTCACCGGCTCAACCCGTGCCGGCGTGGAGATAGCCAGAAATGCAGCGCCAACCGTCAAACGCGTTTCCCAGGAGCTGGGAGGCAAAAGCCCCAATATTATTCTCGATGACGACAACTTTGCCGCGAACGTGGCCAGCGGTGTCGGCAGTATGATGGGTAACTCCGGGCAAACCTGCAGTGCGCCTTCGCGTATGCTGGTACCGCGTGCCCGCATGGATGAAGCTATCGCTATTGCCCGCGACGCGGCTGCGCAGGTCACGGTCGGCGACCCCGGCGGGGATTTCAACATCGGCCCCGTTGCGTCAAAGGCCCAGTATGAAAAAATTCAGGGCCTGGTCCAGAAAGGCATTGATGAAGGGGCCAGTCTGGTAGTGGGAGGTGTTGGTCGACCGGAGGGCTTGTCTACAGGTTACTATGTTAAGCCTACGGTATTCGCCAATGTAGACAACGACATGGTGATTGCCCGGGAGGAAATTTTCGGGCCTGTACTGACCATTATTGCGTACGACTCCATTGAGCAAGCCATTGAAATCAGCAATGACACCGACTACGGGCTTGCTGCCTACGTTGCGGGCTCCGATATGGAGCAGGCGCGATCGGTGGCGCGAAAGCTGCGTGCCGGCCGCGTTGCAATCAATAATGCCTTTGACTTCAATGCACCCTTCGGAGGTTACAAGCGAAGCGGCAATGGTCGGGAATGGGGGAAATTTGGCTTTGATGAATACCTTGAAACCAAAGGCTTGCTGGGTTTTGCTGCAAAGTAGTGGGTGCCGCGAGTTGATTTCGTCGCGACGCCATTGCGCCTGCAATACGGGTTACACACATTGACTTAATAAGGGGCAGTTTTATGAAAGCCATAGTGATCGACAAGCAAGGCGATGCGCAAAATGTACAGGTATCGGACCTGGAACAGGGTGCATTGCCGGAGGGCGATGTGCTGGTCAAGGTTGATTACTCAACCATCAATTACAAGGACGCACTGGCCATTACCGGCAAGTCGCCGGTTGTTCGTAAATTCCCCATGGTTCCCGGGATTGATCTTGCCGGTACCGTTGAAGAAAGCAGCCACGCTGGCTGGAAAAAGGGTGACCGGGTTGTGCTGAACGGCTGGGGTGTGGGCGAAGGCCATTGGGGTGGCCTGGCCCAGTTTGCACGCCTGAAAGGTGAATGGCTGGTTGAATTGCCCGATGCCTTTGATTCACGACAGGCCATGATTATAGGTACTGCCGGCTACACGGCAGCGCTTTGTGTTGAAGCGCTGGTAAATCACGGCATCAAGCCGGAGGACGGCGCCATTCTGGTAACCGGCGCAACCGGCGGTGTTGGCAGTATTGCCATCATTCTGCTGAAAAAGGCTGGCTATACCGTTGCCGCGTCTACGGGCAAGCAAAGCGAGCACGACTATCTGAAAGACCTCGGTGCAACTGAAATTATCGATCGTGCCGAACTGTCCGAGCCCGGTAAGCCTCTGCAAAAAGAACGCTTTGCCGGCGTGGTGGACGCAGCCGGTGGGAACACTCTGGCGAATGCCTGCGCACAAACACGCTATCGCGGTGCAGTCGCCGCTTGCGGTCTGGCAGAAAGCATGAAATTTCCCTCCAGTGTTGCCCCCTTTATTTTGCGCGGCGTAACACTCTACGGTATCGACAGCGTGATGGCACCACTGGATGTGCGCAAGCCGGCCTGGGCACGCTTGGCAAAAGATTTGAACGCAGCCGCACTTGAAACCGTCGCTACCGACGTGAAGCTGGCAGATGCCGCTGGTTTGGCCGACGATCTGCTGGCGGGCAAGGTCAAGGGGCGGGTTGTCGTTGACGTTAATGCGTAAAAGCCGCCGGGAGTTTTCTTTCCCGGCGTTCAACGTCCAAAAATGCCTAGTCAAGTCTGATAAACCGAATCAAATCCGTCTAGAATGGCCAGCTTTTGCCCGGACAGGATAATAAGGTATGTGGTTTAAAAACCTGCTGATCTACCGTTTTACCAAACCCTTCGAACTCAGCCCCGATCAGATTCACGAGCTGCTCAGCGAGCAGGAATTCAAGCCCTGCGGCAGCCAGGAGATGTCGACTCAAGGTTGGGTAAAGCCATTGGGGCAGCAGGGCAGCGAGCTGGTACACACCAGCAATGGCTGCATCATGGTCTGCAGTCAGCGTCAGGACAAGGTGCTACCCGCCGCAGTCATCAACGAAGCGCTTGAGGAAAAGCTGCAGACCCTGCGCGAGGAAGAAGACCGTCATCCGGGCCGCAAGGAACGGATGGATATGAAGGAGGAGCTGGTATTCGACATGCTGCCCCGCGCCTTTGCGCGCTCCAGAAAGCAGTATGCCTATATCGACCCCGCCAACGGCTGGCTGGTGGTCGACGCCGGAAGCCATAAGCGTGCCGAAGAATTGATCGTGCTGCTGCGCGAAAGCCTCGGCAGCATGCCCGTGATTCCCCTGGCCGCGAAGAACACCGGCTATCACACCATGACTCACTGGTTGAAGACAGTCGCGCCGGACAATTTTGAGCTGGGCGGTGAATGCGAGCTGATTGATGCCGCCGACGAAACGGCGGTTATTCGCTGTAAAAATCAGGATCTGGCGTCAAAGGAAATACTGAATCATATCGACAGTGGCATGCTGGTTAGCAAGGTAGCCCTGAGCTGGTCTGGTGGCCTGGATTTTATGGTGGACGACCAGCTCACGATCAAGCGCCTGCGCTTTGCCGATCTGATTATGGAGCGCGCCGGTGAAGTGCATACCGAAACTGCCGCCGAGCAGTTTGACGTGGATTTCTCGATCATGAATGCCGAACTGGCGAGGTTTATTCCAAGTCTGCTCGCTGCCTTTGGCGGTGAAGAGAGCGGCGAAGAGTCAGGTGTGTAGCGGAGGTTTCTACGGCGCCAGAAGCCTTCGCACTTCCCTCCGCAATAATTTTCCCATTTCGTTGTAGGGCAGCTCGTCGACGAAAATAATCTTCTCCGGTACTCGCGATGAGCGCAGGCGGTCTTTTATCAGTTTTATAAGCTCGTCTTCGCCCGGTTGCGAATGATCTGCCCGAAGTGCAATCGCCACGCCGACGGACTCTCCCCATTCCACTGAGGGTACGCCCACGGCTGCCGAATCGGCGATGGCGGGGTGCGTGGCCAGTACATCTTCAATTTCGCCCGGCGAGATATTTTCGCCGCCGCGCACGATCACATCGTCGGCCCGACCTGACAGAAACAAGTAGCCCTCGTCATCGAGGTAGCCTGCATCGCGGGTCGGAAACCAGCCGTCGGCATCCAGCGCGGATTTTTCGCGATATTCGCCGGAAACCTGCTCACCGCGCACATAGATTTCGCCGGGCTGACCGGCGGGCAGCACCTTGCCGTCCTCGTCGCGAATTTCCAGTTCGATCGTCGGCAACGGTTTGCCAACACTGCCCAACCGGGCGCGAATTTTCGGGTCGTCGGCGTTACAGGCGCTGCGATGATCGTCGGGCCCTAGCAGGGCCACGGTCGAGCTGGTTTCGGTCAGACCGTAGGCGTTGGTGAAGTTGGCGGTCGGGAACAGGGCCAGTGCCCGCTCGATCAACTCCGGTGGCATGCGACCGCCGCCGTAGGCGATGGCTTGCAGATTGGACAGGTCGGCGCTAACGCCCTGATCCAGTCGCTCGATAATGCGCGCCAGCATGGTGGGCACTACAAAGGCATTGGTGGCGCCTTCGTCGGAGGCAAGCTTCAGCCAGGTGTCAGGTTCAAACGCGGGCAGCATCACAATGCGGCGCATCGCGTAGATATTGCTCAGCAAGGTAGATATGCCGGCGATATGGTAGGGCGGCACACACACGAGTTGTGCGGCGTCCTCGTCGGCAGACATAAATTCCACCGTGCCGAGAATGTAACCCATCAGGTTGGCGTGGCGCAGAAGTGCGGCCTTGGGTGCGGCCGTGGTGCCACTGGTAAAGATTTGCGCGGCAATACCTTCGCCTTCGTGCTCTTCGCCAGAGGCTGTTTCCGCTTTGGCCAGCGCGCCGCTGACAAAGTCACTGCGCGGGTTGCAGGTATGGCCCTGGCTCAAACGCTCGGTGCGCTCCCTGTCGCCAATCACATACGCGGGAGCGATGCGATCAAGCAGGGCGCCGAGGTCGGCATCCGCCAAACGGTAGTTCAGCGGCACGTAGGGAATACCGGCAAGGGCGGCGCCAAACAGGGCAATGGGTGCAGCCTCGCTGCTTTCGTCCAGGAGGGCAACGTGTTGGCAATCGTAGGAGAGAAATAACTCGGCAGCGCCTCTAGCGGCACCGTACAGTTCGCCGTAGGACCAGCGTTTGCCATCGCACACCAGCGCGATACGCTCCGGTGCGGTATCGGCGGCCATTTGCAGAATCAGTGCAATATTCATTGAGTATGTGTATTCCGGGTGGGTCAGTCTGATGAGGGTAGCGGTTTTGCGTCCTTGGTCGTCAGCATGTCGCCGTCAATCGTCAACGAACCGGCCCCGGCTTTTACGCACAGCAATTCGATTGTGCCATCAGCGTTGATATAGCGCTTGCCGACCTTGGTGCCTTCGGCAAAATCAGGGTTCACTTCGCCCTTGGTCGCCGCGGCCTCGTCAACCATCGGCTGGCCGCCACATTCCACCACCACGTCCCGGGCTTTGATGACCATCACTTCGGTATCGCACACGGCGCTTTTCAGTTTTGTTCCTGCTTTCATGGTTATTCTCCACGCGTTGGCTTGCACCATTTCACGGTTAAACTTTACCGGGCGGTGTATCAATTTGATAGCTTGGCCGGCATCTGCTAGCTTGGCGTAAAACAGTATACCATTTGTGTGTGGCTGGTTGTCATGTCCGCAAGTGAGCAGCACCGCCGTAACCATTACGCGACAATTGCGATGGTTTATCGAGGGTTGCTTCATTCGCGCGTAGACAAACGTGTCTTCGGAGTTAGGTTGACCAAGGTCTCTTCCGTCGATAATTCTGTCGCGTAAGCGATGCGAGATGATGTCACAGATTACCGGAACCTTGATCGGGTAAGGGAGACTCCACGACAGGATGTTGATAACATTCTGCGGATGCGTAAAAAACTGCATTCTCACAGCCAAAGGCAAATCTGGCTTGCTGAAAACCACGAGAAAATGAACATGCATCGGGTGAAGGGTCTGTAGCTCGGTGCCCCAAAGGAAGAATAGACTTTTATGGAACTGAAAGACAAAGTTGTAATCGTTACCGGCGCGCTCGGCTCACTCGGACGCGCGGTATCAGCGGCGGCGGCGAAGGCCGGTGCCAAGGTCTACGCCGTTGATGTGGTGGATGGTCAGCCTGAAGCGGGCGTTGAGGCAACGCCTGCGCTCGACCTGGGTGACGCCGAAGCGACCCGTCAGGCCTTTGCCGATATTGCTGCCAAGGCTGGCCGTATCGATGCGCTGGTCAATGTAGCTGGCGGCTTTGCCTGGGAAACGGTGGACGATGGCTCCATCGACACCTGGGATCACCTCTACAAACTGAATGTGCGTACCGCCGTCAATGCCAGCAAAGCCGTGTTGGCCCATATTCCCGCTGGCGGTGGCCGCATTGTGAATATCAGCGCAGCCGGTTCGGTGAAAGCCGATATGGGGCTGGGTGCCTACGCGGCGTCCAAGTCCGGTGTTTCCCGTCTGACCGAGGCACTGGCGGTCGAGCTGAAAAGCCGCAACATTACCGTGAACGCCGTAATGCCCAGCATCATTGATACCGCGCCCAACCGCAAAGACATGCCCGATGCCGATTTTTCCACCTGGGTAACACCGGCGGCACTGGCCGATGTGATCATGTTTTTGCTGAGCCAGCGCGCAGAGGCCGTGACCGGTGCATTGATTCCCGTGATGGGGCGGGTTTAGCGCCATTGCGGTTTTCAAAGCAACTACCACATAGCGGGGCGTTCTCTGATTAGCTGATTGCGCCCAGCCTATCTGGCAGATGAGCCGGTCGAACGCTAGTTGCTGCTCGTTTAGGAACTGTCGCCTGCAGGGCAGGCTCCCACACGTCTTTTCAGATTTCAGATTTCAGATTTTCAGATACATAGCATTCTACGGAGATCCACTATGTTATCCCTGGCAAACCCGGATTTGCTGAGAAATCAGGCCTATGCGAACGGACGCTGGATAGACGGCGACTCCGGCGCGACTACTGAGGTTTTCAACCCCGCCACCGGCGAAAAAGTTGGCAGTATTCCCCAACTCAGCGCAGAACAAACCCGCGAGATTATTGCTGACGCCGACAAGGCTTTTCAGTCCTGGCGCAAACTCACCGCCAAGGAGCGCAGCGGCTATTTGCGCAAGTGGTTCGAGCTGATCACCGAAAACGCCGACGACATTGCCGCTATTATGACCGCCGAACAGGGCAAGCCGCTGGCTGAAGCCAAAGGCGAAGTGGGTTACGCGGCATCGTTTATCGAATGGTTTTCTGAAGAGGGTAAACGGACCTACGGCGATATTATTCCCAGCCCGACCGGCGACAAGCGCCTGCTGGTGGTGAAAGAGCCGGTTGGTGTGTGCGCCGCGATCACGCCCTGGAATTTCCCGGCCGCCATGATTACCCGCAAGGCAGCTCCGGCGCTGGCAGCGGGTTGCTCGATGATCGTGCGCCCTGCAGATGCCACTCCCCTAACCGCACTGGCCCTGGCTGTGCTGGCTGAAGAGGCGGGTATTCCCGCCGGTGTATTCAACGTGATTACCGGTAAATCCCGCGTCTTGGGGGGCGAACTTACGGCCAGCACAACCGTGCGCAAGCTGTCCTTCACCGGCTCGACCGAAGTGGGCCGCGTGCTGATGGAGCAGTGCTCTCCCAGCCTGAAAAAGCTGTCGATGGAACTGGGCGGCAATGCGCCATTTATTGTCTTTGACGATGCCGACCTGGATGCGGCGGTAGCCGGTGCCATCGCATCGAAATATCGCAACGCCGGGCAGACCTGCGTCTGCACCAATCGCATGTATGTGCACGACTCGGTCTACGATGCCTTCGCCGACAAACTGGCGGCGGCGGTTGGCAAACTTAAAATCGGCAACGGCACAGATGAAGGTGTCACTCAGGGTCCGTTGATTGACAGCGATGCGATTACCAAGGTCGAGGAGCACATCAAAGATGCGGTTTCAAAGGGCGCGCGCATACTCAGCGGCGGCAAGCGCCACAGCCTCGGCGCCAATTTTTTTGAACCAACCGTACTGGCCGACGTAACCCAGAATATGCTGATTGCCCGCGAAGAAACCTTTGGGCCGGTAGCGCCGATGATTCGCTTTCACAGCGACGAAGAGGTGATTCAGATGGCCAATGACACCGAGTTCGGTCTGGCCAGCTATTTCTACAGTCGTGATATCGGCCGGGTCTGGAAAGTGGCCGAAGCGCTGGAATACGGCATGGTCGGCATCAACACCGGCCTTATTTCCAACGAGGTTGCACCCTTCGGCGGGGTTAAGCAATCGGGCTTTGGCCGCGAAGGTTCGCACTACGGCATTGACGAATATATGGTGCTGAAATATCTCTGTATGGGTGATCTCTAGCCCGCGTACGGCCAGTCGGAGTCTCCCTGCGAGGTGCATTCTCTATACAGTGAACTTGCGCAGTCCCCTACTTGCGCAGCCCCCTATAGTGGGGCTTGAATTGCTCCCGCGTTGGGAGCATCGAATGGCAACATCGCCGCAAGCTGAGCAGGCAAGCGATTCCATTTTTGCACCGCTGCGGCACACAGAATTTCGCAATATGTGGCTCAGCAATACCGTGTCCAATGCCGGTGGCCTGATCCAGAGTGTTGCCGCCGCCTGGGTCATGGCGAGTATTGCAACGGCTGACTACGTTGCCTTGGTGCAAACCGCAACCTTTCTTCCTATGGCGCTGTTCGCGCTGCCTGCCGGCGCTTTCACAATTGGCGCAGTCTCGGCCTCTAGCTAAAAATAGTGCATATGGACGTATTTCGGCATAGGGATAGGGTTCACCATAGTGTCATAAACGCTGAAATCTCCAGCGCGAGCGAGGGTGAATGATGGCCACACAGGAAAAAAGACGCGATCTGCGATTTGTTGTAATCGGCGCCGGAATGGCCGGCGTTCTCAGTGGCATCAAGCTGCTGGAAGCGGGCTACAACAATATCACTATCTACGAAAAGGCCGACAAAATTGGCGGTACCTGGCGTGAGAATACCTATCCCGGTTTAACCTGTGACGTGCCTTCACACTCCTACACCTATTCATTTGAACCCAACCCGGACTGGAGCCATTTGCTGCCACCCGGCGCCGAGATTCAGGACTATTTTGAGCGTACCACGCGCAAATACGGCGTTGATAAACTGATCCGTTTTAACGAAGAAATTATGGCCTGCGACTTCCGGGACGGGCAGTGGCATCTGCAAACGCGCAGCGGCATTTCTGACCGCGCCGATATCGTGATTGCCGCCACCGGGGTATTGCACGTGCCGCGCATGCCAGCTATTCCCGGCATGGACAGCTTCAAAGGCGATATTTTTCACACGGCTCGCTGGGATCACAGTGTGCCTCTGGATGGCAAGCGTGTCGGAGTGGTTGGCACCGGCTCCACCGGCGTACAGATTATTTCTGCGCTATCGACCCGTGCGCAGAAGCTGGTTCATTTTCAGCGCACACCGCAGTGGATTATGCCGGTCGAAAACCGCGCCTTTACCGAGGAAGAAAAAGCCTCCTTTCGCAACGACCCCGAACTGCTCAAATACATGCAAAACGAGCCAGAGTATGTGGCGAATGTTGAGCGTTTTACCAATGCCATTGTCGAGCCGGATTCACCGGCGATGCATGAGATTGAAGCGATCGTTCGGCAGAACCTTGAAGACAATGTACGTGACCCGGAACTACGGGAAAAGCTTCGCCCCAATTACCGGGCAGCCTGCAAGCGCCTGATCTTCTCGCCGGATTTTTATGAGGCTGTGCAGCGCCCCGGTGTAGAAGTCGCCATCGGCGGGATCGACTGTATCGAGCCAGAAGGTATTCGCGGCAGCGACGGCACATTTCACGCGCTGGATGTGATCGCGTTGGCCACGGGCTTTCAGGCTGACCAGTTTATGCGGCCAATGAATATTGTTGGCCGCAACGGGGTTGAGCTGAACGCGGTGTGGAGTGAGCGCCCGCGTGCCTACTACGCCATTTCCATTCCTGAGTTTCCCAACTTTTTCATGCTGAACGGACCCAACGGCCCGGTGGGCAACTTCTCGCTGATCGATATTGCGGAACACCAGTGGCACTACATCTCGCAGTTGATTGACAAGGTGGCCAGCGGCGAGTGCCGGGAAGTCAGTGCCAGGCCCGAAGCGCTGGAAGCCTTTGACCGGGAGCGTATTGCGGCAGCAAAAAGTACGATTTTTGGCAGCGGCTGCCAGAGCTGGTATCTGGACGCTGAAGGCGTTCCTGCAACCTGGCCTTGGACGCAGGACCGCTTCCGTGAGGAAATGGCGGCGCCGCGCATGGGCGCCTATGAGCTTGTTTAGCGTCGGGTCCTGAAAAACCTGACAATCACTTTAAAGCGGTTGACCAACAGCGAGAGAAAGACCAGCACGCAGCCGATCAATTGGCTGGGGCTCATGCTCTCGCTGAACCATGCGGCAGCGATCAGTGCTGTCCACAGCGGTTCGAGCACCATGATTACTATCCCGTGGCTATTGGCGGCGAGGCTCTGGGCGTAGGTCTGAATAAGAAAGCGCAGAGCCGTTCCAACCGTCGCCGAGAGTAAGACCCACCACAGCAGCTCGCCGTTAAAGCGGGTGAGTGTCTGCACCCAGGGTTCAAGTAATGCGGACGCCAGACCAGTGACCAGCCCAACAACGGCCAACACGATGGTCGTCAGTGCCAATACCGGCACGCGCGCGCGTTCACTCCGGTTGCCGTCGGCGAGTACCGACGAAGCCGTGTTGGCCGCTCGGGTATTCAGATTGAAGTAGAGCGCAAAAATAACGGCAGAAATAAACAGCAGAATGTGAGCTGTTTCAATCTCCAGTGCATTGCCATCCGTCGTTTCAGCAGGTGCCCCCAACGACAGGAAGGCCAGCCCTGCAACCGCAACCGGCAGGGCAAACCAGGTGCTATTGGGAATGGCTTCGCGAAACAGCACGCGAGCGATAATAGGGACCATGACAACGCCAAGGCTGACCAGAAAGGCGGCTTCACCCACATGACTCGCAGCGGCCAGCCCGGTCACCCAAAAACACATGGCTACGCCAAATACCAGCCCAACGCGGGTACTGCGCAACCAGTCAGCCCCTGACAACGCATGAAGTTGCTTATAGGAGACACTTGCCAGTACGGCGCCGGCCAGTATAAAGCGGACGGACATAAACAGCAGCGGCGGCATCAGCTGTACGGCTTCTTTTGAAAACATCCAGCTGATGGCTGCAAGCAGCGTAACCAGCACAAGTAGGAGGTCAGATTTAAGGGCAGTGTTCAATGGTTAGCGTCGGGTTGGGAGCCAGGCGCTAGTGTAGCTGTTCTGATGGATGAAAGGGTTGTTTTTACCAGTCTGCATTCACGCGTTGTGTCGACACGGCGGTCGCCGTGTCCCTACCACTCCATCCGGAACGCAGCGTAGAATTCCCTGCCAGGTGCTTGCTGCACATAGTAGGTGCCGGGAAAAAACGGGGCATCATTGGCCTTGTTGATTTCAATGACTTCAGTCAGGTTTTTCCCGCCGACAGTGATACTCCACGAGCGATCAATAGCGCCAACATTGATCCGCGCATTGACGCGTGTGGTTTCCGGAACGCGACCATTTTCATCCAGATCGGTATCGGAATACTTGTCACTCGCATACAGAATATCGAATATCAGTGACGTTCCAATCGTTTCTGTGATCGGCAGCTGGAATTGCGGGCTGATGGCTGCACTGACTTCCGGCGTAAAGGCCAGACGCTCGCCGGCGAGGTTTTGCTGTGTATTCAGTCCCTCGTAGATCGGGGCAGGTGCACCGGGGTAATCGCGGTACTGGGCATCGATATAGCCGATGGCACCACTGAAGGTGAACCATGGCGCGGGCGACAGCCAGTTCCAGTCGGCTTCAATACCGCGGGATACTGCGCTCGCTGCATTCCTGACATCGAAGAATACGCCGTTAAATGCCAGCACCTGAAGGTCCTTGAGTTCTGTTTGAAACAGGCCGACATTCAGGCGCAGGCTATTGTTTAAATACTGACCTTTAACGCCGACTTCCAGGGTGACAGACTCTTCCGGCCCGTAAGTAAGTTGCTCGCCGGTGAATGAGAGTGCGTTGTAGCCACCACTTTTGAAAGCCTGAGCGGCCGTTGCATAAACATTGACCGAGTCAGACAGCTCATAGCTCAGCGACAGTTTGGGGGCAATATCGGTTTCGTCCCGCCGGGAGTCTTCGTAGGCATAGTCGCTGGCGCCGAGTATGAAGCCCAGCGCGCAGGGCTCGCCGGGGTCGCCGGTTACGCGATCGCAAAACATGGTGCCGGAGGCCGTCGCAATCTGCTTTTCCTTGCTGATGCGAAGGCCCGGTGTGAGCAACCAGCGCTCGGCCAATTGCCAAGTAAATTGCCCGAACAGCGCCAACGATTTCATATTGCGGTCAAAATCCAATTCATAAAACTGGTCACCTTGCAGAGCCTGCAGTGCAACCAGTGCCGGAATGGCAATAAACAGAGGGCCGGCTAGCTGTTGGGTATCCTCGGTCAGGAGGAAACTGCCGTTGTCTTCGCCATCGGAAAAACTGCCGAGAAAATCAAAATCTGCATTGAACGCATATAGGCCGGCAACAAACTCTACTGGCCCGCCCAAACCGAACAGGCTTTCGGCGATACCGGCAAAGCGCCATTCCAGCGTGTACTGCTCATAAAAGTCACGAAAATTCAGCGTCGAAAGATCGGCCGGTGAAACGTCGAGGTCGGCAAGCACACCCGTGTCGGCGTTGGTGTGGGCCAGAATCAGGGTCGTGTTGAGTTGGATTAGCGACTCAAGACCGCTGAACTCATGAGTGAGTTTTGCGATATTGGTTTCAGTGGTGCGGGCAGTAAATTCTCCGGGCACGTTAAAGGAGGTGTGAAAGTCCAGCGGGTCATCTTCGACGTTGGGGTCAAACTGCAACAAGTAGTCTCGGGTACCCTGATCGAGATTCATGAGCTGTAGCGCCCAGAAGTTAGAGTCGGTGTCTGTACGCAGTGCCGTCAATTCCAGTTCGGTTTGATCGCTGGGCAGAAACAATAATTTGATGCGCTGGGCACGTTGTTCAGGGTTTTCTTCCTGGCGGTCAAGAAAGCCGTTGTAAAGTTCACCTTCGTATGCGAGGTCAAACACCGATACGCGCAAGCCAAACCAGTCATTGAGCATCGCGCCGGCACCGAATTCAACCTTCTTGCCGCCGTTTTCACTCGCGCCAACTTCGAAGTTTAGGCTGAATTCTTCGGTCACGGGCCGTGAGCTGATATTGAATACACCCGCGACTGTATTTTTGCCAAACAGTGTGCCTTGCGGACCGCGCAATACTTCGAGGCGATCAATATCAAAGCGCGGTTCGGCAAAGTACGAGGTGCGTCCGTAGTACACATCGTCTTGCACCAACCCCACCGAGCTTTCAAAACTGGGGTTGAAAGGGTTGGTGCCAAAGCCACGAATATACACTTCTTCCGAATACTGCCCCTCAGAACTTGAGGTAACGTTGGGCACATAAAGAATCATTTCGGCGAGCGTATTGGTGTTGGCTTCGCGCAGCATTTCGCCACTCAGTACTGCGATGGAAATGGGTACATCCTGTACGTTCTGACGTGTTTTCTGTGCGGTAACAACCACCTCTTCCAGCTCCCGCTGCGCCGATGCTTCCACGGCAAGGCTCAGGGTGCTCAGGCATATCATGGTCGGGATAATTTTTTTCATTATGGTGTCCCCGCGTGCGGCTTGTGTTCAGGCCGTTTGTGAGAGATTCGTCTGTGGGGAGGGTTCCCACTCCGGCGGCATATATAGGCAGCGCAGTTTGTCCGCGGTGTTCGTCGCGCGATCCATTTTGCGTTTCAGCCAGCGAAAGCCCGCAAAGTAGATTTTTCCCGGATTATTGGTGTTGATCTGTTCCTTGACACCGAATACAGGTGTTTCTACTTCGGCGGTGAAACTGCCGAACAGCTTGTCATAGATTGCGAGAATATGGCCGTAGTTCTTGTCTATATACTGATCGTTGATTGCGTGGTGAACGCGGTGATTGGCCGGCGTGATAAACCATTTGTCGAACCAGCCGAGCTTTCTGATGGCGCTGGAGTGACTAAATATTCCCAGAAAATCGAGTAACAAAACGAGCATAATGTACTGCTCAAAGCGAAAGCCCAGCAAAGCGACGCCGCCCGCCATAACGATGCGTGAGGTGTCGTCAAAAACAAAACCGCGCGCTGCCACGCTGAAGTTCATTTCTTCGGAAGAGTGGTGAACGTGGTGAAAGGCCCAGAAAATACCGCAGCGATGTCCCAGTCGGTGGCTGGCATACCAGATCAGTTCCTGCAGCAGAAACAGAATGCCGAAACTCCACCACGTTACGGGGATATCAAACAAACGGTTTGGAAACAGCGCCAGGTAGAGTGTAAAGGGAATGGCAATTGCCAGCAGAATGCGCACAAAGGTATTCAGTAGAACCACGCTGAGCGAGCCCAGCGCGTTGCGGTTGTCGTAGTCTTTATGATTAGCCAGAAAATAAAAAAGGCGCTCGATAAACACCAAGAGAAAGAAGATAACAAACAGTCCAAGTGGGGCGTATTCCGAGCCGAATATCTGGAGCGTGGATTCACTCATGGTCTTTTCCTTTTTACGTGTGCACAATGCGGCGCCTAACGCCGTTTTGTTTCGTCCGTTCTGCCCCTTTCGCTCAAAATAACGCTCAGGGCAAGATCCCGCGCAACGCTGCGCCGGCGTGTAATTTCCTGTTCTGATAGCCGCTGCGGCCAGAAAGCGGAACTGCCAATATGCTCTATTGCCCGCAACAATCCGTCGTACAGCAGCGGATCGGCCGTCGGCAGCCCCAGTTTTCGTTCCTGCTCGACAAACAGCGAAACCAGGTCGCCAATGATTTGCGCCCGGTGCCCGGACGCCGGCGAGGCAGGGTCATTTATCTCGTTGTAAATCGGGCCGACAAGCGCTCCCATATCGGCGCACCAGCGAAAGTAGGCGTCAATGGAGGCTTTCATCATTTGTGCCGGGTTGTTGAGGTCGCCGACGGATTGCACGACGAGATCAACCAGTTTGCGATTGGCGCGCTCAACCACAATCTCGATGATGCCGTGCCGGTCGCTGAAGAGCTTGTAAAACGTCGGGCGCGATACATTGGCTGCTTTAAGAATCAGCTCAACGGTAGTGCCGTGAAAACCCTGCTTTGCGTAAACCCTGGAGGTAGCCAGAATGATTGCTTCGCGCAGGTCCTCGCCTCCGGCCTCGTCCAGACGGGGGCGGCCGCGACGGCGGGGCTGGGCTTTTTTCCTGTTTGCGACTTTGTCCATGGCCATTAAATTAACACCAATGTTAATTTAATGGCAAGTTAACTTGTATGAGCGGGTTAGCCGTGTATGGGGCGCTGGAAAGGGAGGGATGGTTTCGGCACCGGCACCACGCGCCCGGGAAGTCCGTGCTCGCGGTACTGCATGCAGTTAGGACGCTATTCAGGCTCAAAAACGATAACTCATCCGTGCGCCATATTCTCTGGGGTCTCCCACGTAGGCTGCATCAATCCCCAGCGACGGGCTATTGAAACGGTCGGTTATATAAAACTTGTCGGTGATATTCTGGCCGTAAAGTTCGATACCCAGTAGCTCGCCCTGGTAGCCCAGTCGGGCACCAAGCAGGTCGCGGCCGTCGGCGCGCAGCGCTTTGTCATTTTCCCGGTTGGTGAAACTGCCGTCACTTCGCGACCAGCTAAGGTCGGCAAAGACTCCGGTTTGGCTGGCGTAGCGCAGGGTCAAATTCCGGGTATTGCGCGGTGCGTTGGGGAAATGGTTGCCGGCAAAATCAACACCGTCGTCTTCATACTCCGAAAAGGTGGTGTCGACATAACCAATGCCGCCAAACACGCTAAAGCCTCGGCCAATTTCGCCGCGAAATTCCAGTTCCGCGCCTTGCGATCGTGCCTTACCGGCATTGTCGGTGCGAAAGTTGGACGCATCTACGCGTACGCCAATCTGCATGTCTTCGTAGTCAATTCGAAAAACTGTGCCCTGTATATACCAGCTGCCTTGTTGAAACTTCAGGCCAAGGTCGTAGTTGTTGGTGTACTCAGGGCCGTAACTTGGTGATTCACCTTCGCTGACAAAGTCTACTGACCCCGCCCGGTAGCCCTGGCTGCGCGTTAGGAAGGCGCTGAAGTGATCGTTGATGTCGAAGCTGATGGCTACCTTGGGCAAAAAGACCTTGTCGCCGCTGGTCGCGTTGTTGTCGCTGTCCAGTATGGGTTTTAGCACGGGGCTGATATCGCCAGGCAGGGTGGTGCCCGTGGCCGGGTCAATCAATTGCGCGCCGGTGACAACAAAGGCGCTGTGATTGTCAGCGTGGTTCTCTTCGTAACGTGCCCCGAGGGTCAGGGTCCAGCGAGCGGTCAGGAAAATGTCGGCTTCGCTGTATACCGCTTTGGTCGTAGCGTCACGGTCAGCGGCGAGATCGGCGGCTGCGCGAAGGCGAAGGCCGCTGATGTTATAGGGTAGGTCGATCGAACTGGAGGTGCCGCGCAGTTCATCTTCGCTGTAATAAAGCCCTGATACAGATTTGAGCAGATGGTTCTGGTAGCGCAGGCGTAGCTCCAGCGCTGTGTTTTCGGTGGTTACCGTATTGATAAAGTAGCCGTTGTCTTCGCTCGATATATCGTAGTCACCTTTGCGTTGGTTATAATTTTCCGCGCGGCTGGCTATCAGGTTAAGACTGGTGTTGTTGTCGATTTCTGCGCTTTGGTTCAATACCAGTAATTGGCTGTTGTCATGATAAAACCCATCAATGTTGTCCGTTGATTCGCCGCTCTCAGCTTGCTCCGGTGGTAGGTATTCATTGCCTTCACGGAGCTTGGTGTCCTGAAGGCTTAGGTTCGCGGCATACCAACTGTCTCCGCGCCAATCCAGCTTTACCCTTTGCATGTAGCGTTTGCGGGCTTGCCACTCATCGTCGTTGAGGGTGGTGTTAGTCGTTTCGCCGTCACTTTGATTGGTCTCGGCGGCATAGCGGAAGGCAAAGCCCCCGGCCAGTGGGCCGCCAATCGCGATGCCGGCCTCACGGCCCTGATAGTTGCTCGCGCCGAGTTTGATTTCGCCGCTGTAGCCTTCGTGAGAAGGATCGCGAGTTTGTACTACAACCGCGCCCGCCAGTGAGCCGGGGCCAAAGGCGGTTGATTGTGGGCCGCGATAAAATTCCATTTGCTGTACATCCCAGCTATTGGCTACACCGCGACCGGGTTGGCGAGCGCCGTCAATGAATACGCTGACGGTAGGGCGACCGGTGCCGCCGGGGCCAATACCTTCATTGGAAATGCCGCGCACCGAAAATTTATCTTCTCTGGCGGCGCTCAGATTCGGACTGCGCAACAGCAAGTCATATAAGTCCCGGATGTTAAGCGCGCGTAACTGCTCCTCGGGAATAATGCTGATGCTTGAAATTGTGTCCAGACTGCTCCGCTGCATGGGGTCGCCGGTGACGAGCACTTCTTCCAGTTTTCCCTGCTCGTCCGGTACGGCTGCCATGCCCGGCAGGGTGAGGGAAAGGCTGGCGAGAGTAATAACAGTTTTTTTCAGCGGCATTGTGGGGCAGGTCCTGAGTGTCGTATCGGGCGTGGCACATTTGAGATTAATAGTGCAAATGATAATCGTTATCATATAGAATGCGCAATTGTTATATGCGTTTTATTACCGGATCTTGTTAGGGACGTTTTTCAATGTCGGTAAAACCCGAAAATTATTTATACCCGTTAGTGTGGCGCTGGCATTTCATCATCGGCTTACTGGTTGCTCCTGTGCTGCTGGTTTTAAGTGTTACCGGAGCCTTGTATGCCTTTGAGCCGCAACTGCAGCCACTACTGGAGCGAGATTGGCAGATCATTCCTGCCTGCAGGGAGTGCAGTACCGAGCCGGTATCGGCTCAGTTGGCGGTTGTTCAAGAGCGCTACCCCAATGCCGAATTGCAGCATTTTGGCCAGTATCGCGATGCATTGCGCAGTACGGTGATTTACATCAAAGAGTCGGGGGTGAACGAAGACCGAATTATCTGGGTAAACCCTTACACCCTGGAAATACTGGGTAGCCGCATGGAGGAAGAAGGGTTTTTTCGCACCGTATTTGAACTTCATACCAATCTGCTCAGCGGAGAGCTTGGCCGCTGGCTTATTGAACTGACCGCCAGTTGGGTGCTGGTGACTTTACTGTTAGGGCTGTTACTTTGGTGGCCTCGCCGTGTGAAGAAGGCGGGTGGCTGGCAGCCGCGCTTGCATAGCCGGGGGCGGCGGTTCTGGCGTGATTTACATGCAGTGGGCGGCTTCTATATTCTGCCTACCGCTATCGTGATTGTTTATACCGGCCTTCTTTTCTCACCCGTTGCAGGCAAGGCGCTCGTATCCGAAATGGCGCTGGCCGGACAGATTCCCGATGCTTTTCTCGAACCTCCGAAAGTTGCGTCGCGGAACCAAAGTATTGATATCGACGCGCTGGTGGCCGACTTCCTCGATGATGCACCGCTGGCTGACTGGTTTATTAATTTTCCCCACGCTGACGAATCGCCTCTCGTGATTAATATTCGCGAAGCTCTGCCGTGGAACACGCGGATGGTGTACTACGATCCCTATACGGGCGAGCGATTGGCGCAATTGATCTGGGACGAATTGAAGCCAGGCTCAAAAGCGCTGTTGCTGTTCTACCCGCTGCATACAGGTTTGATTCTGTCGTGGCCCGGCCAGCTACTGGCGCTGGTCACCGCGTTGGGCGTAGCCGGTTTGGCGGGGTCGGGTGTGTGGATGTGGTGGTTGCGACGCGAGCGCGGTCGTTTGTCCCTGCCGGCGATGCGGCAAGCGCGCCGACCGGGGCCGCTGTTCTATAGCGTCGGAACCTTGCTTGCACTGTTGGCGCCATTGTTTGCCGCCAGTGTTTTATTGATTGTTGCGGGGAGTTTTGTGCAGAAATTCGCTGCACGGTGGCTGTCCGGAGAAAGAGTTCTGGAAGAAGCGTAGTCAGTGGCTAGCCATTCCACGGAATCAACGGCCAAATCCGGAACCTTGGTAGAAGCGGGCACACGTCTTGTCAGGCTTCCATGTCAAAGCGTGCTTGCCTGCCAACTGTCCGCGTTCAGTCAATGGGCTCGTCTGTGTGAGGCAACGCGGTGACAGGGCGCAGGAGGAGGCAAAGGTACTTTCAAACTTGCTTGAATTGCAGCTCACCACAATCTGCCGCGCAGAGAGAAATGAACAGTTAAAAGCGAGCGAATTTTAGATGGTCGGAGTGAGAGGATTTGAACCTCCGACCCCTGCCTCCCGAAGACAGTGCTCTACCAAGCTGAGCTACACTCCGACACTTAGCGGGAACCCCGCCAGCAGGCGAGGCGCGGTAATATAGCAAACCCGCTTGGGCACCTCAACCGCCGCTCGCCGGGCTGCGTGCAATCTGCCAGCAGCCTTGATCAAGCAGGCCGCATGTTGCGTATAACCCACCATGCTTCACGGATTGTAGGGTCTGGGGTAAGCTGGCCGAGCTGAAGTGAGAACGCCCATAAAACAATAAATCATTATTTCAGGGGGCACTTATGTCCAAGTTTCTCAACCGGGTGCTGCCCGTGCCGCTGTATGCCTTTCTCGCCTCAACCGCCTTGATGCCGGTTGCCGGAGAAAGCGGGGCGCAGGTATTGGAAGAGGTCATTGTGACTGCCCAGCGGCGCAGTGAGAACACGCAGGATATTCCCATCGCCATTACCGGCTTTACCAGTGGCGCCATTGAGAAGTTCGGTGTGGAAAGCACCAACGACGTGGGCGCCCAGGTGCCGAATATGCAGGTCAGCGGCCCTTATGGGGAGGTGCAGCCTATCTTCTCCATTCGCGGCGTGAGTATGTCTGATTACAACTCCAATCAGGCCAGCCCGATCGGCGTTTATGTGGATGAGGCTTATCAGCCGGCGGTGTATTCCCACGGCGCCAATTTTTTCGATCTGGAGCGCTTGGAGGTCTTGCGCGGACCGCAGGGTACGCTCTATGGCAAAAATACCACCGGTGGTGCGATCAATATGATTACCCGCACGCCCGAGATCGATACGGAGTTCAATGGTCGCATCAAGGCCGGTATTGGCTCCTTTGATGCAACGGTGGTCGAGGCGGCGTTTGAGGGCACCCTCATTCCCGGCACCCTGTCTGCACGCTTTGCTACGCTATTCAAAAAGGACGAGGGTTATCAGGAAAACCCTCTGGGTGGCGCGAATGGCGCGCAGACGGATACGCGCGGTGGACGGATCGCACTCAACTGGGCGATCAACGATGCGGCAAGTGCCGTGCTCAAGGTGACCCGCACCGAGAACGACGCCAACACGGCCCAGGTTCGCAACGAGCCGGGGGTGGATATTCGCAATACCACCACCACGGCCAATTCTAACGGTTTCATCGATTACACCGGCTATTCGCGGCCGTTTCGTGACCTCGATTTTCATGAGGTCGAATCCAACAAGATGGGGCCGCTGATTACCAGCACCGATACGGCGGTGCTGAAGGTTGATATCAATTTCCCCGGTTACTCGCTGGTATCGATCAGTTCATACGGTGATGCGCAGTATTTTCAGGATGCCAACACCGACGGGTCGCCGTTGCGCTTGCTGGAAATAGACTGGTCGTCGGATACGGTTTACTACAGCCAGGATTTGCGTTTTGTCAGTGAGTGGGAAGGCGCCTTTGATTTGATTGCCGGGGTTTACTACGGCTATGAAGATCTGGGGCTCAAAAACATTTACTGTATTTTCGAAGATTTGCCCGACACGCGCGTAGGTGAAGAAAACCTCGATGCAGTCGGTCTCGCGCCTTTTCTGGTCGGCTTCGGCTGCGTTGATCAGCGTTTGCGCACGGAAAAAGACAGTCGCGCGGTGTACGGCCAGCTCCGGTTCGAACCTACCGACCGGCTGGGTTTTGATATTGGGCTGCGGTACACCGAAGACCGCAACGACATGCCCTATTACAACACCTCGCGTGTGGGCTACGACGGTACCCCGATTGGTACCTGGGTGCCCGGCAATCCTACCGGGCGCGACGAGGCATTTACACCACTCACGGTGTCACCGAATCAGATTTCCTTTTGTCTGATCGATCCCGCCCGTTGTGCAGCGGCACCCGGTTACACGCACGGCCCCTATACGCTGGATTCACAGGCTGAGCTGGATGCGGTGGAGCGTGAATGGACGGGAAAACTGGGTGGGGATTTTGCCCTCAACGCCGAGGTTTTGCTCTACGCGTCTTACAGCAAGGGTTATCGCAGTGGCAGTTATAACGGCGGTGTCTACTACCTTGAGCGCGATATTGACGACGCCTACGCGCGGCCGGAATTTATCGATGCTTATGAAGTCGGGGTCAAGGCCGACCTGCTTGACGGTCGTGCGCGCTTCAACGCGGCCGCTTTTTACTACGATTACACCGACCAGCAATTTGTTAACGTTGTGGGTATTTCGGTGTTTCTCGAAAATGCCGGTGCGTCTGAAATCACCGGATTTGAAGCCGAGTTTCAGTACCAGTTTAGCGAGCGCCTGTTTGTGAGTACCGGCGTGGGCTGGCTGGATACCCAATACAAGGAATTGATGCTGGCCGATACGACCACGCTGGCTAACCCCGACGACCTGGTTGATCTGGCGGGTAATGATCTGATCTCGGCGCCGGATGTAAATTTCAATATCTCGCTGGACTGGGATGTACTGGTCACCGAGGCCGGTTCCCTCAGTCTCAACCTGAACGGCTCTTACCAGAGTAAGCAGTGGTTCAGCGCCTACAACGACAAGGCGGAATACGAGGCCAGCAAGCAGGATGCCTACCATCTGCTCAATGCGCGCATGAGCTGGTATTCACCGGATGAGCGCTATTCGGTTGCAGCCTTTGTGAAAAATCTTGAAGACGTCGAATACGACTACTACGCCATCGATCTGCAGGCTTCTTTTGGCTACACCTATTTCCTGTCGGGGCCACCGCGCAGCTGGGGTGTTGAAGCGGGTTATCGCTTTTGATGGCCGCTTCTCTGTAAGGCCAAAACCTAATACTGGCTGGGGGGGAGGGTGAAAATCATCCCTTCCATCGCATCGGTGACTTCAATCTGGCAGGTTAAACGGCTGGTTTGCGAGGGTTCTACGGCACCCTCCAGCATGGCCTGTTCATGGCTCGAGGCCTCCGGCAATTCGTTAAAACGCTCGGGCTGCACATGGGCGTGGCAGGTTGCGCAGCTCAGGCTGCCGCCACACTCGGCCAGTATGCCGTCTATGCCGGCCAGCACGGCGGCGTTCATCACCGAGTCGCCGCAGTTTGCTTCCACATCATACTGGTTACCCTGATGGTCTCTGAAAATCAGTAATGGCACACAAAACCTCTCATCTATGTCACTATTCAGCCTGCCGACAAATGTAACAATTAGTCAACTTATTGTCGCGCTTGGCCATTGTCGCCATGTGGGGTGAGCGCAAGAATACGGGCACGCTTGGCGGAGTAGTCGCCGATACACTATCCAAAATCACCGGAACAGGAGCAACAGGCAATGAGCGATGAAGTGCTGGTAGAGGTAGAAGACGGCGTAATGCTGATCACCCTGAACAGGCCAAAAGCGAAGAATGCGGTAAACCTCGCGGTCGCCAAAGGCCTCGCTGCGGCGATGGACCGGCTGGATTCCAGTGACGATATTCAGGTGGCCATTCTCACCGGCTCCGAGGGCACCTTCTGTTCGGGGATGGACCTCAAGGCCTTTGTGACCGGCGAAATGCCCTTTATCGAAGGTCGCGGCTTTGCCGGCTTTATTGAGGCCTTGCCGAAAAAGCCGCTGATCGCTGCGATTGAAGGTTATGCGCTGGCCGGTGGCTTTGAACTGGCGTTGGCCTGTGATCTGGTGGTGGCCGCCGATAACTCGAAATTTGGTATTCCGGAAGTGAAACGCGGTCTGGTTGCTGCCGCTGGCGGTTTGATGCGTCTGCCGCGCCAGATTCCACCGCGCGTTGCCATGGAGCTGGGCCTGACCGGCGATTTCATTAGCTCGCAGCGCGCCTACGAGCTCGGTTTGATCAACCGCGTGGTGGAAGCGGGTACAGCGGTTGAGGCGGCGAAGGTGCTGGCCAGAACCATTTCTGCCAACGGCCCGCTGGCCGTGGTAAAAACCAAGGAGGTAGTGATCAAGTCGCAGGACTGGTCGCTGGATTCGATGTTTAGCGAGCAGCAAAAAGTGGCCGATGTCGTTTTCAGCAGCGAAGACGCGATCGAGGGAGCAACCGCCTTCGCCGAAAAACGCGCGCCGAACTGGAAAGGCCGTTGATTTTTACATATCTGAATGGAGTACAACGTAATGACTGAAGCATGGATTATTGATGCCTGCCGCACCCCCCGGGGTATTGGCAAGGTGGGTAAGGGCGCGCTGGCGGAGATGCACCCGCAGCATTTGGGCGCAACGGTTTTAAAGGCGATTGCCGAGCGCAACAACCTGAATACGGCTGATGTAGACGACATTATCTGGGGTACCAGCTCCCAGCGCGGCCAACAGGGCGGTGATCTGGGTCGCATGGCGGCACTGGATGCCGGCTACGACGTGCGCTCAAGTGGTATGACGCTGGACCGTTTTTGTGGTTCAGGCATTACCACGGTCAATCTGGCAGCGGCATCCATTATGTCGGGCATGGAAGATGTGGTGATTGCCGGTGGCACGGAAATGATGTCGACCTACGGTCAGGGCGGTCAGCCGCAGTCGCCGTTTATTGACAGCGACAACCTGCGTTTGCGCGAGGTGCACCCGCAACCACACCAGGGCGTGTGCGCCGATGCTATCGCCACGCTGGAAGGTATTACTCGCGAAGATGTTGACAAGCTGGCCGCCGAAAGCCAGAAGCGCGCCGCGAATGCTATCGCTAACGGCTATTTCGATAAAAGTCTGGTGCCGGTGTACAAAGAGGATGGAAGTCTGGCTCTGGACAAAGAGGAGTTCCCTCGCCCCGGCACTACCGTGGAAAGTCTGGCAGAACTCAAGGCCTCCTTTGCCGCGATTGCGGATTATCCACTGGATGAAGCGGGCACGACCTACAAAAGCTTGGTGAAACAGGTCTACCCTGATATAGAAATCAATCATATTCATCACGCCGGTAATTCGTCAGGTGTGGTTGACGGGGCTGCGGCGCTGTTGCTGACCTCGCCGGATTACGCCAAGAAACACGGCCTCAAGCCTCGCGCGAAAGTGGTCGCCATGGCCAACATGGGTGACTCACCTACGCTTATGCTGAATGCGCCGGTGCCGGCCGCGAAAAAAGTACTTGAGAAAGCCGGGCTGACAATAGACGACATTGATTTGTTTGAGATCAACGAAGCCTTTGCCGTGGTCGCCGAGAAGTTTATTCGGGATCTTAATCTCGATCGCGACAAGGTGAATGTGAATGGCGGCGCAATGGCTTTGGGTCATCCGATCGGTGCAACCGGTTCGATTCTGATCGGCACCTTGCTGGACGAGCTGGAGCGGCGTGATCTGAAACGCGGGCTGGTGACTATGTGCGCCGCCGGCGGCATGGCGCCGGCCATCATTATCGAGCGTCTATAATCTTCTGCTCTCCTGTTCATGGCGAGAGCACTTTTGCGATGGAGCGCGCCGGCTGGCTGCGCTCCTTCGCAGCCATTACACTGTGATTCTGCCTTGTGTTCCTGAGCTGGCGCCTGAGAGACCAATCTGGCGTCGTTGCATCAGGGCCGGATTGGCGGGTTCGGTAGAGCGCCAACGGGGATGTGCCGCATGACAAAAACACAAGTGCTGATCATCGGAACGGGCTTTTCCGGTATTGCGATGGCGATAGCATTGAAAAAGGCAGGCATAAACGACTTCGTTATTCTTGAGAAGGCTCAGGGTGTCGGCGGTACCTGGCGAGAAAACACCTATCCTGGTGCAGAGTGTGATATTCCGAGTGCGCTCTACAGTTATTCGTTTGAGCACAATCCGGCCTGGCAATATAAATGGTCTGAACAACCGCAAATACTCGATTACCTGCAGCACACATCTGACAAGTACGAATTGTTACCGCATATCCGTTTTGGTGAAGAGGTAGTTCGCGCTTGCTTTAATGAAGAGGAAAAATGCTGGCGGGTTGAATCAGCTTCATCTGCCCAATGGCGCAGTCAGTTTCTGGTTGCGGCGGTGGGGCAACTGCATCATCCCTTTACCCCTGATATACCCGGCCAGGATCAGTTCGAGGGCGAGCAGTTTCATTCGGCGGGCTGGAATCACGACATCGAGCTTGAAGGAAAATCGGTAGCTGTTTTGGGTAATGCCGCCAGTGCACTGCAATTTGTTCCCGAGGTGGCAAAACAGGCTAGGCAGCTAACGGTTATACAGCGCAGCGCAAATTGGGTTATTCCGAAACTCGACCGCCCCTACAAACCCTGGGAGCAGTGGCTGTCTGACAAAGTACCGCTGGTTGCGAGGTTGTACCGGCTGCGGCTCTGGTTGCGCAACGAGCTTATGGTTTACCCGGTTATGCGCGGCAATCGGTTATTGCAATTTTGGCTGCGCGGTATGCATCAGCGTTATTTGAAGCGAACGATTGCCGATCCGGAATTGCGCGCCAAATTGACACCAGACTATCCGGTTGGCGCCAAGCGTGTATTGTTTTCGGATGATTACTTTGATGCGCTGGCGCGCTCGAATGTTGAATTGATAACCGAGCGGGTAGACTCGTTGGGATCGGGAGCTATACGCACGCAGTCCGGGCGTGAAATTCCCGTCGATGTGGTGATTTACGGAACGGGTTTCAAAACCAACCCCTTTCTGGCGCCAATGGACATTGTCGGTTTGCAGGGGGCGCGCCTCCATGAAGTCTGGCGTGATGGCGCGCATGCTTATCTCGGCGTTTGCACCAGCGGCTTTCCCAATTTATTTATGCTCTACGGCCCCAATACCAATCTGGGCCACAACTCCATTGTTTTGATGGCAGAAAGTCAGGCGCGCTACATTGCCGAGTGTATTCGCACGGTGCAATGCGAGGGGCTTCAGACGATTGACGTGCTCGCGTCGGTTGAGCAGGCCTACAACGAGGAATTGCAAGCCCGCTTAAAAGATATGGTATGGAATGCCCTCGGCGAAAGCTGGTACAAAGACGGCACGCGCATTACAAACAACTGGGCGGGAACGACCTGGGAATATATGCGAAAAATGAAGCAGGTTGACTGGCAAGCGTATCGGCTGGAGTAGCTGTTTAATCAGGAGCTTGCCAGCGGCCGTCAATGGGTCGTCTAGTCTCGTTGCCAGCGGAAGAGCCGGGCAGCCAGCAATAACATCACCACTGTAATAGCCAAGAGCGCCACCAGATGATGGTTGACGTCGGACAGAGTGGCCCCTTCAATCATCACCGCACGCGCAGCGTTGACAATATGAGTTAGCGGCATCAGGTTTGCAAACTGCTGCATCCAGTGCGGGGCATTCTCTAGACTGAACCATATCTCGGAAAAAAACATCATGGGCCAGGTCAGGGTATTGAGCAGGCCGCCCGCCAGCTCTTCGCTGGCAGTGCGAGAGGCGATCACCAACCCCAGCGATAGTAATGACAAGGAGCCGATCAGTGCTATCAGCAATAACAGGCTGTAACTACCGAGCATCAATAAATCCAGAAAGTAGTCGCAGCCCAAAAATATCAGGCTGTTTACCAGCACCACAATTACCAGTCGCGAAGCCATTTGCGCACTGATAAATTGCAATGAGCTGACCGGTGTTGCCTGAAAGCGTTTGAGCACACCGTTCTGGCGGTAGCGCACAATCACGTAGCCGATGCCGAACAGCGCCGCAAACATCATGTTCATTGCCAGTACGCCGGGCATGACCCAGTCAACATAACGAATTGCCTGACCGCTCAGGGTTTGTTCATGCAGGTTTTTGTCGGCATCCGTTGCCCGGAGTAATTCGCGCGCGGCCAATCCGCTGGCCGATTCGGGGTTAAGCCAATAATTGAGGGACTCAGGCTTTATGTCGATCAGCAAATCTATCTGGTGGTGCCGAATCTGTTCCAGTGCGCGGGTCTTGTCGCTGTAGGAGGTGCTTTCTACATAACGCTGAGTTGCCAGGTTGATGGCCGCGATGTCCTGTTCGGCGCCGACAACGCCAAGCCGAATGATGGTTTCGTCCGGGCGGGAAAAAGCCAGCGCGCAACCGACAATAATGAGCAAGGGGAAAATAAAGGCCCATGACAGTGCGGCGCGGTCGCGATAAAATTCCATGTTTCGCGCTGCAAACAGCGCCCAGAACTTGTGCATAGTTATTCCCGCAGAGCGTGGCCGGTCAATTTTAAAAATAGATCTTCGAGCGTTGGATTGTAAACCCGCAGCGAGGACAGGTCGGCATTGAGGCTCTGCAATTCCTGCAAGGTTCTTTCAACGCTCAGTGTTTCTATTGTCAGCATGCCCGGGCTGCGTGTGACGTCGCCGCTTATGGCGCTCACGTCAAAGTCGTCGTTAGCATCCAGTGATATCTGCCGGTGGGGCAGATGCTCCTGGAGTAGCTGGCGTGGTGAGCCCCGGGCAATGATCTCGCCGTGGTCAATGATTACCAGATCGTCGCAGAGCGACTCAGCCTCATCCATGTAATGCGTGGTGAGGATAACGGTTTTGCCCTGCTTTTTGATATTGTCGACTAAATGCCAGAAGCGGCGGCGCGATTGTGGGTCCAGCCCTGTGGTGGGTTCGTCGAGAAACACAATTTCGGGGTCGTTGATCAGAGCCAATGCCAGCAGCAGGCGTTGCTTTTGGCCGCCGGAAAGCTTGTTGGCTTCGTGATTGAGAAACTCGCCGAGGTCGCAGAGGCTAACGAGCTCGTTGATGCCCAGCGTTTTCTCGTAAAAGCTGTGAAACAGCGCGAGGACTTCACGTACCAGCAAAAAATCCGGCAGCGCTGTGGATTGGAACTGTATGCCACATTGCTGGGCAAAATCGGCACCCCGATTTCGGCCTTTGTAATGGATTTCGCCACTGCTCGGCGTTTTTATGCCCTCAATCATCTCGATGGTGGTTGATTTGCCCGCGCCGTTGGGGCCGAGCAAACCAAAACAGATACCTGCGGGAATACTGAACGAAATGCCTTTTACGGCCTCTACAGTCTTGTAGTGCTTACTGAGGTTGCGGACATCAAGTATTGGAGTCATAAGGTGTGGGTTGGCCGTAAATAGAGGCTTGCCAATTGGTTGCGCATTCTGCAAAGCGCGCAAGTATAACATGACGTATCCGCTGCCCGTGCCGTATAGTTGAACGAGATGCTCCCATATTCGGGACACACAATAACGACTTTGTAGCTGGCCGATGAATCCTGATAAATCTGTGAGTTGGCGTGACGCCATCCGTATATACAGCCATTCGCGCGTCATCGTGATGTTATTCCTGGGCTTCAGCGCCGGGTTGCCATTTTTGCTGGTGTTTTCCACCCTCAGTGCCTGGCTGGCCGATTTGGATGTAACGCGCACAGCAATCGGTTTTTTCGGCTGGATCGGGCTGACCTACTCCATCAAGGTGTTGTGGGCGCCGGTGGTCGATCGTCTTGTTTTGCCCTGGGGCAAGCGCTTGGGCCAAAGGCGCAGCTGGATTTTGCTGGGGCAATGTGGCATTGCACTTGGGCTTGTGGGTATGGCGCTAACGGATCCGGTCGAGAATCTGCCGGTCGTCGCGTTGCTCGCCTTGCTGGTAGCATTTTCATCGGCAACGCAGGATGTCGCCGTTGACGCCTATCGCATCGAAGCGGTGATCACCGACTATCAGGGCGCCATGTCGGCAACTTACGTATTTGGCTACAAAGTGGCGTTGCTGGTGGCGGGTGCGGGTGCCTTGTTTATCGCCGATTTTGGCGGTTGGACGCTGGCTTATCTGAGTATGGCGGCTTGCATGGCCGTTGGCATGGTCACGGTTCTGTTGATTGCCGAGCCGGAGCGGGAATTACCGGAAGCGATTTTTGGCAAAACGGATTCGCGCGTGCTGGATTTACAGCGCTGGTTTGTTGCTGCGGTGATTAATCCCTTTACCGACTTTTTTCACCGCAATGGACGTTTCGCCCTTGTCATTCTGCTGTTTATTGCGGTGTTCAGGTTGAGCGATATCACCATGGGCATAATGGCGAACCCTTTTTATCTCGATTTGGGGTTCAGTAAATCCGAGATTGCGTCGGTAGCAAAAGTGTTTGGTTTTTTTATGAGCGTGGCCGGCTCATTTCTTTGTGGTGTGTTGGTGGTGCGCTGGGGAGTGTATAAGCCCCTGATGCTGGGGGCCATTCTGGTGGCCGCCACCAATGTACTGTTTGCGGTGATGGCGGGTTTCGGGCCGGATATTCGGGCCTTGATGGTGGTCATCAGTGCCGACAATATCAGCGGTGGTATTGCGGCTACGGCCTTTGTTGCTTATTTGTCCGGCTTGACCAATCGTGCCTATACCGCAACGCAGTACGCGCTGTTTAGTTCCTTGATGACCTTGCCGGGTAAGTTTTTCAGTGGCTTTTCGGGCATGCTTGTGGATGCCGGCGGCTATACGGAGTTTTTCCTGATCGCGGCGGCAGTCGGTATTCCGGCTATTGTGCTGGTGCCGGTTATCGCCCGGCAGGAGCGCAAACGGCTGGGGCGAGCCTGACGTTCAGGGCCTCCAGCGGCACTCTCGCCACCTCAGGCGGCCGCTGGCCTCGGCGCTGCCTTCGTCCAGTAAATATTCCAGCTGACGCTGATACCCCGGCGAGCCGGCCGGAAAGCTGATTTTGCCGCTGGCATTGACCACCCGATACCAGGGCAGACGCGTGTCGCGGGGCAGCAGGCTCAACATTCGACCAACCTGTCTGGCTTGTTTGGGTAGCCCCGCAAGCTCCGCTACTTGACCATAACTGGCGAGGCATCCTTCAGGAATGCTGGCGAGCACACGATAGACGGCTTCGCGCGGTCGCTCAGCCTTGGCATCATCAGAAGCATCACCAGTAGGCACTGCTGGTTTTGCCTGTGGTTTGTTCCAGCCAGCCTTCGTCAGATTCCTCGCTCACGCCTTCAAACAGGAAAGTGGACATATAGCGCTCGCCGGTGTCTGGCAACATGGCCAATATGACCGTGCCGGGTTCCGCCTTTTCTGCCACCTTGAGCGCAGCGGCAACCGTGCCACCGGCGGAAATGCCACAGAAAATGCCTTCTTGCTGAGCCAGTAAGCGAGCGGTGTCACGGGCTTCCACGTCGCTCACGGGTTTTATTTCATCAGCCACGGATTTATCCAGCACCTTGGGTACGAAGTCCGGCGTCCAGCCCTGAATCATGTGGGGCTTCCACTCCTGACCACCCATCAGTTGCGCGCCTTCGGGTTCGGTAGCAATAATTTTGATGTCGGGGCGCGCCAGTTTCAGCATTTGCCCGGCGCCGGTCATAGTGCCGCCTGTACCCCATCCGGTTACCCAGTAGTCGAGACGTTTGCCGGCAAAGTCGCGCAGTATTTCCGGGCCAGTGGTGCTGCGGTGGTAGGCGGGGTTAGCCTCGTTTTCAAACTGGCTCGCCAGAAACCAGCCGTTGTCTTTGGCCAGTTTGGCCGCCAGCTCCACCATGCCGGTGCCGCGCTTTTCCTTGGGCGTGAGAATGACCTTGGCGCCCAGCGCCTTCATGATTTTGCGGCGCTCAACGGAAAAAGTTTCTACCATGGTGGCGACAAAGGGGTAGCCTTTGGCGGCGCACACCATGGCGAGTGCAATACCGGTGTTGCCGGAGGTGGCTTCAACAACGGTTTGACCGGGTTTCAGCGCGCCGCGCTTTTCGGCGTCTTCAATAATGCCGATGGCGAGCCGGTCTTTTACAGACGCGAGGGGGTTAAAGAACTCGCATTTGACATAGAGCGTTACGTGCTCTGGTGCGAGCTTGTTCAATTTAACCACAGGGGTGTTGCCGATGGTGCTGAGAATGGAATCGTGAATCATGCGGCTCTCCGGGAAACGCTGGCGATGAATGAACGGAATAGCCTGAAAGAGTACGCTTTTCTGTCGCTAATTTCGATATGCTGGCGACAGCAGCCAATTTCATAGCGTCGGCTTCCGACGTTGTTCAATCAAGAGGGAATAGACATGCCGTTATCGCTGGAAACTACGGACGGAACTGCGTTAATTACGATGCCTGAGGAGGGTAAATTTAATCCAGAGAGCCTGGGCGCCTTCAACTCGGCGCTGGATGGCGTTGAGGCTGAGGATAGTGCAACCCTGTTGGTAATTACGGGCCGCGACAAGCATTTCGCGCAGGGTCTCGACCTGGACTTTCTTTACACGGCGGCCCCTGACACGGCGGTGAGTTTTGTGAACGACTGCATGCGCATGGTGGGGCGCCTGCTGCAATTTCCGCTGCCGGTGGTGTCGGCTATCAACGGGCATGCCTTCGGTTTGGGCTTTATGATCGCAATAGCCAGTGATTATAGAGTGATGCGCAGCGACCGGGGTTTTTTGTGTTTGCCCGAGATCGATCTCGGGATGACGCTGATCCCCAGCATGAATGCACTGGTCACGGGCAAACTTGGCGGCAGCCTGTTGCGCGATATGTTGCTCGCCGGAAAGAGAGTGGGGGGCGATGAAGCCCTTGAGCGTGGCTTGGTTGATGCCTGTTGCACCGTAGATCAGGTACTGGTGCGGGCCGGGGAAATTGCTCAGGCAATGCAAGGCAAAGACCGGAAAACGCTGAGGGGATTAAAGGCCGATATCAATCGGCCTATTCTGGATGTGATTGACGCAGCCTAGAGGCGGATGCCGCCGTCCATTTCGATGATACGGCCTGTGAAATAATCGTTCTCAAAGATATAGCTGACCGTCTGGCCTATTTCGGAAGGCTCCCCGAGGCGCTTCAGGGGAATGCCGGCGGCCATTTTTTCCAGTGCTTCGGGTTTCATGCTGGCGACCATTTCAGTGGCGATAAAGCCCGGTGCGATACCAGCGCTGCGAATGCCGTAGCGCGCCAGTTCCTTGGCCCAGGTTACCGTCATTGCCGCGACGCCGGCCTTAGCCGCCGAGTAGTTGCTTTGGCCCACATTGCCCGCTTTCGAGACGCTGGAAATATTGAGGATCACCCCCTCGGTGCCGAGCTTGATCATGCGCTCGGCGCAGGCGCGGCCGCAGAGAAACACGCCGGTCAGGTTGACGTCTATAACGGCCTGCCATTCGGCGAGACTCATTTTCTTAACCAGTTCGCCGTCTTTCATTTTAATCAGCAAACCGTCGCGCAGAATGCCGGCGTTGTTGATTACGCCGTTTAGCGTGCCAAAATCGGCAACCACTTTGTCGAACAGGTTTTCAACCTCTTCTTCCTTTGCCACGTTGGCTTCGTAGCCTTTGGCCTTAACGCCAAGCGCCTCGCAGTGGGCGGCGGCTGCGTCCAGGCGCTCGCGATTCAGGTCAACCAATGCAACATTGCAACCCTTGGCGGCGAGTGCCTCTGCCATCGCCAAGCCCAGTCCCTGTGCGCCGCCGGTGACGACTACGACTTTGTTTTGTAAATCCATGTCTATGCCTGCTGTCGTGAGTGAAATTCTGGTCGAGCATTTTACGGACTCTTCGGACATTTTCCATCCGCAGCTTGCTATTCTCACTGTGGATTGTCATCGTTGCGCTTCTTGTGGCCTGAAACTGATCTATGCGAGTTTTCTTCCTGTTGTTTGTCGGCATGCCTATTCTGGAGATGTGGCTGCTTATTGAAGTGGGTACCCGAATTGGTGCCCTGCCAACCATCGCGCTGGTGGCACTGACCGCCTTTATCGGCATAAACCTGTTGCGTCAGGAGGGCTTTAGTACTCTGACGAGGGCGCAGGCCAGGCTGAGTGCGGGCGAGGTGCCCGCCGCGGAAATTCTGGAAGGGCTGTGCCTCGCGGTCGGTGGCGCGCTACTGCTGACGCCGGGGTTTGTGACAGATGCCATCGGGTTTTGCTGCCTGATCGCGCCGATTCGCAAGCGGATAGTAGCCAGAGCCCTGGCTTCCGGTATGGTGCGCGCCAATGCAGCATTTCAATATCAGGCCGAGACTGCACAGCGTGGTCCAGACGCCGACTCGCCCGGTTCTGACGGTTCCCGGCAGAACCCCCGGCAGCGAAAACCGGGTGAGAACATCGTTATTGAGGGCGAATACCGCCGGGAAGACGAATAAATTTCGGCCCTGCCCTTGAAATAGCCCCGATCACCCCAAAATACCTTCTCGCACCTGCTCCCCGAGGCGATGCCATCGAACAATACTTGACTCGGGAGGCGTGCGACCTATTATTAGCACTCTCAATAGGAGAGTGCTAAATGTGTCGCCGACAGCCAGAATGTGGCGGC
Source organism: Spongiibacteraceae bacterium UBA5047 (assembly GCA_002415025.1). Lineage (GTDB taxonomy): Bacteria > Pseudomonadota > Gammaproteobacteria > Pseudomonadales > Spongiibacteraceae > Litorivivens. Next base: position 71,275 of record DIBR01000030.1, read on the forward strand.
GCGGAGGCAATCTGAAACTTAACTCTAAGACCTTGATTTAAGGGAGATTTTTAAAGATGAAAATTCGTCCGTTATACGATCGCGTTGTCGTTCGTCGCAAGGAAGAAGAAACGACTTCGGCTGGTGGTATTGTGCTGCCCGGTTCTGCGAAGGAAAAACCCAATCAGGGCGAAGTCATCGCTGTTGGCGAAGGCAAATTGCTGGAAAACGGCGAGCTGCGTCCCGTTGGTGTGAAAGCGGGTGACAAGGTGATTTTCGGTCAATACGCCGGTAGTGCCGTCAAGCTGGATGGTGAAGAGCTGATCATCCTCAACGAATCCGAAATCTTCGGTATCGTCGAGTAAGAATTTCTATCAACCGATTAATCAGTTAGGAAAAGGATTAAGAACATGGCTGCAAAAGACGTCAAATTCGGAGACAGCGCCCGTCAGAAAATGCTGAAAGGCGTAAACACCCTGGCAGACGCAGTAAAAGTAACGCTTGGCCCCAAAGGCCGTAACGTCGTAATCGACAAATCTTTCGGCGCGCCGACCATCACCAAAGACGGTGTATCGGTTGCCAAGGAAATTGAACTGAAAGATCGCCTTGAAAACATGGGCGCGCAAATGGTGAAGGAAGTTGCTTCCAAAGCTTCTGACGAAGCCGGTGACGGTACCACTACGGCAACCGTTCTGGCTCAGGCGATTCTGAAAGAAGGCCTGAAATCCGTTGCGGCCGGCATGAACCCGATGGACCTCAAGCGCGGCATCGACAAGGCTGTTGTAGCTGCTGTTGCCGAAATCAAGGCTATGGCGATTCCTTGTGAAGACAACAAGGCGATTGCCCAGGTTGGCACCATTTCTGCCAACAGCGACGACCACGTTGGCTCTATCATTGCTGAAGCGATGGAGAAAGTTGGTAAAGAAGGCGTTATCACCGTTGAAGAAGGCCAGAGCCTGCAAAACGAACTGGACGTTGTTGAAGGTATGCAGTTTGATCGCGGTTACCTGTCGCCTTACTTTGTTACCAACACTGACAACATGAGCGCTGAACTGGATAACCCGTTCATCCTGATGGTTGACAAAAAAATCTCCAACATCCGTGAAATGCTGCCGCTGCTGGAGCAAGTTGCCAAGTCAAGCCGTCCGCTGGTAATTGTAGCCGAAGACGTTGAAGGCGAAGCCCTGGCGACTCTGGTTGTGAACAACATGCGTGGCATCGT
>DIBR01000030.1:72738-72982 GCA_002415025.1 Spongiibacteraceae bacterium UBA5047
GCCGCAAGGCCATGCTGGAAGACCTGGCCATTCTGACTGGCGGTACCGTTATCGCTGAAGAAGTGGGTCTGGATCTGGAAACAGCAACGCTGGATCATCTGGGTACTGCCAAGCGCGTAACGCTGGACAAAGAGAACACTACCATTGTTGACGGTGCTGGCGATGCCAAGGCTATTACCGCCCGTGTGAGCGAAATCCGCGTTCAGATTGAAAACACGTCATCTGATTACGACCGTGAAAAACT
>DIBR01000010.1 GCA_002415025.1 Spongiibacteraceae bacterium UBA5047
CGAGAGTCCGGCCTCTGGTACCATTTATCCAAGCCCCGAAAAAGCAAACTCCCGCGCCCCCCTGAACAAAAGCACCCCGGCCGGGCTTGAACCGGTAAGGTTCGACAAATTGCAACAGCAATTTGATACGAGCGGCGATTAGCCGAGAAGCCCGCAGGGCCATAGCAGCCCTTAGGCTGGTCTGGTGAGTCCGGCGGTTCCAGCACACACCAAATTCCCTAGCACCCGACGCCCGAAACGCTGCGCTTATTCGGGCCTACATACCTGTGGTTCGACAGGCTCACCACGAACGGGCAGGCTCACCACGAACGAGTAGGCTCACCACGAACGGGGCCGCAGATCACCGCGAATAGACATAGAGCATCACTTCGAATAACTCCCCAACCGCTCACCCTGAGCTTGTCGAAGGGCAACTGTGGTTCGACAGGCTCACCACGAACGGGTAGGCTCATCACGAACGGGCGGGGCCATCACGAACGGGCAGGCTCACCACGAACCGTGGTCTACATACCGGCCGCCCCGAAATCCAATCCAACCCGGCGCCCGGTAGTGATACACTTCATTTCGCCGCCGAAGCAGACGCGGCCAACACAAATTCAATAAAAATTCTGGAATACATTATGCGACGTACCACTACTGTGCCAGCCATTCTGGCCAGCCTATTGCTCAGCCCCGCCCCGCAGGCCGCAGATGACAAGATTGAGACGCTGATTGTGTCGGCCAATCGACTGGAACAACGCAGTCCAGCTCTGAACAGCCTGTCTGTAATATCCGGGGACGAGATAAATCACGTTGCATCCACCCATATAAACGAATTGTTAAATCGTGCACCCGGTGTCTGGGTTTCACGCGGCAACGGTCAGGAGCACCTGACGGCTATCCGCTCCGGCGTACTCACCGGCCCCGGCAGCTGTGGTGCTTTCTATATGGCCGAAGACGGCATTCCCCTGCGCGCGCCGGGCTTCTGTAACGTCAACCAACTGTTCGATGCCAACACCGAACAGGCCGCACGTATTGAAGTAATTCGCGGGCCAGGCACCGCCGTACACGGCTCCAACGCTCTCAATGGTGTCATCAATGTCATCAGCCGGGCACCAACAGAAACCCCCAGCACGCGCATCAACCTGGAAGGCGGCCCGCACGATTACAGTCGGGTAAAGCTGCAACACAGTCAGGGCAACGCAAGCCACCGAATCGGCATTAACGCCAACGGCGCGCATGACGGCGGCTACAAAGACGATTCAGGTTTTGATCAGCAAAAGTTGCAGGCGCGCTATGACTACAGCGGTTCGGTGTGGAGTGCCCAATCACTTTTGAGTGCCAGCAACCTCAATCAGGAAACGGCTGGCTTCGTACAGGGACTCGACGCTTACAAAGTCAGCTCGCTGAAAAAGTCCAATCCGAACCCCGAGGCCTACAGGGATTCCAGCAGCGCCCGCTTTTACAGCCGCTGGGAACGGGAAGGCAGCCAAAATACTCATTTTGTAGTAACGCCCTACCTGCGCTATACCGACATGGCTTTTTTGCAGCACTTTCTGCCCGGCACACCGCTGGAGGAAAACGGCCAGAAAAGCGCCGGCCTGCAAACCATATTCTTCAGTGACGTAGGCGAGCACACCCGCCTGCACAACGGTTTCGATATCGACTACACCGAAGCGTATTTACGTGAAACACAGAAAGGCCCGTCAACCAGCGCCTTCCCCGGCGGCCCGGTAATTTTCCCTACGGGCAAGCACTACGACTTTGAAGTGGATGCATTGAATACCGCCTGGTTTGCCGGCGGCGAATGGAACCCGAAACCCGAGCGCGAATTGACCGCAGGCGTGCGTTACGAAATTCAGCGTTACGCCTACGACAACAAGATGCTGGACGGCAATACCGCCGCCAACGGCGTACCTTGCCCCGGCTCCTGTCGCTTTAGTCGCCCGGCCGATGACACCAACAGCTTTTACAACTGGTCAGGTTACATAGGCGCGCGCGAAGATTTGAGCGACAACGTGGCCGCTGTGCTGCATGTTTCCCACGGTTTTCGCGCGCCGCAAGCCAGTGAAATGTATCGCCTGCAAGCCTCTCAACTGGACGTCAATCTGGACTCGGAGGAAGTTCGCAATTATGAGGCGGGGCTTCGCGGTAACTGGACACAGTTCAACGCGGCCATCACGATTTACCGGCTGGCAAAAAACAACATCATCTTGCAGAATTCCAACCGCGAAAACTTTAGCGGCGGTAAAACCCTGCGTCGCGGACTGGAACTGGAACTGGATTGGCGCATTCTGGAAAATGTTTCGCTAGGCTTTCAAGGCAGCTATTCCAAAACCCAATTCGACAACAATGTTCTTGGTGTAGAGGGCAATGAAGTAGATACAGCTCCGCGGCAAATGGCCAGCGCCCAATTGCGCTGGCAACCCTTCAGCAAGACAAATACGGAACTGGAGTGGGTTCATGTTGGCGAGCATTTTATCAATGCCACTAACACGGCAGTTTATCCCGGCCACAACCTGTTAAACCTGCGTGTCGCGCAAGAGATTACGCCGCAGCTTTCTGTTTCGCTGCGCGTTATTAACCTGAGCGACGAAGACTACGCAGAGCGCGCCGATTTTGCCTTCGGTAATTTTCGATACTTTATTGGCGAGCCGCGCAGCGCTTATGTAGGGATAAGCGCTGAATTTTAACTGCAAATCTTCGCTTGCAAGGCAAGCTCCTACAGATAGTAGTCTCGATTGTAGGAGCCTGCCCTGCTGGCGAACCGCTTACAAAAGCGGTGGTATTCCCACCGCTGATTTCACTTCAGACAACAACCTGCCAGCCCGCTCACGCGCCTTTTCCGCGCCCTTTTTAAGCTCTTGATCCACAAACCCCGGATCACCCAGCAAGCGGTCGTACTCGTCACGGGCAGCGGCGATTTCAGTATTAATGAGAGCGCAGAGTTCTTTTTTCGCCTGCCCCCAGGCAATGCCTTCGGCAAATTGCTGTCGCATCCAGTCTGTTTGCTCTTTGTTGGCAAATGCCTTCCAGATTTGAAACACCGTCGAGTCATCCGGATCTTTGGGTTCACCGGGCTCAAGCAGGTTTGTTTTGATTTTATTTATCATTTTCTGCAGCTTTTTCTCAGGCAGAAACAGGGGAATGGTATTGCCGTAGCTTTTGCTCATCTTGCGACCGTCCAGGCCGTTTAGCACCGCCACATCGTCATCGATATCCGCTTCCGGCAATACAAAGGTGTCGCCATACAAATGGTTAAAGCGCTGCCCGATATCGCGGGCCATTTCAATATGCTGGATCTGGTCGCGACCTACCGGCACCCGGTGGGCATTAAAGGCGAGAATATCCGCCGCCATCAGTATGGGATACCCAAACAGGCCCATGGTGATACCGTAGTCCGGGTCCTGGGATTCAGCCTCATTGGTCTGTACCGCCGCCTTGTAGGCATGAGAGCGATTCATCAGCCCCTTTGCGGTCACACAGGTAATTATCCAGGTCAGCTCGGTAATTTCGGGCACGTCAGACTGACGGTAAAAAGTACTGTTGTCGGTATCCAGTCCCAGCGCCAGCCAGGTGGCTGCAATTTCCCGCGCCGACTGCTGCACCAGCGCCGGGTCCTGGCACTTGATCAGGGCATGATAGTCCGCCATAAAGAAATACGAGTCGATGGCGGCCGACTGGCTGGCGGCAATCGCCGGGCGAATGGCGCCAACGTAATTTCCCAAATGAGGCGTGCCGGTGGTAGTTATTCCGGTGAGTACGCGAGGTTTTTCTGACACTGTGCCGCTCCGAGCGCTAATTCAAGGCGCCTATGATACTGACTCCCACTCAAAAATGTTACCGACTCAGCCTTTCTGCTTGCGACCCTCTATACAGCGCTCAATAGCGTCGCGATAGTCTGCGCAGCGCTGGGGCCATTCCAGATACCCCAGATCCGGAACCGCCGGCCTGCTTGAGGGTTGCCCAATCCATAGCGCCAGTTTGTCGACCAGAGCCTTGGCCTCACTCTCGGGGCTATTTGGTGACGAGGCGTAAAGATATTCATCGGCAAAAAAGTCGGGGTAGCACAACCTGTCCGGCACCAGCGGAATACAGCCCGCCTGAACAGCATCCATGATCGCCAACCCCTGAAAATCATGCAACGCGGTAGACAGCACCACGTCCTGCATTGCCAGCAGTTCAAAATACGCCGCGCGGCTTTCAATAAATTGATTTTCAACCAGGGTAACCGACGCCCTATCGGTACGGAGCCTTTTAACAAGGGCCTCTGCTGCCTCAGGGCATTGGCGAAAACGCTGCCCGAGCAGCGTGAGTTCCACCTTGATACCACGTTCACACAGCGCATCTACCGCCAGACAAAGGCCATCAATGCCCTTGTCGTATTCCCAGCGGTGATTCCACACCAGCCGCAGCGTGTGCGACGGCCGCCGCTCAGCCACGCCAACCGGGTTTAAGGGCACCGGCAATACCCGCGCTCTGGAGTCCAGCGCGTCTAACCACGGCATTGCCGGAACATGATCCGGCAGTGCTCTCATCAGAGACCGACAACCTTCCAGAAAACTGCTGCGGTTGTAAGGCGAGTTAAACCACAGGGAATCTGCCGCCAACGCCGCGTAGAGGTTCACCATTTGCGGCTCCACGCGCTGATGTTTTGCCTGCTGCGGCGACCGGGGGTAGGCAAACTGGTTTTCATGGAAGTAAACCGCGGTTGGGCAAGTGGCCAGTGTCGGCACCAACCCTTTGAGCGTAGCCACATCAACGGTGGACGTTGCAATCAGTAAGTCATAGTCACCGGTCAATGCTTCCGATTCCTGTGACACCCAGGACAAAGGGTTACCGCGAATACGCCAATTGAAATAACGCGCCGGCAGTGTCAATACGGTCCAGTGATACTCCGGCAGCGCGTTCAGCAAGCCTTGCAGCCAGTAATCATGGCTGGCTGCATGATAGGCCGAAAGCAACAGGATTCTCTTGGTCAACGCTTGACCCCCTCTGGTCTCTATTCTAGGCTCACGGTCACTATTTTACGCAGAGATCACCCTCAAGATGAGTAACTTCAAGTATATCGCCTTCGAAGAAGCACAAGGTGTCGCCACCATTACCTTGAATCGACCTGAAGCGGCCAACGCGCTGATCGTCGAGATGGCCCGTGAACTCATGCTGGCGGCTAACGCCTGTGATGAGTCGCCGACAATACGTGCGGTAATCCTCACGGGGGCAGGCAAGTTTTTCTGCGCTGGCGGCGATGTGCAGTCCTTTGCCGATGCCGAAGACAAGGTCGGTGAACTGGCAAAAGAAATCACGGCTTACCTGCACGCAGCGGTATCGCGGCTTGCGCGCATGAATGCGCCATTGATTGTCGCTGTGAATGGTGCAGCGGCGGGCGCCGGCTTTAGCATGGCCATTGCCGGCGATCTGGTGCTGTCTGCCGAATCTGCGAAATTTACTGTTGCCTACACCGGTATAGGCGCCAGCCCGGATGGCAGCTCCTCATATTTTCTTCCACGTATTGTGGGTTTGCGTCGGGCACAGGAATTGATGCTAACCAATCGCCGTTTGTCATCTGCCGAGGCACTTGACTGGGGTTTGGTCACACGCGTCGTCGCCGACGAGACGTTAATGGCAGAGGCAGAAAAACTGGCGAGCCAGATGGCCGCTGGCCCGCGCCGGTCGCACGGAGTCGTGAAGCAGTTGCTGGCCAGCACCTTTAACGAAAGTCTGGAAACCCAAATGGAACTGGAATCCAGAGGGATTGCTGCAAGCCTGAGTAATAGCGACGGACAGGAAGGTATCGCGGCATTTGTTGGTAAGCGCAAGCCCCAATTCACCCTCTGACAGCAGGCCGTAATTTACGCCTCGGGAAGCTGACGTTGCTGATAAAAATATGCAGCAACTTTTGTTAAGGCATGAGCATCGTCGCTTCCCGCCAACTCCCGAATCGAGTGCATGGCAAAGGTCGGCACGCCGATATCAATAGTGCGCACACCCAGCTCCGCAGACGTAATCGGGCCTATTGTGCTGCCACAGCCCATGTCACTGCGAATGACAAACTGCTGTACCGGCACCTCACAGGCTTTGCACATCTGCGTAAACAGGGTGTTGGTTTCGCTGGTGCTGGCATAACGCTGGTTGGCATTAATTTTAATTACCGGGCCGGCATTCAGCATCGGGCCGTGGTTCTCGTCGTGTTTGTCGACATAATTCGGATGAACGCCATGGGCGTTGTCGGCCGAAATCATGAGCGAACGGCTAATGGCGCGCTGCATCGATTCGTTGTCGCCGCTCAAACGTTGCAGCACTGATTTAAGCATTGGCCCCTGTGCGCCTACGGCGGAGGTGCTGCCAACTTCTTCATGATCGTTGCAGACCAGCACTGCGTGAACATCACCCGTCGCTGCCAGCAACGCCTGCAGCCCGACATAACAGGACAGCAGGTTATCCAGCCTCGCACTGGCAATAAACTCGTTACGCCAACCAATAAGCGCAGGCGCCTGGGTATCGTAGAGACTGAGATCAAATTCCAGCAACTCCTCTACGTCATCCACGCCCACAGAAAGCAAATGTTCGCGCAATAAGCTTTCGAGGTCGTCAGTGCCGCCGGCAATAGTCACCAGTGCGGGCATATCCGTTTGCGGGTTGACCGTACGCGCGCTGTTGGCCTCGCGATCCAGATGTATCGCCAGACTTGGCACAACAGCAACCGCCCGCTTCAAATCTATCAAACAGCGCCGCAGACTGCCCTTCTTATCCCGGAAATGCAGGCGCCCCGCCAGCGACAAATCGCGATCAAACCAGGGGTTGAGCAGCGCGCCTCCGTAAATCTGGACACCCCACTGGCGATAGCCCAGGGAGTTGATATCTGCCTTCGGCTTTAATTTCAGGCAAGGGCTGTCGGTGTGCGCGCCCCACAGCCGCCAGCCGACATCGACCAGCTCATCCCGGCCATTAACGAAAGCGACAATGCTCGACTGGTTGCGCTGCAGAAAATATTTGCCACCAGCCTCCAGCTGCCAGGCATCACCTTCGCGTAGCTCGCTAAAGCCCGCCGCTTGCAGCTGTCGGCTCATTTCCGCCACAGCGTGAAAAGGTGTGGGGCTTGCCTGTAAAAACGCCAGCATCCCTGAATTAAACTGTTCTTTTGACACCATGTAGATTACTTACCCATTGCTTGACGAATTAACAGAAGACTTTTCCAAACGGGCGAGCAGACTCGACGTATCCCAGCGCGCGCCGCCCATCGATTCAACTTCAGCGTAAAATTGGTCGACCAGCGCCGCCACCGGCAAGTGACTTTTGTTTCTTCTCGCTTCGGCCAGGGCGTAACCCAGATCCTTGCGCATCCACTCGACCGCAAAACCAAAATCATACTCGCCTTCAATCATGGTCTGATAACGATTTTCCATCTGCCAGGACTGCGCTGCACCACAGGCGATTACCTCAACCACATCTGCGGCATTTAGCCCCGCGTTTTTTGCAAACTGTATCGCTTCAGCCAGACTCTGCACCAAACCGGCGATACAGATCTGGTTCACCATCTTGCAGAGCTGACCGGCGCCCACCTCGCCCAGGCGTTTGGCCTGCCGCGCGTAGTTCGCAATAACCGGTTGCAGGCCGGCACAATCGGCGTCTCTGCCGCCCATCATTACCGTCAGCACGCCCTCTTCAGCACCCTTTTGGCCACCGGATACCGGCGCATCAACAAATCGGCAACCTGCCTCATTGGCGCGCTGATCCATGCGTCTTGCCAGCTCTGCAGAGGTTGTTGTGTGGTCACACACAATCGCACCGGCTTTGGCATTGGCGAATACGCCATCGCTGCCAACGAGCACTGCCTCGACATCCTCATCTGCGCCCAAACAACAAAAGATAATGTCTGCATCACACACCGCATCGGCAATGCTAGCCGCCGCCGCGCCCCGATATTTGCCAAGCCATTCCCCGGATTTGGCCGCAGTGCGGTTGTACACCGTAACGGGATAATGCCCGGAAAGGTGCCCCGCCATCGGAAAGCCCATTACACCCAAACCGATGAAGCACAATGTGGGGCTCGCATTTGTCACTGACATGAGTCGTTCCTGTCAAAGTTGTTGGGCGGCAACCGCAAAAATCGCCGCAGCCAAAAGTACACGGTACACGGCAAAGGGCATCAGGCCAATTTTCTCCACCCAGCGCATAAACCAGCCAATGCACAGAAAGGCGGTAACGCCCGACAAGCTGGTAGCAGCAAGCAAGGATAGCCAATCCACCACCGCGTCTGCTCCCAATAGATCAATAGTTTTCAGGAGCGCCGCGCCGGCAATAACCGGAATCGAAAGCAAAAAGGAAAACCTCGATGCCTCAACAAGGCTCAACCCCAAAAACGCCGCCGCAGTAATGGTGATGCCCGATCGCGACGTACCCGGGATCAGCGCCAGCGCTTGGGCAAAACCAATAATCAGCACCATGGTCAGCGTCAGATCACGGCATTGCTTCGCGGAAACTGAAAACCGTTGGGCAACGCCCAAAAAAATGCCGAATACCAGGGTTGTGGTGCCCAATACCCAGGCATTACGCAAATGGGTCTCGATAAAATCATCAAATACAAACCCGGCGACGACTGCCGGCACCGTTGCAACAATGACCCACCAGGCCAAACGGCCGTCGTCACTTTGGGCGCCGCGTAAACTCGACAACCACGCTAGCAGCAAGCTGCCAATATCCCGGCGGAAATACAACAACACAGCGAGTAGAGAACCAAAATGCACCGCAACGTCGAAGGCCAGCCCCTGGTCGGGCCACCCAAGCAAGGCGGCCGGTAAAATCAGATGCCCGGAGCTGGACACCGGCAGAAACTCGGTCAAGCCCTGCACAACCGCCAGCACCAATAGTTGTAGTAACTCCACGCAGCCTAGCTCCTTTAGCTCACCGAAAAACGCCTATCGCCAGGCAACGTCATCACGCAGATAAACCGGTACGGCCCGGGCCGCCGCCACTACATGCCCCGACTTATACATCTGCTCGCCCAACAGCGCCACCGCAGCGGCCCGGGGAAGCAAGTCTGCATCGTTTATTTCGCCCTGATACTGCATCTCAGCCGCATAGCGCCAGCCTGAACCCACCCGGCAGGCGGCGCCGCTATCCCAACTAACAGTTTCAGGCGCACAGAGGAACTCCTCCCCTTGTAACGCCGGATATCCTTCCTGAACTGAAAACTGAGCGCCGTAAACCTCGCTCATGCGCGCATCAACGCAGCACAAAATGCTGCTGTGTCCGCGGCTTAATCCGGTACTGATTGCCGTCATTGCGAGCGCTTGAAGGCTCGAAACCGGCGCACAGGGAATATTCGCGGCAAAGGCCAGCCCCTGCACCACCGAAGCACACACACGCAGACCCGTGAACGATCCCGGGCCACGGCCAAACGCAATCACGTCGATCTGCGCCAGTGTCATGTTCGCACTTTGCAGTAAGGCATCAACCATTGGCAAAATATGCTGTGTGTGGGATCGCGGCAGGTTTTCGTGACGCTCAACCATTTCGCCGGACCGCAGCAGTGCGACCGAACAGGCGTCTGCCGACGTTTCAAGTGCCAATACCGTGGCCATTTCCTGAACCCCATCCTAAAATGCAGCGGGATAATACCATAAGCTTGACGGCGAATATCCGCAGGGAAGAGATCACGTGAGCCACTCCGGGAACAGCAAAATGCATGATATCGACGCCATTGTACTCGCCGGCGGACGGGGCCGGCGCATGCAAGGAAAAGACAAGGGGCTGACAGCATTTCAATCAAAACCGCTGATTGCCCACGTGTTGGACCGAATTTCCCCCCAGGTAGACAGTATTGTCATCAGTGCCAACCGCCATCTCACCGACTACCTGGATTTTGGCTACAAGGTCATTACTGATAACCGGCCCGATTTCCAGGGCCCGCTGGCGGGAATTGAAGCCTGCGCGACGCACTGTAAAGCCGAATTTACCTTGATTGTAAGCTGCGATACTCCCTTGCTGCCCCTGAATCTGGCCGAAAAACTCAAAACCACTCTGAAAGAGCAGCAATGCACAGCGAGCTTTGCTGATGACGGTGAACGGCAGCACTATTTGTGCGCGCTGGTGAAAACCAGCTCCCTGAGCAGTGTTTGCGGGTATCTGAACGGGAATCAGCGCAGCGTGAAGGGATGGCTAACCTTGCTCGACGCCAGGACAACCCGTTTTGCCGACAGTGCCGATGCCTTCCGCAATATCAATCAGGCCAGTGATACCTAATTCAACAGCCTGCTTGCCTGTTGCACCCTATTAGAGGCTCCAACAAAAAGCGGCAACTGCTTTCACAGTTGCCGCTCTGGCTTTATCGCATATCAGGCTCTCACTGGAGCCTCAGACTACGATGCTTTGGCTTTTGCCTTTCGTGGAGCGCGTTTTTTTGCTGCTGCGCGCTTCTTCGGGGCTGCCTTACGCTTAGCTGCCTTTTTTGGCGCTGCCTTTTTCTTGGCGGCGGCCTTTTTGGGGGCTGCTTTGCGCTTCACTGCCTTTTTCTTGGCTGCGGCCTTTTTCTTGGGAGCTGCCTTCTTCTTGGGAGCTGCCTTCTTCTTAGCGGCTACCTTGGCCTTCTTCGGCGCGGCCTTTTTCTTGGCAGCGGCCTTGCGTTTTTTCGGCGCAGCTTTTGCCTTCTTGGCAGCCGCTTTAGCTGCAGCAGCAGACTTGCTTGCCAGTTTCTTGGCAGCTTGCTTCTGCTTCGCACTCAACTTGCGAGCAATGGCTGCCAACTTCTTCTTGTTGGCGGCGGCACGCTTTTTACGCCAGCGAGACTGGAATGCAGCCAGGGCTTTCTTGAGATCAGCCTCAGTCTTGTCAGCCAACGCTTTGGAACGCTCGGCAACTTTATCCTTAACAGCCTGCTCAGAGGCCTTGATCTTGGCTTCTGTCTGGGCAGTGGATAATCTGAGTTTGGCAGCAGCAGCGGCTTCGCGCGATTTGCGCAATTTTGCATTTCCGCGTTTAACTGCATTGGCAGCGCGCTTCGCAGCGTTCTTGTCACCGGCCTTCCCAGACTTCGCAGCCTTGGTTTTTGCGGCGGTTGCAGCATTGCGAGCAGTCGTCACCGCTTTGCGGTCTGCTTCTACTGCTTTAGTGGCTTTACTGAGGGAGGCTTCTGCTTTTTTAACGGCAGGGGTTACTGCAACAGCTTTCCGTGCTCGTTTTTTTGCAGGCGCCTTTCTTGTTTTTGCTTTAGCTTTTGCTTTTTTTACGGCCATTTTTATTTCTCCTCGACACGCGTCAACAGAAACTGTCAAGGGCAAAATAGCACAGAAATTAAACAACAGCCAAGAAATCGAAATGGAATTATGTGATTTTTAAAAGATTTTGGATAATTTTTTAAGGTTTTCTTCAAAAACGACGACTTTAAGTTTTAATTTTTCATTTTTTTACTGACAAACGACTCATGGCGTCCCGTTTAACCCAACTGTTCGCGCACAAGTTTAGCGAGACATTTCAGTTGCGTTTCATTGTTGTTCAAACAAGGAATATACGAAAAATTTTCACCTCCCGCTTCGTAAAAAATCTCCGCCGCTTCGGTATCCAACTCTTCAAGAGTCTCCAGACACTCGGTCGCAAAGGATGGCGCGATGACGTCCAGCGTTTTTACGCCGTTCTCCGCCAGCAGTTTTACCGTTTTATCCGTGTACGGCTGCAGCCACTGAGCCTTGCCAAGCCTCGACTGAAAACTTAGTTGCCAGCGATCATCCGCAAGCTCAAGCGCCTCTGCCAGCAGATTGGCGGTACGCTGACATTGAATCAGATAGGGGTCTCCCAGATCGACATTGCGCTGAGGAATACCGTGGAAAGACATTAACAGGACTTCACCGCGACCACGCTCGGCCCAATGCAGGCGAACACTTTCGGCCAAAGCATTTATATAATCGGGATGGTCATGGTAATCACGCACCCAGCTCCAGCGGGGAATCTCTCGTTGCGTGCGAAAATAGTCCGCAACCCGATCCATCGCCGCCGCGGTAGTGGTGGCCGAGTATTGCGGGAACAGCGGCACAAAACATAGCTGATCCACACCGTCATCGCGCAGCCTGTTGATCACATCAGTCAGCGAGGGCTTGCCGTAGGTCATTGCCAGTGCAACATTGCAGTCAGGGTCATCCAGCTCCCTTCCCAACTCCTCTGCCAGTTGCAGGCTGAACATACGCAATGGTGAATCGCCGACCACCCACAAAGGCTGATACTTTTTTGCCACTTTAGGCGATCGAAAGGGCAGAATGATGAGGTAAAGGATGGGGTACCAGAGCCAGCGGCTAATTTCGACAACCCTGCGGTCTGACAAAAATTCCCTGAGGAAGCGACGCACACCTTTTGAATCGGGTGAATCAGGGGTACCGAGATTGATCAGAACAACGGCTTTTTTCATTAGACCCTCTATGGCTTCCTTATATAGGCAGATACGAGCAACATTGGCAAACCCGATTATACAGACATAAAAAAAGCGCCCGCAGGCGCTTTTTTATGTCGCTAGCATCACGACAAGGCTGCCAGCACCTGATCGCGTATAGCCGATACGTCGCCAACACCTTCAACACGGGCGTAATCGGGCACGGATTCACCCTTGAGCTGCTGGTAAAAAGCGACCAGAGGCTTGGTTTGTTCATGGTAAACCGCAAGGCGCTTGCGCACGGTGTCTTCCTGGTCATCTTCGCGCTGAACCAGAGGCTCACCGCTCACATCGTCAATATCCGTCTGCTTGGGCGGGTTATTGTGAACATGATAGACCCTGCCGGAAGCCGGGTGGACACGACGCCCACTCATACGGGATACAATTTCTTCATCAGCAACAGCGATTTCAAGCACCTTGTCGATAACGACGCCGGCATCAAGCAGCGCTTCAGCCTGCGGAATAGTCCGGGGAAAGCCGTCAAACAGAAAACCATTCTGGCAATCTGCTTCCTTAATGCGCTCCTTGACCAAAGCAATAATGATGTCGTCGGATACCAGTCCGCCGGAGGTCATTACTTCCTTTACCTGTAAACCCAGCTCGGATTCCGCGTTTACCGCAGAGCGCAGCATATCTCCCGTAGAAATCTGCGGGATGGAAAAGTGCTCGCATATGAACTGAGCTTGGGTGCCTTTGCCCGCTCCGGGCGGCCCCAACAAAATAACGCGCATGGTTCGCTCCCCAAGGTCTTACGTTACCGGGTCTGCCAGCAGAGGGGCTGCTCGCAGAGAGGCGACAAGATACACAGCTCCCTGTGACAGCACAACCCCAAAATCGGCCGCTGGAGCCCGCCGTCCGGCGCTGAAATCGAGTAAGAGCGCGCATTTTTTGGAGTTTTTTTGTTGATTTACCTTGCGAAAACGGCAATTTCACTTCTAAGATAGTAGTGAGCGTTTTGCTTGTCTGACTCGGAAGGTTCTATGGAAATCAAAGAGCTGCTCGATCTTTGGGAAGACACTGCAAGAGCAGAACTGACCAAAGATGTATTCGAAGTTCGCCTGCCTCTTGAAGAGGCGTCAAAGCTGAGAGCCCTGGCGGAACTTTATCCCCGCCGTGCCATTGAAGAACTCATCACTGATCTGCTGTCATCAGCCCTATCGGAAGTAGAGCGAACTCTGCCCTATATCCGTGGTAATGCAGTGGTGTCTCGCGATGAGCTGGGCGATCCGCTATACGAGGATGTGGGCCCCACGCCCCGTTATCGCGCCTTGCTGAAAAAGCACTTGGCGAACTACAAAACCGCAGGGCACTAGCGCCGGAGCGGCTAACTCGCCGTCTTATCCGAATGCTTTTTTGCCTGCTCCCACAGCACATCCAGTGCTGAGGAGTCTAATTCACTCAGTGTTTTGCCTGTTGTGGCTTCCATCAGTCGAAAACGCGTTTCAAACTTGCGATTTGCCGCCCTCAATAGGGTTTCTGCATCCAGTTCGAGATGCCGGGCAAGATTCACCACTGTAAACAGAAGATCGCCCAACTCTTCTGCCTGTCGCTCTTTAGTGCCGCTCTGAAGTACATCCGCCAGCTCGCGGCGCTCCTCGTCAAGCTTTTCCAATACACCCGCACTTGAAGACCAGTCAAAACCAACGCCGGCTGCGCGTTTTTGCAACTTTTGGGCCCGGCTCAGGGATGGTAGCGCAAGAGGAATATCATCGAGCACACCGTTCTGCGCTTTTTCGGCACGCTCCTCGGTCTTGATCTGCTCCCAGCGATGCTTAATCTGTGTTTCGCTGAGCTGGCGACCACCGTCCGGCTTTTGCAGAAGCCCCTCGGGAAATACGTGAGGATGTCGTCGCAGCAGCTTTTTCACAATACCGTCTACGGCATCCGCAAAACGGAAATCACCGGCTTCTTCCGCCAGCTGGCTATAAAACACTACCTGAAAGAGAACATCGCCCAGTTCCTGACATATCTGATCGGTGTCACCGGACTCGATGGCATCGACCAGCTCAAAGCACTCTTCAAGGGTGTGGGGGGCGATGGTTTTGTAAGATTGCTTCAAATCCCAGGGACAGCCATGGTCCGGGTCGCGCAGATAACGCATCAGTTCGCGCAGATCATCGAAACTATACATTCAGGACTCGCTCACGCGTCGCACATTAGCCACATTGGCCAGATTATTGAGCTTGCTGAACAAACTGGACAGCTCCGCAAGACCCGGCACTTCCACCCGCAGTTGCATCGTCGCGATATGACTTTGCGTGTCTGTCGCGGTGGACATGGAAATAACGTTGACGTGTTCGTTGCTAAGCATGTGCGTGATATCGCGCAACAAACCCTGCCGGTCGTACGCCTCGATGGCGATATCCACCGGATACGTTTCCGCTTTACGCCCGGCCCAGCTCACTTCGATAATGCGCTCCGGTTCAACCGCTTGCAGATGCAACAGTTTTTTACAATCCTGGCGGTGCACGCTTACGCCACGTCCAACCGTGATGTAACCCGAAATTGCCTCGCCTGGCAGAGGTTTGCAGCAACCTGCAATTTGCGTCAAAAGATTGCCGACGCCGTTGATCGTAATATCGCCGCTGGCGTCTCCGCCAGAGGGCGCAACGGTATGCAACAGGGGTTGTTTGGGTTGCTCGTTGCCCAACAGCGCATGTGCTGCCTTGATAACCTGGATGGAACTGAGGTCACCGGAGCCCACAGCCGCGTACATATCATCCACGCTGTCGCTATTCACTCGATTGGCGATCGTTTTGTAATCTACGCTGGTCAAGCCCAGGCGTTTAAATTCTTTCTCGAGCAAGTACCGGCCAGCCAGAATATTGTCTTCCTTGGCCTGCTGGCGAAACCAGTATTGAACCTTGCTGCGCGCGCGCGAGGTTTTCAGGTAGCCAAGATTACTTTGCAACCAGTCGCGGCGTGGCGCATTCTCCTTGCCGGTAAGAATTTCGACGCGCTCCCCCGTTTGCAAGGTGTAGGTAAGCGGCACAATTCGGCCGTTAACCTTCGCGCCACGACAGCGATGCCCCACTTCTGTATGGATATGGTAGGCAAAATCCAGTGGTGTAGAGCCATACTGGAGGTTGACCACGTGGCCGTCGGGGGTAAACACATATACCCGATCCTGCGCATGCTGAAACTGATCGGCAACATCGTAGTTGTCGCCGCTCTCTTCATGCCAGTCTAAAACCTGTCGCAACCAGGCGATTTTCTCTTCATAGCCACTGGTGTTCTTGCCACTTGCATCTGCGCCTTTGTAACGCCAATGGGAGCAAACACCGAACTCGGCTTCTTCATGCATACTGCCGGTACGAATCTGCACTTCAAGCACTTTGCCCATTGGCCCGATAACGGCTGTGTGCAGCGAGCGGTAACCGTTCTCCTTGGGATTAGCGACGTAATCATCAAACTCGTTGGGAATATTCCGCCACAAGCCGTGAACCACACCCAGCGCGGAGTAACAGGATTTAACATCGGGCACCAGAATGCGCACGGCACGAATATCATATACCTGAGAAAAGCCAATGCCCTTACGCTGCATTTTGCGCCAGATGCTATAGATATGTTTTACCCGGCCAACGATTTCCGCCTCAACACCTTCCCTTTTCAGCGCATCGGTAATCTGGGTAATTGCTTCTTCAATATAGCGCTGGCGGTCGAGACGTTTTTCATCAAGCAGTTTGGCAATTTTTTTGTAGGCGAGCGGCTGCAGGTAGCGAAATGACAGGTCTTCAAGTTCCCACTTGATATGCCCGATACCCAGACGATGCGCCAGCGGCGCGTAGATATCGAAGACCTCTCGCGCTACCCGATAGCGTTTTTCCGGCTTATTCTTGACCGCACGAATAGCTGAGGTTCGCTCGGCTAATTTGATTAACGCAACACGCACATCATCAACCAGCGCCACCAGCATCTTGCGAATAGTTTCACTCTGGGCTTCGGACTGTCCGAGTATCTGACTGTCATGCTGGGAGGCGTTCATCACCGAAATAGCCGCCATACGCTGAACGCCGTCTACCAGCTTGCATACGATCGGGCCAAACAGGCGTTCAACCTCAGTGAGTTCGAGCCGGCCTTCACGCACAGACCGGTAGAGAGCGGCTGCTACCAGCGCATCCTGGTCGAGATGCAAATCTGACAGGATCTCTACCATTTCCAGTGCAGTAAAGAAGCTCGCCATCGGCTGCGTATTGTTGTGGGTGGCACCGGTGCGACGAGCGCATTCCGCACTCAATTCACAAGCGCGAATCAGCTCCCTCTCATCTATCTCGTCGCGGGCTATCGGCAAGCGATCAAACCAGGCCTTAAGATCGACCTCGCCTTCGCCCGTCAGCGGATAGTCTTCGCGAACTTTAACCATTGCTAGGCCCTGGTGAGCGATTCATCAAATACGCCGGTGGAGAGATAGCGGTCACCGCGATCGCAAATGACAGCAACGATAATCGCATTTTCGACCGATGCAGATACCTGCAGGGCGCCGGCAACCGCCCCGCCGGAAGAAACGCCGCACAGGATGCCCTCTTCGGCTGCCAGTCGGCGCATGGTTACCTCGGCTGTACGCTGGTCCATATCGATAATACGATCAACGCGACTCTCATCGTAAATAGCCGGCAAATAGGCTGCTGGCCAACGACGGATACCCGGAATAGCCGAACAGTCATCGGGTTGCAGGCCAACAATTTCTATTGCGGGGTTGCGTTCCTTGAGATAACGCGAAACCCCCATGATCGTTCCCGTGGTTCCCATGGAGCTGACAAAGTGTGTAATGCGACCACCGGTCTGATCCCATAACTCCGGGCCAGTTCCCTGATAATGCGCCTCCGGGTTATCGGCATTGCCGAATTGGTCCAGGACTTTGCCCTTGCCGTCTTTTTGCATGGCCAGCGCAAGGTCGCGCGCACCTTCCATACCCTCGTCCTTACTGACCTCGACCAGCTCAGCACCATAGGCGGCCATCGCCAGCTTGCGCTCCAGGCTCATATGACTGGGCATGATCAAAACCATTTTGTAGCCTTTGATGGCGGCTGCCATCGCCAGTGCAATACCGGTATTTCCGCTCGTTGCTTCGATCAGTGTGTCGCCGGGTTTGATATCACCACGCCGTTCCGCGCGATTTATCATGCTCAACGCCGGGCGGTCCTTCACGGAACCGGCAGGGTTATTGCCTTCAAGCTTAACCAGCACTGTGTTGCTGGTATTACCGGGCAGCCGCTGAAGCCGTACCAGCGGGGTATTGCCAACGAAGTGTTCTATGGTGGGAAAATCAGTCATATGGAAAGCCAGCACTCCTCGGGTAGGCTGGTATTATAAAAGTGTTTGCGGAAAATAGTTGGGCTTATTCAAAGCCTGACAAGCTACGTGGGCAAATACTGTTGGCATTGCGTAAGCATCTGTTGATAATAACATTTTCACCTTCCGGGGCACCACCTCAGCATGCGGTCGATAGGAATTCGCCAACAGCTGCTCTTATTTGCGCTCGTGCCCCTGATTGTGGTCATCGCCGGCAGCGGACTTACCGCCTTGTACAACTACCATGTTGAAGTGGACGTTTTACAGGAGCGACAGGCGTTACGCACAGCGCGCGTGCTGGCCAGGCTGACGGCCCCCGCCCTGATAGCCGGCAACACGGCCGGCCTGCAGCAGTTGTTTGACAGCGCAATAGATCAGGATATCTGCGGCATCAAGCTGCTCTCGACTGATCATAAATTAATCACATCCAGTGGCAAAGTCAGCTCCGGCAGCGACCGTCAACAAGCAGTTTGGTGGCACGATGGCACACTGTCGGCACGCTGGCCTATTTACCGATACAACCACACTAATGACCCGCTACCGGAGGGTTCAGCCGAGCCTCTGCTTGGATGGGTGATCGTTAACTCAAACCAGAAAAGCGTGACGCAATACCGCTACGAAACGATAACCGCCAGCCTGATCTGGATTTTGCTGGCGCTTCTGATCGTGTCTTTTTTGGGTAGCAATATCAGTAAAAAGCTGGACCAGCGTATCCATCAGCTCCGTACAACCCTCTCGCGACTGGATTCCCATGAATGGAGTACCCGGCTGAAGCCATCCGACAACCCCGACTGGCAGCGTCTAACAACGGTCATCAACGACCTGTCGCATCGCGCGCAGCAACAGGTGCGACACCTGCAGAATCAGGTGGATCATAGCCATCAGGACTTGCAACACACCCTGGAAAGCCTCGAAATCAGCAACATTGAACTTGAACTGGCCCGCAAGGAAGCGCTGTCAGCAAGTCAGTCAAAGTCCGATTTTCTGGCCAACACCAGCCACGAAGTCCGCACTCCCCTCACGGGAATTTTAGGATTCTGCAAAGTCTTGCTGCGATCTGAACAAAACCCGCGAAAACGGGAATACCTCGAAACGATCAGGCGTTCGGCCGAACATTTGCTGGGCATCCTCAACGACGTACTGGATCTCTCCAAAATAGAGGCAGGAAAGTTTTCGCTTGACCACAGGCCCTTCGACCTACTGCCGGTTGTGGAGGAAAGCGTTTGCCTGTTCTCACACCAGGCTGCCGACAACGACATCGAGCTGATTATCGAAGCGACCGAGCCCTTGCCCGCGCAAATCATCGGCGACGGCGCTCGACTGAAACAACTCATTGCCAATCTTGTGAGCAATGCCGTCAAGTTCACTGAACGCGGACAGGTTCTTGTGCGCCTGAATTCAAAAGCAGCGGGCGAAAATCAACTTGAACTGAACATCGACGTCAATGATACCGGCATCGGTATTGACTCGAGCGAGCAACACCAGCTTTTCAAGGCATTCCAACAACTGGATTCGTCACCAACGCGGGCCCAGGGAGGCACCGGACTGGGTCTGGCAATTGTCAGAAACCTCGTAAAACAGATGGGCGGAACAATCAGCCTCAGCAGCAAAAAACACCAGGGAACCAACTTCAGTGTCACTCTGCCGCTGCAGTGTGTAACGGAACCCGCACCCGCAACGAGACGCAAACTCAGCTACTCCAAAGCCCTTCTCTGGGAACGCAACCCCGATAGCCGGCGAGCGCTGTCGCACCGGCTGCAGGCCCACGGTATTGAGGTCGAGCACATTGAAACCGCGAACAACCTGCCCTGTATTCCGGCCGTGCCGGATAATGGCAAATTGATCTTGAGCTTGCGCAACGAAACCGAACTGCGTGAGATAGAAGGTACGCTGCCTGCCGGGCGCACCAGCATCCTGCTGCCATCATTGAGCGAGGTACTCACGCGCACAGATTTCGATTTTGTGCAAAAGCCCGTGGCCGACTCGCTGCTGCTTGCACAGTTTCTGGCGACCGGGAACGCCGCGCCACGGCACCGCAATACCGAATCGGGGAAAGCCTCTGATCGGCTAAACGTTTTGGTGGTAGACGACAACGCCAACAACAGGTTATTGCTGAATGTGTTGCTTGACGATCTGGGCGCCGTCAGTGAACTGCACAGCAACGGTCCCGACGCACTACTATCTTGCGAAGAAAAACACTACCCCCTCATTATTCTTGACTTGCAAATGCCCGGCATGAGCGGCGCCGATGTTGCCGGGGCTATTCGCGCAACAAGGCTGAATTCAAAAAGCCACATTGTTGCGCTAACTGCTCATGGCAGCCCAGACGCGTTTGATGCGCACACGCTGAACCACTTTGATGACTTTCTGACTAAGCCGGTTAATCCCGAGACATTGCGAAGCTTGCTGGTTTACTGCAGCCAAAAACGCCAGTCGGCATGGCCTCCACTTGACCAAAAGGCCGTATGTTTAGCAGAGTGTTTACGCAAGAGTGATCATCGCCCGGTACTCGCACAACGTCTGCTTGCAAAATTTCTCGACGGCCTTGTCAATGACCGGCAAGAGTGGCTGGAGAGCAAGGAGACGCGTGATCCAGAGGTGATCAGAAATTTGGCCCATCAGTTGCAGGGGGCTTGCGCCTACGTCGGCACTCCGGGATTAGCCACTGCGGTTGTATCGCTGCAAACAGCGCTTTCAAGTGGCCCAAGCTGGTCGATACTTGTCGCTGAAACAGAAAACGTTGTTGCAGAAATTGAAAGACTGATTGACTGGCACAAAGATCACGACCTGGATGCCCTGTTTGAATCCGACACCCCGGCTTAGTAGCCAAGCTATAGGCCTACGACTCCAGAATGACAAAAGCCTGCGCGATATTTTCTTCATCCGCCAGCGCAATATGGCTGCGACGGACCCCCAAGGCCTTAGCCGTTTCAGCAGCCGCGCCCGACAAGGCAATCTGCGGCGCACCGTCACTATTGTTGGTCACCGCAATTTCGGCCCAGCGCGCGCGCGCACCAATACCAACACCCAGCGCTTTGGCCACGGCCTCTTTAGCGGCGAACCGCTTTGCGAGGAAATTGACAGGCTCACCACGAAGCAAGAATGTTTCGCGCTCACTTTGTGCCAAAAACCGGATCAGAAACCGCTCGCCAAAACGCTGATAGGATTTCCCGATGCGATCAATATGTATCAGGTCTGTGCCAATGCCGATAATCATAAGGCTTTTCCGGTAAAGAGTTCCCGACTTCTCAGTGGCTGTGAACCCAGCAAGGGTGCCAAGGCCTGTCGACAAACCTGCTTCAAAATTCGCAATTCGGCAGGCAGCCACGCTTCGCCGGACATAACCGCACCGGCTGCGATACGATTCGCCACGACTAACAAGGTCTTGCCAGAATAGCGCAACTCGCCCGGGTGGGCCGGCAGGCCAAACTGCCGAACAAAGCCCCGCTCTGCCGCAAACAGGTACTCACCATCTTCCGTCACAGATTCGCCACTGGCGGCATCTGTGTCAAATACCAGGCCGTAGCCCAATTGGTCAAGCAGGCCCAGCTCGTAACACCGCAATACGGGCTCAAGCACCGGCGCTTGCGACAAGTGTTGCAAACACTCTCTGTAGAGATGCCACAGATCCGGATGGGGGTCGAGGCGATGCAGTAACCGCAGTGTTAACTCGTTGAGATACAGCGCTGCATAGAGATTGTGGCCTTGCAATGTATAAGGACGGGCGGACTCAACCGACACCAGCGTTTTAAGTTCGCCCTTACCGCGAAGGCTGATTTGCAATTCCTGAAAGGGCTGTAAACTGGCCGCCATTTGGCGCATGCGCGCACTGCCACCTCGCACCGCTTTCGCGACGGCTGGCACTCGCCCCCATTCGGGGGTAAAAAATTCGGCAATGACACTACTGTCCCGAAAAGGACGGTGATGGAGCAAGAAAGCCGGTTGAAAAGCCTTGTCCATGAGCAGGCGCTCAATCTGTATCCGTATAGCCCAAACTGCGCAGCGCGCGCTCGTCGTCCGACCAACCGGATTTAACCTTCACCCAAAGGTTCAGCATCACCTTTCCATCAATCAGACGTTCGATATCGCGCCGGGCTTCCTGACCAATACTTTTCAGGCGCGAACCGCCGCTGCCAATCAGGATTTTCTTCTGGCCGTCGCGCTCTACATAAATGGCAGCACTGATATGGGTAATTTTTCCCTCGAGTTTAAACTCCTCGATTTCCACCGTCATCGAGTACGGCAGCTCGTCTCCCAGCTGTCGCGTTATCTTCTCGCGTACCGTTTCCGCCGCGAGAAACCTCATACTGCGATCGGTAATCTGGTCTTCATCAAATAAATGCGGGCCAGCGGGCAAATAGGATTCCAGGGTCCTTTCCAGCGCAGCGAGGTTATCCGCGCGCAAGGCCGACACCGGCAATACGTCGGCAAATTCAAAATCTTCGGTGCGCGCGGTGATGAATGGCAGCAGTTGCGTTTTGTCTTCCAGCTTGTCGACTTTATTAATAACCAGCACCACCGGGCTGCTCGCCTGCCTGACCTGTTCCAGAACCCAGGCATCTTCATCAAGCCAGCGCCCGGCCTCAATCACCAGCAATATAACGTCAACATCGCGCAAGGTAGTTGACGCTTCCCGGTTCATAAAACGATTTATTGCGCGCTTTTCTCCACGGTGCATGCCCGGCGTATCCACAAAAATGGCCTGGACAGACTCCCGGGTTTTAATGCCCAACACCCGGTGCCGGGTGGTTTGTGGCTTGCGGGAGGTGATACTGATTTTTTGACCCAGAATATGATTCAACAATGTGGATTTGCCCACATTGGGCCGCCCCACGATGGCGATATAACCGCAGCGCGTTTCCGTCATGATTCTACCTGTAAGCGATTAAGCATAATGTCTGCGGCCGCCTGCTCCGCCTTCTTCCGACTGGCCGCGCGCGCTGTCACAGCCTCCTTTGCGAGCTCCGTGGTACAGCTCACAACAAATTCCTGTTCATGTGGCATCCCTTCCTGATCTACCAGATCGTAGACCGGCAGCGCCGCTCCCTGACTCTGCAGGTACTCCTGCAAACGGGTTTTTGGATCTTTCAACTCGTCGCCCCTGGCCAGCGCCTGCAGGCGGGCTGAATACCAGAGCCGGACCGTCGCGCGCGCTGTCTCAAACCCGGCCTCACTGTGTATTGCGCCAATCAGTGCCTCCACCGCATCTGCCAGTATGGACTCACGTCGGTGACCGCCGCTTTTCAGCTCACCCTGGCCAAGCAATATATAGTCTCCAAGCCCAAACTCCTTGGCAATTTTCGCCAAGGTAGCGCCTTTAACCAGATTGGCACGCATTCGGCTCAACTCGCCTTCGCGCGCAGCGGGAAAGGCCTCTGCCAATGCTTCGGCCATCACCAGACTCAGCACGGCGTCGCCAAGGTACTCCAGCCGTTCGTTATTGTCTTTGCCGGCCGAGCGATGGCGCAAAGCCCGTTCCAACAGGCCTATATCCTGAAAGGTGTAGGAAAGTCGTTCAAAAAGACGGGGATAGGAATAGCCGCTCATCAGCGCCGCGGTATCTCGTAGACAAGATCTTCGAATTTAACAACGGCATCGATATTGTAGATAAGCGGTACACGAACTTCGTAGCTCGCATCCATAATAATCATGCTGCGATCACTGGTAAATTTAATGTCGTTGAGTCGAATAGTTTCAATACGATTGGTGAGAAATGCACCTTGCATTGAACGCCTGATTTCAGCCGCACTCATGTCACGTGACGCAGGGTCATTGGCGGCGTTCTTTACAACCTGACGAATCGTCATATGGTCCAGATAGATGGGTACAAGCCTGAACGCACAAAGACCGAGCAACCCGCCGAGCCCGATTATGGCCGCCCACTGAATCATTCCCAGTCCGGTTTGGCGAGATCGCATTTGCATGTTCAATCCTCACAAGTAGCGTCAGCCGGCTTCGGCTAACGAATAGTCCCTACACGCTCAAAACTGGGCAGCTCGCTCACTGACCGCCAGTGCATCCAGATGGCGAAGGCCTTGCCGACAATATTCGCTTCCGGCACCTGCCCCCAGACGCGACTATCACTGCTGTTGTCACGGTTGTCGCCCATCATGAAATAGTGACCGGGCTTGACAGTAGTACGAAAGTCGCCGCGATTGACTCGCAGTTCATGATGCACCAGATGATTGTGGCCATCCAGAGATTCCCGCAATACCTGCTCGCGGGGGTTCAAGGGCGGCACTTCTGCCAGCAGGGTTTGCGTCATTTCGCGCCCATTGATATAGAGCTGTTTGTCACGATATTCAATTTCATCACCCGGGAGGCCAACCACCCGTTTAATAAAGTAGCGGCTGTCGTGGGGCGGGAAAAATACCATCACATCACCACGCTCCGGCTCGCCCACTTCGACCAGCTTTGTGCCAACAACCGGCAGCCGCAGGCCGTAGCTGAATTTGTTCACGAGAATATAGTCACCCACCTCCAGACTCGGCACCATCGAGGCAGACGGGATCTGGAAAGGCTCGGCAACAAAGGAACGCAGTACCAGCACAACAGCCAACACCGGGAAAAACGAGCGCGCATTTTCGGCGATAGGCAATTGGCCGGCATAGCGCTGCTTCAAGGTGTCAAATTCGGCCTTGATCGTGTACTTCAGATAGACCGCGATATTGCCTTCGGTCACGAGATAGGTACGGCGTTTTTCAAACCAGAACTTGTCGAGCAGAGCTATAACACCCGCCAGCGCGGTCAGCACCACCAGCACCAGCGCAAAATCGCCGTCTTTTACCAAAATAACGCTGGCGAACCAGGCCATCCACGCTACGTTGATAAAGACTGTCGTGCTGTTCCACCAGCCGGGTATGACCTGGGTATTCAACGAATCGGCCGTATTTTCTTTCTTGTGATCGGCGCACCAGGACAGCGCTTCATTCAGTTGCCGGCGACCCCGAAACTCTTGAGTCACCCAGACCAGTAGGGTCAGCGCGCTAAGAACCAGTAGTAAATTGTTGACCATGTTATATCCAGTTTTTTCTAGCTATCGACTTTCAGCACTGCCAGAAAGGCGCTTTGGGGAATCTCTACCTTCCCCACCATTTTCATTCGTTTTTTACCGGCTTTTTGTTTTTCAAGCAATTTTCGCTTGCGACTGACGTCACCACCATAACACTTTGCGGTGACATTTTTACGCAGCGCCTTGACGGTCTGCCGAGCGATCACATGCCCCCCAATTGCTGCCTGAATGGCCACATCAAACATCTGCCGCGGTATCAGTTCTTTCATCTTTTCGACCAGCGAACGTCCTCGTCCAGCCGCGAAATCCTTGTGCACAATCATAGCCAGCGCGTCCACGCGCTCCCCGTTGATCAATACATCAAGCTTGACCAGGTCGGCTGCTTCAAAGCGCTCAAAACCGTAGTCCAGCGAAGCAAAACCGCGACTCACCGACTTCAGCCGGTCGAACAGGTCCAGTACGACCTCACTCATAGGAAGCTCATAGGTGAGTGATACTTGCTGCCCCAGAAATTGCATGTCCTTTTGCATGCCACGCTTTTCTACGCATAAGCTGATGACATTGCCGAGAAATTCCTGCGGCACGAGAATATTGGCGCGGGCGATAGGCTCGCGCATTTCCTCCAGCTCGCCCGGGTCAGGCAGTGCCGAGGGGTTGTCGACCTGCATCACCTCACCGCGCTTGGTTTTGACTTCATAGATGACCGTGGGCGCTGTGGTAATCAGGTCGAGGTTGTATTCCCGCTCCAGGCGCTCCTGAATGATCTCCATATGCAGCGTGCCGAGAAAGCCACAGCGAAACCCGAAACCCAGTGCGTCGGACGTTTCCGGCTCGTAGAACAGCGAAGCATCGTTGAGCGTTAGCTTGGACAGTGCTTCACGAAAGTCTTCGTAGTCATCGGTTGAAACGGTAAACATGCCGGCATAGACCTGCGGTTTTACCCGCTTGAAGCCGGGCAGGGCTTTCACTTCCGAGGTTGAGGCATGAGTGAAGGTGTCGCCGACCGGGGCTCCGTGAATATCCTTGATGCCGGCGACCACATAGCCTACTTCACCGGCCCGCAAAATGCCCGTGGGGGTTAATTTCGGGCTAAAGATGCCAATATCGTCAACGCCGTGCGCCTTGCCAATCGTTTTGGCGACCAGCTTTTCGCCTTTCTTCAGCGTGCCATTCATCACTCGCACCAGTGAAACGACACCCAGATAATTATCGAACCACGAGTCGATGATCAACGCTTGCAGAGGAGCATCAACGTCACCTTCCGGTGGCGGTACTTTCTCGATAATCTGCTCGAGAATATCGTCAATACCCATGCCGGATTTGGCGCTGCACGCAACGGCCGCGCTGGCATCTATGCCGATAATCTCTTCAATTTCGTGTTTGACCCGCTCGGGATCAGCCTGTGGCAAATCCATCTTGTTCAGCACCGGGAGAACTTCAAGGCCCTGTTCAATGGCCGTGTAGCAGTTAGCAACCGATTGGGCCTCTACGCCCTGCGCAGCATCAACCACCAGCAAGGCGCCTTCGCATGCCGACAGGGAGCGCGACACCTCATAGGAAAAATCGACATGCCCCGGAGTATCAATGAAATTGAGTTCGTAAACCTGCCCGTCGCGCGCCGTGTAGTTCAACGTCACGCTTTGAGCCTTGATGGTAATACCGCGTTCTCGCTCGATATCCATCGAGTCGAGCACCTGTGCGCTCATCTCTCGCTCGGTAAGCCCGCCGCAAACCTGAATAAAACGGTCGGCCAAGGTCGATTTGCCGTGGTCAATATGGGCAATGATGGAAAAATTTCGGATATGTTTCAGGCTGCTCACACAATTCCCAGCGAAGATTAAGATTGCAGGTGAGCCGGCAAACCTGCCGGCTGCTCAAAGCCGGCGATTGTATCTCATTAGACCCTGATCCGGCTATCTGCGGCCAGCAAGGCCTTTCCTTGTGAATTTTACGGGACTCAAGCCAGCCGAACGGGGCTTGAGGTATTTTCGCCCTGATTCTCCGCAGCCGGCACAAGTCGAGGTTGCAGCTTCGGGTTGTCGGCGTTGATCACCGCATGCAGGCGCACCAGAGCAAACCCGATGGCAAAGCCCGCCAACGCGCCGAGGGCGGCTACTTTCTGCGAGTCAAACCATTCGTGCGCCACGCCCATGCCCACCAGCATAGAGCACAGCGGCAGCAAATATACGAGTGCTGCGGCCTGAAGCAGTACGTTGTCAGGCACTGAAAATTGCACCTGATCGTCAATTTTGAAGCGCGCCGGGGCTGCGCCGCCCAGCAATACGCGAATATGGTTACGTTTGCCGTCGCCCAGCTTGTTCAACAAGCCCTGACCACACCCTTTTTGAGCCGAACAACTGCCACAGGTTGACTGCCGGATGGTCTCTACCCAGAGCGCGTCGTCGTCAACCGCCACTACGCGTCCGCTTTCCAGCATCAGGGTTTCACCGCTACCGATTTGGCGACCTGCTCAGCCGTTAGCAAGGGCACTTCGCCCATCACCGTGGCTACATAATCCTGCCCGGGAATAGGATAGGTATAAGACACTGTCGCGCCACTTCGCATGGACGAAGCCACCGGCGCCTTCGCGAATTTGTCCGTTGATTCCATAAAGACAGAGAACATGCTGATGCCGTCAGTATAACTCAACGCATCCACCGCTGCCTCGCCGGACTGGGCCAGGGTAAAGCCGTCGGGTATCCAGGCAGGTTGCCACGACATATCATCGAGTATCTCAGCGCTGGCTTGCGCTGATACAACATCGCTGTGACTCACTTCCCGCGCGTTCGCGGCCACGGGGCTCTTCTGCGGCGCACCTATCTCGAACAGCATAAACTGGAAGCGTTCCAGAACCTGACCACCCTGATCACGCGTCTCGGTTTTCAGCGGAATCGCCGTCATGGCATCCAGCGAAAGATGGTAGCTAAGCCGGAATACATCCCGGGGAACAATATTCAGCGTGACCACATCACGCCCGGCTACGCGCCCCGGTTTGCCCAGAGACAAGTCATAATACTGCCCCAGGCTGCCGCTTTGACCGGATTTGTTTCTCAACAGCTGCTCCGCCGGATGCACGCAGTGAATGCTATGCCCCTGGCGAACCAGATCTCGGCTGTCGGAATCCAGCGGGCGAAGCTCCTCAAACTCGCTGCCATCAACAACACGGTGAGTAAACTTGTAGGACGACAGGCGGTCATCCACCTGATAGCTGATAACACCCTGATAACTCATTTCACGGTGTGCGTGCGACATCCGCTCCAGCCACTGCCGCGCATCGTCTGCCAGCACTGTGCCGGCCATCAAACAAAGCGCCAGCAGGCGCCACAATTGTGCTTTTATCACTTATCGGGTCCCGTGACTTGAAAGACGCGCGTAAGTCACCATTCCCTGGCCACTGTTTAGCGCAGCGCGTTCAGTGTGTTGCTGCAGCAAACGTTCAAAGCGTTGCCGCGCCTGCTCATCATTGACGCTGTGAAAACGCGGAGCCTGCGTACTGGCGGTGCTCGCATTGACAGTCCCTGTTGAAACTGCCGTCGGCGCACTCAGGTAAACGCGGCTGCCCTGTTCTGCCACCGACTGATTGGCCGCCAGCGGCAGGTCCGACCGGGGATTGCCGCCAAGACCAAAGACCACCAGCGCCGCAACACTGGCGGCAACGGCTAGCCCGCCGAGTGGCTTGCGCCAATCGCTTAGTACCGGCTGCCGGAGAGGCTGTTCATCAGACAGGGCTGCGCGTACAGAGCCACTAACATCCATGCCTCTAAATTCGCGCTCATTGTGCAGAGCGCTACGCTGACGGTGATAGCGTGTCCACAATTCGCCGAGCTCATTGCTGTCTTCGCGCAACAGGCGACGAATCTCCAGCTCGCTGGCTTCGCCATCCATCAACGCCGACAGTGACTCCCGATTAACCTTGCTCATGCCATCACCTCACTACCGCCCATTTGGGCCTTAACTTTCTCGTCTACCGCCTCACGCGCCCGGAAAATTCGCGAACGAACCGTTCCCACGGGGCAGTCCATTACGTCTGCGATGTCTTCATAACTCAGACCATCGAATTCGCGCAGCGTTAGCGCTGTCCGTAAATCTTCCGGCAAAGCAGCAATCGCGGTGTCAACAACTGCCTTTAATTCATTGCCGAACAGTACATTTTCCGGGTTGTCGGTATCGCGCAAACCGCTGGCGCCGTCGTAAAACTCGGCGTCCGACACATCCACGTCGACACTCGGCGGTCGCCGGCTACGGCTGACCAGGTAATTCTTGGCGGTATTGATGGCAATGCGGTAGAGCCAAGTATAAAACGCACTCTCGCCCCGAAAATTGGGCAGCGCGCGGTAAGCCTTGATAAAGGCCTCCTGAGCCACATCCTGAATTTCATCGTGATCTTTGACATAGCGAGATATCAGGCCAAATATCTTGTGCTGGTATTTCAGCACCAGCAAATCGTAGGCGCGCTGGTCACCACGCTGCACGCGCTCAACCAGCTGCTTGTCACCTAGTTCAGCACGATCCACAATCACGCCGCTCCCGATTGTAAAGATCGTGTATTAACCGGATAGACCACTCTGTACCCCATTAGTTCTGCAAGAAGCGCGGAAAGGCGCTGATTTATTGAATTATTTGGCCGACGATACGGAATTGGCCGAAAAGAGCAATGCCAGTATACTCTGCCAGCGAGCAAATCGCCGCAAATGGTATCCACGCAGCTCACTCAAGGCAATCCATGAACTCCTCTGAAACCCATGATGTACTGGTAATCGGTAGCGGCGCTGCCGGGCTGACACTGGCGCTGCGCCTGGCTGACCGTGCGCGGATCGCCGTCATATGCAAGGGTGAACTTAATCAGGGCTCAACCTACTATGCCCAGGGCGGCATTGCCGCCGTTCTGGATGAGCAGGATACCGAAGACGACCACGTTACCGACACCCTCGCTGCTGGCGCTCAACTCTGCCACGATGATGCCGTGCGCTTTACCGTGGGCAACAGCCGCGCCGGTATAGAGTGGCTGGTGTCACAGGGCGTCGAATTCAGTCGCTATGCCGACAACGACAGCTTTCACCTCACCCGCGAAGGCGGGCACAGCCACCGGCGTATTATTCACGCCGCCGATGCCACCGGGCGCGCCGTATCCGAGGCACTGACCTCGCAGGCGCTTCAGGCTGATTCCATTAACATTTTTCAGCGCCACGTCGCCGTTGATCTGGTAATTCGCAATGGTCGCTGCCATGGCGCCTATGTCTTTGACCGGGACAGCGGGCACGTGCGCCTGTTCCGGGCCAAATTCGTGGTGTTGGCTTCCGGCGGCGCCAGCAAGGCCTACCTGTATACCAGCAACCCTGACGGCGCCTCCGGCGACGGTATTGCCATGGCGTGGCGGGCGGGCTGTCGCGTAGCCAATCTGGAGTTTAATCAGTTCCACCCCACCTGCCTCTACCACCCCAAGGCCAAGTCATTTCTGATCACCGAAGCCATTCGCGGTGAGGGCGGAAAACTGCTACTTCCCAACGGCGAGCGCTTTATGCACCGCTACCACGAACTGGGCGAACTGGCCCCCCGCGACGTGGTGGCCAGAGCCATAGACCACGAAATGAAAAGGCTGGGCAGTGACTGTGTGTACCTGGATATCAGCCACAAATCGGCTGATTTCCTGCTTCACCACTTCCCCACGGTTAAAGCACGCTGTCTGGAGTTGGGCATTGATATCACCCGCGAACCCATTCCCGTAGTCCCCGCCGCTCATTACACCTGCGGCGGGGTGATGGTGGACTTGAAGGGCCAAACCGATATCGACAAACTCTTTGCCATCGGCGAATCATCCTTTACCGGGCTGCACGGTGCCAACCGTATGGCCAGCAACTCCCTGCTCGAATGTATTGTATTCGGCAGATCGGCAGCAGAGGCCATCGCCCAGCGACTCGACGAGCCACTGCTCGATGTCCGCATCCCGGAATGGGACGAATCCCAGGTGACCGATTCTGACGAAGACGTAGTGATTTCGCACAACTGGGACGAGTTGCGCCGCTTTATGTGGGACTACGTGGGCATCGTGCGCACCAACAAACGCCTGCAACGGGCTCTGCACCGGGTAGAATTGCTGCAGCAGGAAATACGCGAGTATTACAGTAACTACAAGGTCAGCAATGACCTGATTGAACTGCGCAACCTGGCCATGGTGTCCGAGCTGATTATTCGCTCTGCCCTGCTGCGCAAGGAGAGTCGGGGCCTTCACTACACCCTGGACTACCCCGATATGCTACCCGAGGCGCTCGACACCATTCTCGACCCCGGGCACCGCCCACGCAAAGCGCAAAATCTGGCGTAGCCGCCGAAAGTCATCGTCCCGAACGCTGTCTGGCAATACCAGCCGGTACCCGCCGGGCAGTAAATGAACGCCAACCGCATACGGCAGCACCCAGCTCTGTTTGAGGATAACCGACCGCTCGCCCTGATGCGTTTGCAAAAACCACTGCCCTTCGCGGCAGGCCAGAGCCGTCGCCGGATAAGGCCCGGTTTGACGAAGCACGGAAATCAGGTGATAACCGCAACTCGCTATCAATAGAAGCGCAGCCGCCAACAACGGTGCACCGTCAACGCCGCAAAGCAGGACACTGAGCAGTACCGCCACGTGGCTTGCCAACAAGTAAAGGCAGAGCAACCGCGATGGCTTGATCTCAAGCCTTAGGTTTGCGGGAAAACGCCTTGATGTCATCCACTATCCCTAGCAGGTCGTCGGACTCCGGGCTATCCGTACCCAGCAGCCATTGGAATATCTCGGTATCTTCGCACTCCAGCAGTGCAATATAGTGCTGCTGCTTTTCCCCGGAAAGTGATCGAAAACAACCTTCCATAAAAGGCACCAACATCAGGTCAAGCTCCAGCATGCCACGCCGACTCGCCCAGTAAATTCGCTTGAACTCGCTATCTGAAACCATTACTTTTCACTGCAACCGCGCTACCATTTGCCGCGCATTATAGCCGCCAGAGCGGGCCGGCGCATGATATCTTCTCACTAGCTGCAACTTCACTGGATACCAATGACAACTTTCTGGACACAACTGGAAGAACATTCAGGCGCCCGCGTCGAGGGTGAGCACTGTTATTTCGACAGTCCAAGCACAGAGACAAACCCGGCGCATCAAACAGTGATCGCACCGCTAAGCCACTACGGATTTTTGCGGGTAAAAGGCCCGGATGCGAGCAAATTCCTGCAAGGGCAAACAACTGCAGATTTTCGGCTGGTTACTCCCCAGTCTGCGCAGCGCGGCGCCTATTGCACTCCCAAAGGTCGTATGGTCACCAGTTTTTTGGCCGCCAGCCTGCTGGAACACGACCACCTGCTACGCATGCGTCTGAATATTGTCGAGAGCAGTAAGGCTGCTCTTGCCAAGTATGCCGTGTTCTCAAAAGCCGAGCTGACTGATGCCAGCACAGACATCGTCGCCATCGGCGTCGCAGGCCCTCGGGCTGGCGAACTGATTGCGCAAATCGTTGGCGAATCACCCTCAGCACTCCTGGCTTCGGCGGTCTCAGGCAGTGCGGTCGCCGTACAAATTGACGACGCCGGTGAGCGCCTTGAACTATGGCTGCCCGCAAGCGAAGCCTTTGAACACTGGCAAGCCCTGGCAATTAATGCCGCCGCGATAGGCTCCGGCGACTGGGAAGCAATGAATATCAACGATGGAATTGCCGAGGTCTGTGCGGCAACCGCCGAAGAATTTATACCGCAAATGCTTAATTACGATGCTATTGGCGCCGTGAATTTCAAAAAGGGCTGCTACACCGGTCAGGAAGTGGTTGCCCGCCTGCATTATCGCGGCACGGCCAAGCGCAGGTTATATCGGGCCAGCCTTCAAACCGGGACAGTTAGCGAAGGCGATGAGGTCTTCGCCGGCGCCAAACCTCAAGCGGTAGGGATAGTAGCCTCGACATCATCGCGTAACACCGTACTGGTTGTACTGGCGCGGGACGCGCTCAATGCCGAGGAACTGCGCACCGCCTCCGGCGCAATTCTCGGCAATATTTTGCCGCCACCCTACGCACTGAAAGATGAGAATTGAAACACGAGTCACGCCTCGGCGGGCAGAGCCCAATCAATGCCGCCCACGCCGCGTGCTTGCAAATAGGCATTGGCTTTTGAAAAGTGCTGGCAACCCAGAAAGCCCCGGTGAGCTGACAGCGGCGATGGATGCGGCGCGCTCAGCACACAGTGCCTTTGCGCATCAACAAGCTGCCCCTTTTTCTGGGCATAGGCGCCCCACAGCATAAACACCACGCCCTCACGTTCGCGATTAATACACTCGATAACCGCGTCTGTAAATCGCTCCCAGCCCTTACGCTGATGCGCTCCTGCCTGCCCCTGCTCTACCGTCAAAACGCTGTTCAACAGCAGCACACCCTGCTCTGCCCAACGGTTCAGGCAGCCATGGTCTGGCGGCTGCAAGCCCAGATCAGCGTGTAGTTCCTTATATATATTCACGAGAGACGGCGGCGGCGATACCGGCGGCATAACCGAAAAACACAGCCCGTGAGCCTGCCCGGGGCCGTGATAAGGGTCCTGCCCCAGAATAACGACTTTAACCTGCTCAAAAGGCGTTGAATCCAA
Organism: Spongiibacteraceae bacterium UBA5047; assembly: GCA_002415025.1. Lineage (GTDB taxonomy): Bacteria > Pseudomonadota > Gammaproteobacteria > Pseudomonadales > Spongiibacteraceae > Litorivivens. Next base: position 33,304 of record DIBR01000010.1, read on the forward strand.
AGCATGAAACCACTGGCGCGGCTGCGGGTAAACCGTCGCGCCCGCAGCCATGCGTTCACGCAGGAACTGCCGCAAAGACTGCATGTAATCCTGATCGAATTCACCTTGCAGGCGCGCCCGCCAGGAGGGATGTAATTGTATTGATTGACTCTCGCTGCTGCCCACGCTCACTCTCGCGTTATACAAAATCGGCGTCCAGCATAGCAAGATTTCAGCATTTGCGAAGAAAACAAACCTCGCGACAAAAAAGCGGAAAGAGAGCACCTCAACGAACGGCAAAATACAGCGGACTCAGGCAAGTGAGCACCGTAAACAGGGAAAACATAAAGCGCGCTAGAGCCTTGTCGCCGGCTAGAACAGCGGCAGTTGGATTTGAAAGGAACCGCCCAATTCGTCGCGACTGGCGATATTGCCGGTAAACTGCAAATGAAATCCGGCAGGCAAGTGATATGCAATTGTGACGCCCAGCGAGTCCGCATCGCGATCGCGCTCAATGGCGAGGAAGCTAGCTCCAAGATTGATGCGTGAGCTTACCGGAACGTCCAGCGCCAGACGGGTTTCCCGCCGGCCTTTCATCACACCAAAGGCCGGCTGCGGGCTCAAATCCCGATCCAGTGACAGACGCCCCCAAGCCAGCGCATAGTCAAGTTGCAGCTCGGCGCGTGTACGCACATGAAAATCCGAACCTTCCGGCCCCCGGTGGGTGCTTTCAACCAGATCCCTCAGGGTAAGTCCCGCTGTCCAGTTACCCCATTGCTGACTGGCGGCAAGGTCCATATTCGCGCGCGAAAATTTGCGGATGAATCTGTTCAGGCGAAAAAGGTCACTTTCTCGATAGCGTTTAACCTGCACATCACGCTCGTAAAGCCACACTTCCTGATGCTTGAGTGAAAATGCAAACTGCGTTTCTGCCAAGGCGGGTATGCGAAACTGTCGATGCAACGCCAACTCCCCAACACCTATACCGGAAACATCAACATGGGAATCCAGCTCAGCCAGCTCGATAAATGCAATCACAGGAGCCAGACGCAATTTTTGTTCGTCGCCACTCTCGTAAAAAAAAGTGCCCGCAAAACGGGTTCGTGTGTTGATGCTGATTGAATAGCGGTCATCCAGCAGGGGATTGGCCAGAACAATGGATAACCCGGCCTGCGCAGTCGCCGATTTGCCATCCATTTGCTTCAACAGGGTTATCAACCGCTCTTCGTCGCCAAAGCGGTAGCTCAACTGCCGTACCTGGGCATCGAGCTCGAAAGACGCATCGCGGGTGTCGAGCAAATCGTCCAGCAGATGCTCGCGGTCATTCACGTAAGTGAAACCTGCAACGTTGAGTATGGTTTCGCTTACCGCAGGCCGCTGCGCAGCATTGCGCAACACATGTTTTATATCAAATCGAGGCTCTGCATCGGCTGTGAGCACGTTCGAATCTTCAGAAAAAGCTTCTCCACTCCCAATCGACAGGAGGCATAAAAAAAGCCAGAGCATCGCTCTGGCCAAGGGAGGGTAAACCCAAAGTACAGGCGCAGGCATTTACTGACGGGCCAACCGGCGGCTACCCCTTAAGGAAACCGGTACTGTAAGGCGATCATAGATAGCGGGCAATAAACGCTGGAGCTTGTCGAGAAAAATAGCGTCCCGCCCGATCAACACACGAGGCTTACCTTTACACATTCCGTTCATAATAATTTTCGCAGCCTGTTCAGGCGTCGTAGACGCAATTTTGGCAAACATTGCAGCACTGGTATCCATATCGGTTTCCAAGCCGTCAAGACTGTCGAAATGTTTGCCGTTACGCACAATATTGGTTTTGACACCGCCGGGATGCACGGTAACCACCTTGACAGTAGAGTTGCGCAAATCCTGACGAATAGCTTCCGAATATCCGCGCACGGCAAATTTTGACGCGTTGTAGGCTGCCTGCGACGGTACCGCCATCAGGCCAAACAAACTGGATAAGTTAACAATTCTCGCCGCGCTACTTTTCTCGAGCAAGGGCAGAAAGGCTTCCACACCGTTAACAACACCCCAGAAATTTATATCCATGATCCATTCAAAGTCTTCACGCTGCATGGTTTGCACACGGCTGGATAACGACACTCCGGCGTTATTGACAATCACATCACACGCACCAAACCGTGCGGCTATATCCTGCGCCCAGCGGCCAACTGCTGCGCGATCACGTACATCCAGAGTGCTGACCATCAGTTGGTCGCCCGCGTTTAGCGCGCCCAGTGATTCCGGGTTGACATCCGAAGCAGCAACACGCGCTCCTTTCGACAAGCACAGTCGCGTCAACGCCAGGCCGATACCCGACCCGGCGCCGGTGATAGCAATCACCTTTTCGCTGATTTCAAACATGATATTTCCCCACTTTTATAGTCAGGACGACAGCACCTGACCGGATTCCGAGCTGATATTCTCGGACAATTCCATCACACTCGCCGGCTTAAGGCGACGGCTGTTGTAGACGCTGACGTCGAAGTCACGTGATTGCATCCGATATTGCCAGGAATAGCCAGGCCATAGCGTCGTATTCTTGCCGTCTTCGGTGAGGTACCAACTGTCACAACCGGACGTCCACGTTGTTCTCTGCATTTTTTCCTGAATGGTCTTGTTAAACTCACGCTGGGCC
>DIBR01000017.1:0-205 GCA_002415025.1 Spongiibacteraceae bacterium UBA5047
CCCGCGAAAGTCTGGAACATATTTTGTGCGAAACCTGTCGTTATTGTTCGGGGCGGGGTTCGCTGAAATCGCCTGAGACGGTGTGTTATGAAATTTTCCGGGAGATTTTGAGAGAGGCGCGCGCCTATGAGAGTGATCGATTGATGGTGCTTGCCTCGCAAGATGTTGTTGACCGGTTGCTTGACGAAGAATCGGCGAATGTGGC
>DIBR01000017.1:412-2915 GCA_002415025.1 Spongiibacteraceae bacterium UBA5047
GACGAAGAATCGGCGAATGTGGCCGACCTCGAGGAATTTATCGGCAAAGCGATCCAGTTTCAGGTCGAAGCTATTTATACTCAGGAGCAGTTTGATGTGGTGCTGCTGTAAGACAGAGTGTAACCGTTAGTATGCCGGCGCGTTTTGTTGGTAGTGTTGGGCGTGCGCTTTACCGGTGGTGTTGGCGGCTGGCGATAGCGTTGCTTGTGGTATTGGCCCTCTATGCGAGCCTTGGGCGTTACTATATCGAGTATCTTCCACGATACGCTCAGCAGCTGGTGACCTATGTTCGCGACAACTCGGATATGGAGCTGCGGATGACGGCACTGGATGGCAGCTGGTCAGGGCTGTCGCCGGTCATCTCGCTGAACTCACTGGAACTTCATCACAATGAGCAGATGGCTGCCAGGCTCACCGCTGTGCGCGGAAAGTTGGGTGTTATCTCAGGCCTGATTTTGCATCAGGGCATTGACGTTGTTGAATTGCGGGCAAAGCAGCTGGAACTGCATTTGCGACAGTCGGAGCAGGGGGAGTGGCAGTTTGCCGGCAGTCCGCTGGCAGGTGACAAGCAAGGCAATTTCGATCTTACCGGGTTGCTGCTCGGTATTCGTGAAGCGGATTTGCGCGAACTTACCGTTACCTTGCACTACGCCAATGGCGAGGAGGCCCGTCTGTGGGGGCAGAAGCTGCGACTTGCCGGCGACAGTCAATTTCGTCGACTCAAGGCGACACTGGGAATTGCCGAGTCCAGTCCTACCCGTCTGATCGCGGAGCTTGAGGGCGACCCTCGCTCTGATGATTTTCAGTTGAATGCCTATGTGCAGCTTGAAGACAGTTCCTTTACCTCCGTTGCGCCATTGTTCGGAGCCTACGAAACCGTGGCGGGTATCGAGGGGAGTGGCGAGCTATGGCTCAGTGTAAACGGCCGGGATAGTGCTCAGTGGCATGGTCGAGTGGATATCCCGCAGTTGGCCGTCGGTAGCCTGTGGGATAGTGAGCAGCAGCTTAGCGATGCCAGCCTGGTATTTGGTGGCGTTTTTGGTGACCGGGTAGCGCGGACCTGGTTCAGTGAGTTGGAGTTTTACTGGCAAAACCAGTACGTCGACTGGTCGGGGCTGCAGGTGTCCATGCGGGCTGATGCGGATGGCCGGTTGAGTGTTGTATTACCCAACCTTGACCTTGGCATGACGCAGGCGCGGTTGCTTAATTCCGGGGCTTTGCCTGCCGAGCTGGATGAGGTGCTGGGTAAGATGGCACCGCAGGGCTTGTTGCGTAATTTGAAAGTGGATGTCCCGCTGGACAACCCCCGCAATTTTCATATTGCCGCCGATGTATCTTCGCTGGTGCTGGAGAGCGTTAATAACGCGCCGGGTGTGCGGGGGCTGGACGGGTATGTAGAGCTGGGCGCTGATGCCGGTGAGCTTAGTATCGCGGCGGCAGCCATTCAGCTGGCCTTGCCGAGTGTGTACGACCAGCCTCTGCGCCTGCAGGATCTGGCGACCCGATTGCAGTGGTCGATTGCCGACGAGCGTTTGCAATTGCGCAGCAGCCAGATAAGGGCTCACGACGGTGACAGCGTGATATCGGGGCGGCTGGGCCTGGATATCGCGCTCACTGCCGACGCGCCAAAGCCCTCATCTATTTCATTGCTTGTGGGCCTGCGCGATGGCTCGGTGAAGCAGCGCGATCACTATTTGCCTGCCGTGGTGGGAGACGGGCTTCGCGACTGGCTTGATAGCGCCATTTTGCAGGGCCAGGTGCCGCAGGCTGCCTTTTTGTTGCACGGCGCCTTGCGCGAAGGCGAGCAAAGAACCATTCAGCTGGCACTGGATGCGACCGATATCGCGCTGGATTACCACCCCGACTGGCCTGCCCTGAACCGCGCCAGCGCGAGTTTGCTTCTCAATGGCGATACCGTCGATGTCAGCAGCGAGAGTGCTTATATCTATGACGATATCGCCTTGCGGGATGTGCAGGTGGGAATCAGGTCTCCTGATGACACCGTTATCTTGTCTATCTCGGCGGAGGCGAAAAGTAGTTTGAATTCGGCGTTGCGCGTGGTTCGAGAGTCGGCGCTGCGCAAGCAGGTGGGGGGAAGTTTTGACGATTGGCATGGCAAGGGCTCCGTGCAGGCACAAATCGATCTGGACATTCCTCTACAAGAGGGTGCCGAGCCCCGAGCCCGCATCGACACGCATATCTCCGGTAGCGAACTGGTTCTGGACAACCTGAATCTGACAATTGCCGATGTTGAAGGCCCTTTGCTATTTGATAGCCAGCAGGGGCTGAGTGCTCCGGCAATCAGTGGCGCGGTGTTCGGTCGGCCCATTGCCGCAAGAGTTGTGCAGACGTTGGGCAATCCGGTGCAGGTGAATGTACAGGGGCGTGTTGATATTGCCGATGTGCGTAACTGGCTTAACCAGCCTCTGTTGGGCTTTGCTCACGGCGAGGCAGATATCAATATTGATATGACGGTGGGTCAGGACAGCACGTATTTCAAGGC
>DIBR01000017.1:3019-50882 GCA_002415025.1 Spongiibacteraceae bacterium UBA5047
ACGTATTTCAAGGCTTCATCTGACCTGTTTGACGTTGCCATTGATTTGCCTGAACCACTCGGCAAACCCGCACAACAGAGCCGCTTGTTTGAACTGGGTATTCCTCTCTCGCTCAAGCCGCTAACGCTGGATTTAAGTGTGGATGGTTTGGGACGGTTGATGTTGGCCTTTGACGAGAGCAGTCAGTTATCCGGTGGTAGCTTTGCTCTGGGCGGGAGCTCCATTCCGCCGCCACCGCGTGGCTGGTTTATGGTCGTCGGGAAAATGGAAGAGACGAAGCTGGACGACTGGATAGCCGTTCTGGACCAGTACCAGACCCTGGTGGCCCGGCAAGCAGATGGACGGGTGAAGCGTGAAGTCAGCGACGATGCAATGGCGATTGTTGTCGAGGATTTTTCGATTAAGCGGCTGCAAGGCCTGGGGCGCACCTGGCAGGATGTCGAAATCGATGCCAGCAATGGCGCCGGTACCTCAACCTGGCAACTGGCAATGCGCTCTCGCAGGCTGGAGGGCACGCTGCGGCTGGCACCTGATATGCCCATGAAGATCGATTTGCAGCGCTTTAATTTGCCCGAGTTGCCTACTCTGGATATTGCTGCAGCGTCTCCGGCCAACCCGGAGCCGGATGCGATGCCTGAGCGTTCGGCTGAGTTGGCTGACCCCCGGTCCATGCTGGAAAAACTGAATCCGTCGTCGTTTCCGGCGGTCGATTTTTCTGCAGAAAATCTGGCGATCGCCGATGCGCCTCTTGGCAGTATCGCTTTTGCACTCAGGCCAACAGCCACCGGAGCGGAGTTCAGCGGTATTCGAGGGAATCTGCGGGGGTTGCAGCTGGGCTTGCCGGAGCAGCCTGTGACTTTGCAATGGCATCAGAGCGCAGATGGCAACAGCAGCATTCTCAAAGGGCCTGTTAGCGTTGCAAATATTGGTGATGTCTTGCAGAACTGGCAGTTTGAACGCGTGATGGAGAGTCGCTCCGGGCGGGCAGATCTGGATGTGAATTGGGCCGCGGCGCCCGATATGTTGTCGCCGCGTGTATTGTCGGGAAGCATGGGTATGCGTTTCGAGAAGGGTCGCTTTTTGCGAGGTTCCGACGCTGCATCGGGTACCTTGCGTATGGTGGGGCTGCTGAATTTCGCCAACATTATTCGACGTTTGCAATTTAACTTTAGCGATATCTTTGAGAAGGGTATTCACTACGACCGGATTCGCGGCAACATGCAGTTTGTTGACGGCGTGATGCGTATGCCCAAACCGATAGAGATAGACGGCCCTTCGTCCACATTTCGCATCAGTGGGATGCTGGATTTCAATACCGACCTGACCGATATGGAGCTGCAGGCAACATTGCCGGTGGGCAGTAACCTGCCCTGGGTTGCTGCATTGATCAGTGGTTTGCCCGTTGCAGCGGGCGTGTATATTGCGAGCAAGCTATTCGAAGAACAGGTAGATAAGGTTTCAAGTCTGGTTTACCGCGTGCACGGGCCGTGGCAGCAACCCGAGCTGGAGTTCAAGCGTCTGTTTGGCGATGCGGTGTCCATTGAGAGCCCGCAGAGCACTGAGCCGGATGGAGCCAAACCGCGGGGGGGCGAGAAGCCACGCGGCGGTCGATCGGGCATGGGAAGAGGGGTGCCGGGAAAATGACCCGTTGCGCCGCAATTCAACTGGTATCGGGAACGTCTCTGGCGGGTAATCTCACACGTGTGGACGAGCTTGCCAGTCAGGCCGCTGCTGCGGGCGCCCGGTTGCTCGTACTGCCGGAAAGCTTTGCGCTGTTTGGCGACAAGGCCGGTATTGCCGGGCTGGCACAACAGGAGGCGAAGTCTGCCGAGCTGCAGGCCTGGATGGCCGCTCTCGCGCGCCGGTTGCGGCTGACGTTAATTGCGGGAACCATTGCTATTGCGAGCGAGGATGGTCGTGCCTGGGCCAGTTGCTTTGGCTACGGTCCGGATGGCGCCGAGCTGGGGTGTTATAGGAAAATACATCTGTTTGACGCGAGTGTTAATGACGCAACCGCTGCCTATCGGGAATCTGATGACTACCGGCCGGGCGAGCAGGTGCAGGTGTTCAATACGCCCGTTGGGCGGGTTGGCGTGGCGGTTTGCTACGATTTGCGCTTTCCTGCCCTGTTTCAGCGCATGCTGGATGTTGGTGTAGACATTATTGCTGTGCCCTCGGCCTTTACCCGCACAACCGGGTTGGCGCACTGGTTGCCTCTGTTACGGGCGCGGGCAATTGAATGCCAGTGTCTGGTGATAGGTGCCAATCAAGGGGGGGAGCATGCGGGCGGGCGTCAGACTTCTGGTGGCTCAGCTATTGTCGATGCGTGGGGTACGGTTCTCGCCGAAGCCGGTTTTGGTGAAACGCTGGTGATGGCGGACTGGCAGGACGCGGAGCAGCGGGCCATTCGCAAACGTATGCCGGTTGCTGAGCATCGGCGTCACTTCAGCTAGAGGAGCGTTGTCGGGCAGCCGTGTTTAAGTCTGCGCTACCAGTCGGCACGCAAATCCTCGTCTTTCAAATCCCGCAGATAGCGAAACAGTAACCGGCTGCTACGCGGCGGCTGGCCTTGCTCCTGTTCTTTGCGGGCATTGGTGCTTAACTGCCGTAATTTTTGTCGGTCTGCGGCGGGAATCTCTGCCTTGAAATCGTCTATGGCTGAATTACCTTCTGCTATCAGGCGGTCTCTCCAGGCTTCCAGTTCGTGAAAACTGCGGGTGAGGCTGTGATCATGCTCGCGGCGTTTCTCCATGGCGTCTTCGAGATCGCTGGTTTCCAGCTTGCGCATTAGTTTACCGATGTACTGATACTGTCGGCGCAACGCCTCCCGGCTTTTGATACGGCGGGCGATGGCGATGGCTTCCAGCAAATCGGCGGGAACCGGCATCTCGGCCAATTCGGCATTGCTCATATTGGCCAGTTCCTCGCCCAGAGCCTGCCGTGCGTGCATCTGACGTTTGCGCTCCGACTTGCTCGGACGCTCTGCATGTTGTTCGTCGTTGTCTTCGTTGTGATCAGTCATGCCTGCCTGCTATGCATAAAAATAGGTCGCCAGTCCGAGAAAGGACATAAAACCGATGACATCGGTAACGGTGGTCAGGGCAACACCGCCAGCGAGCGCCGGGTCAATCTTCAGCGCCTGCAACAGCATCGGTAACAGTGCACCGGCCAGCGCAGCCGTGATCAGGTTGATTACCATGGCGGCGGCGATAATAAATCCAATCTGCGGATCGCCAAACCAGAGTGTTGCCGCTACAGCGACTACAGCAGCCCACAGCACCCCGTTAATGGCGCCTACCATCAATTCGCGGTTAACCAGCCAGCGGCTGTTGTTTTTGCTGATATGGCCGAGTGCCATGCCGCGAATGACGACGGTCAGTGTCTGTGTGCCAGCCACGCCGCCCATGCTGGCGACGATGGGCATCAGTACCGCGAGGGCGACCACCTTGTCGATAGTCCCTTCAAACACGTTGATGACGGCCGAAGCGAGAAAGGCCGTGAGCAAATTGATACCCAGCCACATGGCACGTCGCGGAGCGGCCTTGATGACCGGAGCGAAGGTGTCTTCGTCCTCATCCAGACCGGCCATGCTCAACAGCGAGTGGTCGGCACTCTCCCGAATAACGTCGACCACATCATCGATGGTAATCCGGCCAACGAGTTTGCCTTCGTCATCAACAACCGGGGCTGATACCCAGTCGTGGCGTTCAAACAGTTTGGCGACTTCGGTGTCGGCCATGCTGGCGGGTATGGCTTCGACATCGGTATTCATGATTTCGCGCACGGTCACGCTGGGGTCTGACACCAGAATCTTGCGCAGCGGCAGTACGCCGATATATTCGTCGGAACGGCTGACCACGATCAGGTGATCGGTCATTTCCGGCAGGTTCTCATGGCGCCTCAAAAAGCGCAGGGTGACATCCAGCGTGATATTGGGCCGCACCGTGATGGTGTCGGTATTCATCAGGCCGCCGGCAGTGTCCTCGTCGTAGGAGAGGATGTGCTCTACGCGGTGGCGGTCCTGGTGGTCCATCGACGCCAGTACTTCCTGGATTACGCGGTCGGGCAATTGCTGGAGGATGTCGACCAGATCGTCCGCTTCCAGTCGCTCGGTAATGGCGGCAACTTCCTCGGCGTCCATTTCGCTCAGAAACTGGGCCTGCACCTCATCGCCGAGGTACTGGATGATGTCGCCCTCGTTCTCCAGATCAACCAGCTGCCAGAGAATCGTCCGGATTTTGGGTGGCGTCGATTCGATCAGGTGGGCAACGTCGGCGGGGGGCAGGCTGTTGAGCATGCGCCGGATGGGCAGGAATTCGCCGCTGCTAAGGGCCTGGTTCAGCTCTTCCAGGTGGCTCTGTGCATGCTTTTTTTCGACGGTCTGCGCCATTGGACCACCTTGCCAGACGTGAAGTGCGTTAGCCTGCGATTATCCTTGAAAGTTTATGATTCAACAACTTGCGTTGTCGTTCTGATAGTAAAAATTAAATAGCGAGGACGGGGAGGGGAGGTTATTCGGCTTCGTCGAACCGGTTGTTGATCAGTGAGACAATGGCATCAAGTGCCTCTTGCTCGTCATCGCCGCTGCACTCCAGTTCGATATCAGTGCCTTTGGCCGCAGCGAGCATCATCACCGACATAATGCTTTTGCCGTCGACGCTCTGGCCGTTAGCGGAAACCGATACGCGGCTGCCAAAACTGCTGGCCGTCGATACAAGCTTGGCCGCTGCGCGGGCATGCAGGCCGAGTTTGTTGATAATGGTAAGTTGTGTTTTTGCCATTGGCTGGGCTTTGTTCCGGGTTACGACATTTTTATTGTTTGGCTTCTTGCAGCTCGCGGTGACGAATCTGCAGGTTGGCCTGTGTGGGTGCCAGCGCCACTGCCAGTCGTTCGGCCATGTATACTGAGCGATGTTGGCCACCGGTGCAACCGAGGCCAACCGACACATAACTGCGATCACTGGCGGCCAGTTTGGGTAGCCAGTGCGATAAAAATTGAAAAATCATCTGAAACATATCTTCGACGTCGGCCTTGCTGTCGAGAAAGTTGCGCACGCCTTCGTCCTGGCCGGTTTGTGCGCGCAGGGATTCATCCCAGTGCGGGTTGGGCAGCATGCGCAGATCAAATACAAAGTCGGCGTCGACCGGCACACCGCGTTTAAAGCCGAATGACAATAATTGCACGGAGGTACCAACGGCTTCGCTGCCGATAAGGCGCTCGCGCACGGTGTTGCGTAACTCGTGCGGACTGAGTCCGCTGGTGTCGATGATCAGGTCCGAGGCCATAAAAATGGGTTCAAGGCGCTGTCGCTCATCGTGAAGTGCCTCGGCGAGTGCGACGTGTTTGCTGCTCAGCGGGTGACGCCGCCGGGTCTCACTGAAACGTTTTATCAGGGTTTGGTCGTCGGCATCGAGCACCACAATCTGTAGGTCAACCAGCGGCTTTATTTGCTCGATGATGGCGTTGAAATGCGATAACTCGCTCTGGGTGTTGCGCGCATCGATGCAAACGGCGGCATTGTGATGCTCGCTCTGGCCACTGTTGGACAGTTCGGTAATCAATCCGCTGAGCAGGGTGATAGGCAGGTTATCTATACAGTAATAGCCTTCATCTTCGAGCTGGTTGAGCGCACTACTTTTGCCGGAGCCGGAGCGTCCGCTAATAATAATCAATTTCACGAGGTTGCACGCTCTGCGGAGTTTTGCGGAAAGTTAACGGCGGTTTGAAAGAGAGCCTCTGCGCTGTCCGCTGTGCGAATTTGCTGCCTGAACTGCGGGTCGTTGAGTTTCTCGGCGATACCGGCCAGCGCTTTCAGATGCTCGTCGTGGCCCTCTTCGGGAGCAACCAGAGCGAACAGGATGTCAACCGGCTGGTCGTCAACGGCTTCAAAATCCACCGCCGATTTCAGTGTGACGAGTGTGGCGATTACGCTCGAGCAGTTGGATACGCGGCAGTGTGGAATTGCCACACCCTCTCCGATACCTGTACTACCAAGGCGCTCGCGGTTCAGCAACTGAGTGTAGATTTCGTTGGCGCTGAGGGCTGGCACGTCGTTGCTGATAAATTGCGCAACGTCTTCCAGCAAGCGTTTTTTGCTGGTGCTTTGGGCACCGCAAAATGTGCGCTCTTGGGTGAGAATGTGGTCTAGCTGCATGTCTCCGTATTTTCCTTACGAGTCTTTTGGTGAGACTCTTCGCGAGGCAAGTGGCGCGGGCCGAGTGGGCGGCGCCGTGTTAGTGGCGCCGCCAGCGTTCCGGCTCAGTGTCCGCGATGCTTCTCTTTGTGTTTAATCAATTGACGATCGAGTTTGTCTGCAAGCAGGTCGATCGCGGCGTACATGTCTTCGGATTCCGAGGTGGCAAACAGGTCGGCGCCTGCCACGTGTACGGTACCTTCCGCTTTTTGTATCAGTTTTTCCACCGTGAGAGTGATGTCAGTATTGGTGATATTGTCGAAATGGCGCTGGAGTCGGTTAAGTTTGTTGTTAACGTAGTCGCGCAAGGCAGGAGTAACGTCGACATGATGACCGCTTACAGTGATTTGCATAAATCGCTCCTTATCGTATCAATGCCAACGGGCTGGGTGACGGATCATCAAACAGCCCGTGTGCCGGCAGTCGCCGGCGATTCAGACCAGCCGCTTCCGCTCATTTGAGGGCGGAATAATCATTGCCTCACGGTACTTGGCAATGGTACGCCTGGCGACCTGAATTCCCTGTTCTGCCAGCAGAGTGGTGATCTTGCTGTCGCTGAGCGGCTTTTTGGGGTTCTCCGCAGCAATCAGCTTTTTGATCAGTGCTCTGATGGCAGTTGACGAACACTCTCCGCCTGCGTCAGTGGACACATGGCTGGAGAAAAAATACTTCAATTCAAAAATACCGCGAGGTGTGTGCATGTATTTTTGGGTGGTGACGCGCGAAATCGTGGATTCATGCATTTCAACCGCGTCGGCGATGTCATGCAGAATCATGGGTTTCATCGCTTCGTCACCATATTCGAGAAATCCACGCTGATATTCAACAATTTTACTGGCGACTTTCATCAGGGTTTCGTTGCGGCTTTGTAAACTCTTAAGAAACCAGCGTGCTTCCTGCAGATTGTCGCGAATATAGGAGCTGTCGGCGCTGCTGCACTGTTTGCCGAGGGAGGCGTAGTGGCTGTTGATGCGAAGTTTGGGGGCAATATCGGGGTTGAGTTCAACGACCCAGCTGCCTTCGCGTTTGCTGACAAAGACATCGGGCACCACGTACTCGGTTTCCGAGGGCGATATCATGGCGCCCGGCGTTGGATTCAGTGTTTGAATCAGTGCCAGAGCCTGCTTCAGCTGCTCCTCGTTCAGGCGTGAACGGCGCATGAGCAGGTTGTAGTCACGAGACCCCAGCAGGTCGAGGTGGCCGCTGACGACATCGGTGGCCTGCTTGAGCCAGGGTGTGTCGGCGGGAAGCTGTTTGAGCTGAACCAGCAGGCATTCCCGTAGATCGCGAGCGAGTACGCCGGGGGGGTCAAATTGCTGCATGCGGTGAAGAACGGCCAGTACTTCCTCTTCTTCAACGTCGGGTTCGTCGTCAAAACTGGCGAGGATATCGTCGACGGTACAGGCGAGGCGGCCATCGGCGGTGACCGAATCAATGATGGCCATGGCAATCAGCCGGTCGAGGTCCGACATGCGGGTGAGGTTTAGCTGCCAGCGCAAATGGTCCTGCAATGATTCGTCGCTGGTGCTGCGCGCAGCGAAATCATAATCGCCGTTGTCGGTGCCGGAGCTCTGCCTGACCGGCGTGGCAGGTTGGTATATATCATCCCAGCGGCTGTCCACTGGCAGGTCTTCAGGAATACCTTCGCCCCAGGTTTCATCGACGGAGTTACTTTCGTGGTCGTCGCTGTGTGCTTTTTCGCCGGGTTCCTCACGGCTGAGGTTGCTGTCAGACTCGCTGTGGCTGTCCGCGCCCTGAATATCGTCCTCACCCACTTCCAGTAACGGGTTGGAGTCTATAGCGGCCTGAATTTCCTGCTGCAGGTCGAGGGTGGAGAGTTGTAGTAATCGGATGGCCTGCTGCAGCTGCGGAGTCATTGTCAGCTGTTGGCTGACTTTTAGCTGTAGCGATTGTTTCATAGGCTAATCAGATACCGGTACCACGGGGAAAAAGGATGAGTTACAGCCCCTTTTCAAGAAGTGTAGACCTGCTTTTGGCTCCCTGCAAGAGCCGTGCCTAATCGGTACACTTTTTGCTCAGCTGCTGCGGTGAGCCTAGAGCCGAAACTGGTGGCCAAGGTATATGTCGCGTACCACGGGGTCGTTGAGAACCTTCTCGGCATTGCCTTCGGCGACGATTTTGCCCTCGCCGACAATGTAAGCTTTCTCGCAGATATCCAGGGTTTCGCGGACGTTGTGGTCGGTAATCAGAACACCAATACCACGCTGCTGCAGGTGACGAATGATGTCTTTGATGTCGTTGACCGAGATAGGGTCAACGCCGGCAAAAGGTTCGTCGAGCAGGATAAATTTCGGTTCGGTGGCCAGTGCCCGGGCGATCTCCACCCGGCGGCGCTCGCCTCCCGACAGCGCCATGCCGGCGGAATCGCGGATATGGGTAATATGGAATTCCTGCAGCAGCTGTTCCATTAACGCCTTGCGCTGCCTGCGCTTGAGGTCTTTGCGGGTCTCAAGTATGGCCATGATGTTGTCGGCCACCGACAGTTTCCGGAAAATTGAGGCTTCCTGTGGCAGGTAGCCGAGGCCGGCGCGGGCACGGCCGTGAACGCTTTCGCCGGTGATATCTTTATCATCAATCGTAATGCGACCGTTGTCGGCATTAACTATGCCGACAATCATGTAGAAGCAGGTGGTTTTGCCAGCTCCGTTGGGGCCGAGCAATCCGACAATCTCGCCGCTGCTGATGTTCAGCGACACATCGCGAATGATCTGGCGACCCTTGTAGGCCTTGGCAAGATTGTCGGCGCGCAAAATAGCCATATTAGTTGGCCTGAGCGTCGGAGTCGGGTTCTGGTTTTTTCTGGGGCTGTAGAGTCATATTCACTCGTTCGCTGCCATCGTTTTTGTCACTTTCTGCCAGTACGGTCTGCTTTTCGCTGTCGTAAACAATACGGTTGCCACGAATTTCCGAGCCTTGCTGCTCGATAATGGCCTGGTCGGTCAGGATGACCTGGCCATTTTTGACAAAGTACTCAATCGAATTGGCCTGGGCGCGTACGGTGCCGTCGTTCTGGGTCAGGATTGATGGTTTGCCCAGGGCGAGAATGCGGTTCACCTCGCGGTTTTGCTCGTCAATGATCAGGCGGTCGGCCCTGATCGACAGGGCGCCTTGCACCAGCACTACGTTGCCTTCGTAGATGCCGGTTCCGCCCTCGTAGGTAGCGCGATCGGCGCTGATATTGATGGGTGCCTGTGCCGCCAGAGCCGGCCTGGCCAGTAATAGAACGACTACCGCAAGCAGGGCAACGCAGGTCTTCGGGAAAAGGGTATCAGGGGCTCTCATATCGACCTTTTACGTCTGCCAGAAACTCGATGCGCTCGCTATCCATTGCGGCGTGCATGCCGGTTGCGGTTGTCAGGGCATCAGGGCTGCTGAATTGAACCGGATGGCTGGTGTGCAATCGGTTGTTGGCGATATCCAGCGTCAGGGCCGGCGACTCAATTTTTGCGGTGTGGACGAAATCCTTTATCAGCACATCCTGTTCGAGGTCGAGCCGCTGTCCGTCGGCCGACAATATGCCGCGCCGGGCAACGGCCGTCCAGTTTTGCTGCTCGGCTTTTTGACCGTGATAGATAGGTGAGAACAGGATAACGGCGCCATCGTATTGGCGATTGGCGCGGTCTGCCTGCCAGCGATAGGCAATGTCGCCGTCTTTGCTGTAGGTTGTGCCGCTCGGTTCGAGCAGGTAGGAATCAAACTGCCGCAAGCTGCTGAGCTCGGCCGTGGAGACGCCGAGCTTGCCGCTTTCGCCATATTCGGTCACTGACAGAATCAGTACCAGCAGGCCGGCAATGGCTGCACCGATGGAAGCCGGGCGGAATGGACGTTTCACTTTGCTGTTCATGTCTTAAAGAAATCGCTCCCAGCTTGCGGTGAGGGTGCCCTGTGCCTTCATGATCAGCTCGCAGGTTTCACGTACCGCGCCAGCGCCACCCTGACGGCTGGTTTGCCAGTCGGCGTGCTGAGCGACAAAGCTGTGAGCGTTCGCAACGGCGACACCCAGGCCCGCAGCGCGAATGGCGCCAAGGTCGGGGAGATCATCACCGATATAGGCGACGGCTGACAGTGGGAGTTGCAAATCTCCGCAGAGTTCCTCAAGAGCGGTCCGTTTGTCTTCGCGACCCTGATAGATCAGGGTTATTCCCAGCTCACCAGCCCGCCGTGCAACCAGGTCGGATACCCGCCCGGTGATAATGGCGGTATCAATCCCGCTGTCGCGCAGCAGCTTGATTCCGAGCCCGTCGAGAATGCTGAAGGCCTTCATTTCTTCACCGCTGTTGCCAAAAAAGAGGCTGCCGTCAGTGAGAACACCGTCGACGTCGGTGACGAGCAGCTTGACAGGTTTTGCCTTGTTGATGATGTCCAGCATCGTGACGACCTCAGGCTACGCCAGCGCGCAGGATGTCGTGCAAGTGCAGCACGCCTGCGGGGTGGTTGGCATCATCAACTACAATGAGAGCGGTGATTTTGCGTTCTTCCATAATGTGAAGCGCCTCCGCGGCCAGCATGCCGGGGCTGACGCTCTGCGGGCTGCGGGTCATGACGTCGTCGATAACGGCAGACTGGATATCCACGCCGTGGTCGATAGTGCGCCGGAGGTCGCCGTCGGTAAACAGGCCGATCAGGCTGCCGCCATCGTCTTGAATGGTGGTCATACCCAGCGCCTTGCTACTCATTTCCAGCAGAGCCTTACTCATTGGAGTGCCGCTGGCAACGCAGGGGATTTCGCTGCCGGTGTGCATAATGTCTTCTACCTTGAGCAGTAGCTTGCGGCCCAGTGCGCCACCGGGGTGCGAAAAGGCAAAATCCTCAGCAGTGAAGCCTCTGGCTTCGAGCAGGGCAATGGCCAATGCGTCGCCCAGAACCAGCGATACCGTTGTGCTGGAGGTCGGGGCCAACCCCAGCGGGCAGGCCTCTTCACTGACACTGGCATCCAGGTGAGCATCAGCGCTGCGGGCGAGTTCGGATTGCGGGTTGCCGGTCATCGCAATCAGTGGGATGGCGAGTCGCTTTAAGAGAGGCAGGAGGGTAATAACTTCCGTTGTATTGCCGGAGTTGGAAAGCGCCAATACCGCATCGCGCGCGGTAATCATGCCCATGTCACCGTGACTTGCTTCGCCGGGATGCACAAACATGGCAGGTGTACCGGTGCTGGCCAGCGTGGCGGCAATCTTCTTGCCAATATGGCCCGATTTACCCATGCCGGTGACGACCACGCGCCCATCGCAGGCGAGCAATAGCTCACAGGTCCGGGAAAACTGGGCGTCTATGCGCTCTGTCAGTGCAGCAACGGCGGCGCTTTCTATTGAAATAGTGCGTTTTGCCGAGTTTAGATAGTCAACGGGCATGCTGGTTTTTCGCTGTAATCACAATCATTTATCGAGTAAAGGCTACCATCGGCAGGCAATAGGTCGATATGATAAGAGGCCCTGCCTCAAATTGATAGCGGGCAGTGGGCAGCATGTGTGAGCATTTTGCCTTGCGTTGTGGTCTATAGGCTAGTGAGGCGAGATCCGGGTCTGGACGGCATGCGCTGCGCCGGCGCTGAAAATGGTGTAAGAAGTGAAGCCAGACAGTAATGGTGTAAGAAGTGAAGCCAGACAGTAATGGAAATGGCGAAACTAACAATCGTGGAGTTTACCGAGTCATGTTGCAACGAATGTCGACCCTGCTTTTCTCAGCTTTGATGGTTGTTGTCGCCAGTGCATCAGCGCTGGCCGAACAGCCCGGCCCCCATGCGGTCGTGCTGGACACCACAACCCGTGTTACCAAGGTTATCGAAGAGGCGCGCAGTTATGTGGAGGAGGACCCCGAGCGTTTCTACTCGGAGGTGGAAAATATCCTCGGCGATGTAGTTGATTTTCCCAGCTTTGCGCGCGGCGTAATGGGCAAATACGGAAGCAAACGTTACTACGACACCCTGTCGGACGATGAAAAGGCGAAGTTCCGCGATCGTGTCGAGCGTTTTACCCAGACTTTTCGCGATCGGCTGATTCGCACCTACGCCAAAGGGCTTCTTGCCTTTGACGGCAACCGTATAGAAGTGCTGCCACTGTCGGACGGCGAGGATCTTGAGGGTAGCGTGAATGTCGAGCAGCATATATACGGCAATGCACCTCAGCCCTACGTGATTTTCTACAAGCTCAAGGAAGGGCGCGATGGCTGGAAACTGCGCAACGTTAGCATTGAGGGGGTGAATTTGGGCAAGACCTACCAAAGCCAGTTTTCTTCCGCGGTGCGCCGTTACAATGGTGACATCGATCAGGTTATCGATAACTGGACCGTTGAGCCTGAAAGTGGCGTAGCGGCAAAAGGCTGAGCCCCCGCTTTGTTGGCATAGCCTTCGCTTGACCAATTGCGTACAATTCGCCGCCTGAATCCTATTAGTTTCGGTGCTGCTGCATGTTGATTGACACCCTGAAAGCGCGATTGGTCGAGCAATTCCCCGACTGCGATATTGAAGCCTCTGCCGAAGGCAATCATTGCCACGTGCGTATTGTGGGTGATGTATTCTCAGGCCTTCGGCCTGTCAAGCGCCAACAGATGGTCTACGCCGCACTGAATGAGTGGATTGCAGACGGTTCGGTGCACGCTGTCCATATGTCGCTGCAAACCACTGCAGAAGCTCAAGGCTGATAGCCGGTCTGATTTTCGGATTAAGCTCCGACCTTTATTTTAACTGGGGAATTTCATGGATAAGCTGATGATTCGTGGCGGCAAACGCCTCGATGGTGAAATCCGCATTTCAGGTGCAAAAAACTCCGCATTGCCTATTCTGGCGGCTACGCTGTTGTGTGATGAGCCCATTACCATCCGCAACTTGCCTCACCTGCACGATATAACGACCATGATCGCGCTCCTGCGGTGTATGGGCGTTGAACTGATTATTGATGAAAAGCTGAGCATCGAGGTGCACGCCGAAACCATTCGTGACCTCACTGCGCCCTACGAGCTGGTGAAAACGATGCGCGCATCGATTCTTGTTCTGGGACCGTTGCTGGCGCATTTTGGCGAGGCGCACGTATCATTCCCCGGCGGTTGTGCCATTGGTAGTCGCCCCGTGGATTTGCACCTCCGTGGGCTTGAGGCCATGGGTGCGCGCATTGAAGTTGATGAAGGCTATATCCACGCCTACCGCGATGGCCGCCTTAAGGGCGCGAATATTTTTATGGATACCGTCACGGTTGGCGGTACCGAGAATATTATGATGGCTGCGACGCTGGCCGATGGTCGCACGGTCATTGAGAACGCAGCACGCGAACCCGAAGTGGTCGACCTCGCCAACTGCCTCAATGCCATGGGAGCAAAAATTACCGGGCATGGCACAGATACGGTCACGATTGAGGGCGTTGAAGGCCTGAAGGGTTGCGATTTCGCCGTTATGCCAGACCGGATAGAGACCGGCACCTATCTGGTGGCAGCTGCAGTTACGGGTGGTCGTGTAAAGCTAAAGGACACCAAAGCCGAGCACCTTGAAGCCGTGCTGGCCAAACTGGAAGAGGCCGGCGCCGAGATCACGGTGGGCGAGAATTATATTGAACTGGATATGCACGGCAAACGCCCTAAATCAGTCAACATAAAGACCGCGCCTTACCCGGGCTTCCCGACAGATATGCAGGCCCAGTTCACGGCCATGAATGCAGTGGCGCAGGGCAGCGCGCGGGTTACCGAAACAGTATTTGAAAATCGCCTGATCCAAACCCATGAAATGAACCGCATGGGCGCGAAAATCAACATCGAGGGCAATACGGCGATTATTGAGGGCGTAGAGAAGCTGCGCGCGGCGCCGGTTATGGCCAGCGACCTGCGGGCGTCAGCCAGTCTGGTCATTGCCGGCTTAATTGCCGAAGGTGAAACCTGCGTTGACCGCATCTACCATATTGACCGTGGTTACGAATGTATTGAGGAAAAACTGCAATTGCTTGGCGCCGATATTCGGCGTCTGGCGGAATAAACCCAGAGAACCCTGTGGAAAAGATAACGATCGCCCTGACCAAGGGCCGCATACTGAAGGATACCCTGCCGCTGTTTGCCGAAGCAGGGATAGAGCCTGTCGAGAATATTGCGGAAAGCCGCAAGCTGATTTTTGATACCACGCTGGCCCATGTTCAGTTTGTGGTTATTCGCGGTACCGACGTGCCTACCTATGTGCAACTGGGTGCGGCCGATATTGGCGTTGCCGGCAAGGATATGCTGCTCGAGCACGGCGCGGCGGGCATGTATGAGCCGCTGGATTTGGGTATTGCCCGCTGTCGTCTGATGACCGCCATGATGCGAGACCAGGCCTTACCCCGCGGCAAAATCAAGGTGGCGACCAAGTTTGTAAATGTCGCGCGCCGCTATTTTGCCGCTCAGGGCACGCAGGTCGAGTTAATCAAGCTCTACGGTGCAATGGAACTGGCGCCGCTGATGAACCTTGCCGATGTCATTGTCGATATCGTGGATACCGGCAATACTTTGCGAGCCAATGGCATGGAGCCGGCCGATACGATTGCCGACATAAGCTCCCGGTTGGTGGTAAATACCAGTGCGATGAAGCGCAAGCACGAGGCAATTACCGATGTGGTTGAACGCTTGCGCAAGGCCGTGACTGCGCGGGAGACTGTCAGTGCCTGATCTTCTGCGTCGTCTCTTGGCCAGCGCCCCCGAATTCCCCGAAGCCCTCGACAAGCTGTTGGCTTGGGACTCTGTTTCCGATGCCTCGGTAGACGAAACCGTCAACACGATTGTGAATGCTGTTCGTACCCGTGGCGATAGTGCCCTGCTGGACTACACGCGCCAACTTGATGGTTCGACTGCAGACAGCGTTGCTGCGCTCGAAGTATCGCCGGCGCGTTTGAATGCAGCCAGAAGCAGTCTTGATAGTGAATTGCGCACTGCGCTTGAGCATGCCGCCGAACGTATACGCAGCTACCACGAACACCAGCTACAGCAATCCTGGTCTTATACTGAAGCCGACGGCACGCTGCTGGGCCAGCAAATTACGCCGCTGGATCGTGTTGGCCTGTATGTGCCGGGCGGGAAGGCCGCCTATCCCTCGTCGGTGCTGATGAATGCGGTGCCGGCAAAAGTGGCCGGCGTCGGCGAGCTTGTTATGGTGACGCCTACCCCTGGCGGGGTGGTGAACGATACGGTACTGGCGGCCGCCGCGATCGCCGGTGTCGACCGGATGTTTGCCATCGGCGGCGCCCAGGCGGTTGCGGCTTTGGCTTATGGCACAGAAACCATACCCCGTGTCGATAAAATTGTCGGCCCCGGCAACATCTATGTGGCCACCGCCAAGCGCAAGGTCTTTGGTCAGGTCGGGCTGGATATGATTGCCGGCCCCTCAGAAATTCTTGTGTACTGTGACGGCAAAACCGACCCCGACTGGATCGCTATGGACCTGTTCTCCCAGGCCGAGCATGACGAAGACGCGCAATCCATCTTGCTGAGCCCCGATGCCGGTTTTCTCGACGCCGTTGCAGCCAGTATTCAACGCTTGCTGCCAACCCTGGAGCGCTCGGCGATTGTCGAGGCCTCCCTGGCCGGGCGCGCTGCCTTGATAGAGGTATCAGGCGTTGCACAGGCCATTGAGTTGATAAACCGGATAGCGCCGGAGCATTTGGAGCTGTCGGTTGACGACCCTGAAGCCTTGTTGCCGGGTATCCGTCACGCTGGAGCGATCTTTCTGGGGCGTCACACGCCGGAGGCTCTGGGCGATTATTGTGCAGGGCCCAACCACGTCTTGCCTACGTCCGGCACTGCGCGTTTTTCCTCGCCGCTGGGGGTTTACGATTTCCAGAAGCGCAGCTCGCTAATTCGCTGCTCCGAGAACGCCTCGGCTTTGGGCCGGACCGCTTCGGTGCTGGCGCGTAGCGAATCGCTCACCGCGCACGCGCGCTCTGCTGAACTGCGCTGGCCGCGTAAATAAGGACTCTCATTGCTATGACTGCTGAGCCAGGCTCGCTTGTTGAACGCTGGGTGCGCCCTGAAATTCGCGCCCTGCAGGCTTATGTTGTGCCACCCTCCGAGGGCCTCCTGAAAATGGACGCCATGGAAAACCCCTATAGCTGGCCGGATTCAATGGTGGCTGATTGGCAGCAGCGCATGCAGGGGGCATCGTTAAATCGTTACCCTGATGCCAACTCCACGGCACTCAAAGCGCGGTTGCGTGAAGTGATGGGGATTGCCGATGACAGCGATGTTCTGCTCGGGAACGGCTCTGACGAAATCATCCAGCTGCTGGCCATGGCCGTGGCGGGGCAGAACCGCCTGTTGCTGGCACCCGAGCCCGGTTTTGTGATGTACCGGATGATCGCAACGGCGGTGGGAATGCGATATTCCGGTGTGCCGCTGGATACGGATTTTGATCTTGATGTGGCGGCGATGCTGGCTGTCATTGAACGTGAACAGCCGGCGTTGATTTTCCTGGCTCTGCCGAATAACCCCACCGGCAATCTGTTCAGTGCCGAGCGTGTGCGCGCAGTGATTGAGGCTAGCCAGGGGCTGGTAGTACTGGATGAGGCCTATACGGCGTTTACTGAAGCAGATCATCTGGATTTACTGCAATACCCCAATGTGCTGGTAATGCGCACCTTGTCCAAAGTGGGTCTGGCAGGTCTTCGTTTGGGTATTCTGGTTGGTCACCGCGAGTGGTTGCAGGAGCTCGATAAACTGCGCTTGCCCTACAATATTAATGTGCTGACCCAGATCAGCGCCGAGTTTGCACTGGATCATTTTGATGTGCTCATGGCGCAAACCAGCGATATCCGCAAGCAACGGGGAGAGCTGTATGGCGCTTTGCAGCAGCTGGACGGGGTGCAGGTATGGCCCAGTGAGGCCAACTTCATATTGCTGCGTTGCGACCAGGCGCGAGCTGTTCACGAACACATGAAAAGCAGTGGTGTGTTAATCAAATGTCTGGATGGTGCACACCCCGCCTTGCAAAATTGCCTGCGCTTTACCGTTGGTGCTCCGGCAGACAATGCGCACATGCTGGAGGCCTTTCGCGCGGCGCTGACCGCGCGTTAGTCCGGCCTTGATTTAATTGGCAAGTGGCGTTGGTCGTATGCCAGCCACCACCTGAACTTCGCCGCGCTTGCCGCTGCGCCCGACACTCAAGGTAATCTTGTCGCCGGGCCGCGTTACGGCTATTTCGTTCATACCCGCGTGACCATCGCCCACGGCCGTTTGGTTGATCGCATAAATAATATCGCCCACGCGCAGACCGGCGTGCGCCGCCGGTCCATCCGGCATGACGGCGCTGACGACGACACCATTGCTCTGTTGGTCCAGTGCTTTCACTTCAAGTCCGAGCCAGCCCCTGACGGCGCGGCCGTATTCGATGATGTCGCCCATGGTGCGCAGCGCCAGATCTGCCGGTATCGCCAGACCAATGCCCATCGAACCGCCACTTTTGGTGTAAATAGCCGTGTTGATGCCGAGCAGCTCGCCGCGCTGGTTTACCAGCGCGCCGCCTGAATTGCCGGGGTTAATAGCAGCGTCCGTTTGAATGAAGTTTTCATACTGGCTCAGGCCGAGACCATATCGCCCTTTGGCACTGACGATGCCCTGCGACATGGATTGACCGAATCCGTAGGGGTTGCCAATGGCCAGCACTATATCGCCTACGCGCACGCGCTCGGTGCTGCCAATGCTGATCGGGCGAAGACCGGGCAGGTCGATTTTCAGCACGGCCAGGTCGGTTTCTACGTCGCTGCCTATCAAGCGCGCGATGGATTGGCGGCCATCCTGTAGCAGCACCAGAATTTCATCTGCTCCGCGAATGACGTGATTGTTGGTTAGCAGGTAGCCCTCGTTTGAAACGATGACCCCCGAGCCCAGGCTGCGCTCAACCTTTTCGCGCTCGGCGGGGTTGCCGCGCCGGAAAAAGTGCTTGAGGATGGGGTCATCATAAAGGGGGGATTGCTCCTCTCGCACAATTTTGCTGGTGTAAATGTTGACCACCGCCGGCGCCGCGTTTTCAAAGGCATGCGCGTAGCCGGGCGCATCAGCGTTGCTGTCAAATGCCGGTTGCCGCAGAGCCAGGAGGGTAAGCCCGGCTACCAGACCGATGACTACCGGCCAGACCAGCCAGCGAAATTTCTGCAGCATTCGAATTTTCCTCACGCTTTAATATATGACCCTACATCAGGGTGGCATAGACTATTACATTAATTCGGGTCAGATAAACAGGAATCACGAGATGGCGGTACCTCTTTCAGTATTAATCGACAGCGCCAACACCTTGCTGCGCCCCGGTGAGTTTCAGGATTACGCCCCAAATGGTCTGCAAGTTGAAGGGCGAGAGTCGGTTTCACTCCTTGTTAGCGGTGTTACCGCATCGCTGGCACTTGTTGATGCGGCAATTGAGGTGGGGGCGGATGCGATACTGGTGCACCACGGGTATTTCTGGCGGGGTGAAGACCCCTGTATCGTTGGCATGAAAGGGCGGCGCATTCGGCGCCTGCTGCAGCACGACATCAGTTTGCTGGCCTACCATCTGCCTCTGGATGCGCACCCTACCCTTGGCAACAATGCGCAACTGGCGAAGCAGATTGGTTTGAGCATCAAAGGTGGGTTGCAGCCTCTGGCTGATTTTCCCATTGGCAATCATGGAGAGTTAGCTGAAGCGCTACCGGCGCAGGAGTTTGCGCAGCATGTGTCGCAGGTGCTGGGGCGGGATGTGTTGCTTGAAGCGGTCGGCAACAAGGCAGTCAAGAGGGTTGCCTGGTGTAGCGGCGGCGCGCAATCTTACCTGTCGCAAGCGGCGAATCTCGGGGTGGATTGTTTTTTGACTGGTGAGGTGTCAGAGCAGACCATTCACGAGGCGCGTGAGCTGGGCGTACATTTTATTGCGGCGGGCCATCATGCGACCGAGCGCTATGGTGCGCCAGCTGTGGCGCAGCATATCGCCCGGGAATTGGGTGTTGAGCACCGGTTTATAGATATTGACAACCCCGCCTGAGTGCTCCGAAAACCTAGAATCCGGAAGGGGCCGTTACTTCCGCTTCCCTTTTATGGTCTTTTTCCAGCCCGTAGTCTTCGTCGAGAGCGCCTTTGTGGCCCGGCGACCGTGGCACGTAGTCCAGCGGTTGCTGTGCAGGTGTGCGGTGAGGCTCGCCCTGTAGCACTGGCCGGTCTTCAGGCAAGGCCTGCAACGGGCTGATCCCGTGGCTGGTCAGCGCGGCAGCGCTTTTGGCGAGATGGTTGTGTACATCCCGGTAGCTTTCGGTCATCTGGTTCAGCAGGTCTGCTGTTTGGTTGAAGTGCTGGTTAACCTGATCCTGATAATCCTGCTGCTGACGCTGCAGTTTTTGAATGTGCTTTTCCAATGCCTTGCGGTTTTGTTGCGAAGGCGACATTTTGTGGATTAGCCAGGCACCGGTTATCAAACCGGCAATCACGGACAAGAAGGCAATCAGGGCTACGGTTTGCGTTTCGTACACAAAGCTCTCCGGTAGATTCAGCAATACGACCCATTCAGTATACCGGCTAGGCTGCACAGGGGCAGCTATGCATCGACAAAAATTGCGAAATTCTGCGGCTATCGTTAAAGTTGCGCCCTCATCGCCCGGCAGAATTCGAGAAACTGTCAATGTCCACACCGCTGCAGCGCTACAATGCTGACCTGAAACGCCCGGATTTTTCGGCAGATGCTGCCCAGCGTCAGGCTGTGGAGTGTCTGCAGCGCCTGTATGACGAGCTGGTTGAATCGGAGCAGACCGAGCGCGCCGCCAGTCTGGTGCAGCGTTTGCTGGGGCGTTTTATCAGTGAAGAGCGAGCCCCGATAAAAGGCCTGTATTTCTGGGGCGGGGTGGGTCGCGGCAAAACCTACCTGATGGACACCTTCTTTGAAAGTCTGCCTTTTGAACGAAAGATGCGGGCGCATTTCCATCGCTTTATGCGCCGCGTCCACGGCGACCTGAAAGGCTTGTCGGGCGAAAAGAACCCGCTGACGGTGATCGCCGATCGTATTGCGCGTGAAGCCCGGGTTATCTGTTTCGATGAGTTTTTCGTGTCGGACATCACTGACGCCATGATTCTGGCGGGTTTGTTCGAGCAACTGTTTGCCCGCAACGTGGTGTTGGTGGCTACCTCCAATATTGTGCCGGAAGAGCTGTACAAGGATGGCTTGCAGCGGGCTCGTTTTCTGCCAGCCATTGATTTGCTCAAGGCGAATACCCGGGTGGTGAATGTGGATGGCGGTGTGGATTACCGGCTGCGAACGCTGGAGCAGGCTGAACTCTACCATTCGCCTCTGGACGCAGAAGCCGACGCAATTTTACAGGACTCTTTCGACAAGCTGTCGCCGGAGGCCGGGCAGGCCGATGTCGAACTTGATATCGAGGGGCGCAAGATCAATGCGCGCCATGTGGCTGACGACGTGGTCTGGTTTGACTTCCCCGCGCTCTGTGACGGGCCGCGCAGCCAAAATGATTACATTGAGCTGTCTCGCATCTATCATGCTGTTTTAATTAGCAATATTCCTCAGATGGGAGCGAAGAACGATGATGTGGCGCGCCGCTTCATTAATCTCGTCGATGAGTTCTATGACCGGCACGTCAAGCTGGTGGTGTCGGCAGCGGTGCCGCTGGAATCGCTCTACAGCGGTGGGCGCCTGGAATTTGAATTTCAGCGTACCGTTAGTCGCCTGCTGGAGATGCAATCGCACGACTATCTGGCACGCGAGCACCGGCCGTAACGGGGCGCAGTAATTTTGCTTTGCGGCCGTGATAAATGCTTGAAAACGCAAGGTCAGTTCTGTAGTATTCGCGCTCTTTCTCACGTACGAGCCATTGGGGCAGGATAGATGAAAACCTTTAGTGCAAAGCCTGACACTGTTCAACAGGACTGGTATCTCGTTGACGCCAATGGAAAAACCCTGGGTCGGCTAGCCAGTGAAATTGCGGTGCGTCTGCGCGGCAAACATAAGCCTGAATATACTCCACACGTTGATACCGGCGACTATATTGTTGTTATCAACGCTGAAAAAATTGCTGTAACCGGCAAGAAAACCACCGACAAGATGTATCATCATCACAGTGGCTATCCGGGTGGTTTGAAATCGTTCAGCTTTGAAAAGCTGATCGAGCGTGCCCCCGAGCGTGTTTTACAGCGTGCTGTTAAAGGCATGTTGCCCCGCAATCCGCTGGGTCGTGCTATGTTTAAAAAGATGAAAGTGTACGCTGGCGAGTCGCATCCGCATGCGGCACAGCAACCACAAGAACTCAAGATTTAATCGGACCTGAAACCTATGTCAGCTACGCAATACTACGGAACCGGTCGCCGCAAAACTTCAACGGCGCGTGTCTTCATCTCCTCGGGTTCAGGTGCAATCACCGTGAATAGCCGTCCTCTTGATCAATACTTCGGTCGTGAAGTGGCGCGGATGATTGTGCGTCAGCCGCTGGAGCTGGTCGAGCTGGTAGACAAGTTCGACATTAAAGTAACGGTTGCCGGTGGCGGCAGCTTCGGTCAGGCCGGTGCCATTCGCCACGGTATTACCCGCGCGCTGATGGAATACGACGAAAATCTGCGCAGCCCGCTGCGCAAAGCTGGCTACGTAACGCGTGATGCACGTGCGGTAGAGCGTAAAAAGGTTGGTCTGCGCAAGGCGCGCAAGAAGCCACAGTTCTCCAAGCGTTAATTGGCTGGAGGCCTTTTTGCTGGAGGTGCTGCTGGCCTCCGCCAGGGTTTTTTAAACGCCCAGATGACCTAGTCAGCTGGGCGTTTTTTTTAGGCCGGGAGTCGCGCAATACGCGGCTCGCGCGGAGATTCGCCTTGTCACCCGAAGGCAATTTCTTTACTATTTGCACCCATTTGATTTCTGATTCAGGTTTGCCTTTCCCATCCCTGATTCATCCTGGACTTTTCTGTGTTATGGGGGAAACGTCATGAGTAATGACGGTGTTAATTCGGGGCGCCGGCGCTTCCTGACGGCTGCTACTTCGGTAGTAGGCGGAGCAGGGGTGGTTGGTGTTGCAGTTCCGTTTGTGGGTTCCTGGAATCCCAGTGCCAAGGCCAAGGCGGCAGGTGCGCCGGTGAAAGCCGACGTCAGCAAAATTGCGCCGGGCCAAATGGTGGTTGTTGAGTGGCGTGGCAAGCCGGTTTATATCCTGCGCCGTACCCCCGAGCAAGTTGAAGAGCTTTCGTCTCTGAACAGCTACCTCAAAGACCCTTCTTCAGAAGTTTCCGAGCAGCCCGAATACATTGAAGGCGATGGCCGCGCCATCAAGCCCGAGTATCTGGTGTTGGTTGGCTTGTGTACCCACCTGGGATGTGCGCCAAAACATCGCCCTGAAGTTGGTACCCCCGATCTGGGTGGTGACAGCTGGCTGGGCGGGTTCTTTTGCCCCTGTCATGGTTCGCGTTTTGATCTGGCCGGCCGGGTTTACAAGGGTGTTCCGGCATCGGCTAACCTTATTGTGCCGCCGTACTCCTTTGAGAGTGACAAAGTCATTGTAATTGGCGTCGATCAGGGGGCAGCGTAAATGATTAATATGCTTATTGGTCTGCGAGACTGGGTGGATGACCGTCTACCAATCATGCGTGCCTGGAACACCCACATGGGTAAGTACTACGCGCCGAAAAACTTCAATTTCTGGTACTTCTTTGGAGTGTTGTCACTACTGGTTCTGGTTAACCAGCTGCTGACTGGCGTATGGCTAACCATGAGCTTTACCCCCTCCAGTGAGGAAGCTTTCAAATCAGTCGAATACATCATGCGTGATGTGGATTACGGCTGGTTGATACGCTATATGCACTCAACCGGCGCCTCGGCCTTCTTCGTCGTGGTCTATCTGCATATGTTCCGCGGTCTGCTTTACGGTTCGTACAAGAAACCGCGCGAACTGGTGTGGATTTTTGGCATGCTGATTTTTGTCGCGCTGATGGCTGAAGCTTTTGTGGGTTACGTTCTGCCCTGGGGTCAAATGTCCTACTGGGGTGCGCAGGTAATCATTTCCCTGTTTGGCGCGATTCCGGTTGTCGGAGAAGATATTGTTCAGTGGATTCGCGGTGACTACCTGATTTCCGGTATTACCCTGAACCGCTTCTTCGCCCTGCACGTAGTAGCCTTGCCGATAGTTCTGCTGGCGTTGGTGGTATTGCACCTGCTGGCTCTGCATGAAGTCGGGTCAAACAACCCCGACGGTGTGGAAATCAAAAAGAACAAGGACGCCAATGGTGTACCGCTGGATGGCGTTGCCTTCCATCCCTATTACACCGTGCATGACCTGCAGGCGGTTGCGGTATTCCTGTTTATCTTTTGCTCGATCATTTTCTTCCTGCCGGAAATGGGTGGTTACTTTATCGAGTTTGCCAACTTCGAAATCGCTAACGGCTTGAAGACGCCTGAGCACATTGCCCCTGTATGGTATTTCACGCCGTTCTATTCGGTATTGAGGGCCGTTCCGGACAAGTTGCTTGGCTTTGTTGCTTTCGCCGCCTCGGTTGCCATTCTGTTTGTGCTGCCCTGGCTGGATCGCAGCCCGGTGAAATCCATTCGCTATAAGGGCATGTTCAGCAAGATTGCCATCGTGGTGTTCGCGGCCTCCTTTATTATTCTGGGTGTTCTGGGTGTGAAGGCGCCGACCGAAGGCCGTACGATTCTGGCCCAGGTTTGCTCTGTTATCTACTTTATGTTCTTTATCGGCATGCCGATCTGGACCAGCATTGAGAAAACCAAGCCGGTGCCCGAGAGAACCACTGAAGGTGGCATGGGCTTCTGGGGTTCGATAGGGGCGTTTCTGCTGATAATGGCATTGGCCATTCTTCCGCTGAAGGCGGTTGGGGCGGAAAGCGCTTTTAAGTGCGGCACCATGCCTTGCGATGAAGTGGAGTTTGATGTCACGGATAAGGCATCGCTGCAAAGCGGTGCCAAGACCTACATGAACTACTGCATGGGTTGCCACGGTCTGCAATATGGCCGCTACCAGCGTACTGCCGATGATCTTGGCATTCCGGTTGAGCTGTTCAATGACAACCTGAAGTTCAATGCCGAGCACAAGATCGGCAGCCTGATGGAGGGCTCCATGTCTGCCGAGGACGGCAAGCAGTTTTTTGGTGCGGCACCTCCCGACCTGACGCTGGTAGCCCGCGCCCGCAGCCCGGAATGGCTTTATACTTATCTGCGCAATTTTTACACAGATGACTCGCGCCCCTACGGCGTAAACAACCGGGTATTCCCGGACGTTGGCATGCCGCACGTACTTGAAGAGCTGCAGGGCTTGCAGGAATGCGCCCCCGGCCCGGTACACGATGCCAACGGCGGGGTTTTGCGTGACAAGCTTACCGGTGAGAACGTCCTGTTCGACAAGGACGGTAAAGCGCTGAATCCCTGTGGCGATTACAAGCAGGTTAGTGAAGGCACTATGACCGCATCTGAGTACGATACGGCGGTCTACGATCTGGTTAACTTTCTGGAGTATGTGGCCGAGCCTATTCAGGCGAAGCGCAAGCACATAGGCATATATGTGTTACTCTTTATAGCTCTGTTTTTCGTGTTTACGTACCTGTTGAACCGCGAATACTGGAAAGATGTGCACTGATAGCCGCGGCTTTGCCGATGTTGTCAGTCAAGTAACCAAGGAATATTGAGGAATCGTAAATGGGGATTGTCGCTAAGCGATCAACCATGACCTTTTTTTCTGACGCTAACAGCCATTACAGCCACCGCGTCAGGATAGTGCTCTGCGAAAAAGGGGTGACTGTAGATGTCATCCATGTTGACCCTGCCAATTTGCCGCAGGAAATCGCTGACATTAACCCCTACAACAGCCTGCCGACGCTGGTTGATCGTGACCTCGCTCTGTATGAGTCCAAGGTCATGATGGAATATCTGGACGAGCGTTTTCCGCACCCGCCCTTGCTGCCAGTGTATCCGGTAGCGCGTGGTGAGAGCCGCCAGTACATCTACCGCATCGAGCGCGATTGGTGCGCTCTGGTTGACCAGATTTTGGCTGGCGGTCAACAAAAGTCGCTGGATAAGGCCCGTAAAGAGCTGAAAGACAACCTGCTGGCTATCGCCCCGCTGTTTGCCGAAAAGCCATTCTTTATGAGTGACGAATTCACGCTGGTGGATTGTTGCCTGGCCTCTATTCTTTGGCGTTTACCCGAAATGGGTATAGAGATTGCCAATACCAAGCAGTCCAAGCCGCTGCTTGCCTACATGGAGCGCTTGTTCGAGCGCCCATCTTTCAAGGAAAGCCTTTCCGAGCGTGAACGGGAAATGGCCAGAGCCCAAGAAGCCGTTTGAGTAGCATCGACTCTTCCAAGCCTATGAGTTCCAGTCGCCCGTACATGTTACGGGCGATTTACGAGTGGATACTGGATAACGGTTGCACGCCTTACCTGCTGGTAAACGCGCTTGCCGATGGCGTAGTTGTGCCCGTGAATTATGTTGAGAACGGGCAGATTGTTCTCAATATTTCGGCAACCGCCGTTGTCAATTTTTCTGTCGAGAACGATATGCTCAGTTTCAGCGGGCGCTTTGGCGGTGTTTCCCAGGAAGTCTGGGTGCCAATTCCGGCTGTGCTGGCGATCTATGCTCGTGAAAACGGGCAGGGCATGTTGTTCGAGGTCAGTGACGATGACACGCCGCCGGATGGCAGAGGTAATTCCAGCCCAGGTGACAGCGACGGCGTTGTGCCTATTCGGCCAAGTCTGAAGGTCGTTAAGTAGTTCTCCGGGTTGCTTGTCACAGGTACTCAAATACGCGAACAACGCGCTGAACGCCGTTGGTTTGCCGTGCGATTTCCGTAGCGATATCTGCTTCCGCGTTAGTAACGATACCCATCATATACACGACGCCGTTTTCAGTGACGACCTGTATTCGCCCCGAGTCAATCTTGTCGCTAATGGCCAGCTTGCTGCGTACCTTGGTGCTGATCCAGCCGTCATTGCTGCGCACCAGCATGGATGTTTTTCCCACTACAACCAGTTCGTTGTGAACTCGCCGTACCCGTTTGATTTTGGCTGCGGTTTGCGCGGCCAGAGTGCGTAGCGCGTCGGATGGTACCTGGCCAATCAGGAGCACAACACCGTTGTAACTCACGGCGTCGACATTCGCAGAATCCAGATCCTTGTGGGCGGCGCGTATATTAACCAGTGCTTTGGTTTCTATAATCTGGTCATCGATGGCTGCGCCGAGGGTGCGTTCGCCGGGATCTTCCTTGATTGGGCCGTCTGAGGTGGCGCTGATAATTGAGCTGCAGCCAGTCAGTAGTGTGCTGGCGCAAAACAGGAGTATAAAAATCAATTGGCGCACATTAACCCTCGCTTCCAAAAAGTTGCATGTCGATCAATTCGCACAGGCTGTTAACAACGAGCATGTGAATTTCCATAACTCGCGCGCGATTATTATGGGGAATGCAGATTTCTATGTCATGTGTCGTGAGCAATGAATTGGCTTCACTGCTTTCGCTGTTGCACAGCGCTACGACCGACATGTCCCTTTCGTGTGCCGCCTGCACGGCTTTTACAACAGCGGCTGAACCATCGCCCTGAAATACGATAAACACGATATCGCCGGGTTGCCCAAGGGCCAGAATCTGGCGGGAGAATACTTCGCCGTAAGCACTGTCACTTGTTATGGATGACATAACAACCGCATCGGCGGCCAGGTTTACCGCAGGCAGTGACGGACGCTCGTACTGAAAGCGGTTGAGGAGATTGCTGGCGAGGTAGTGTGCCTGCAAAGCATTGGCGCCATCGCCGCAGCAGAGAATCTTGCGCTCTGACAGCATGCACTGAACCATGCGCTCGCTGGCATCGGATATAGGGTTGGATAACACATCAATACAGCGCATGGAGGCGTCGATGTGGCGATGGAAAATATCGGCCAAATGTTCAGTAAGCATTATCGTTGCTGTAGTCCTGCTCGAAAGCGGCTTTGTGCCAGCGAATGGTCAGGCCGCTATTTTGTGGTTCCAGCGCAACGACATCAAAGCGACACGGTGGGGTGTGGCGGCCCCGCAGTTGCGTGTTGAGATAATGCTGTGCGGCCAAAATTAATTTTCTCTGCTTCCGGGTATCAACGGTTTCTGCTGCAGCCCCGAAACGCGAAGTGCTGCGAAATCTGACTTCTACAAATACCAGATGTTCCCCGTCACGCCCGACAATGTCGATCTCGCCAAAGCGGCTGTGAAAGTTACGGGTAATAATTTTAAAGCCCTGTGCGCAAAGCCATTGTACGGCCTCGCGCTCAGCGAGCTCCCCCTGCTGCCGGGTAGTTTGAGTTTTGGCTGAAGGCCCGGTTTTGCGAAACGGGTGCTTGTTGGTCATGGATATCCTTATCCAGTGTTGTATCCGTCAATGGAATATTCTTGGCTAGTCCGTCTTCAAATACGGCGAGCAAAAGCTCGCGTTCAATTTGACCCGAAGCGTTCAGTCGCAGGCTGCCGGTTTCGCCGTATACGCGACTGTTCTCCAGCTGCGCCATTTGCTGCAGGCGCGGGTACAGCCGGTATGCGTCTACGCCGAGTGCGTACATACGCTGATAGTGCCGGCTTTGTGGTATTTCTTTCAGAATGGCCGCCTTTTCAGGCGCCTGATCGGTTAATGACCAGGGTGTGTCGACGAATTTTACGCCGTCGATATCGCGATCTTTAGCCGGGGCCGGGATGCCGTTGTAGATATGGGATGTGGCGTACACGGGAATATCGCCGGCGTAGTGAAACGCCAGTAGCGGTTTAATCGCGTGGGCTTCCTGTGGCCGCGCGACAAGAAAAATAAAGTCGACATCGCCACGGCGCCGCGGCTGAAATTCAATTTTATCGCCAAGCAGCCAGCCCAGCTTCTGCGCACGCTTTTCACTCAAATCGAGCTGCATGGCGTCCTTGATGATTTTCGAATAATCATTGGCCTGGGAGTTAAAGCCTTTTTGCGTGATCACGGTGCCGCCCAGCGTTTGCCAGCGAGAGCTGAACGCGTCGGCGACATTGCGGCCCCACTCACTGCCGGGTGTCAGCACCAGTGCGCGTTCAAAGCCCTCGTTGGCTGCAATGTCTGCGATTTGCTCTGCTTCATCTTCGGGAGCCAGTGCAAACTGGTAAACATTGTCGGGGAAGTTGTCACCGCGGGCACGGTTCAGAGCCAGCAGCGGTACGCTAAAGTCCTGAACCTGATTCAGTAACGTTTCCACCACTTCTTTGCGCAGCGGACCGATGACCAGTTGAGCACCGTCGAGCACAGCCTGACGATACAGCTGGCCAACGTTCTCGCCGTTACTGGAATCGTATGTTTTGATGTTTGGGGTGGGATTACCGCGCGCACGTGTTTGGTGGTACGTGGCGATAAATCCGTCGCGGATGGCTTTGCCGAGTGGTGCGAGTTTGCCGGTGAAAGGCAGTAGCAGGGCAATCTGTTGTGGCTTTTCAGCCGCCATTTCACTCAGATTTGCCAATCCGCCGGGGAGGTTGCCTGCGGCAGGGTGGTTGGGCCAGCGCCGGGTCCATGCGTCGAGCTGCCGGACTTGCGTGTCTATATCGCCCTGGTTGTCTTTGGCGATTGAGGCGAGCTCGACCCATCCGAGAAAGTCGCGATTACTTGCATTGCGGTGGCTTTCGAGCAGCTCTCGCGTGGGCACGTAGCTGAGTGAGCGCCACACACCTTCGCGGTTGATCTCCTGCTGGTCGGGGGAGAGTAGCGGGTCGATATAAATTCTTTCCTGCGCCGCATCCAAGTGCATGCCTTCAAGTGCGTACAGTGAGGCTCGCAGTTGGCTGACTTGCAACTGCCGGGTCAGCTCGGAGAGCAAAATCATGTCCTGTAGTTTCGAATCGTTGAGAACGGTCAGGGCTTCCTGAAAGCGGCCCTGATTACGCAACACGCGGGCGGAGAGTACTGCGTATTGAACTTGCAGTTCGGCCGGCAAAACGGTGATATCGATTTTGTTAAGCAGTTCTTCGGCGAGCGCGTTCTGCAGTTCGCGCAGCAGGAGCTCGGTGGCCTGGAGCTGGTAACGCTGTTTAAGGGGAATTTCCGCAGTTTCAGCGCGCTCGAGCAGCCATGTGACCTGTTCCCGCGGGCTGAGGTCGTCACCCAGTTCGTAGGCAATTTCAGCTTCTGGTGGCGGCGTTACTGTCGCGTCGTCACGGGGAGCAGACGAGCAGGCAGCAAGCGTGGCGGCCAGGGTGATCACTGCAAGTTGATAAAGGCTTGTCATTGCTTCGGGGCCACTGTTAGTCTGCGCTCGCTATTGTCGAAAGCTGGGGTGTCTGATGTCGTTGTATATTGTGCCAACACCAATTGGTAACCGGTTGGATATGGTACCGCGAGCGGTGGACATCCTACAATCGGTTAGCCTGATTGCCGCCGAGGATATGAGACACAGTAAGCCTCTTCTCGAGCATTTCAATATCGCCACTCCCTTGCTGCCCTACCACGATCACAGTGACGACCGGGTGCTGGACAAGATTATGGGGAAACTGCAGGCGGGTGAGAGCGTTGCCTTGATCAGCGATGCTGGTACGCCGCTGGTGTCAGACCCTGGCTATCGGATTGTTGATGCGGCCCACCGCGCAGGAATTGTCGTTATTCCTGTGCCGGGCCCCTGTGCTGCCATCGTTGGGCTTAGCGCTGCCGGTTTGCCATCGGACCGATTCTGTTTTGAGGGCTTTTTGCCGGCCAAAAGCGTTGCAAGAAGCAAGGCGCTTGAAGCGCTGAAAGGCGAGGAGCGGACGTTGATTTTTTATGAGGCGCCCCATCGCGTGCTGGATACGGTGAGCGCAATGGCAGAGATCTTCGGTGCTGATCGACAGGCGGTGCTCGCGCGTGAGTTGACCAAGCTTTTTGAAACCGTCCGGCGTTTGCCCCTCGGCGAAATGCGGGACTGGATAGCGGGTGACGGGAATCAGCAGCGTGGTGAGTGCGTGTTGCTGATACGCGGCAGTGAGAAGAGGGAAGATGGCGGGTTGTCGGCGGATGCGCAGCGAATCCTGTCGGTGCTCGCCGCCGAATTACCGCTCAAGCAGGCGGCGCAGCTTGCCGCGCAGATTACCGGTCTTAAAAAGAATGCCCTGTACCAGGCGGGATTGGAGCAGCAATCCGGGGGTGGTCAGGCCTGACCAGCAGCCCGGTGGCTACTGGTCCGGGGTTCCTCGCAGTGGCAGGCCGGCAGCCTGATAAATGGTATCGATCAGGCTCATATTGGCGATCGCATCCGTCAGATCGCTCTTGCGCTCGCCGCTGTGGATGCGGCGAGTGAACTCTTCCAGCTGGCAGGTATAGCTTGCTTTCCCGGTAACGCGTTCACGGCTTTTGTGCCCGTCAACGTTGAGTGAAATATGGTGATAGATCTGGGGAGCAATCGGGTTGAGTACACTCATGCTACCGCGACTACCCCGGACCTTGGCGCTCAGGCGAAACAATTTTCTGGACAGAAGTGAGTTTTCGATCAAGCCGGTTGTGCCGTTGTCCCAGCGCAGCTCGACCCGCATGGCGCGGTCCACGTTCTCGCGCAGCAGCTTTGGCCGGGCGAGTGTGACGGTGGGCGCCTGCTGTAACGCCTGCTCGCCGCTGGCAGAGGCGAGCAGGCGGAGCAAATTGGCAGTGTAAGCGCCTACATCCATTGTGGCGCCTCCACCCAGCGCGTAATTGAAGCGGATATCGTTGGTCATTGGCAGCGGGAAGCACATGCCGACGTCGATGTGCTCAATGTCCCCCAGCGTTGCGACCAGCTCGGACATGCGTGCAGCGAGTGGATGATAACGGTAGTGAAAGGCCTCCATTAATACGCGTTCGTTGCTGTGTGCGGCGGCCTCCATTGCCCGAACTTCGTCGGCGTTACTGGCGATGGGCTTTTCGCAGAGCACGTGTTTGCCGGCGTTTAAGGCTTTAATGCTCCACTCGCAGTGCAGTGCATTGGGCAGGGGATTGTAAATGGCGTCGATGTCGGGATCGTCGAGTAGTGCCTCGTAGTTTCGATGTACACGCCGGATATGGTGTTTGTCGGCGTATTTTTGAGCGCGTTCGGGGTCGCGTGCGGCAATCGCGGCAACCTCGACATGCGGGATTTCGCTAGCGGGTTTAATCAGGCCGAAGTAGCCAATGCGGGCGGCGCCCAGCATGCCTATTGCGAGTTTCTTGCTCATGCCTTGCCTTGAAGTTGCATAAAGGTGGAGCTTCCTTGTACCGTATTTATTGGCGGCTGAACAGGCGCTTGCAAAATGCCAGACTACTGTATATTCTTACACCTGAGCTGGTTGGACAGTCGCCGCTCAATTCCCTTCGGGGTGTTGGGGGGAGGAAAGTCCGGGCTCCGCAGGGCAGAGTGCCAGGTAACGCCTGGGGGGCGAGAGCCTACGGAAAGTGCAACAGAAAGGATACCGCCCAATCGCAAGGTCGGGTAAGGGTGAAAAGGTGCGGTAAGAGCGCACCGCGCGGCTGGTAACAGGCGTGGCGATGGTAAACCCCGCTCGGAGCAAGGCCAAATAGGAATCCAGCGCTGTGGCCCGCAGTGGATTCGGGTAGGCTGCTTGAAGCCAGTGGTGACGCTGGCTCTAGATGAATGACTGTCCTCGACAGAACCCGGCTTACAGACCGGCTCAACTTATTCTTTTGATCTCTTTCAGTTTTGATCTTCGAGCTCATGCAAACTCTTGAGAGTTTACATGAGCTTTTTTTTGTATTCCCTTGATTAGCCTGAATTACCCTGTTTATTGCGTGCGCACGTTCGCGACAAATAGCGGCATTTTTACCGTAAATTACTGAGATATCAGTACATTTTCAGAGTGTTTCCCTTGACACCCCTCCGATCTCGTCCCTATAGTGTGCGCAAGTGGTAAAAAGTGGTTTTTAGTGGGTATAAGTGGTTAATAACACCATAGGGGCGCTGGACAGTGTTTACCGGCAGCAATAACGTCACGATGGATTCCAAGGGGCGAATGGCCATTCCGGCCAAGACGCGCGATACCCTTGTGGAATGCTGTGGCGGGCGCTTGGTGATGACTGCCCACACAGAAGACCGCTGCCTGTTGGTATATCCCGAGCCTGAATGGCAGGAACTGCAGCCAAAAATCGCAGCTCTACCCAATATGAATGCCAAAGCGCGGCGGATTCAACGCCTGGTGCTTGGTTATGCAACGCCATTGGAACTGGATGGCAATGGTCGTGTGCTGTTGCCGCAAACCCTGCGTGATTATGCCCAGCTGGAAAAGAAACTCATGCTGGTGGGGCAAAACAACAAGTTGGAGTTGTGGAGTGAGTCGCTCTGGAATAACTGGGTCGACCAGGATGATCCGGACGGTGATGTTCCCGATGCCGTCAGCGCTCTGTCGCTGTAGGTTGGGATAGTGAGCGAGCATTTATCGGTTCTGCTGAAAGAAGCCGTGGAGGCGCTGGTGAACGATAGTGCGGGACGATACATCGATGGCACTTTCGGTCGCGGCGGCCACAGCCGCGCCATCCTGCATGCGCTTGGCGACAGTGGTCGTCTGCTGGGGATCGACAAGGACCCTCGTGCGATGGAAGCCGGGCAACTCATGCATGCTGCAGATCAGCGCCTGACGATGTACCAGGGGTCGTTTGCCGATTTTGATGTGGCGATGGAGACGGCGGGCTGGGCAAACGTCGACGGTATTTTGCTTGACCTGGGTGTGTCGTCTCCACAGCTTGATGAGGCCGAGCGGGGCTTCAGCTTTATTCGCGATGGTGCACTTGATATGCGCATGAATCCGGATGCCGGCGTGAGTGCAGCGCAGTGGCTGGCCGAGGTCGGTGAGTCTGAGCTGATTCGTGTGCTGCGGGAATACGGAGAAGAGCGTTTCGCCAAGCGTATTGCGCGAGCAATTATCGAGACGCGAGCAGAGCAGCCGATTACGCGCACTTTGCAGTTGGCCAAAGTGGTTACCGATGCCAATCCGGCCTGGGAAAAGCACAAGCATCCCGCTACGCGCGCATTTCAGGCGATCAGGATAGCGGTAAACAATGAATTAAAGGACCTCGAGAGTTTTCTTGAGAAAGCGGTTGATGGCCTGGCGATCGGTGGTCGTTTGGTTGTCATCAGTTTTCATTCGCTGGAAGACCGCATGGTTAAGCAGTTTATGCGGCGCGAAAGCCGCGGCGAAGCGCCGCCGGCTTACATCCCTGTGCGGGATGACACGATAAAACGCCGGCTGAAGATAGTCGGTAAAGCGATCAAGGCTGGTGATGACGAATTGTCTTCAAACCAGCGTGCGCGCAGTGCCGTTATGCGAGTGGCGCAGCGACTTGCGTAGTGAATGATAAGAACGACCGAAACGCGGGGTGTTCTGGTGGAGAAGCGAAGTCTGTTAACGGCGGTAGCGGCCTTGGTGCTGGTGATTTCGGCCGTGTCGGTAATTTACAGCTCGCATCTATCCAGGCAGCTCTTTAATGAATGGCAAATGTTGCAAAAAGAAGCCTATCAGCTGGATGAGGATTGGGGGCGCCTGTTGCTGGAGCACAGTACCTGGGCTGCGCACGATCGAATCGAGCGTTTGGCCGGCGAGCAATTAATGATGGTTGCTCCATCGAAGGATTCTTTTCAAGTGGTTAGGGTGAATGGCGAAGCAGACTAGTCAGCTCGTTCCTGTATGGCGCTTCCTGGTGATGGCGCTGGGACTGCTTGCCCTTGCGATACTGCTGATGTGGCGCACTCTGCATTTGCAGGTGCTCAATAATGACCGTGGCCGCGAATTTTTGCAGGGGCAGGGCAATGCCCGCACCATTCGCACCGAAAAAATCCCTGCTCACAGAGGCATGATAACTGACCGCAACGGTGAGCCCTTGGCGGTTAGTACCCCGGTTGCGTCGATCTGGGCTGACCCCAAAGAGCTGTCAACCGCGCTTGATCGTTTGCCGGAGCTGGCGCGTTTACTGGGTGTTGACGCCCGTCAGTTAAAAGAAAAAGTGAGTCTTGTGCCGGGTCGGCGTTTTGTCTATTTACGTCGACAGCTATCACCCGGAGATGCAGAAAAAATTCTGGCGGCAGCTATTCCCGGTGTGTATATGCAGCGGGAATATCGGCGCTTCTATCCTGCGGGCGAAGTTGTCTCTCATGTGTTGGGCTTTACCAATATTGATGATCAGGGTCAGGAAGGTCTTGAGCTGGCCTACAACGATTGGCTGCAAGGTACGCCCGGTAGCAAGCGCGTGCTGAAAGACTTGTATGGCAATATTTTTCGTGACCTCGATGACGGCATGCCTGCTGAACCCGGGAATGACCTGCAGCTGACCATCGATCTGCGCCTTCAGTATCTGGCTTACAAAGAATTGAAATCGGCCTTGCAGCGTACGCAGGCGAAGGCCGGTTCGGTAGTGATGCTTGATACCCATACCGGCGAAGTGCTGGCAATGGTGAATCAGCCCGGATTTAACCCGAACAATCGTGCCGAAATGCAGCTCGCTGCGCTGCGCAACCGCGCTGTAACAGATGTGTTTGAGCCGGGCTCCACGGTGAAGCCGTTCACGATTATTGCAGCGCTGGAAAGCGGAAAATTCCAGTCGGATTCGGTTATCGATACCAGTCCAGGCTACGTGCGTATTGGCTCCAAAACCCTGGTAGACCCCGTTAATTACGGTGTGCTGGATATGGAGCACATCCTGAAAAAATCCAGCCAGGTCGGTATTAGCAAGATGTCGCTGGTGCTCAACGAGCAATGGGTTTGGGAGGTGTTTCAGCGCATTGGCTTGGGTCGCTCAACGGGCAGCGGGTTTCCGGGTGAGAGTAACGGTGTGCTGCCGAATCATCCCAACTGGCTGCCGATTGAGCGCGCAAACTTTGCGTTCGGCTACGGCTTGTCGGTTACCGCCTTGCAATTGGCTCAGGCGTACGGCGTCTTGGCAACCGGCGGCGTACTGCGCCCCGTGAGTTTGATTCAGCGGGAAGAGCAGGCACAAAGTCATCGCGTTATCAGTGAGTCAATCGCGACCCGGGTCGCAGGCATGCTGGAATCGGTAACACGCCCGGGGGGCACGGGTACGCGCGCCAGTATTGATGCCTATCGAGTGGCGGGTAAAACCGGCACCGTGCATAAGGTGGGTAGTCAGGGCTACGCCGATGACCGCTATTTATCACTGTTTGTAGGGCTGGCGCCCGTGAGCAAGCCGCGGGTTGTTACCGTGGTGACCATAGATGAACCGGGCAGTGGTCGCTATTACGGTGGCGAAGCCGCTGCGCCGGTATTTTCAAAAGTAACTGGCGAAGCGATGCGGTTGCTCAATATTGCGCCAGACGCTGTTCAGGAAGCGGTTGCCGAAAAAACGGCAAACGCAAAACCGGGTTCGGTGTGAGATGGAAGCGCTGATGGGACAAGCAATCACAGTGCTGGGTGATTTAGTAGACGGCCTGACAGCAGATCAGTCTGCGGTTCCCGTTACGGGCATCGCGCTGGATAGTCGCCGGGTGCGCCCGGGCGATGTTTTTATTGCGGTTTCCGGTCATGCCAGCGACGGTCGTGATTTCATCGATGCGGCTGTAGCGAAAGGCGCGGCAGCTATTATCGCAGAGGCGCCCTGCGATCCGAGTCAGTGGCGCTTGCCGGTTGTGGTGGTAGACACGCTTTCCGAACGAATCAGTGATATCGCTGGCCGCTTTTATCAGCATCCTTCGCGTGATTTGACCGTGATTGGGGTAACGGGCACCAATGGTAAATCGAGTGTCACCCACTACCTCGCGCAAATGCTGGAGTCTTTGGCGCAGCCTTGTGGGGTTATCGGCACTTTGGGAGCCGGGCGTGTCAGTCAGTTAAGCGGCGCGCTGAATACCACGCCCGATGCCATCAGTATTCAAGCGACCCTGAGTCAGTGGCGCGATGCTGGTGCCCGGTGGGCGGCGATGGAAGTGTCTTCACACGGATTGAGTCAGCACCGTGTTGCTGCGCTGCAGTTTTCAACAGCGGTATTCACCAATCTCAGCCAGGATCATCTCGACTATCACGGTACGATGGAGGATTACGGCGCTGCCAAAGCGCGGCTGTTTGTTACTCCGGGTTTGCAGCACGCTGTGTTGAATGCCGATGACAGTTATACGGCGGAATTACGCAAGGTTATGTCTGCGTCAACAAACATTCTGACCTTTGGGCTTGCCACTCCCGCAGATGTTACGGCGAGCGACATTGTCTAT
This sequence comes from Spongiibacteraceae bacterium UBA5047, assembly GCA_002415025.1. Classification (GTDB taxonomy): domain Bacteria; phylum Pseudomonadota; class Gammaproteobacteria; order Pseudomonadales; family Spongiibacteraceae; genus Litorivivens. Next base: position 39,302 of record DIBR01000017.1, read on the forward strand.
TCAGCCGCCGGAATGGCAGCGCGTTTGCACACCCCTTGGGGCGAGCTGCAGCTTGATACCGCATTGATTGGCGTTGTTAATCTGAAAAACGTACTGGCTACCGTTGCCGTGCTCGGTGCAGAAGGCTTTGCCATTGATCAAATTCAGCAAGCCCTGGGTGGTCTGAAGCCGGTGCCCGGACGTCTGGAAAAACTACCGTCCGAAGGCGGCGTTCAGGTCATCATAGATTATGCCCACAGCCCCGATGCACTGGAGCAGGTCCTGTCCAGTTTACGCCCACACTGCCAGCAAAAGCTTTGGTGTGTGTTTGGTTGTGGCGGCAATCGTGATAAAGGGAAGCGGCCATTGATGGCAGCAATTGCCAAACAGCTTGCCGATGTAGTGGTTGTGACCACCGATAACCCGCGCGATGAAGCACCTGCGGATATTGCCAGCGAGATTGTTCAGGGGCTGAAAGAGTCAGATTACATTCTTGAGCTTGATCGTCAGCGTGCCATAGAGAGATCGATTGCCGAGGCCGCGGACGGTGATGTGATTGTTATTGCCGGCAAGGGCCACGAGGACTATCAGGAATCCCGGGGTAAACGCATGCCTTTCAGCGATGTTAAATGTGCGCGCTTGGCTTTGATTGAGAGGGCGTCATCATGATGGCCGCACTGTCTCTCAAACATATAGCGGCGGCAACGGGTGGGCAATTGCGAGGCAGTGATTGCCAGATCAATGCGTTGTCGACTGACTCTCGTAAAATTGAAAAAGGCAACGCCTACCTGGCGCTTTGCGGCGACCGTTTTGATGGCCACGATTTTGCAGCTGAAGCTGTGGCGAAAGGTGCAGTGGCGGCTATTGTTTCCCGGCCGGTCGGGCAGGACCTGCCCCAGGTTCAGGTGGAAGACTCACTGCTGGCTCTGGGGCAGATAGCGGCAATTAACCGCAAAGCCTTTACCGGGCCTGTGTTGGCACTGACCGGCAGTTGCGGCAAAACTTCATGCAAGGAGATGTTGGCCGCCATACTGCGTTGTTCGCATCGTGTGCAGGCTACCGAAGGCAATCTCAATAACGAAATTGGCGTACCGCTCACGCTGCTGAGTATCGGTACGGAGCACGACGTTGCCATTGTTGAAATGGGCGCAGCCAAAGCCGGTGATATTGCCTATCTGTGCCAGTTTGCGCAGCCGGATGTTGCGTTAATTACGAATGCGGCGCCAGCGCACCTCGAAGGCTTCGGTAGCCTGCAGGCTGTTGCCGATACCAAGGGTGAGATCTATCAGTCACTGCATAAAAGCGGCACCGCGATTATAAATGGGGATGATGCTTTTGCTGAGCAGTGGCGCGCGCGGACAGCGGCGCAGCGAGTGCTAAGCATCAGTCGGCATAACAGCGAATGTGATTTTTTTGCCCGCGATATTCATATCACTGGCAAGGGTACCCGGTTTACCTTGCGCGGCCCCGACGGCGAAATAGCAGTAACACTGCCCGTGCTGGGCGTTGCCATGGTGTCCAATGCGCTGCTTGCCGCAGCGGCAGCCTGGGCCGTGGGAGCAAGTTTTGAGGATATTGCGAACGGGCTGGCTTCTGTGCGGGCGGTTAAAGGACGGCTTTACTTACAATCGTTCCCGGAATTGAACCTGATCGATGACAGTTATAACGCCAATCCGGCGTCAGTGACTGCCGCCATTGATGTCCTTTCAGCCTTTAGCGGCCGCCGGATTCTGGTGCTGGGAGATATGGCCGAGCTGGGCGAGCAAACACAGCGCTTGCATGAGGATATCGGTAGCTATGCTGCCCGGCAGGGAATTGACCGTGTATTGACCTGTGGGTCCTTAAGCGAGTTTTCAGCACAAGCGGCAGGTTCAATTGCCAGTCATTTTTCCGATAAAAGTACATTGATTGCCCAGCTGCAAAGTCTGCTGCGGCCCGGGGATAGTGTTTTGGTCAAGGGCTCGCGATCAGCGGGGATGGAAGAGGTTGTTAGTGCAGTTGCCAACATTCAGGTAACAGGGGGAAATACACCATGTTAATGCTGTTGGCTGACTACCTGACGCAGTATTTCAGCGGATTTGCCGTATTCCAATACCTCACATTCAGGGGGATTTTGGGCGTGTTGACGGCACTGGCCATTTCGCTTTTGGTCGGGCCGGTGATGATACGGCGGCTGAACTACCATCAAATTGGCCAAGCCGTTCGTGATGACGGACCTGAAAGTCATTTCAGTAAATCCGGTACGCCGACTATGGGCGGCGCGTTAATTCTGGTGGCGATAGCAATAAGTACTCTGCTTTGGTCCGATCTCTCTAACGCCTACGTGTGGACAGTTTTGGGCGTTACGCTAATTTTTGGTGCGGTGGGTTGGGTCGACGACTATCGCAAGGTGATTGAGCGCAATCCTCGCGGCCTGCCGGCACGCTGGAAATACTTATGGCAGTCCGTTGGGGGTTTAGCGGCTGCGATTTTTCTGTACAGCATGGCAACCGAACCGGCACATACCCAGCTCTACATTCCGTTCTTTAAAGATGTGCAACTTGAACTGGGCGTGTTTTTTGTTGTGCTCACATACTTTGTCATTGTTGGCTCCAGTAATGCTGTAAATCTGACTGACGGTCTTGACGGACTGGCGATACTGCCATCGGTAATGGTCGGTGCAGCGCTGGGCTTGATTGCGTATTTGACCGGCCATTTCAACTTTGCCGAGTACCTTCATATTCCTTATGTGGCAGGTGCGGGTGAACTTATTGTTTTCTGCGGCGCCTTGGGTGGCGCCGGCCTGGGGTTTCTCTGGTTCAACACCTACCCGGCCCAGGTGTTTATGGGTGATGTTGGCGCGCTGGCATTGGGGGCCGCGCTGGGAACGGTCGCTGTGATCACCCGCCACGAAATCGTCTTCTTTATTATGGGCGGTATTTTTGTGCTGGAAACGGTCTCGGTCATTCTACAGGTGGCCTCGTTCAAACTAACGGGTCGGCGCATTTTTCGTATGGCGCCTATCCATCATCACTATGAGTTGAAAGGTTGGCCGGAGCCCCGCGTGATCGTGCGGTTCTGGATTATTACGGTCGTGCTGGTTTTGTCGGGTTTAGCGACCCTGAAACTGCGTTGAGAGATCATGAGCCTGATAGCCACTGACAAGCTGCGTATCGTGATTGGTCTGGGAGCGACCGGGCTTTCCTGTGCGCGTTTCTTGCACTCCCGGCAGCTTGCTTTTCGTGTGGCTGATAGTCGCTTGAATCCTCCGGGGCTGGCTGAATTTCAGCGAGAATTTCCCGAAGTAGAGCTGGCTCTCGGTGATTTTTCTGTCGAGCAGTTTGTCGCTGCCGATGAGTTGTATGTCAGCCCCGGCGTTTCACTGAAAGAGCCCGCTATCGCTGCGGCAATTGCCAACGGCGTGCGCGTTAGCGGCGATCTCGATTTGTTTGTGCAAAACGTTCAAGGTCCTGTCGCAGCGATCACCGGCTCAAATGGCAAGAGCACCGTTACGACCTTGCTGGGCGAAATGGCCGCCAAAGATGGCAAACGAGTTGCCGTTGGCGGAAATTTGGGCACGCCGATGCTGGATCTGTTGAGCAACGAGCATCAGCTCTACGTACTGGAATTGTCGAGTTTTCAACTTGAGCGTTGTGCCAAAGTGAATGCCGAGGTGGCAACCGTATTGAACGTGAGCGAGGATCATATTGATCATCATGGCTCACTGCTTGCCTATCATCAGGCCAAGCACCGGGTTTTCCGTGGTTGCCGTCAGGCTGTGGTTAATCGCGATGACACCTTGACCCAGCCGCTGGTTCCTGAAGATGTCAGGTTCTGGCGTTTTGGCCTGGCAAATCCCGGGCGCGAGGAATTTGGGCTCATCGAAAAAGACGGCGAAACCTGGCTGGCGTTTGGAAGCGAGCTTTTGATGGCCTGTTCGGAACTGCATATCGCGGGCCAGCACAATATCGCCAATGCGCTGGCCGCACTCGCGTTGGGTAAGGCATTGGGTTTGGCAATGCCCTCCATGCTCGCCGCATTGAAGGAATTCAAGGGCCTTCCCCATCGTTGTCAGTGGGTTGGTCATTTTGGCGGCGTTGATTTCTTTGATGACTCAAAAGGCACTAATGTTGGTGCGGCTGTGGCATCGTTGAACGGCTTGGCGAAACGCTGTCGCGTGGTATTGATCGCTGGCGGTCAATCCAAGGGAGCAGACTTCGCTGCATTAATTGATACTCTGGTTGATGTCGGGCGGGCAGCGGTTTTTATCGGCGAGGCGGCTGACGATCTAACTGAGCAGCTCGATGAACGCCTTCCGTCTATGGTTGCCGACAATATGGAATCGGCAGTCAATGCCGCATTTTCCATGGCCCGTTCCGGCGATGCTGTTCTGCTGTCGCCGGCCTGTGCCAGCTTTGACATGTTTAAAAACTATGAGCACCGCGGCCAATGTTTTTCAGAGTCGGTCGCGCATTTGGCTGCAGGAGGCGCACGATGACGACGCTGACTGTGCGCCCCACGGCAACTTTTCAAGCGATTGATCGCACGTTCGTCGTGCTTGTCATGACCCTTCTGCTCGTTGGCTTTGTTGCGATGACATCAGCATCGATCGAGTTCGCCGATCGTCGTTATGGAGATGCGTTCTTCTTTGCCAAGCGCTACGGAATCTATTTGTTGCTGGCGTCGGTTCTGGCCGTGCTTACCTATCAGGTGCCAATGGAAGCCTGGCGTAAAAGCAGCTGGCTATTGCTGCTGTTGGGTTTTGTTTTGCTGGCTCTGGTGTTGATCCCCGGCATTGGCCGTGAAGTGAACGGCAGCCGTCGATGGCTGGCATTCGGACCTCTGACTTTGCAGGCTTCGGAACTGGTTAAACTTTTCGTCGTGTTGTATTTGGCTGGCTATCTTGTGCGTCGCCATGAGGAAGTGAAGAACAAGTTTGCCGGATTTGTAAAACCCATGGCGGTAGTGTCGGCGGTGACGCTGCTACTGATGATGGAACCGGATTTTGGTGCGACCGTGGTTACAGTGGGTACCGCACTGGCACTCCTGTTTCTGGCTGGCGTCAGGTTAACGCAGTTTTTGGCGGTGATCGCGGCATGCGCCGCAGTGCTGGTTGCCACTGTGCTGATTTCGCCTTACCGCATGAAGCGGCTTACTGCCTTTACCGATCCGTGGGCTGATCAGTTTAATAGTGGTTATCAGCTTACCCAGTCACTGATTGCTTTTGGTCGTGGCGAATGGACGGGAACGGGGCTGGGTAACAGTGTGCAGAAGCTATTTTATCTCCCGGAGGCCCATACCGATTTTGTTTTTGCCATTTGGGCAGAGGAGTTCGGCTTTCTGGGCGCTATGTTTGTGTTGGCGCTGTTTGGCATGCTGATTGCGAAGATCTTGCGTATAGCGCGGGACGCCGAGTTGGGCGGGCGTGCCTTTAATGGTTTTGTCGCCTACGGCATAGCTATTATGTTAGCTGCCCAGGTGTTTATCAATATTGGCGTAAACATAGGTTTGTTGCCCACTAAAGGGTTAACGCTACCTTTCATGAGTTACGGCGGCAGCAGTCTAATGGTATGCGTCATCATGATGGCCATGGTGGCGCGTATCAGTCAGGAAAATGGAGGGCGTCATGCGAGTTGAAGCCTCCCAACCCCTTGTCCTGGTAATGGCCGGCGGCACTGGTGGCCATGTCTTTCCTGCGCTTGCCATCGCGAAGGCCTTGCAAGAGCGCTCGGCCTCCGTTCAGTGGCTGGGTACTGAGGGCGGTATTGAAGCACGTGTTGTGCGCGAGAGCGGCATTGAACTGCATTGTCTCAGCGTGCAGGGCCTTCGTGGCAAAGGGCTGTTGACGCGAGTGCAATCCTTCTTCAAGGCGATTGCCAGTGTGTTGGTGGCGATACAGCTTATTCGTCGTCTCAAGCCGGTATGTGTTATTGGCTTGGGTGGATATGTGGCAGGTCCGGGCGGTATTGCGGCCTGGTTAATGCGAAAGCCTCTGATCATCCATGAACAGAACGCCGTTGCCGGTACGACCAATCGCCTGCTGGCACGGTTTGCAAACAGCGTGCTTACGGGCTACCCGATTTCGCTTGGGGGTGTACGTTCGAGATTTATCGGCAACCCGGTACGAGCAAGCATTTCGGCGCTGCCTTCGCCTGATGTCCGCTTTGCTCAGCGCGCCGGCCGATTGCAGCTGCTGGTTCTGGGTGGTAGCCAGGGAGCGATGGCGATCAATCAGGTTGTCGTTGATGCATTGAAGGGACTCTCGCCCCAACAGGTCAGTGTTTGGCATCAGACCGGATCTGCTCACTTTGAGGCGGTCAGTTCAGAATATCGGGCTGCGGGGCTGGACGTGCGCGTGGAGGCCTTTATTAATGATATGGCCGCAGCTTACGGCTGGGCAGATGTGGTTTTGTGTCGCGCAGGTGCCTTGACGGTAGCTGAGGTCAGTGCCGCCGGGGTCGGCGCCTGGCTGGTGCCTTTGCCGCATGCCATTGATGATCATCAGCGGGAAAATGCTCGTTGGCTGGCGACTCAGGGTGCCGGGGAAATTATTGAGCAGGCCTCGTTGACGGCGGCTTTGTTACAGAAAAAAATTCAGGCGGCCGTTTCACAGCGGGATAGTTTGACCAGTATGGCATTGGCCGCTCGCCTTTTGGCTCGCCCCGATGCCGCAGCAGTAGCGGCAGATGCCTGCCTGGAGTATGCCTATGTCTAGGCGCGATTCATTTGTAGTGCCGGAAATGCGTCGGGTAAAACGCATTCATTTTGTGGGTATTGGTGGCGCCGGCATGTGCGGCATTGCTGAGGTATTGTCTAATCTCGGCTACACGGTGTCGGGTTCGGACATTCGTGAGTCGACGACCGTCCAGCACCTGCGTGAACAGGAAATTCTCGTTGAGATTGGACACGCAGCAGCTCATGTTGAAGGTGCGGATGTGGTTGTTGTCTCCAGCGCTGTCGACAAGACAAACCCGGAGGTGAGCGCGGCATTTGAGTTGCGTATTCCTGTGGTACGCCGTGCGGAGATGCTGGCGGAACTGATGCGATACCGGCACGGTGTTGCGGTTGCCGGTACCCACGGAAAAACTACCACAACCAGCATTATCACCAATATTTTTGCAGACGCAGGTCTGGATCCGACCTTTGTGATCGGCGGCAAAGTTAACAGTGCCGGCACTAACGCAAAACTCGGTGAGAGTCGTTATTTGGTGGCAGAGGCAGACGAAAGCGATGCGTCATTCCTGCACTTGCAGCCAATGGTATCTGTCGTTACGAATATTGAAGCCGATCATATGGGTACCTATGGCGGTGACTTTGAACGGTTGCGGCAAACCTTTATCGAGTTCTTACACAATTTGCCTTTCTATGGCATAGCCGTGGTGTGCGTGGATGATCCTGTAGTGCGGGAGTTGTTGCCGAAGATTTCGCGGCAGGTTCTAACCTACGGGCTTAGCGACGATGCTGATTTTCGCATTCAGAATGTGCGAGAAGACGGATTGCGTTCGCATTTTGATGTCGCGCGGGTTCGTAACAACGACGTGCTCAGTTTCACCATAAATCAGCCGGGCATCCACAATGTGCTGAATGCCACAGCCGCGATCGCTGTTGCGACCGACGAAGGGATAAGCGCTGAGCATATCTGCAGTGGCATCGAAACCTATCAGGGAGTTGGTCGACGCTTTCAGATTTACGGCGAACAGAAGGTTGCGGGCGGAAGCGCGATCCTGGTTGACGATTATGGACATCATCCGACCGAGGTCATGGCCACCATTAAAGCTGTGCGGCAGGCTTGGCCGGAACGGCGCTTATTGATGGTTTACCAGCCGCATCGCTTCACACGTACTCGCGATCTCTACGACGATTTTGTTCGGGTGTTGTCGGAAGTCGACATGCTGCTGATGCTCAATGTGTATTCGGCCGGTGAAAACAGCATTCCCGGTGCAGACTCGCGCAGCCTGTGTGCCAGTATTCGCCAGCTCGGGAAAATCGATCCGATATTCGTTGAGGATATTGAGCAGGTGCTCGAAACATTGAAGTCGGTCGTTAGGAGTGACGACATTGTATTGACCCAGGGCGCCGGGAATATCGGCGGTATTGCCCTGCAACTGGCTGGCAGCGGGTGGGAAGCATGAGTCCGGTGCGAGAAAATTTATTGTCGCAACTGCAGGGCAGCTTGAAAGGGCCTATTGCTGTGCTGGCCGGGGGTAGCTCCGCCGAGCGGGATATTTCCCTGAGCTCGGGGCGAGCGGTGCTGGCAGCATTTGCTGACGCGGGTCTTGCATGCGAGCTGGTGGATACAGCTGAACCGGGTTGGCTGGAAAAAGCTGAACAGTTTGATCTTGCTTTTATTGCCTTACACGGACCTGGTGGCGAAGACGGAACGGTGCAAGGAGCACTGCTGACAAAAGGTATTCGCTTCACGGGTAGCGGGGTGTTGGCTTCTGCTTTGGCGATGGACAAGCAGCGCAGCAAGTTGTTGTGGGGTGGCGCAGGGTTGCCGACTCCGGAATTTATGGTGCTTGACGATCGCAGCGATCTCGCCGCTGTGTACGCAACTTTGGGTGAGAGCATTGTTAAGCCCAGTAATGAAGGCTCGAGTATTGGCATGGCGCGAGTTGCGAGCCTTGCGGAGTTGCGCGAAGCCTACGGCAACGCAAAAAACTACGGAACTGTGCTGGTTGAGCGCTGGGTTGTCGGCGAGGAATATACCGTGGCGATCGTAGGGCGTGAAGTCTTGCCTGCCATTCGTTTGGAAACAAACAATCGCTTCTACGACTTTGAAGCGAAATATCAGTCGACCACAACGCGTTATTTATGCCCCTGTGGGCTCAGTGAAGCTGAAGAGATCGAGCTGCAAAATCTGGCGTTGCAGGCTTTTGACAGTCTCGGTTGTAGCGGGTGGGGCCGGGTCGATGTTATGCGAGACAGCGATGGCCGGTTTCAGCTGCTCGAAGTGAATACAATTCCGGGGATGACAGACCACAGTCTGGTCCCCATGGCAGCCGAAGCACATGGCTGGAACTTTCAGGAACTGGTGCTCGCCATTGCGGTGCAAGCCTTATGAAAAAAGCGAAACCACAAAAAGTCATCCGGAAGCGAGGAGCGCAGCCGCGACGTGGTCGCGCGGAGAAAAAACCTGCGTTGCAGCTCAACTTTATGCCCTACCTCCGCATCGGAGTGATGGTGGGGGGCGCAGGTCTGGTGCTCGCCGCGTTGCTGTCTATGGTTCTTTCGGTAGGCAGGGTCTCGGTTGAGCGCGTTGCCTTTGCGGGTGATATCCGGCAAGTGAATCAGGATCAGCTCGTGAGCCGGGTGAATCCATATATAGAAAAGGGTTATTTCGGCCTGGATTTGGCTGCGATCAAACGCAGCGTGGAGTTGGAGCCGTGGGTGTTGTCGGCGAGTGTCGAGCGTGAATGGCCGTGGTCTTTGCGGGTCACGATAGAGGAACAAACTCCCATTGCGTATTGGGGGAGAACGGCGCTGCTCAATCATCGTGGTGAAGTGTTTGCGCCGGCCAGTGTTCCAAAAAATTTGCCGTTGCCGACACTTGAAGGACCGGATGCGGCTTCTGTCGGAGTCATGCAGGCTTATCAGTTAATGACTCAGTTGCTGGTTGATACGCCACTGCAACTGTCGCATTTACTGCTTGATGATCAGGGGCAGTGGTTGGGTGTGGCCGGCGACGGAGTTGAAATCAAGCTGGGCCGCAAGCAGCCGGTTCAGAACATGAAACGATTTTTGCGCGTGTATCGGGAAAAGTTACAGACCCGCTTTGCTGATGTGCAGCAAGTTGATACTCGCTACATCAATGGCGTTGCTATTGATTGGCGTGAAGGTAAAACCTGATGGGCGGCTTCACGCGTAGGCAGCAAAAAAATACTTTGGGGAGCGTTTAAGATGGCGGGCACTCACACGGATCGCATGGTAGTCGGGCTGGATATTGGAACGTCGAAAGTCGTTGCCATTGTTGGTGCGATCAACGCTGACGGTGTACTCGAAATTGTCGGCATCGGCTCTCATCCGTCGCGCGGTATGAAGAAGGGTGTGGTTATTAACATCGAATCGACAGTGCAGTCGATTCAGCGCGCGATCGAGGAAGCCGAGCTTATGGCGGGCTGCCAGATACATAGCGTGTATGTGGGGATTGCGGGAAGCCATATACGCAGCTTGAACTCCCACGGCATCGTCGCAATCCGGGACCGCGAGGTTTACCAGCTCGATCTTGAGCGTGTTATCGATGCCGCCCAGGCGGTAGCGATCCCAGCAGATCAGAAAGTGCTACATATTCTGCCGCAGGAATACATCGTCGATGATCAAGAAGGAATTCGCGAACCATTGGGGATGTCAGGGGTTCGCCTTGAAGCGAAGGTACATTTGGTTACCTGTGCGGTAAACGCTGTTCAGAACATTGAGAAGTGCATCCGCCGCTGTGGGCTGGAAGTCGAAGACGTCATTCTAGAACAGCTCGCGTCGAGCTATGCCGTGCTAACAGAAGATGAGAAGGAGCTGGGTGTTTGTTTGGTGGATATCGGTGGCGGCACCACTGATATAGCAATCTTTACCGAAGGCGCGATCAAGCATACGGGCGTTATCCCGATTGCCGGCGATCAGGTTACCAACGATATCGCGATGGCGTTGCGTACGCCCACGCAGTATGCCGAGGAGATCAAGATTAAATACGCCTGCGCGCTTACGCAGCTGGCTGGCGAAGATGAAACCATCAAAGTACCTAGTGTGGGTGAGCGGCCGCCACGTGATCTTTCCCGGCAACAGTTGGCTGCAGTAGTCGAGCCTCGATACGACGAACTGTTCACTCTGGTGCAGGCCGAGTTGAGGCGCAGCGGTTACGAGGATATCTGCGCTGCCGGCATCGTGTTGACAGGCGGGACTTCGAAAATGGAAGGCGTCATTGATCTCGCAGAAGAAATATTTCACATGCCGGTTCGTTTGGGTGTGCCCCAGGATATCAGCGGCTTAACCGATATCGTGCGCAACCCGATCTACTCGACGAGCGTCGGTTTGCTGCAATACGGATTTACGCAACACACAAGTGATGTTGGTAAAAAACGCAAGCGCTCACCGGTCAGTTTCGTTGAGCGACTGAAGAACTGGATACAAAGCAATTTTTAATAGGGCTGTTTTTAAGTTTAGTAACCGGGCGTGGAATTCCACGCTCACAAGCTAAAAAAGGGAGAAATACCATGTTTGAACTCGTTGATAACGTACCGCAAAGTGCAGTTATTAAAGTCATCGGTGTTGGTGGTGGTGGCGGCAATGCTGTTAAACACATGATCGCGAACAATGTGGAGGGTGTAGATTTTATCTGCGCTAACACTGACGCTCAGGCGTTGACCGATATTTGTTCCCGCACGGTTTTGCAGTTGGGTAACAATATCACCAAAGGATTGGGTGCAGGCGCGAATCCTGAGGTAGGTCGAAAGGCCGCGATGGAGGATCGGGACCGCATCATGGAGGCGCTCGATGGTGCTGACATGGTGTTTATTACCGCCGGTATGGGTGGTGGTACAGGAACGGGTGGTGCGCCGGTGGTAGCCGAGGTAGCCCGCGAGTTGGGAATATTGACGGTTGCCGTTGTGACCAAGCCTTTCCCGTTTGAAGG
>DIBR01000017.1:50917-58420 GCA_002415025.1 Spongiibacteraceae bacterium UBA5047
GCCGGTATGGGTGGTGGTACAGGAACGGGTGGTGCGCCGGTGGTAGCCGAGGTAGCCCGCGAGTTGGGAATATTGACGGTTGCCGTTGTGACCAAGCCTTTCCCGTTTGAAGGCCGCAAGCGTATGGAAATTGCGGAGCAGGGTATGCGTGAGCTGCGTGAGCACGTGGATTCCCTGATTACCATTCCCAATGAGAAGTTGCTAACGGTACTGGGCAAGACCACAAGCCTGCTTGATGCCTTTAAGGCGGCTAACGATGTGCTGCTTGGCGCGGTTCAGGGAATCGCGGACCTGATCATTCGCCCCGGCATGATCAACGTTGACTTTGCTGACGTGCGCACTGTCATGTCCGAAATGGGCATGGCGATGATGGGCTCCGGTATCGCAAGCGGTGAAAATCGCGCGATCGAGGCGGCAGAAGCTGCGATTCGCAGTCCGCTGCTGGAAGACGTCAATATTCAGGGCGCACGCGGTATTCTCGTCAATATCACCGCCGGTCTGGATTTGTCGCTCGGTGAGTTCGCTGACGTTGGTGATACCGTCAAGGAGTTTGCTTCCGATCAGGCTACCGTGGTGGTGGGGACTGTTATTGATCCCGAGATGAGCAACGAGTTGCGGGTTACCGTGGTTGCCACCGGCTTGGATGGCGGTGTCGATATCCCCTTGAAAGTAGTGGAAAACAAGCCGGTTGAACCGAAGACGGCGAGTGACTACCGACAGCTGGATCGTCCCACCGTGATGCGTAAATCTGCCGTTGCCCGGGAAGCCGTTGCAACCGCAGCAATGGAAGACCGGAATATGGAGTATCTGGATATCCCGGCTTTCCTGCGCAGACAGGCGGATTGAGGCTGATTGGCTGGTCACAATTTGGTCAACTGACGGTTGGTGAATTGCGTAAGCTCTGCTAACATGCGCAATCTGGCTCTTTACACGCGAGAAATTTGCAGGAACGATGATTAAACAACGGACTTTGAGAAACACCATCCGGGCCACTGGCGTAGGCTTGCATACAGGGGAAAAGGTCTACCTGACCCTGAAGCCGGCGCCGGTCGACAATGGCATTGTGTTTCGTCGCACGGACCTTAATCCGGTTGTGGAAATTCCTGCGCGCGCGGAAAATGTGGGTGATACCACCCTGTCTTCTACTCTGGTAAAAGACGGTGTGCGTGTCTCTACGGTAGAGCACCTGTTGTCAGCTATGGCCGGATTGGGCATTGATAATGCCTACGTCGAGCTCAGCGCGGCTGAAGTGCCGATAATGGATGGCAGTGCCGGCCCCTTTGTTTTTCTTATCCAGTCTGCGGGTATTGAAGAACAACCGGCGGCGAAGAAATTCATTCGGATCAAAAAGGCTATCACGGTTAAGGATGGAGACAAGGTTGCCAGTTTTCTCCCTTTTGACGGCTTCAAGGTCTCCTTTACCATTAACTTTGATCACCCGGTTTTCCGCGATCGAACGCCTCAGGCTGTGCTCGACTTTTCCAGTACCTCTTTTGTCAAGGAGGTTAGTCGAGCGCGAACCTTCGGGTTTATGCATGAGATAGAATACCTGCGTTCCCAGGGTCTGGCTCAGGGCGGCAGTGTCGATAACGCCATTGTCGTTGATGAGTACCGGATACTGAACGAAGACGGCCTTCGTTACGACGATGAATTTGTGAAGCACAAGGTCCTGGACGCCATTGGAGACCTTTACCTGCTTGGGTATAGTCTCATCGGAGAGTTCAAAGCCTACAAATCCGGGCATGGACTCAACAATGCCTCGCTGCGTGCGTTGATTGCCCAGGAAGATGCCTGGGAAATGGTGACCTTTGACGATGTCGCGGATGCGCCTATCTCCTATATGAATCCAGTCGCCGCTATCGGCTGATTCCTCCCCCTCCATGCCTGCTTGGGCATGGAAATCACTGCATTTCTATGCGATATTGGCGCACTTGCCGTGGTCGCGCTTGCGCGATTTCGGGGTGTTTGGCCCGATTCGGCATGTCTGCCGGAGGATTGCGTCAGGCGTGCCTCGAAACCTCAGTTGTGAACATTCATGTTTTACTATGCTGACTGCTCAACGCAGGCACAGAGCATATGTGGACAAAACCTGGACGATGAAACAAGCGAAGTCATAGATGATAGCTGGTGTAATCAAAAAGATATTTGGCAGTAAGAACGATCGTGAGCTCAAGCGAATGGGGCGGCTGGTCGCGCAGATTAATGAGCTCGAAGGCGGTCTGCAGGCTTTGTCTGACAGTGAGTTACAGAGCAAGACTCAGGAATTTCGACAGCGGTTTGCCGACGGAGATTCGCTCGACCGGCTACTGCCGGAGGCGTTTGCTACCGCGCGCGAAGCCAGTCGCCGGGTTATGGGTATGCGCCATTTCGACGTGCAGTTGATTGGGGGTATTACGCTGCACGAAGGCAGAATTGCAGAAATGAAGACCGGTGAAGGTAAAACGCTGGTTGCTACGCTGCCTGTCTATCTGAATGCGCTGTCAGGCAAGGGCGTATTTGTTGTTACCGTGAACGATTATCTGGCGCGACGCGACGCGGACTGGATGCGCCCGCTCTATGAGTTTTTGGGTATGAGCGTTGGCGTGGTTGAGTCACGCCAGGACAGTGAGGCCAAGAAAGCTGCCTATGCCTCCGATATCACGTATGGCACAAATAATGAGTTCGGTTTTGACTACCTTCGCGACAATATGGCCTTCTCGCTCGAAGACCGCTACCAGCGTGGCTTGAACTTTGCCATAGTCGATGAAGTGGACTCTATCCTGATTGACGAGGCGCGTACGCCGCTCATCATCTCCGGGCAGGCTGAAGACAGCTCGCTCTTGTACAAGCGTATCAATCAGTTTATTCCCAAACTGAAGCCCGCGCCTGAAGCGGAAGAAGGTGTAGAGGTTGAAGGCGACTTTACGATAGACGAGAAGGCACGGCAGGTAGAACTGACGGAAGCAGGGCATGAGCTGGTTGAGGAGCTGATGCTGAAAGACGGACTGCTTGAAGAGGGCGACAGCCTCTACTCTGCGAGCAATCTCAACCTTTTACACCATGTCTATTCCGCCCTTCGCGCGCATGTGCTGTTCCATCGCGATGTGGAATATATCATTCAAGACGGCCAGATCATGCTGATTGATGAGCACACCGGGCGAACAATGCCTGGCCGGCGTTTGTCAGAGGGCTTGCATCAGGCTATTGAAGCCAAGGAAAACGTTTCGATTCAAGCCGAGAGCCAGACTCTGGCATCGACGACGTTCCAGAACTATTTCCGGTTGTTTGACAAGCTGGCGGGCATGACGGGAACCGCAGATACCGAGGCATTCGAGTTTCAGCAAATTTACGGGCTCGATGTGGTGGTGATTCCTACCAACAAGCCAAGTCAGCGCCGCGATCTCAACGATCTTGTTTACCTGAGCAAAGATGAAAAGTACGACGCCATTGTAGAGGACGTTAAAGAGATCATTGAGCTCGGTGCGCCGGTGTTGGTGGGAACGGCGTCAATAGAAACGTCCGAGGAAATGTCCCGGCGTTTCAAGGCTGCAAAAGTCGAACACAAGGTTCTGAATGCCAAGTTTCACGAACAGGAAGCGGACATCATTATCCAGGCCGGGCGGCCCGGGGTGGTGACCATTGCTACCAATATGGCCGGGCGCGGAACAGATATCGTACTTGGTGGTAACGTTGAGGCGGAAATTAAGGCTTTGCCCGAAGCGGATCAAGCCTTGAGCGAGCGTATGCGCGCCGAGTGGCAGGTTCGCCACAGTCAGGTTATAGAAGCCGGTGGCCTGCATATTATTGGTACCGAGCGTCACGAATCGAGACGAATTGATAATCAGTTGCGCGGTCGTGCCGGGCGCCAGGGCGACCCCGGCATGTCGCGCTTCTATTTGTCGCTGGACGATAATCTGATGCGCATTTTCGCGTCAGACCGCGTTCGCAATATTATGCAGGCTTTGGGCCTCGAGAAAGGTGAAGCCATTGAGCATCGCATGGTGAGTAATGCGATTGAAAAGGCTCAACGCAAGGTGGAAGGTCGTAACTTCGATATTCGCAAGCAGTTGCTTGAGTATGATGATGTGGCTAACGATCAGCGACGTATCATTTATCAGCAGCGCGATGAGTTGCTCCACGATGAAGATATTTCACCCATGCTGGAAGCGATTCGGGCGGATGTGGTGAGCTCTATCGTTGCTGAATATATTCCGCCACAAAGTATCGAAGAACAGTGGGATATTGCCGGACTCGAAAAAAGAATGGAGTCGGAGTTTGCGGTATCTGCGCCAGTGCAGACTTGGCTTGATGCCGATGATTCTCTGCACGAAGACAGCCTTCGCGAGAGACTGATTGAGCTTGTTAGCACAGCCTACAATGAAAAATGCGCAGGGCTTGGCATAGACATGCGCAAGGTAGAGCGGCATATCATGCTGCAAGTGCTGGATAACCTATGGAAGGAACATCTGGCGACCATGGACCATTTGCGCACAGGGATTCATTTGCGCTCTTATGCCCAGAAAAACCCGAAGCAGGAATACAAACGCGAAGCTTTTGCTCTCTTCGAGGAGATGCTGGAATCACTGAAGCATGAGGTGATTCGTTTTCTGTCACATGTTCAGATTCAGCGCAATGACGAGATAGATGCTCTTGAGCGCGAGCGTCGCGAGGCGAGTGCGAAGCAGGCGATGGAGTTTCAGCACGCCGAGTCATCAGCGTTGAAGGAAGCTGCAGAAAGTTCGGCAGAACGAACTGAAGACCCTGCAACACCCTTTGTGAGAGATGAGAGAAAGGTGGGTCGCAACGAACCCTGCCCTTGCGGCTCAGGAAAAAAATACAAACATTGTCATGGTCAACTGGGTGCTTAGTCGATGGCAGTAGGGCCTGCAGAACTACCGGAATTATTGCCTGTTAACGGTGTGCGAATTGCCATAGGCAGCGCCGGCATCAAACGTGCTGGCCGCAAGGACCTCGTGTTGTTTGAGCTTGCTGAAGGCGCCAGTGTTGCGGCGGTATTTACCTTGAATCGCTTTTGTGCAGCACCGGTTCATGTGGCGCGCGAACATCTGGGTAAGAAAGATCCGCGTTATCTCCTCATTAATACCGGCAATGCAAACGCCGGTACGGGTAGCCGCGGCATGCTGGCAGCGAGGCAGAGTTGTGCAGCGGTTGCCGAGTTGATGGCCTGCGAGCCCGAGCAGGTGTTGCCGTTTTCTACCGGTGTGATTGGCGAGCGTCTGCCGCTGGAAAAAATCGAGCAAGCCCTGCCTTCGTTACCCTTATTGATGTCTGAAGACAAGTGGCTTGAAGCGGCCCACGGCATCATGACAACTGATACGCGCCCCAAGGCGAGCTCCGTTGTTGTAAAAAGTGGGGGGCGTGAATTCACGGTAACCGGCATTTCAAAAGGTGCCGGCATGATCAAGCCGAATATGGCTACCATGCTGGCGTATGTCGCTACCGATGCTCCGGTTGATCGTGTCGTATTGCAATCGATGATCGACGATGTCGTGAACAGATCATTCAATCGCATCACGATTGACGGTGATACTTCAACTAATGACGCCTGCATTCTCGTTGCCACCGGAGCGGCTGGCGGCGAGCGCATCGTGGAATCTGATTGCGAAGACTATCGGAATCTTCGGGCAGCCATCGAGCAGGTGTTTGTTGATCTGGCCCAGGGTATTGTCCGGGATGGAGAAGGTGCTACCAAGTTCGTGACGGTTGAAGTCGTTGAAGGCCGTAATGAAAAGGAATGCCTGCAAGCTGCTTTTACCATAGCCGAATCGCCTCTGGTAAAAACCGCACTGTTTGCAAGTGACCCGAACTGGGGTCGCATTTTAGCGGCATTGGGCCGCGCTGGCATTGATGATCTGGATGTCGCAAAGGTTGGTGTTGCCATTAATGGCGTGGTTGTTGCTGAGCAAGGTGGCCTTGCTGAGTCGTATACGGAGGCCCGCGGCCAGGCCGCGATGGCTGAAGAGAACATCGTCATTCGTGTGAGCCTCGCCCGAGGTGATGCGACTGAAACTGTCTGGACGACCGACCTGTCTCTCGACTACGTCAAGATTAATGCTGAATACCGAAGCTGAATTCGTTCAGATCCATGTAGCCGCCGGGGTTATTATCCGGGGCTCGGAGGTTCTCCTCAGTAAGCGCCTCCAGCGAGCGCATCGGGGCGGATTGTGGGAGTTTCCGGGGGGCAAGGTGGAGCCCGGGGAGTCAGCGGCTCTGGCTTTGGCTCGTGAGCTTCAGGAAGAATTGGGTCTGGTGGTGACGAAAGCTGAGCCCATGATGAAGGTCGATCATAATTACGGCGACAAGCATGTTCTACTCGATGTGTGGATAGTGCGGGATTTTGAGGGGGAGGCTGTTGGCCGTGAAGGTCAATCGATAAGGTGGTGCGCGCTGGATGTTATGCCCGAACTCGATTTCCCGGACGCCAATACTGCCATCGTTACCGAGATATTGAGGCGTTCACACGCAGGTGTTCTTTAGGGTTTTGGTCCAGCTCCCGCTCATTCGAGTTCTTCTGAAAATATATCGCTGACACTGCTATCGCCGGCAATCACCTGTTCCTCATTCGCCCAGGTAATAAAATCCTTGTTTTTGCAGCGCTCGGAGCAAAATGGCCGGTTAGGGTTTTCTGTGCTCCATTCCAGCTTTGCGTTGCAGTTGGGGCAGTTAATGTAGCTGGGCATGGGTGCTCGCAAGGGTTAAGTAGTGTTGGTGGAGTTGGTCTACTGCGTCGTGCAACGCTTCAAGGCCGCCATCGTTGCAGATAACGTCGTCTGCCTGGGCCAGCCGGTCTTCGCGGCGCGCCTGAGAGGCGATAATGCGCTCTACTTGCGAGCGCTCATTGGTATCACGGGCCATTGTCCGCTCAACTTGCATTTCTTCAGGAACGTCAATAACCAGAAGGCGCTGGCATAAAGCCTTCTGTCCGGACTCTACCAATAGCGGCGAGATAAAAAGGACATAGGGGCTTTGTGCAGCGGCAAGTTGACGGAGTGTTTCTTCACCGATAAGCGGGTGTAGCAGGGATTCAAGCCAGTGTTTGTCTGTTTCGGACTGGAATATAATTTTTCGCAGAGCCGCGCGATCAAGAGTCCCGTCGTCCTGCAAAATATCGTTCCCGAAATGTGAGGTGATGGCGTCAAGGGCCGGAGTGCCAGGCTGAACTACCTCACGGGCAATGACATCGGCATCTACAGCGCTGATCCCGAGTGCTTCAAAGCGAGCTGACGCGGCAGATTTGCCGCTGCCGATGCCGCCTGTTAAGCCCACGACATACATTAGCGAAGCCCGGCAAATTGCAGGTAGTTATCAACGATCACCTCACCCCAGAACAGCGTAATCAGACCTGCACCGGCGAGGTAGGGGCCAAAGGGAATGGCCATGCCACGGCTGGATTTATTCATTGCGATATAAAGTGAGCCAAGCACGGCGCCGACCAGCGACGAGAAAATAATAATAACCGGAAGTTGCTGCCAACCGAGCCAGGCACCGAGTGCGGCAAGGAGT
>DIBR01000011.1:0-24801 GCA_002415025.1 Spongiibacteraceae bacterium UBA5047
ATCATCGACTCCATCATCTGGGTCGCGGTAATCACCATGCGGTTGAGCTGGCGCGCCCGTTTGATCATATGCTTCTGGTAGGCGATCAGATTGGCGTCACCAATCTCTACACCCAGGTCGCCCCGCGCCACCATAATGCCGTCACAGGCTTCTATCAGCGCGTCCAGCGTTGCATCGTCGGCAACCGCCTCGGCTCGCTCAACCTTGCCGATCACGTGGGCAATGCAGCCTGCCTTGTCCAGCTCGCTGCGGGCATATTCAATATCCGCCGCGCCGCTGGGAAAGGAAATGGCGACATAATCCAGTGCAATGGCTGCCACGATTTTAACGTCTTCAAGGTCCTTGGCGGTCAAGGCAGGCGCCGAGAGACCGCCGCCCATGCGATTGATACCCTTGCGCGATTTCAGTGTGCCAGCGCTGCGCGAGACGGTATTAACCCGACTGCCCGCCACGCCCTCTACCTCCAGCCTGAAGCGGCCGTCATCCAGCAGCAGGGTGTCACCGGCGCTAACGCTCCGGGCCAGCGGTTCGTAGTCCACACCGATATGGCCGCTATCGCCCTCGCCATCCTTGAGTGCGGTGTCCAGCACCAGCGCCTGCCCTTTTTTAAGCTCGATGGCGTCACCCGGTAACTTGCGCAGGCGGATTTTGGGGCCCTGCAAGTCGCCCAGCAGGGCAACGTGACAGCCGCGGGCGGCGGCCAGCTCACGGATCCGAAAAGCGCGCTGGCGCTGCTCGTCAGCCGTGCCGTGCGAGAAATTCAGGCGAAACACATTCACGCCCGCTTCGATAAGGGCTGACAAGGTTTCTTCACTATCGGACGCCGGGCCTACGGTCGCAACAATCTTGGTTCTACGCATAACAAACAATACCGCCGGAAACTGGAAAAATTCTGTGCCTGCATTATCCACGGTTTGCCGTTAAAAATCAGTGTCATAGATGATTTTCGAATGTGATCCCTGATCACCACCATATGGATGATTCAGCTCAAGGTGCGGGATTGCTATGCTGGACGCCTGCAATCAGGGCGATAAACATGCACATTCACTTTCAGGCGGGCAGTACACGCTGCCTCGCGGCGCTGGCCATGCTGACAACACTGCTCAGCGGTTGCTGGTCAAACACCGGGGCCAGGCCGACCAGCGCCACACACGAGACTGCGCAGGTTGCGGAGTGGCCAAGCTACGGTGGCGGCAACAACTCCGACCGCTTCAGCCCCCTCAACGACATTAACCGGGCCAATATCAATCAGCTCGAAGTGGCCTGGACCCATCGCTCCGGCGACTTCAGCACAGGGCAAGACAGCGACTGGAGCTTTACCAGCCTGCAAGTCACACCCATTGCGACCAACCGGCACCTCTATTACTGCACGCCTTTTGGCCGCGTATTTGCGCTGGCACCCGATACCGGCGAAGAGCGCTGGGTATTCGACCCGGAGATCAAGAACACATCCGGCGGCTATTACCCGGCCATTTGCCGTGGCGTAAGTTACTGGGAAGGCCATGAACCAGACCGGGCCTGCAACAAACGCATTCTGTATGGCACTCGCGACGCCGAATTGATTGCCCTCGACGCCGACACCGGCAAACCCTGCGCTGATTTTGGCGAGCAGGGCCGCGTCAAACTGCGCGAGCGTGTGGGCGAGCACGTCAGCTGGGAGTATTACCCCACCTCACCGCCCGCGATCATTGGCGACATCGCCGTCATTGGTGCACTGGTGGTCGACAACCTGCGCGACGATGCGCCCTCGGGCGTGGTGCGCGCCTTCAATGTCAACAACGGCGAGCTGGTCTGGGCCTGGGATCCGGTCAGCGATGACTACAAGGCGCGGCACCGCAACGCCGATGGCAGCCTGCGTTATCATCAGGGCAGCCCTAATGTCTGGGCGCCCATGGCGGTCGATCACGAACGCGGTCTGGTGCTTATCCCTACGGGCAATCCGTCGCCTGATCTCTACGGCGGCGAACGCGACGGCATAGACGAATACGGCTCATCGGTGGTCGCACTCGACGGCGCTACCGGCACATATCGCTGGCATTTTCAAACCGTTCACCACGACGTATGGGATTTTGACGTTGCCGCCCAACCCGTGCTGTTCAAGATTCCCGGTGTGGCCAACAATGCCGCGGGAGTTTTACAGGGCACAAAAACCGGTATGGTGTTTTTGCTTGACCGCAACACCGGCAAACCCCTCTACCCGGTGGAAGAGCGCCCAGTGCCACAGGGCGGCGTACCCGGTGAAACACTTTCAGCCACCCAACCTTTTACCACCCACCCCGAACCCCTGCACTTCACCGGCGTTATCGACAAAAACAACGTTGAAGGGCTGTTCGGTTTTGGGAAAAGCGCCTGTCAGGAGCTGGTCAGCCAATACCGCTCCGAAGGTATATTTACCCCGCCCTCGCTGCAGGGTTCGGTGCTCTACCCGGCCAATATCGGCGGCATCAACTGGGGCAGCGTGTCGGTGAACCCCGAGCGCGGTTTGATGTTCGTGAACCAGATGCATTTCGCCACGGTCGTCACTCTGATACCGCGCGCGGAGTATGACGCCGAGCCGCGTGAAGGCAGCTACCCGATAGAATACTTTCCGATGACCGGCACGGCTTACGGCGCCATGCGCACACCGCTGGTGTCAAACTACGGCGCGCCCTGCGTACCCAAACCCTGGGGCAGCTTTACCGCCGTAGACTTGAAAAGCGGCGAGGTGAAATGGCGCATTCCGCTCGGCACAACCCGCGATCTGGCGCCCTTTCCGCTGTGGTTTAATACCGGCACACCGAATGTGGGCGGCTCGCTCGCCACCGCAGGCGGTTTGGTCTTTATCGGGGCCACCACCGATAAATACCTGCGCGCTTTTGATCAGGACTCCGGCGAAGAAGTCTGGAAAGACCGCCTGCCCTTTACCGCCAACGCCACACCCATGAGCTACAAGCTCGACAGCAACGGACGGCAGTATATTGTGGTGGCAGCCGGTGGCCACGGCTGGTCAAAACCCGGCGACGCGTTGATCGCTTACGCCCTCCCCGACACACCCTAGGAATCTGCAATGGCAAAAGTCTACGCCCTCGAAGGGGTTATCCCCGTGGTACACCCTTCCAGCTTTGTACATCCCGAGGCGGTGTTGATTGGCGACGTACGCATCGGGCCCAAGTGTTTTATCGGCCCTTTCGCCTGCCTGCGCGGTGATTTCGGCATCGTTGAAATTCATGAAGGAGCCAACGTGCAGGATCACTGCATGATGCACAGCTTTCCCGATAAAAAGGTGGTTGTGGAAAGCTACGGCCATATTGGCCACGGCGCCGTTTTGCATGGCTGCATTGTGCGTCGCAATGCACTGGTGGGTATTAATTCAACCGTGATGGACGATGCCATTGTTGGCGAAGAGGCGTTTGTCGGCGGCAATGCCTTTGTAAAGGCCGGCTTTGAAATTCCGCCGCGAACACTGGTATCCGGTGTACCCGCGCGCATCGTGCGCGAGCTGTCAGAGAAAGAAATCGGCTGGAAAACCCACGGCACCGAGCAGTATCAGGTGTTGGCCCAGCGCTACTTCGATAGTTTTGAAGTGGCAGAACCGCTGGCCGAGCTGGAACAAAACCGCCCGCAATTGCAGTGCGACCGCAGCACATCGGTAGCCTTGCACGAGATGAAAAAAGAGCCGCGCTGATGCGAATTGCCAACGCCCTCGCTGCCGCCATTTTCACGCTCGCGGCTCTGGCACAATTCAACGATCCAGACCCGCTGGTGTGGGCCAGCTTCTACGCTGTGGCCGCAACCCTGTGTCTGAGCGGCTGGCGAGGCAAACCTCAGCGCTGGCTTTGCGCGCTACTGCTGGTTATCGCTGGCCTTTGGGCCGCCTCACTTGCGCCCCAGGTCGTTGGCAAGGTATCTTTTTCAGCGCTTTTTCAGGAGCTGGCGATGAACAGTCAGGCCGTTGAAGCGGGCCGTGAAGTGGGCGGCTTGATGCTGGTGGCGCTGTGGATGCTGGCCAATCTGATACCCACATCGAAGCCCGGTTACTCTCAGGACGTAAAGCACAATGGATGAATCTCTCAATGTATATGGTGAAAGGCTGGCGCCCTGCAGCGAAGACCCGCTAACCGGCTTTTTTCGCGATGGTTGCTGCAATACCAGCGACGACGATATTGGTTCTCACACCGTGTGCATCGAAGTTACTCAAGATTTCCTGGAGTACTCCCGCTTTCGCGGCAACGACCTGTCAACACCCCACCCGGAGTTCGGCTTTCCCGGCCTCAAACCCGGCGATCGCTGGTGCCTTTGCGCCTCGCGCTGGCTGGAGGCCTATGAACAGGACATGGCGCCCCGGGTTTACCTGCAACGAACTCACCAAAAGGCGGGCGATATTGTGCCCCTCGCCCTTTTGCGCCGGTATGCGGTTGACCTGAATTGACACTTCAGATCGGCCTAAAGCGCTGCTGAGACTGGCCGCTGCCAGTGATATAGTTTCCGACTGATAAAAACTCGCAAGGAGAACTCCGCATGTCCGAACTGGGATTCTGGGCCTTCGCCCAAAAAGATCCGTCCCCGCTGGCGCTGGTCGCGCCCGATGGTCAAACCTATAGCCGGGGCGACCTGCTGGAAGCCGCTAACCAGATCGTTCACGGTCTGCGCGCCCGCGGCCTCAAGCGCGGTGACTGCGTTGCCATGATGCTGCCCAACTGCGTCGAGTTTTATCAGGTCTACCTCGCCGCTACACAGGCCGGCTTTTATTTTGTGCCGGTTAACTGGCATCTGGCCGGCCCGGAAGTGGCCTACATTCTTGAAGACTGTGAAGCCAAAGCCTTTATCACCCATGAGCGCGTAGCCAAGGCGGCGGCAACCGCGGCCAAAGAAGCCGGATTCAATACCGACAACGCGTTTGCGGTCGGTAAAATCGACGGTTTTCGCAGTATCAATGAACTGACGGACGGCCAACCGACTACGCTGCCCGACAACCGCGCTGCCGGGCAGGTGATGAACTACACCTCCGGCACCACCGGCAAGCCCAAAGGCGTGAAGCGCCCCCTGCCCGACATGTCACCGGAAGACCTCTACGGCATGATGGCCATGTTCCTGATGCTGTTCGGCATTCAACCCGAAGACAACAACGTGCATTTCTGTGGCTCGCCTCTGTACCACACCGCCGTATTGAACTTCTCCGGTAACTCCCTGCACATGGGCCACTCCGTCGTATTGGTGGACAAGTGGGAGCCGGAAGAAATGCTGCAATTGATCGAGAAGCACAAGGTCACCACCAGCCACATGGTGCCTACCCAGTTTATTCGCACGCTGAAGCTGCCCGAAGAAGTGCGCAACAAATACGACATGTCGTCGACCCGGCAAATGATTCACGCGGCCGCGCCCTGCCCACCCGATATCAAGCGCCAGATGCTCGACTGGTGGGGCAACAGCATTTACGAATATTACGCGGGCACCGAAGGTGGCGGCACGCTCTGTACACCCGAAGGCTGGCTGGCTCACCCCGGCTCCGTAGGCGAAGCCTGGTTTGGTTCGGAAGTGAAAATTTTTGACGACGAAGAAAATGAACTCGGCCCCAACGAGACCGGCACCATTTACATGAAGCTGATGGACAACAGCGACTTCGAATACAAGGGTGACAAGGACAAAACCAAAAAGAACCGCATTGGTAATTTCTTTACCCTCGGTGACATCGGCCACCTCGACGAAGACGGCTATCTTTTCCTGAGCGATCGCAAGATCGACATGATCATTTCCGGCGGTGCCAACATTTACCCGGCAGAAATCGAGAATGTTCTGATTTTGCACGACAAGATTGAAGACTGCGCAGTCTTCGGCGTACCCAATGAAGACTGGGGCGAAGAAATCAAGGCGGTTGTGCAAACCATTAGTGGCGTCAAGGCCTCAGATGAACTGACTGCCGACATAATGGGCTTTCTCGAAGACCGACTGGCACGCATGAAACTGCCGCGCTCTATCGACTATATGGACGAGCTGCCCCGCGATCCCAACGGTAAACTGTACAAGCGCCGCTTGCGCGACCCGTATTGGGAAGGGCACGAGAAAAAAGTCTGAGTGTGTAGCAAGTGCCCGCAACGCCGGTGGCTTATGCGGGCCTACATCTGAGCCACGTTTCGCGTAGGCCCGCATAAGCTAAAAGCGTTGCGGGCAGTACGCATTAATTTGTCAGTCGCAACAAGCCTCGCCCCGGATCAGAGCAGGGTATCGCCCCGTAGGTTTGTGCAATGCCGGTTCGCGCAATATCGTCAACGCCACCCTTGAAGTAGACCACCAACTCACAGTGCAATTGACCCTCTCCCTCATGCCGCGAGTAAAGCTCAACATTGCTCGTACTTACCACCTGCATAAGCTCGTCGCGCAAAACATCCGCCAACAGAGGATCACCTAAACTCAGGCGATACCAACCACGGTATTGCGTGCTCATTACTGCGCAAACATCGCGAATACCTGTTCTCCGGTCAGCTCTTTGGTGCTGTTTGCAAAGTGATACTCCGCAGGCTTTTCGTCGATAAATATCTGTTTGTCAAACTGCAACTGCGGCCGGTCGTCGAACAGGCCCAGTGGCAATACGTACTCATTGTGACTTTTCAGGTGGTAGAAGAGATGTGAGCCACAGTGTTTGCAAAAGGCCCGTTCAGCCCACTCGGAGGATGAGAAAACGCTGACACTGTCCGCGCCCTCTATACCAATATCGCTGCCGCATTCCACCGTCAGCAACGGCCCACCACCCCACTTTGCACACATGCTGCAATGGCAGGCATCAAATTCCGATTTGGCCTTGCTGGCTGTTATTTTTACCGCGCCACACAGACAGCTGGCTTTGAGGTTTTGGGGCTGGCTCATCTCTTTCTCCTTGAAAAGTCGCCTGACTAGCCCTCGTCAGGACTAGCCTTCGTCAGGAATAGTCACGTTTATCAAATTCGCCAATAACTGCAACGACTCCTGCCAGCCAAGATAACATGACTCAACCGGTATCACCGATGGCAGCCCTGACTGGGTAATTTTCACTTCCGTGCCGCAACTCACCTCTCGCAAAACAATACTCACCTGCATTTCGCCCGGCAAATCGGGGTCATCAAACTTGTCTGTATATTCGATGACCTTGTTAGGTTCAAGCTTGATGTAGCGTCCGCCAAAAGAATGACGCTGACCGCTACTGAAGTTGGTAAACGACATACGATAGCCACCGCCTTCCCGGGCGTCCATTTCGTGAACCTCTCCGATAAAGCCGTGGGGTGGCAACCATTTCACCATCGCCTGCGGATCAAGAAAGGCGCGATAGGCGCGCTCGGGGGGACACATGAATACACGGTGCAGGTGAACAGTATTTGACGACATGGTAAAGCCTCCTTATCGAAATAAGCTGATGCGTGAAATGGGTGACCTTCTTGCCACCGCACTCCCTAGTCGCATCGCCCGGTCGTATTTCGACAAGGGTAACCATATTTTTTAACGCTATCGCCACAGCGGATGCGCCAATGCCCCCTACGACATGGCGATCGCACGGCCGAGCAGAACACACAGCGCCGCAACAAGGAGGACGCCAAAGATAAATATCCTCCGCCTCACCGGCACAACATTCGAACCGGTATGGATATAGGCATGCACCAGCCGACTGATGGCGAAAAGCCCTGCCAGCGCCAGCACCAACCAGTTGACCGCATTGAGGGACCACAACGACAGAATCACCACATAAAACAGCACCGGCAGCTCAAACTGGTTGCGAATGCAGTTGTTCACCAGAATTACGGATTCAGGCCAGGCGTCGTCGTAAATACCACGGCGCGCTTCGTTCACTTCCCCGGCTTCGGCGGCCTTGCGTTTGCGACGCGCCAACAGGAAGTACAGCACAATGGTCAGCGTAAGCTGTATGAGAACTGGCACGAAAATCCAGGCGGGGTTCAATGGCATTGCTTGACTCCTGAGGGTTGGGCAACCAGATGGCGTCTGCGCCTTAATCAAATAGCATCTACGCCCTAAATAGGGTCTACGCCTTCAATAAAACCATCGTACGCTGTTTTGCCATCCAGCGCTTTAACCGGCACACCTTCAGATTTCAGGAGTTCGCCGCTGTAGCAGACACGGCCGGTGACCGTTTTGGGATCACATATCGACAGATACAGCGCGGCTTCCGCCATCACCTCAACGCCTTCAATCATATCCCGCTGTGGTGGCAGCATCTTGAGCGCAACCGCTCCCGGTGTTGCCACCGCGCCAACCGGCGCCATCGCATTCACGGCAATATTGCGATCAAAATATTCGGCAGCCAAACCGGTACTAAAGCGGTCCAGCGCGGCCTTGCTCATGCCGTAAAGCATCGGGTGATTGTTGAGGTCGTGGTGGGAAAACGGCGGGCCTTCCGGATGCTGGGCCGACGCAGTAGAGATATTCACAATCCAGCCCTCACCGCGTTCCGCCATCTGGGGAATCAGCCGTTGGCATAGATCAAAGGGAGCGCGAATATTCATATCAAACATGATGTCAAAGCGCTTGCTGGATATTTTTTCAAAGGGCAGGAAATAATTTGCCGCCGCGTTATTGATCAGGATATCCACACGACCAAAATCCGCCAGTACATCGTTAACCAGTTGTTCGCGGGCGTTAGCATCGCAGAGGTCGCAAACATAGCTTCTGGCGCTTCCACCGCTGGCATTAACGAGCGCTTCGGTTTCCTTGAGGCTGCCGGGCAGGTGGTCGTGCGCCTCAAGTGTACGCGCGACCAAAGCCAGTTGCGCGCCTTCGGCGGCAAAACGTTCGGCAATGGCAGCGCCAATGCCGCGGCTGGCGCCGGTAATCAGTACAACTCTGTTGTTAAGTTTATTCATAATCGACTATTAGTCTGCATGTGGGAGCGAGCCCTGCTCGCGAATGGATTGTGATATCGAAGGTTCGCCTGCAGGGCAGGCTCCTACGCGGGATTTGTAGAAAAGCGGGTGTAGGAGCCTGCCCTGCAGTTGAAAAGCTGACCTACGCTGCATGGGTCCGTTGCATTGCAATCCACTCCTCCAGCACCTCGTAAAGATAAGCACAATCATCTTCCGTCATGGTCGGATGGCAGGGCAACATCAAACCATATTGCATTACCTGATCGGCCGCGGGCATACCTTCGGCGGGTGCCCGGTGTTCAACGCCCTTCATCATTGGCTGGCGCACCGCATTGCCGGAGAAAATAACGCGGGTAAAAATGCCGTTGTCTTCCAGATACACCTGCAGGGAGCGGCGACTCCAGCCCAGCTCGGCCCGCAGTTGAACGGGATAGCAAATCCAGGTTGTGACCACGCCATCGAGAATGCGCGGCGTGATAAAGATGTCACTGTGTTTTTCCAGAAACTCGGTGTGGCGATTAAAAATGCGCGTGCGCAGCTCGCTGAAATAGTCGAGTTTGTTGACCTGCTCGATACCAAAGGCGGCACCCGCTTCATTGGGAATAAAACCGTAGGCAATGTCTTCAAAGATAAACATGCCGTCGTATTCAACGCCATCGACATCTTCAAGAAAACGTCCATCGCTTTCATTGGCCTTGGTGCCGTACATGTATTTTTCAGACGAACGACCCCAGGCCCGCAGGGATAGCCCACGATCAAGCAGGCTCGCATCGTTGAAGCACACCATGCCGCCGTTACCCAGGCAGGTGATGATGTGGAAAATCGAAAAGCTGGTAACAGAAATATCAGCGCGGGTGCCCGAAGCCTTGCCGCGAAAGCTGCCACCCAGGGTGTCGCAGCTGTCTTCTATCAACACGATATTGTGCTTGTCTGCCAGCGCGCGCAGTTGGTCCCAGTCGGGCATGCCGCCGACCAGATTGGGAATCAACATGGCTCGGGTTTTGTCGCTGATCATGCTTTCGATCTTGCTGATATCAACCTGATAGGTGTCGGCTTCCACATCGACAAAGACAGGAATGTAGCCCGCGCAAACGATGCTGGATATATCGGTACCAAAGGTCAGGGTCGGGGTAATCACTTCACTGCCCTTGGGGAAGTTAAGCATACGCATGGTCAGCAGCAAGGCAGAGCTGCCGGAATTCACCATGATCCCGTGCTTGTGGCCCATCAGTTCGGCAACGCGGTTCTCAAAGGTGACAACCTTTTCGCCGATGGCCATGCCGTTTTTCATCACGTCAACAACGGCGTCAATTTCCTTCTGATCGAGCATAGCGCCGCCATAACGAATTTCGCGTTTGATTGCAGGCATGGGTGTCTCCTTTGTCTGTGGTCTGATTACGTACCGTTATCGCAGACAACACAGGTTCGGCGTATTACGACTCGTTTATGTTTCATCGCCAGCAATGAACTGCGCAGGCGCTTTGCCCTCAAGAAAGTTGGCGATGGCGTGTTTGGCAATGGCAGACACCGCCTGCTCCCTGGGCAAACTGTGCAGCAAGGCCTGGTTGTCGCGGTTGTGCATGCCGCAAATGTGACTGGGCTCCTTGCCCAACGCGGCCATGGCTTCGCTAACGACCTCCTCCGGTGTTTGGTAAACGCTGTGCTGACCTTCGCCGCGCTCTACCGCTGCAGCCACCCCCGGCGACAAGGTCATGCCCGCGATACAGGCCAGCACATCCACATGATAGGGTTTGAATTCGTACCACAAGGACTCGGCCAGAATAATGCTATAGGCCTTGGTGGCCGCATAATGCGAATAGTAAGGCGAACCCTGCAGGCCGGAACCGGAACTCATCAGCACGATGCCCCCGCGCTCGCGGGCCAACATGGGTCTGGCAAAGTGATAGAGCAGCGCCAGTGGCGACAGCATATTGACCTGCGCTTTATCAAGCTCGTAGTCCAGACCGCTGTCGGGCTTGTAGAACGGCCCCACGTCGGCCAGCGCCGCGTTGTACACCAGCAAGCCGACTTCGCGCCCGGCAACGGCGTCGATAACGATATCCAGGATCGCGCGATTGGCAAGATCGGCGTGCACGGCAAGGCAGGTAACACCATGGTCGGCCTCCAGTGCGCGGCACCGCTGCTGCAACTTTTCCCGCTCGCGGTCGACAATCACAAGGTCGAGCCCCCGCTCAGCAATATAGCTGGCGTAGGCGCTACCGATACCGTCAGCACCACCGGCGACCAGCGCCCAGGGGCCGTACTTGTCTTTAAATGCTGCTGTCATAAACCTCGACTCTTGTATTAACGTCCGGGTGGTTTAGCTTGAGACCCGACCCGATTCTGTGCCATCGTTTAGCCACATCAGACACGTCGAACAATCATAATGCCGAATCTGAGTGAAGCCTATATTGCATTGCGCAATGCCCTGAAACCCGGCCTGGCCAACCCGGCTGACCCGGTGGAACTTGTGCGCGAAAAAATGCATGCCGTTCATCCCACCGACTACCCCGATGATGTTTCGGTAGAATATTTTGAGTGGCATAAGGTCGCTGTTGCCAGTGTACAAACACCGGAAGTCGACAGTCGTGACAGCGCGGTAATGATGGTGCACGGCGGTGCCTTCGTGTCGACCGGCATCGCTCACTATATTCCCTACGCCGCCAGTCTGGCGCGCCTGTTTCGACGCCCGGTTTTTATTTTTGAATATCGGCTGGCGCCGGAGCACCCCTTTCCTGCGGCTCTTGAAGACAGTCTCAAGATCTACCGCCAGCTTACCGACATCTACGATGCCGACAACCTAGCCGTGATTGGCGACTCCTGTGGCGGTGGTATTGCTCTGGCCATGTTGTGTCGGCTGCGCGACAACAGCGAACCGCTGCCCGCCGCCTATGCCGGTCTCTCACCCTGGTTCGATCTATTAATGACCGGCGAAGCCGCCCAGGATGCCAGCACCACTGACCCTTTTGTCAATGCCGAATGGATTCGCCAGCGCGGCCTCAACTATGCAGGCACCGAGTCACCCGAGCACCCCGCCATTTCCCCACTGTATGCCGACTTGTCCGGTTTGCCTCCCCTGTTTCTCGGCACCGGTACGGAGGACATTACCCGTGACGATTCCAGACGTGTGGCCGAGCGCGCGACGGCTGCCGGCACGTCAGTGGAACTGGATGTCGCACCACATATGATTCACGGTTATCACGGCCTCAGCGCCATGGCGCCGGAATGCGAAGATGGCTGTCGCCGGATAGCCGACTTTCTGAACCAGCATCTAAACAGATAGCAACAGGACTACGCCCATGACTGTATCGGTAGAAACGCGCGGCGAGGTCGCCATCTTTACCCTGCAACGCCCCGAGTTTCGCAACGCGATCAACACCGAAACCGGCATTCAACTACGCCAGGCCGTACTCGACTTTGAAGCCGACGACACACTGAAGGTGGCCATTCTGACCGGCGCTGGCGGTCACTTTTGTGCCGGTGCCGATTTAAAGGCGCTGGACAAAGACGTGAGCTGGAACCCGGACTTTCGTCACGGCCCGCTGGGACCCACCTGGCATACGCCGTCCAAGCCGGTGATCGCAGCCGTAGAGGGTTACGCCGTGGCGGGCGGGCTGGAACTGGCGCTGTGGTGCGACTTGCGGGTGGCCGCCGACAGCGCCGTATTCGGCGTATTTTGCCGGCGCTGGGGCGTGCCACTCATCGACGGCGGCACGGTGCGGCTGCCACGTTTGATTGGCGAAAGCCGAGCCATGGATATGATTCTGACCGGTCGCGCGGTCGATGCCGATGAAGCCTTTGCTATCGGGCTGGCCAACCGTCGCTGCGCCGACGGCGCAGCGCTGCAAACGGCACTGGAGCTGGCCGCAACCATAGCCGCTCACCCGCAGCCCTGCATGCTGTCTGATCGTAACTGCGTGTATGCTGCGGCGGGTAACGACTTCGGCACCGCCATGAAGGTTGAAGGAGAGCTGGGCTGGGCCTATCTGCAATCGCGAGGGTTTGCGGAGGGCGTTGCCCGTTTTGTAGGCGGTGCGGGCCGACACGGCGAAGGGAGTTAGGGTGCTGCTGCCGCTACGCTACTTCGCCCTTGCGTTGCTGTGCGGCCTGATACTGGCTTGCGGCAACGAATCAGCCGACGATTCGTCGCAACCCGCCTTGCGCGTTGTCACCCGTAATGCGCCCACGACCTACTATATCGATAAAGACAAGCAACCGGCCGGGCCGGAATACGACCTTGTTATGGCCTTTGCCGCCAACCAGAATCGCCAGGTCACCTTTATCCTCGAAGATACCGTGGCGGGCGTTTTGCAAACCCTCGCCGACGGCAAGGCCGACATCGCCGCAGCCGGGCTCGGCCTGACCGACGAGCGGCAATCGCGTTTTCTTTTCACCCGCAGCTACCGCAAGGGTAAACAGCAACTGGTCTGTCGTCGCGGCGCAAAGAAAGCCCGCTCCATTGGCCAACTTCAGGATATCTCGCTGGAAGTGATTGCCGACAGCACCTATATCGCCCGGCTCGAAAAGCTGAAATTGGACTATCCCGAACTGAAATGGACAGTCAACTACAACGAGGACACCGAGCAATTACTGCAGAAGGTCTGGCGCAAGCGACTCGACTGCACCATCGCCGATTCCAATATCGTTGCGGTCAACCGGCGTTACCTGCCCGAACTGCTGGTGATGTTTGATATTCAGAAAGACGGCGCGCTGGCATGGGCGTTGCCCAAAGACGCTACCGGGCTGAAACGGGCCTTCGACCGTTGGCTGGCAAGCGGCGACGGCCAGAGCACGCTGCGCACTATCGAGCAACGCTATTACAGCTATATAGACAAATTTGATTACGTTGACACCCGCGCGCTGGTACGCCGTATCGAACAGCGCCTGCCAAAGTACCGCAAACTGTTTGAACAGGCTGGCGCCAAACACGGAATCGACCCCCCCCTGCTGATGGCACAGTCCTATCAGGAATCGCACTGGAAGCCAAAGGCTGCCAGCCCGACAGGGGTGAAAGGCATCATGATGTTAACGCGCAATACGGCCAAATCCCTAGGCGTGAAAAACCGGCTTGATCCCAAAGAAGCGATCCCCGCCGGCGCTGCCTACCTCGCCAAAATGCGCTCGCGCTTCAAGGACACCATCCCCGAACCCGATAGAAGCTATCTCGCGCTGGCAGCCTACAATATCGGGCGCGCCCATATGCACGATGCGCAGACTCTCGCCCGCCAATTGGGCAAAAACCCCCACCGCTGGCAGGATATGGAGAGCGTACTGCCGCTGTTGTCAGACAAGCGCTACTACAAAAAACTGAAGTACGGCTACGCACGCGGCATTGAGCCGGTGCGCTACGTACAGCGCATTCGCAACTATCAGAATATTATTGAACAGAAGCTGGGAAAATAGCGCTAGCCTGCCGTGCAGAATACCGCTTGCCCCTTCAATCTATTGGGGATAGCACACGCCTGTGCCACCCAGGCCACAGTAGCCGCCTGGATTTTTCGCCAGATATTGCTGGTGGTAATCCTCTGCAAAATAGAAGGTCGGGGCAGCTTTGACTTCAGTCGTGATGGCTGGCTGCCCCGCTGATTTAAGCGCAGATTGATAGGCGTCGAGAGAGGCCTTCGCCTGCACCTGCTGCTCGTCGCCGTAGGTGTAAACTCCCGAGCGGTACTGGGTGCCAACATCATTGCCCTGACGCATGCCCTGGGTGGGATTGTGCCCCTCCCAAAAACTGCGCAGCAGGTCTTCGTAGGAGATACGCGCCGGGTCGAACACCACACGTACCACCTCGTTGTGCCCGGTCATACCGGAACACACTTCCTGATAGCTTGGGTTGGGCGTGCTGCCTGCCGCGTAACCCACGGCGGTGCTCACCACTCCCGGCAACTGCCAGAAGCGCTTTTCAGCGCCCCAGAAGCAGCCCATACCAAACATCGCCATTTGCAGAGGCTGTTCAAAAGGCCCTTCCAGCGAGGCATCCAGAACATAGTGCTTCTTTGCCACCGGCATGGATTCAGCTCTGCCGGGCAGGGCGTGCGCCGCATCCGGAGTGATTTTGGGCTTTCCACCGAACAGGCTCATTGCCTTCTCCTTACAATTTGCGGGCCAGCAACAGGCCATCGCCAATGGGTACCAGTGAACACTCAACGCGTGTGTCACTTCCTATGAGTTTATTGACCTCGCGAATCGCGGAAGTTTCCTCATCGACCTGATAAACATCCGCTACCCGCCCATCCCACAGCGCATTGTCTATGGCGATAACTCCACCCGGGCGAAGCAGGGCTAAACACTGTTCATAATAGCTGCTATAACTTTCTTTATCGGCATCGATAAAGGCGAAATCATAGTCTTCCGCACCACCGCCGGCCAGCAGCTCGTCCAGCGTCTCGCTCGCCGGCGCCAGTCTCAAATCAATTTTGCTATTCATACCCGCACGCTGCCAGTAAGGCTGAGCAATGGCGGTGTACTCTTCACTGATATCGCAGGCCACCAGATGCCCGTCTTCCGGCAGCGCCATGGCAATCGCCAATGCGCTATAGCCGGTAAACACACCAACTTCGATAGCGCGACGCGCACCCAGCATGGCCAGCAACAGTTGCATAAACTGCGCCTGCTCCGGCGCAATCTGCATCCGGGCCATCGGCAACGCCATCGTTTCCAGCCGTAGTTCGGTCATCAGGGGATGCTCCCTGACCGTGTTTTGCATCAGATATTGGTGTTCCTGATCGCTCAAGCCGTAGCTCTTGTTTGACATACCGACGTCCTCTCTAGCTGCCCTGAATCCCGAGCCTTTCAACACTACCAAAAAACACTATAAGGTTATTGCTATTTCTGCAGAAACCGGTATAAATGGCGCCTCCTTGCCACCTCCATGGGGGACTTATGCTAAATGAAAAAACTGGAACTTATGCCGAGCCTTCGAGCCGGCGCTACAAGCGTTGATGTTTACACCTCTTCTGATGAAAATCAGGACCACTTTATTGTACGCGACGGCATAGCATACGCCGGTACACATCTGATCATCGACCTGTGGGGAGCCTCCCATCTCGATGAAATCCCCCGAATGGAAAAAGCCTTCAAGGAAGCTGTTGAAGTTTGCGGCGCGACGTTGTTGCATATTCATATGCACCACTTCACCCCGAACGGCGGCATTTCCGGCGTAGCGGTTTTGGCGGAATCACATATCAGCGTCCATACCTGGCCTGAGCGTGACTACGCTGCCTTTGACGTTTTTATGTGCGGTGATGCTCGTCCCGAGCTGGCGATCCCTGTGCTGCAACGCGCCTTCCACCCGAAGCGCATTGAAGTCGGCGAAAACCTGCGCGGGAGGATGGAGAATGGCTGAACAGCAACTGCAGTTTCAGGAGAAACTGCATGATGGCTGGGCCCAGACCTTCGGCATCAAGAACGTTCTCTTCGAAAACAAGACGGAACACCAGCATCTCATTATTTTTGAGTCGG
The DNA here is from genome assembly GCA_002415025.1 of Spongiibacteraceae bacterium UBA5047. Classification (GTDB taxonomy): domain Bacteria; phylum Pseudomonadota; class Gammaproteobacteria; order Pseudomonadales; family Spongiibacteraceae; genus Litorivivens. Next base: position 16,284 of record DIBR01000011.1, read on the forward strand.
TGAGCTTTGGCCGCGTGATGGCGCTGGATGGCATTATCCAGACCACCGAACGCGACGAGTTCATCTACCACGAGATGCTGGCGCACGTACCCCTGTTTGCCCACGGCCAGGCCAAAGACGTGCTGATTATCGGCGGCGGCGACGGCGGCCTGCTGCGGGAAGTGTTGAAACATGAAAGTGTGAGCAACGCTACCCAGGTTGAAATTGATCAGGCCGTGATCGACATGTGCGTCGAATACCTGCCCAATCACTCAGCCGGTGCCTATAACAACCCGCGCGCCAATATCGTGATCGACGACGGCATCAAATATGTACAGAACTGCGACAAGCAGTTCGACGTGATTCTGTCTGACAGTACCGATCCGATAGGCCCCGGCGAAGTGCTATTCACCAGCCCCTTCTACGAAGGCATCAAGCGTTGTCTGAAGCCAGGTGGCATTTTTGCCGCCCAAAACGGCGTAGGGTTTATGCAGCAGGACGAGGTGACTACAACGAAAAGCCGGCTATCCCCCTACTTTTCGGACTGCCATTTCTACACCGCTGCAGTCCCCACCTATGTCGGTGGCGTGATGACCTTTGCCTGGGCGAGCGACAACCACACTGCGCGTGAGTTGCCAATTGCCGAACTGGAAGCGCGCTACCGCAGCAGCGGCATTAAAACCCGTTACTACAACCCGGGCGTTCACAACGGCAGCTTTGCACTGCCGCAGTATATTGCCGACTCCCTGAACTAAACTGCAGCTGAACCAACGCCGGAAACGGCGCGCTTATTCCGGCCTACGTGAACCCCGTAGGCCCGCATAAGCATCGCGTTGCGGGCACTGCCTCCGGTTCGCAACCTCCGAACCGCAGGAGCCGCCCCCGCTCGCGAATTAGATAACGTAGATCTATTGCCGACTCTCTGATCTAAACTGCAGCTGAGCCAGCGCCGGAAACGCTGCGCTTATTCCGGCCTACGTGAATCCCGTAGGCCCGCATAAGCATCGCGTTGCGGGCGCTGCCTCCGGTTCGCAACCTCCGAACCACAGGAACCGGCCCTGCGCGCGAATTAGATAACGTGGGTCTATTGCCGACTCTCTGAACTAAACTGCAGCTGAGCCAGCGCCGGAAACGCTGCGCTTATTCCGGCCTACGTGAACTCCGTAGGCCCGCATAAGCATCGCGTTGCGGGCGCTGCCTCCGGTTCGCAACCTCCGAACCGCAGGAGCCGGCCCTGCGCGCGAATTAGATAACGTAGGTCTTCAGCGGCGGGAAGCCATTAAACTCAATCGAGCTATAGCTGGTGGTATAAGCCCCGGTCGAGAGCCAGTACAACTTGTCCCCGGCTTCCAGACTCAGTGGCAGGGAGTAACGGTGGTCCTCGTATAGAATATCCATACTGTCGCAGGTTGGCCCTGCCAGTATCACCTCTTCCTCCTCGCCATCCTTGTCGCAGTACAGGGGGTACTTGATAGCCTCACCGAGCGATTCGATCAAGCCGCCAAACAGGCCCACATCGAGATAAACCCAGCGATAAAGAGAGTCGCGTGACTTGGTAGAAATCAGCACCACTTCGCTGATCAACACACCGGATTCACCCACCAGCGATCGGCCCGGTTCGATAATGATTTCGGGCTGCTCATCCAGAAAGTCTTCATCCAGAAAACGGCGAATAGACTGACCGTAAGCCTCAATCTCATGGGTGCGGTTGGTGTACAGCGCCGGCATGCCGCCGCCCATGTTAATCATGCTCAGCTTGATACCGTGTTCGCTTACGCGGTCACAAATGAAGCGCACTTTACCGATAGCGGCATCCCAGGCACCGATATCGCGCTGCTGCGAACCCACGTGGAAAGAGATGCCGCAGGCATTCAGGCCGAGCTCGTGTGCCAACAGAATCAGCTCAATCGCCATATCTGCCTGGCAACCAAATTTGCGTGAAAGGGGCCAGTCTGCTGTTTCGGTGCCTTCGGTCAGAATACGCACATACACCTTGGAGCCGGGTGCGTACTTGGCAAGATTGCGCAAATCCGACTCGCTGTCGGTGGCAAACATACGGATGCCCTTGCTAAAGGCGTACTCGACATCCACCGCCTTTTTAATGGTATTGCCATAGCTCATACGGTCAGCCGTGACGCCCAAGCCCAACAGCTTGTCCAGCTCATAGCGCGAGGCTATATCAAAATTGGAACCCAAGTCCGCCAGACAGCTGATAACGGCAGCGTCCGGGTTTGCCTTGACGGCGTAGTACACGGATGCGTAGGGAAACACCTCACGCAACTCCTGGTATTTGTACCGAATGACTTCCCGGTCAACAACCAGGCATGGCGTAGGCTTGTCAGCGGCAAACTCGCGTATGCGCTGCCAAATTTCTTCTGATAGAACCGACTGCTCCATTGATAACACCCCGCATTTGGGCTGAAGGAAAAGGGCGCGAATCGTACAGTAGTTTTACCAATTCGCAAAGGGGAACTTACTCTGTAATTTGCTTGTCATCAAATACAGAGAAACTTATCTCAAGACAATAGCAGAGAAGAGAAAAAAGGTAAGCAATGAAGACTCAAGAAAAGGATCTAAATGTTAAGGGGCTATGCAGCCGCAAACTGCTCGACTTGCTAAAGAACAGTGAATGGCAAAATCAGCTGCAGCGCAGCGCCATTGAAATGGAGTTAAAGCAACGCCGCCACTACCTTGAGCAAATGGCGGAGCTCAGCGATAGAAAGCGTTTCGTGGCGCCCTCTACAGCGACAAGACATTAATCAGCGCCACATAGGGCAGCAGCGCCAGCAGTAGCCAGGGCATGGCCCGTGACCAGAAAGCCGCCTGCTCCACACATTCTTCGTACACTGCCCGCGTCAGTGCGAGTTGTGCATCCTGAGCCGTTGCCCCCTGCTCCATGGACGGCACCGTTACGCCATCCAGTATCCGACTGTTTTGCAGCGCCAATGAGAGCTTTTCGCCCCCTTGCACCGCCCGGTGCACCGCCAGAAAGCGGCTCTGCATGGGTGTTGCCGGCATACGCCGGGCAGATTGTTTCAAAGCCTGCGGCAAGGTAAATCCGGCAGCAATACACAGATTCAAATGGCTGAGAAAATGGAAGGTCTGGTAGCGCGACAACATGGGGCCAATCCCCGGTAGCCGAAACACCAGCGCGCGCACCTTTGCGGGCACCCAGCCCGAGCGATAGGCGGTTAATGACAGAGGCACAGCACACACAAGAATGACTCCCGGCACCAGTGCCAGCAGCACATTGCCCAGCGCCTCGTACAGAGTAAAGTCACCGGCGATATAACCCAGTAGAGGCGCACCGGCGATCACTGCCAGCATCAGCACTAGCGGCAACCAAAGTTGCCGGCGTAGCTCACCCAGAAAGGCATCCAGCAGGCGATAATGCGCAGCCAGCCGGTCATAGATAAACGAAAGCCCCCCCGTTGCCATGCCGAGCTGCATAAATTGTAGCTCCCAGTCGAAAAACTGGCCGCCTTTCTTAAGCTCATCAATAACCAGCTCCTGGCCCGATGCAAACTGTTCCGCCAGATCGTCTAGCTCGGCGCGCTCGGCGGCCTGTTGACCGCGACGCATCAAGGCAAAGACCTGATCCCAGTCGCTGTCTCCACTCTGTTGCTCGCTGAGGCTTTTAAACAGCATCTCGCGATGACTGGCTGATAGATCTTTCAATTCCATGGGAGTACTTGAATACATCTGAGAGGGTTATTATCGGTATAATTGAGCGCGACTGTAGCATAGCTTGCCGGGCTGCGCAGCCCGCACACACAGTGAGAGAACCGTGTCTGACCAGTTTCCTGACAAACGATCCTCGGGCAAGGCCATTGCCGATTTTTTACGCAAAGCCGATGCCCTGCCCGCCCGTCACGAGCTTCCGGCCCAGCGCCTGATCTTTGCTCTCGATGCCACCGCTAGCCGGCAGGCGAGCTGGAATCAGGCCAGAGAGCTGCACGCTGAAATGTTCGAGGTCAGCAAAAACCACAGCGGGCTAACGGTGCAGCTATGCTACTACCGCGGAATTGGCGAATTTTACAGCAGCCCCTGGGGGCGCAGCGCCGGCCAGCTCCACGACCAGATGGCCAGCGTAGAGTGTCGGGGCGGGTATTCACAAATTCGAACCCTATTAAAGCATGCCCTCGGGGAAACCCGGCAGGCGCCGGTAAGGGCCGTTATCTTCATTGGCGATGCGGTGGAGGAATCCGTCGACCAACTGTGCGGACTCGCCGGAGAATGCGGATTGAGAAAAATGCCGCTGTTTATATTTCAGGAGGGCAACAATGCCGATGTCGCTGCTATTTTCAAACGACTCAGCAAGCTCAGCGGCGGAGCTTATGCCCGCTTTGACAGCGGCAGTGCGCGGCAGCTGGCCGATCTGCTGCGAGCGGTAGCCACCTACGTGAGCGGCGGCGTGGATGCCTTGCGCAAATTGCAGGATAATGCGGCCAGACTTCTTCTTGAACAGCTATAGCGAGATTTTATGCTTCCGCGCCTGATACTGGCTGCCGCCGTAATTTTTGCCATCGTGGTCTTTGTTCGCCGCGGCAACGCCAAGCCCCCCGCTGAAAAGCGCAAGTACTACCTGACACTGGCTCTAAGCGTGCTGGCGGGTGCCCTGATATTGCTCTCATTAACCGGCCGGGTTCACTGGATTGGCGCGCTTATCGGCGCACTGCTTCCCTTTATCAGGCAAAGCTTCCCTTTGCTGATGCGCCTGATTCCCTTCATTCACCACCAGCACAAGGCCGGCGCGGCCAGCCGCGGTGCCAGCGACGGGAACCATTCCGAAGTACGTACGGAGTGGTTGAGCATGAGTATGGAACACGATAGCGGTGTACTCAGCGGCAAGATTGAGAAAGGCAATTTCAGTGGCCGCTCTCTCGACGAGCTGTCTCAGGAGCAATTGCGCCAGCTCTACCAGGAGTACCTTGGCGCCGACCGCGATTCAGCCGAACTGCTCAGCAGTTATATGAAATACCGCTTTGGCAGTGACTGGTCCGAGACGGCCGGCAGCAGCGGCACCTCCGGCGGCAGTATGAGCCACGATCAGGCGCTCGCCGTGCTGGGCCTGAAAGCCGGCGCAGAGCGGGACGCCATAATCAAGGCTCATCGCAGCCTGATGCAAAAACTGCATCCCGATCGGGGCGGCAATGACTATCTGGCCGCACAAATCAATCTGGCGAAAGACGTCTTGCTGGGCGACCAGTCGTAGACCATCGGCTTATTGTCCAAGCGGATGCATTTTGCGACATGTTTCGAGACAATAGGCGAAACAACAGCTCGGTAACAATTACTCCGTAAACTGCAGTCAATTTAGTGGAGACTATGGCTACTACATTTGTAATTCAGAACCAGAACGGTCACTACTGGAGCAAACAGAAAGACTGGTGCGACGGCCGTGACCGGCGCACGGTATTTCGCACGGTTGACAAGGTCGACGCCATCAATCTGGTATTTGAGCTCAGCTCCAAGGATGTGGGTCTTCGCGCCAATCACCTGGAATGCGATGTGGATGACTTTGGCAACCCCCAGATCGAAGCCTCTGCGATTCCGTTACCTGTGGCAGCCGAGGCAGAAGACAGCGCCGATGAAGACGGGACCGAGACTCACTCACAAAAAGCCGCAGAGCCACTTGAAAACAGCGAGCCGCAACCCCATATCTAGGGCACCTCTGATTAATTCAGTAAAGGAAAACGTCCATGCTCAGAATAGCTCTCTTCCTGCTGACCAATATGGCCATACTGGTCATTGCCAGCGTGGTGCTCAACCTGTTCGGTTTTAGTGGCTACCTGCAGGCCAACGGCGTTGACCTCAACCTCACCGCACTGCTGATATTCTGCGGCGTGTTCGGCATGGCCGGTTCTCTTATTTCACTACTCATTTCAAAGTGGATGGCCAAACGCAGCACCGGCACACAGATCATTAGTGAACCTCGCACGCGCGAAGAACAGTGGTTGCTGCAAACGGTGCGGGAGCTATCGGAAAAAGCCGGCATCAAAACACCGGAAGTGGGCATATTCCCCTCCAACAGTTCCAACGCATTTGCCACCGGCTGGAACCGCAACGATGCGCTGGTAGCTGTCTCTGCAGGTCTGATGCAACGCTTCCGCCAGGACGAAATACGGGCAATTCTGGCCCATGAAATCGGCCATGTTGCCAACGGCGACATGGTCACCATGAGTTTGATTCAGGGCGTTATCAATACCTTCGTCATGTTTTTTGCCCGCGTTATCGGTCATACGGTTGACCGGGTTGTGTTTAAAACCGAACGCGGCTACAGCTTTGGTTACTACATAGTTGTTATGGTGGCGGAAATCGGCCTGGCCATTCTCGCTTCAGCCATTGTGATGTGGTTTTCCCGCTGGCGCGAATTCCGCGCCGACGCGGCCGGCGCCCGACTGGCTGATCGCAACTCCATGATTGCCGCCCTGCAACGCCTGCAAGCTGAACAAGGCGCAGACCCTGGCGATATGCCCGGCGAACTGACCGCATTCGGCATTCGTAAAACTCAGGGCTCCTCGCTGGCGCAACTCTTCAGCAGCCATCCGCCGCTGGAGAAACGCATCGAAGCCCTGCGCTATGGCGCCGATTAAGAGTTCACAATGACATTCGCCAGTGAGAGGCAATCGCTCTGTGAAGCCCTCCACGCACTGTCCCGCTCGGGGCTGAGCCCCGGGTCTACCGGTAATGCCTCGGTGCGCGTCGAGGGCGGCATGCTTATCTCACCCACCGGCTTAGCCTGTGCTGATATCGACGCTTCGCAACTCGTTTTTGTGAACCACCGTGGCGAGGTGCCCGGCAAACAGTTGCGTCCGTCAAGCGAATGGCATATGCATCTGGCCATATACCGGTCGACCGAAAAGGCCGGCGGCATCGTGCACTGCCACTCCCGCTACGCCACAACGCTAGCCAGCTTACGCAAAGTCATACCCGCCTATCACTATATGATCGCCGTTGGCGGTGGCGACAATATCCGCTGCGCCGACTACGCAACCTTTGGTACGGAGGCGCTAGCCAGAAATATTCTTGTCGCACTGGAAAACCGCAAAGCCTGCCTGATGGCCAATCACGGCCAGATTGCCTACGACAGCACAATAGAAAAAGCCCTGAGCCTCGCCATTCAACTGGAAGATCTGGCGGCGGGGTATTACCAGGCCCAGACGCTGGGTGAGCCCTTTATTCTTGGCGAAAAAGAAATGGCCGAGGTGCTTGAGAAATTCGATACCTATGGAGAGCAGGCAGGCTTTTGACGCTCGGCGGGCTTGGTTCGACAGGCTCACCATGAACGGGACGTAGCTCACCACGAACGGGACGTAGCTCACCACGAACGGGACAGGCTCACCACGAACGGGACAGACTCAACTCGAAGGGATAGTAGTTCACCCCAAACTGGCCGAAAAACAAAAAACCGAGGTAAAGTTACCCCACCACAAACCGTTCGCCCTGAGCCTGTCGAAGGGAGCCTGTCGAAGGGAGCCTGTCGAAGGGATCGAAGGGCATTTAAGGATTCAAGGATGAAGCCATTCTGGGTTTATATACTCCGCTGTTCTGACAACAGCTACTACACCGGGCACACTGACAATCTCGATCATCGCATCGCGCAACACAACGCTGGCTATATCGCCGGTTGTTACACCGCCTCACGCCTCCCTGTGACTCTGGCATTTAGCCAGCCTTGCGCTACCCGGGCAGAAGCCTTGTCTGCAGAGCGGCAGATCAAGGGGTGGAGTCGAAAGAAAAAGGAAGCAATGATGCGCGGCGACTGGGTCGAGGTATCACGACTGGCTCGCTCCTCTAGCCCGCCACGCTGAATTTCAGGGCACATTCAGCACCCGTCAGCGAGAGGGTCTCAATCAAAACTGCTATAGAGAATGGGCGGCTCCGGCGGCGTGGGAATGGGCTGCCAACGATCGTTGAATGTGTAGCGGGCATACACCTGAAAGTGATTGGGTTCATAGAAGTCTGCGCGTTGAATATCGCCCGTAATCCCCAGGTACCAGCGCTTGCTGACACGCTTTTCCAGGGCAGCTTCAAGCGCGTAGCCAAAACCTCCGCCCTTGCTCGACCCTTCGCCGAAACCAAAAGGCGCGTCTTCGGTTTTCCAGGACTGCCCAACCGAGGCGCCGAGCATGTAAGCCCAAACCTGATTTCTTCGACCGAAATAGCGCACCGGCAGAGACACCGAGAGGTAATTCTGCGGACTAAAATAGCCGCCGTGTGTGAGCGCCCGCAGCTCAAGATTTTTGTCGTACTGCAAATGCAGAAAGTTTACTCCAAAGCGCCAGTTGTGAGGCTCTGATTCGTAGGCACGCCAGTAAACCCCACCCAAAACGCCCAAGCGGGTATTGTCTTCAACGCGCTCTCCCTGCAGCTTGTGGTATTGCAGGCTCCCCCAGTAGCCCACGGCTCCACCGCGATCATAGCTGAGGCCGAGCTTGACGCCGCTGCGCAGCACGCCACCCCAATCCGTGCCAGCGCTATTACTCGCGGTTGCGGGCACCTCCATACCGGCATAAGACAGAGCTGTACCCACTTC
>DIBR01000011.1:24988-38303 GCA_002415025.1 Spongiibacteraceae bacterium UBA5047
CCGCCCGCCGCGACAGATTCAGGCGCCAGCCCACATTGGCAAGGCTGCCCTTGACACCCACACCGCCAACCCAGTTCTGCTCGCGAAACCCAATCGGGCTGGTTCCCACGTCGGCCCACCAGCGATCAGCTTGCCAGCCGATGCCGACGGCTACACCGGAGGTCTTTTCCGAAAAATCGAGGCGCTGGGTAGTTAAGGGGTTTAACGTTACGCGATCGATATAATCGACCGTACCGGTGTCTATGTTGACGTAGTCGAGGCGCGCCAACAGGTGTCCATTCCAACGCGGCACGGGTAGGCGCAGTTCAACGGGAATCTGAAAAGTGGCTTCTTTCCCCTCGCGAACGCTGTGATCCAAACCCACAATAATATGGCCGTCTGTTCGGTCACGCACTTTGTCAATTTTCGCCTTGGCGCTGCGGGTCAACCAATCATCCCCGGTTTTCTGGTACAAGACCTTGGGAGATTCGTTCGGGCTGGATCCCGATGCTTTGGCGAGACTGGCCACCGCAAAACGTTCGGTACTTTCCCAGTCTTCCGCCTGTTCTGACACCAGCATGGCATTGCGAAAATCCAGTGCGCTGGCATCGGGACGATTCACCAGTTCCCGTAACACCTGCTGCCGTGCTGCCGCATCGCGGCTATCCTGAAAACCTTGGGCCAGTTCACCCAACTGGGAACTCTCAAAACCAGGCATCGCTGCCAGCAATCGGGAACGCTCTTCCTGATAGCGCGAGCGCCCCGCCACCTCTTCAGTCAGTCGCAAGACACCCAACTGGGCCGGTAGCTGGTGGCGACCCTCTATTGCCGCCGACTGCTGATAGAATGCATACGCGACTTCGGAATTCTGGTCTGCCTCATTGAGCCGGGCGCGCCGCAGCAGATCACGAGCATTGAGGGTATCGAGTTGTCTGCGCTCTGAAGGCTCGAGTGTCTGCTCCACCATAACCACATACCAGCGGTTAAAGTCGGCAATGTCTCCGCTGTCCAGCAGCAGGTCGGCGTACGTCAATTGACGTGCAAAGGGCCAGTCCGTCGTCGGCTGCATGCCATCGAGAATATGTCTTGCCCGGCGGGGTTCATCTATTGCCAGCCAGCGCCGGGCTATTCGCAACAAGGCATCCGGCTGGCCGCTGTACTCCTGTTCCAGAACATCGAGTTGACGCGCTATTGCCGAGCTATCTTCACTGTCCACGGCAGCAAACTGTTGATCAAATCGCAAACGCTCCAGATTCGCCGACATTGCCGCACTGCGGTCCGCCACCGGTATGGACTCCAGGGTATCAATAGCTGATGGCACCCGGTCACGAGACGAAAGGTACAGCGCGTAGGCGTATAGCATCTCGGCGTCGGGATCATCGCTAACCCATTGCTCCATCAACTCATCAGCTCGCTCGGGATGGCCTGCATCGACCAGCGCCTGCGCGATGTCCGAGCGCTGCCAGGGAGAAGTCGGCTCCAATGCCAGAGCCAGAACAACAGCCTCCAGCACCTCTCTTGACTGCCCGTTTCTCTGTGCCAACTCAAGTGAAGCCAGTGCAAAATCCACGCGCATTGCCCGCTCGCGATCAGCAATCTGTGCGCGCTGCCGAGCAGTGTATTCGTCAAGCACAGCGAGCGCCGCACTGTTGTTACCCGCGTCCAGCTGCAGCTGAACTCGCCCCCATAACGCCGTGGTGTTGAGCGGCGCTATAGTAAGCACTTGCCTGTAATGGTATTCGGCCCTTTCCGGGTCGCCTTCTGCCAGCGCCAGCTCCGCAAGTCGCAGATACACATAATGGGCACGAGGATTGAGAGCACGAACGTTATCCAGCTCGCGCCTCGCCTCGACGAACTCACGTGAATCTATCAACCGGTCGGCCCGTTTTAGCCCTGCCCAGTAGCGGGAGGTATTCAGCAGATTCTGCCATTTTGAAACAAGATCAGGGTTGCTGTTGTAGCGAAGCGCCGCCCGAAAATAATTAATCGCTCTCTCCTGCTCTCCCCTGCGCAGGTAAATGACCCCGAGGCCGCCTTGAATCTCTTCGTCTTCAGGTTGGTCAATCAAGGCGTATTGGAGGTTACGAAGCGCAGCGTCCAACTGATTCGCTTCCAGTTGCGCCAAGCCCCTCTTCCTGGCACGGTAATGCGGATTTTTCATGCGCTCTTTTTCGGCCGCACGCTCAACCAAGGCACGTTTGTAATTTTCCTGAATATCCAGATCACCGGGAAACCGGCTAGCAAGCAAGGCGTAATCTTCCAGCAAGCGGTCTGTCAGTGGCAGCCGCCCAAGCAGCCTGAGCCAGGAACTCGCGGCCTGCCGGCCAAGGCCCGAACCTCGGGCGAGACGCTTGTAAGTTTCCAGCACCCAGACATCCGTCTTGTAGCGACTGGCAATGTGATCCGCCAGGGCCAGTTCAATGGGCGGAAAATCCGGATAACGATCATTCAGTGCAACGAGATTCTGGCGCGTTGTGAGCCAACGTTCACTTATTCGGCCCTGAATATTCAAATACTCCAGCTCCAGACTCAGCGTGGGTCTGCCGCGAGGAAACAGCGAATCGTAAATCTCCAGGGATTCATTGTAACGACCAGCCGTGGCAAGCAGTCTGGCGCGCTGCAACTCCTCCTTTGCCGTCGTTTCGCTATCAATATAGTCACCAAGCTGCGCGGTTCTTGGATTATCGGGCAACAGCATTTGCATGCGATCAAGAACCGCATTGGCTTTCTCGGAATCACCTGAGTATAAGTGTTGATAGGCGTCAAAAAAGAGCGTGTCCGGGTCATTCGGCGCGACCGCCTGCAGGCGTCTAAGCGCATTGCGAACCAGGTCAATCCGGCCCATCAATTCAGCAAGATGGAGCTGGCGTAACAAGACTTCGACATTCTCCTGTTCACCCGTCGTTTCGACGCGCTCCTCAGTATCAGGGCTCTGGATATCCAGCACCAGTGGCGGACTATTCTCGGAAAACGTTTCCTGCTGGATAAAACGGTCGTACAAGAACCAGCCCAGCAGCGGCAACAACAGCAGCGGCAGCAGGCGAAGCAATCCACGCAAATCTAATCGCACGGGGAATCCTGGCGAAGCTCCAGCGCACCGGAGCTGGTGAAGCGATATCGCTTCTCGTACCAACCAAGGCTGAACAGACTCAATACCGTGTCGTAGTATCTATCAGTCCTGGCTTGTGCAATGCCATCCCGGGCGATTTGCGCCTGCTCCGCAGCGAGCTGTGCTTTCCCCTGGGCGCTGAGCAGCGGAACAACGGCGGCAGAAAAGCCAAAACTGCCACGCTCGTCGGTTGCGCCTTTTCGCGTATCAATCTTGCGCGGTGGCACACCATGGGCCTGCACATGCGAGGCCATTTTTTCCATGCGCTCCAGTAAAACCGGTTTTGCAGGAATGGTATCGGGAAGCATGCCCGCCCAAAGGTAGTTTCTTATCGCGTCATAGCTGCCACGAGAGCCGGTTTTGGGATCCGGAGCTAACTGTCCGGAACCTGCCAGCACCCAATCTGCCAGCCAGCCACTGCGAGAAGCCTCATCCAACAGTGCCGCACTGCCCGCGTTTAACTCGGACCATTGTGAACCGGGAAGCGTCGTCGCCAGATAGCTTGTAAGCTGTAAGGGCACATAGCTCGGATTAAGGCGATACCGACCGCCGCCGGCGTCGAAACCGTGAGGGGCCGGCAACAAACTCAGACCCAAACCCTCAATTTCAGCCGATTCCTCACGGAGGATTCTACTCGCCAGCAGGTAGCCCAGACTTGAATAATGATGGCTATGCCAATGTCGCCCAGCCTCAATCAATGTATAGGCGAGCCATAAATCCGCGTCGGAAGCCGCATTGCCGTCCAGAACTCCCCAACTGGAATCCGGCTGCTGCCCCCATAACCAGGCCGGCAGCTGTGCAGTGAGATCGCCTCCGGCCAGGTGAGTTTCGGTCCAAGCCAAAAGTTGCGAGAAACTCGCCTTGTCATTGGCCAGCAAAGCGAAAAAAAGCGCGTATGCCTGCCCTTCCGACGTGCTGATCAGACGAGAGTCACTGCGGTCGACGACGCGACCATCGCTCACATAGTTTGAACTAAACTGTTCCCACACGGGCCATTCGCAATCGTTTGCGTGGCTCGCCGCAGCCACCAGCAGAAAAAAACCAGCCAGAACAAGCCTCACTTGTCCCCCTCACCTACGCGTAACCGACGCGCCGCAATGAGCGAGAGCAGTCGCCACAAAAAAACGGTCAGCAAAATAATCAGCAAGAATGAACCAAACGCGAGCACAAAGGGGTGATCGGAAAAGTGGTACCAGATTAGCTTCCGCAGCGGCAATTCGCCAACATGATAGGTACTGCCGACATTAAAACTGGCAACCTTGTCTCCACGAAAAGTAATAACCGAACCGAACATATGGGGATGCTTGCCGCCATCACTGATCGCTCGCTGCACAAGCTTCAAGTCCGTATCGTGTGCAGCGAATATAGCTACCAGACTGTGATTGCCACCATAGGGAGACTCTCTGCCAACTATCGCGGCAAAACCACCGTCTGCGGTAACGCTGATTTCCTCGGCAACCTTCTGGTCCCCGGCATTTCGCCAGCCCTGAAAGGCCCTCCCTTCTGCTCTCATGGGGCGCTGAAGAATTCGATCGGCCGCGTCAATAACCAAACTGAGCTTCTCGCCGCTGGCCACGTTGGCCCCAAGCGATTCATTGACCGCCAGCAAGAGAATATCTCGATCGGCCAGCTGCTTTTTGTCCCAGCGGTCGGTCAGCGTCAACGCCAAGCCCGGGTACCCTGCGCTGGCGCCCATATAGCCGGTTAGATACAGCAGGGTTTCAATTTCTGCGACGCTGGGCGACTCCGGAAGTACCACAACAGTATTCGACAGGTCAGCCATACGCGTGAACGGAAAACCCGAAGTGGCGAAGGCGTGCAGATCAGGCATTTCCAGATAATGCGGAAAGCCCGTAAAATCCAGGGTCGAATCGGCCTCAACCACCGCCTGGTAATTGCCCGCCGGGATCGTGCGACAAGCACCTTCGCTTACCGAAGAGAATGAAAACTGGAAGGAAATGCCATTCTTGTTGCCTACCCTGAATGCAGGGATTCGCACCCGGTCGCCACTCTCGATAAAACCACTGTCAAGCAAGGGTACCCTGACTCTTTTCTTCTCGCCGTTGACACCCTTTTTGGTCAAACCGAAGGCTTCAACGAATTGATCGTTGATACTGAAGCTCATTTTGGAATCGGTGCCATCTTTCGTCGGTGGCGAATAGCGATAACGCAAATCCATTGGAATACCGCGACTCTGCCAGGTAAACAGATCGGGAGGTAAGGCCACAGGTACCTGTATCGCCGGGGGAACCCGACCCGTGACTTGCAGTTGCTGCAGGTCATCCACCAATTCTCCCAGTTTTACCGGGCGGTCTGTCCGAATCCAGTTCGGTGCATCGTAGGGCTTGCGGGGACGAAGCTGGATGGCCTTATTGATCTGCGCTACAGCGCCACTCATCAGCGACGAGCCAAGGGCCAGACCGCGCACAGCCGTTTGTAAATCCTCTGCATTGCGCCCCTGCACGAGCAACAACTTGACGTAGGGGTCATGTGGATGCGTGATCATCTGCAAACTGGGCCCTGTCACCTCCGGAAAATCCTTGAGGAAGTCGGGGCGGTTATCATTGGTAAGCAGCACAAGTGAATGTTGTCGAGGCAGCTCATTAATCAGCACAGGAAAATTGCTGCCCCGCCACTCCGCCAGTGAACCGAAATAGGCACTGGCCATTGCCGCAGCCTGAGCAATACCCAGTTGGTATTGCCGCCCCAGGACGACCGGCAGCTCAAGGGGCGAAAAATCGCGCTTGTCAAAAAACGGGGCCGGTAAAAGACTCAGATCGTTACTGAGCCGCAACTTTCGCTTTTGCAGTTCAAGTTCAGAGGCCTGGCTGATCTCCACCCAGATACTCGGGTCTTCCGGATTCCAGCAATCCCGGTCCAGGTGGCCAATGAGCTCGAGCCTAATCTGGTTGTAGTCGCTGAAAAAACGGGGGTTCAGCGCCACATCGAATTCCTTTTCGTTTCCGGCATCTCCTTCAGAAATAGGCAAAACGTCCAGCAATTCATTGTTCAGATGAACCTTGACGTGCGACAGCACAGCAACCAGCGCAGGTGAAACCACCATACTGAGTCGCAAGGAACCGCTCTCGACAATTTCATCAAGCCTCGAACCAAATCCGAGGGTCATCGTACTCTCGCTGCCCTGAAGCTCGATCGAGTTCTGGTATCCCAACTGACTGAGCGTATCAACCTCGGTAATCAGCTTGCGAGGTTCGGGGGCTTGGGCATACGCCGGCAGGCAGGCGCACAGCAGCGCGCATACCACTACCCGTATTGACAGTCCTTTATACAAAATATCTACCCCTCTTCGTCATCCAGCTAGCTGGATAGGTCTTGGCCTGAACGATCCCAGCACGTCAAACACAACGACGACACCCCGTGTAATCTGCGGCAAGGGTGCCGGCCCATTTTCCAGCAAACGCCGCAAACCGGTTATACCCGACCGCAATACCTGCGCAAAACTGACGCCTGGCTGATCATCTTCATAACTCTGCTTCCATTTAACCCAGGTGTCAGCACGAGCAAAGGTACACTGCACATAGTCCACCAACTGTTGCGTCGACAGATCACCCAGGCGCAAGCCCAGCGTATTTTCATTGCTATAAACAATTTTGGCCGGGAAAACAAATCGCTGATGCGCGCGATCAAGCACGATCTCGATGTCTTCCAACCCCCGGAAGAGGTCACCGTGCGCCACCTCGGCCCGAATACCCCCGAGCGAGAAATCCTGCATGGAAACGGCATACATATGCCCACTCGGCAGGCGAACACTCATCGGAATATCGACCTCAACGCGCGGCGCCGAGCGCACCTGTTTCACCTCGCCTGCTACGGCTACCGCCGCACCCAGAATCAGCAAATTATAGCCGGTCCACAGCATATTAATGGCTACCGCAGAAATTTCCGCAGTTGGCCCGGCAAACATCCGGTAGGTGCCCCAGATCAGACCCGCTATATTCAGCAGCACAAGAAACACATAGGGTTTGGACATTACCCAGTCGTAGTAAAAGTTTTCTACCTTGCCGCCCTTGGCGGTAACGTTGAACGTTCCCTTGTGCGGTGCAAACAACGCAACCGTGGTAGGCCGGGCAACGTACCATGAAAGAATGGCTTCGTAGACCTCGCCCCAGAATGAATAGCGATATTTCCCCTGGAACAGTGAGTTCACCACCGAGGCGTGAAACATATGAGGCAGCACATAAAGCAGCAGCAAACTGGCGGGCGCGTAAATGATATAAGTGTGTAATAGCAGGAACGCCAGTGGTGCAGTTAAAAAGATCAACCTGGGAATACCTGCCAGGAAATGCATCATGGCGTTGAAGTAGCAAAGCCGCTGCTGCCAGCGCAAGCCCGAACCCAGAAGCGGATTGTCGACGCGCAGGATTTGCGCCATCCCCCGAGCCCAGCGAATGCGCTGCCCGATATGCGCAGACAGGGTCTCGGTCGCAAGCCCGGCAGATATCGGCGCGCGCAAATAGGCTGAATGATAACCAAGGCGGTGCATTCGCAGTGAGGTATGAGCGTCTTCTGTTACGGTTTCTACCGCAATACCACCTACCTCTTCCAGCGCAGTGCGGCGCATAACGGCGCAGGAGCCACAAAAAAAGGTACTGTTCCACAAGTCGTTGCCGTCCTGAATCAGGCCATAGAATAAATTGCCTTCATTGGGAACCTTGCGAAAATTACCCAGATTTCTCTCAAAGGGATCCGGCGAGTAGAAATGGTGCGGCGTTTGCACAAGCGCCAGTTTGGGGTCTTTGAGAAACCAGCCCATACAAACCTGCATGAATGCGCGCGTGGGGATGTGGTCGCAATCAAAAATGGCGACATATTCTGCACTGGTGTGCTCCAGCGCATAATTGATGTTGCCAGCCTTGGCATGATTGTTTACCGGTCTGCGGATATAGTTCACCGAAACCGCTTTGGCAAAATCCCGAAAGCTGTCGCGTTTACCGTCATCCAGAATATGGATATGCAATTTATCTCGCGGCCAATCCAGGCCCATGCAGGCGTAAACCGTGGCCCTGACAACCTCAAGATCTTCATTATAAGACGGGATCATAATGTCGATACTCGGCCAGTCTCGACGATCGTCAGGCAAGGCTACAGGGCTGCGCTGCAGAGGCCAGGAATTCTGAAAATAGCCCAACAGCAGAACCACCCAGGCGTAGAGCTCGGCAAACAACAGCAATAAACCGAGCGTCAGGCCCAGCGCGTCGTCCCAGTTAATCGTTGAGCTGGTACGCCACCAGATGTAACGGCAGGAGACAATCACCGACGCCACCATCAGCAGCATCGCCGGAAATCGTCCCGGCACTTGCCTCAATATCATCGCTGTGACCATCAACACCACAACAAACGCCGCTTGAGCCTCCAGGCTGAATGGGACAGTTATGCACAAGCCGGCCAACACGAGTGCCAATAGCAACAGCACAATAGCCGGCAGCCCCGACTTCGGCGCGTCTTCAGCAGCCTCCAATTGAGCCTGCCGGCGCTCGGTGCGATGCTGGAGCTGCCGCACACACCATCTGGCAAGCGCAACAAATCGAAACAGAAACCGCCGCGAACGAAGATTGGCAAATCGGTAAAACTGCCGCGCACGCCGCCCGGTACGAAAGCTGCTTTGTTGGCGCACAAGAGTCAGAAATACGATTTGCAGGGCTATTCTTAGCGGGTCAGCCAGCTGTGGGCGACTAAAGTCAATCTGCGGGCAAAGCCACAGCGGAGCCCGCCAGCTATCCTGCCCGCCGATCCGGGGCTTAAGAAAGCAAAACGCGAAGAGCAACCAGACACCCACAAACAGTCTGCCCGGCATAGAAAAGCCGTGCCGACCGCGAAAGGCTTCGTATTGACGCTGAAATTGCGCCGCTAGCCGGGGTTTAAACACCACCGCCAGAAAACCGATTTCCGGATAGCGCAATCTGCGTCGGGCTTCATTCATGACAGCCGGCACCTCATGCGGTCAACTCCCGTACAGAGGCCTGCACCCACAAAGCCAATGCCTTATAGTCACTGCAGGCCTGACTTAGCGGGGCATGGTCCAGTACATTGGTCAAGTGGGCTGCTGCTTCGGGAATGGCGGAATCGCTGTTTATCGTCAGCGGAGCCACCTGAAATTCCTGCCGCAATACCACTGCAAGATCACTACTAAGCTCCCGCTCCGGATGTTGCGCATTCAGGAGTACCGTCGCGTCAGAGACTGCACTTGCCCACTGCGGATGCGTCACCAGCAAGCTATAGCTTCTCGGTTCGGGGCAAACGACAACAATAGACAATTGCGCTATCGCTTTAAATGCCGCTATCACGGCCTGGTAGGCAGGCGAAGCCGTTTGCACGGCGGGGGCGTCTACAACTATCCAGTCGAGAGCCGGCGAGAATGGCTGTTGGAGTTGTGCCAGCAGGGTAGGCAGCAAGGACGACACTTGCGCATCAAACTGAACGCTTTCATCTATATCCAGCAGACCAAACGGCGACACCCTGCACCCGCTTGCGCTCTCATAAACCGCCTCAAACCAGTTTTCATTACGAATCAGGCGGCGCGCCCAGCCGTCTCGCTCCAGAGGGTCGAGACCAGCGTGCAATCGCAGGCCGTTGCTGTGGTTCAGATCAAATGCCAGGCAGTTCTGCCCCAGCGCTTGCAATGCCGCAGCGAGGTTCGCAGCAACCGTCGTGCCTCCGGAGCCTCCACACACCCCCTGTATATACACTATGGGCACTTAGCTTTGCTCCACCCGTCCGGCATTCTCCAGTGAAGGCGCATGAATCGTTCTCAGAAGCGGCCATTTTTTGACCACCTCCCGGTATTTCAGCTCTACTGCCACTTCCTGATAGGAAAGATCGCTACGCCCGAAAGCACGGTAAACCGCACGAACATCCTGACTGAGTTCAGTCATTTCAACATACCCCCACTCTTGCGCGTGTTATTCAAACGTAGTTCCACGGTTCAGCGAGCGCCAGTATAGCATCGCTGTCGAGACACCACCGCACCGGAAAATACTTATGCGATAACTGCCAATTACCTGATATTTATACGATAATGGACCTCGATTTGATACCGGTATCGTACTAAACTGCCTCATGACCGACAGCTCTGCAGCGCCGAAAGCCATAAGCTCCATGAGCCCCGGAGAAATCTATCTCTGCGTCGTTCCGTCGCTATCCGATACCGGCGCGCCGTTATCTTGTGTCTGCAGCAACTATCCTGACACCGTTGTTATCGCACAACTGCCACAGCAGAACTATTTCGCCACCCAAACGCCCGAGCTGCAGACCCAGCTCCACAAGGTACTGACGCGTCAGTGCCAGGCCGTTTGGTTCTGGCAGGAAAAAAAACCTGATAAACCCCGAAATTTCTTTGCTCTGCTGCGAGACGCCCAACGCACTCACCCGAAACGCGGATCACTCGTGCTGATCATCGTCGAAGAAGCCGCGATCGGCGCGCCCTCCTTCAATAAACTCCAGTCTCATCTCGAGCGATGGCGACAATGGGCAGCCACACGTCAACTGCGGGTACTCTTTCTTGTTACCGGCCAGCACAGCGAACTCCGCCCCTTGCTGATGCGCAGCCATAATGTTGTCGCCGGCCTGTCATCGCTGCACGTCCTTGGCAGTGCCAGCTGGAGTTACCACCTGCACTACTGGCGCAACAGTCTGGGGGTAATGGCAGACCACGAATACCTGATAGAACTCGAAAACGGGAACAAACTGGCATTCACGCCGGTGAGTCATTCCGAACAGGGTGAGGCACGCGAAGACCGGCCACATACGGGGGCCGATGACGATAGCATCTATGTTTGTGCCGCAGCACTCACCGGAAAGGATCAGGACGCTCTTAAAAAGGACTTTACGCTGGTGGCCAGCGACAACCACGCCCTGATGCAGAGCCTGGACAACGTGCACACCGCTACCGTGATATTCTCCTGCAGCACAGCCCACGAAATACGCGAACTTGGCCTATACTGCTACCAGTTGCGGCAACAATTCGGTGCCGGGCTCAAGATACTGATTCGGGAGGTCAGCCAGTGCCTGCGTTACACCGACGAGCAGTTGTTATTGAAATCAGGAGCTAGTTTGATCCTGCCTCACGCGTTAAACCACTCCATGATGATGACGCAGGTAGCCGCGCTAAAAGGCCAATGGTTTTATCGTGCATTGCCTCCCCGTCTTGGCGATCTCCTGACCAATTGGGATAGCATTGCGCTGCAGGGTTACTACGAACCGGGAGAATTTTCCCGCCATGCCCGCCGTATTTTCACCCTTTCTCGCAAAGAAAACACTGACAGTGTGCTTGTCGCTCTTACGCCATCATTTCGAATACCGGCACAGCACTGCCTTACCTTGTGCGATATTCGCCGCGATGGCGATTTGATTACACTTGCCGCCAATAAACTCTACATACTTTTTCGCGCCTGTCGCCCGGTAGATGCAAAGGCTGCGCTGGAAAAATGCTTCAGTCTCCCCCCCGAGGAAATTTTTGACGTACATGAGGTTATCCACGAAACTGGCACCATAGATAATACTCTCAGTCAAATCGCCGAACTTCACAGCGAGATAGATACCGCTACCGGGCAGGATCTGCTCCGGCACTCACCGGCGCGCTCGGGCAATGCGCA
Organism: Spongiibacteraceae bacterium UBA5047; assembly: GCA_002415025.1. Taxonomy (GTDB): domain Bacteria; phylum Pseudomonadota; class Gammaproteobacteria; order Pseudomonadales; family Spongiibacteraceae; genus Litorivivens. The sequence goes on from DIBR01000011.1 coordinate 36,689, forward strand.
GAGCCAGCAGGCGTCCGAATCCGGTGGTGAGATTGTCCTCGCTACCCGAAAGCCGCTCGCCCTGGCTTCAGGGGATCAAGATGAATATTGAAAACTTTATACTAACCACCACACTCAGCCTTATCGCCGGGCTCGTGCTGGGTTATTTCGGAAAGTCGATTATCACCAACCTGAGCGCCATCGTCGGCTGGATATATAATACTCCTCGCCGTCTTGTTCCCTACAAAAAGAATGCTGATTCGGAATAAATCCAGGTTCTATGACTACAGCTGACGCACAAGCACACAAACCGCCAGCCGCCCACCCGGGGCTGGGCTGGTGGAACCTGTATTTTATCCTGAAGGTGATGCTGTACTTTCTCGGGCGCATCGACTTTCACGCGCTGGAAAATATCAGCTTTGCCGGCTTGTTACTCATTCCACTGCGCAACCGGTTCCTGATAGTTGCACGGCAAATAATTGCAGTGCCGCTCGGTATCTGGCTGTTTCACTACGACTCATTTCTGCCGCCACTTGATCGCCTTTTCGCCCAGCTCGACCAGCTGCTGGCCTTCGAACCGGCCTACCTCCTGGAATTATTGCTGCGCTTTGTACCCGGAAATGCACTGCTCGCTCTCGGGCTGGTAACAGTAGCCTACTATTTTGCAGCCAAACTTTTCCGCGTCAGTGTGATTGTCGTACTGGCCCTGTTTGCCACGGGCTTTCAAACTGTCGAAAACAGTTTTCCGGTTGCTGCAATCGCCCAGGGAACGAGTCAGAACGCCGCCTTGGCCACCGCCACAGACACCGGCAACGACAGAAACCTGAACAACTATTTAAATGAATTTTTTGCGAACGAACGCAGCCGCCAGGTTCCCCTGCAACGAAGCCCTGACACCAACAACCGCTTTGATATATTGTTTCTCAGCGTATGCTCACTTGCATGGGATGACATGGAAATAACGGGGGTGACAGGCCACCCGTTGATGCAACAGTTTGATATTATATTCGACCAGTTTAACGCCGCTACCTCCTACAGCGGCCCGGCCCTGCTCCGCCTGAGCAGAGCAAGCTGCGGCCAGCCCTCACACAAAGCGCTCTATGAATCTACCGCCCCCGAATGCCGGTTATTCGAAAACCTGGCACGCCTCGGGTATCAGGAAGCGCTCCTGATGAACCACGATGGCGTGTTCAACAGCCTGCTGGAACGAACCCGACAATTCAGCGGAATCGATGCACCTCTCTTTCCCCAGGACGGCCTCGAGGTCACCCAAAAGGCATTTGCCGGGTCGCCGGTATACAGCGACCTTGAGCTACTGAGCCGCTGGTGGAGTGCACGATTGCAGGAACAGGGCAAACCTGTTGTAGCGTTGTATAACTCGGCTACATTGCATGATGGCAACCGTATTCTTCACCACAAGCCCGTATTCGGCGTAGAAAGCTACAGGCTGCGCATCAACACCCTCTTTGATGAACTGAATCAATTCATCAAACAACTGCAAAAATCCGATAGAAATATTGTCGTTGTGCTTATTCCGGAACATGGCGGCGGCCTACGCGGCGACAAAATGCAGATTTCGGGAATGCGGGAAATACCCTCACCCTCCATTACCCACATCCCCGTTGCCGTAAAACTT
>DIBR01000011.1:38518-86962 GCA_002415025.1 Spongiibacteraceae bacterium UBA5047
CCGTAAAACTTATCGGCCCTGGGCTGCAGCGGCGCGGCGCCGTGGCACGCGTCCCGCAAGCCACGAGCCATATGTCGTTGGCGCAACTCATTGACAATATTATCGAGCAGGGCGTTTTCAGCGGGCGTAACTTCTCTGCTGCGGACCTGGCTCGCGGAATGCCTGAAACCCCCAGCGTTTCCCAAAATGAGGGCAGCACCGTGATCGCCCTGGACAACCAGTACTTTATCTCGCTGGACAACGAAGACTGGAGCCAATACCCCGCGCAGTAAACACTACTGCCGACAGGGACACCGACAGACACTATGGAATTTAAGCATCTCAATGAGCTCGGCTGGTGGAACGCCTATTTCGCCGCCAAACTGGCCCTGTTTTTCCAGGGGCTTGTTGCTTTTGACATCCTCGGCAATCTCGGTTTGGCAACGTTGTTGCTGCTTCGAGTTGCCGGCAAAGTCAGCAATGGGCTTCGCCACTGCCTTGCGCTACTGGTAGCACTATGGCTACTGCAGATAGACGGGATTTTCCCACCCTGGACCACCCTGATCGAATCTGCCAATACATTTCTGGCCTCACCCTCACTGGCCATACTCAAACAATGGCTTGGCGCAATCAATGTTCCCATAGTGCTTACCTGCGGGCTTGTACTGGCGGCTTATCACTATCTGTCAAAGTTTATCGAAGTCAGCTTGCTGGTTTTTGCGGGCATGCTCTATGCCAGCATTCTCAGCACCAATCTTCTGCCGTTGATCGCTTCGCAGTTTCCGGAGTCGTGGCGCAACGAGAGCCAAAAACAACTGGACACGGCTGCTTCTGCTCGCGCAGTTCAGACGGAAGTTTCCTCCAACACAAGCCTGAATCGCCACCTTGACGAGTTCTTTGCCGGCGAACAGACTCGAAGCTTTAACTTACCCCGACCAGCGCCCGATGGTCAGCCGTTCGACGTCGTCGTGCTCAGCGTCTGCTCATTGGCCTGGGATGACCTTCAGTTAAGCAAACTAACGGACCACCCCTTGTTCAAGGGTTTTGATATTGTCTTCGACAACTTTAACTCCGCAACATCGTATAGTGGCCCGGCCTTAATCCGCATGCTGAATGGAAGTTGTGGCCAACGGCCCCATGCCGCTTTGTTCGATCACTCTTTACCGCGGAACTGCCAGCTATTCACCCAGCTTTCATCGATCGGGTTCAAGCCAAACCTGCTAATGAACCACGATGGTGATTTCGACAGTTTCCTTGCCCAACTGCAGCGCTATGGCGGTCTTGACGCAGAACTGGCACCCCAGAACGGTTTGCGCGTAGCGCAGAAATCCTTTGACGGCTCTCCAATCTACGACGACATTGCCGTACTGCGACGCTGGCAGCAGTCTCGCGACGGCACTCCCGGACAACAGGCGGTACTTTTTAACACCGTCTCACTGCACGACGGCAATCGCATAGTCGGCAGCAATGCCACTGGACTGGCCAGTTATCAGGAACGGGCAACCACCCTGTTAAACCAGCTAACCCAGTTTATTCAAACGCTTGAGAATTCCGAGAGAAATACGCTGCTGTTACTTGTTCCCGAGCACGGTGCCGGCTTGCGCGGCGACAGGATGCAATTGCCCGGTATGCGCGAAATCCCGGCTCCATCAATCACCCACATACCTGTTGCGGCAAAATTGATTGGCGCCCAACGCCAGGGCCCGGCGGCAAGAGTCAGTGTTGAAACCAGTTATCTGGCGCTTTCTGCGCTTATTGCCAACGTCATTCAGCAACAACCCTTTGATGCCGAAAGTTACACCCCGGCATCGCTAGCCAACAACCTGCCAACAACCGATCCGGTTTCCCAAAACGAAGGCAGCACTGTACTAAAACGAGCCGGCAAGTATTTTATTTCACTGGACGGAAAATCCTGGACACCGTATACCGGCGCGACGCGTTGAATGCGAACCTACACAGTTTTTGAGGCTATTCAATGCGAATAAGATTGCCAAATATACTCACGGCACACGCGATGCTGGCACTATTTTTTGCCCCTGCCGGCATTCAGGCGTCGAACGTAATAGACACCGAGCTGGGTAATCTTGCGTCGCAAACCGATGCCTCGAGATTTCTCGCCAACCCCGCAACAATGCACGCTGAGTCCACACGCTATCAATACAATCTCAACTCGGCAACCGGCACTTATTTTAATGATAAAGACCAGCTACTCGACGACTTTGAGGATGCAGAGGAGGAAGGCGAGCGGCTTGAAGCCCTGTCTCAACAACGCCTCTTATTCCCCTCAGACTTCGATCGCCAGATAGCCATTTTCGAGCGAATGGATGGCAAGCTTTTCACACTTGCCGGAGGGAATGTCAGCGCAGCATCACTTCCCTTCGAGGGCGTCGAAACAACGGTCGTCAGTAGTGTTGTCAGCCGTCTGGCCACCGCATTTGATTATAAGGAAGAAGACGCCACCACGTTGCGAACGGCGCCTGTACTCGGCATTATTTCCCCGCCGGATCTGAAATCACGCATTATTATTCACGGCATAGCCGTCAGCGATATTGGCGTAAACTTCTCCTCCAATTTTTCCCCGCTTGGCGGCTTTCGTGCAGGCATCACCCTGAAATACCAAGGTGTGCGCCTGCTGGAGCGCTCCATTGAAATTGATGATTACGAAGAAATAACACTGGACGAATTCAAGCGCGGACTCAACACCGAGCACAATGTTAATGCTGACATCGGCATTTACAAGGCCTGGCGCCGCTGGCACTCCAGCCTCACGCTAAAATCGCTTAACAGCAAAACCTACACCGGCCCTGGCGGCAGCAAATACCGGCAGAACCCCGGTGTTTTTCTGGAGCTGGGCTACCGAGGCGAACGCGTTATTGGCACATTGGATTGGGATGTTGTGCCAAGCCAGCGTCGCTTTGGATTGCTTGACGACGAGCAGCGCGTTCGCCTCAATGGCCAATACCGCCTCAATCGCCGCTGGCACCTGAGTGGCGGGCTGGGGTTTATCATTGAGGGCAGAGACAACGACGCGCTAACTCTGGGCGCCGGTTACCACTGGGAAAGTGGCGCTGCAGTGAATGGCGCATTGATTTATGCCGGCCCAAACGAGCTGGGTGGCGCCATTCAGGTACGCTTTCCGTTCTGGAAAAAGTCCGGCGACGCTACCCGTGGTAACTGACGCCAAGACCAAGTTCAGGCCGTGTCACCCGATACCGGCCGCGCACTGACCAGAATTCAGCGCGCCAGCCTCCGATAGGTTATTGCGTTCCGCTCGTCGGATTTGAAGCATATGACACCTTTGTAATTTTTATCCCTTTGACTGCAAGCAACAGCTTCCATAGATTGACCGACATCACACAACCGATTTGGTGGAGAGTATATTGAGCGGGACAACCTGGCAGCACGTAGACATTACAGCCTTCGGTGGGCCGGACAATATGAAAGTCGTCTGCGAGAGTGCGTTGCCGCTGCCGACAGCAGGGCAATTGCGCGTCAAGGTTCTGACTGCGGGAACCGGCTTTACCGATACCATTATCCGCCAGGGGCAGTATGTTGACGTTAAAGACAAGCCGCCCTTCACGCTGGGCTACGACTGGTTTGGCGTAGTTGATGCCGTTGGCGAAGGCGTAACCAGCTTCAAGCCCGGCGATTACGTTGCCGACATGTCTGTTATCGGCGGCTATACGCAGTACCTGTGTGTCGACGCAGAGCAGGTAATCCCATGCCCGGATGGGCTGAACCCGGCCGAAGCGGTTTGCATGGTCTTGTCCTATACCACGGCCTACCAAATGCTCACGCGTGAATGCCAACTTCAGCAGGGAGACAGCATTCTGGTGCACGCTGCCGGTGGCGCCGTCGGCACGGCCCTGCTGGAGCTCGGGCGGGAAATGGGGCTTACAGTTTACGGCACCGCCTCAAAGGGCAAACACGGCCTGCTAGAGCACTATGGTGCAATTCCCATCGACTACCATACCGAAGACTTTGTAGAGCGCATCCGCCAGCAAACAAGTGGAAAAGGTGTTCAGGCGGTATTCGATACCATTGGCGGCGGTTACTGGTCGCGTTCATACCAATGCCTTGCCAAAGGTGGAAAACTGGTCGGATTTGGCGCCCTGCAGTTAACAACCGGCGAAGAGAAGCTGCCAACGCTGTTGATGGGCTTTCTGAAAATTATGCTGCTATGGAAGCTCCTGCCCGACGGCAAGGCCAGCAGCTTTTACAACATTCTCGGGCGGCGCAAGAAAAAGCCCGTTGAATTCAAGGAAGATGTTGCAACGCTGATGCAGTGGCTGAAAGACGGCAAACTCAAACCGGCTATCGCCTCTATTCGACCGTTAGGCGATGCGGCGGCCGTGCATCGCCAGCTGGACAAAGGCGAAATCGCCGGCAAAGTGATACTGGACTGCCAAGCCTGAACCCTAAAGCGACAGGATTCTGCCATTTCGTTGGCTGGCAATCACCACGCTCTTTCGATCACGGCTCTGGCAGCGCTCCCGCAGCACTCATATAGCCATCTGATCAGGACTGCATTATGACTACAGAATATAGATCGGAATTTCCGGAACTCGGCTTCTACACCCTTCCCGGCCACACCGACAGCCCCGCCGATATGCTCGACGAAGTGCGGCAGGCCGAAGCGCTCGGCCTTGGCTCGGCCTGGATTTCCGAACGCTTTGATGTGAAAGAAGTCTCGGCGCTCGCCGGCGCTGCGGGCGCCGTTACCGAAAAGCTCTTTATCGGCAGCGGCGCCACCAATATCAATTCGCGCCACCCCATGCTCACGGCATCCATGGCCACCACCCTGCACCGGCTTACCCACGGCCGCTTCGCACTAGGCGTCGCTCGCGGGGTCGGCATTCGCTACGATCTGATGGGCATGGAGAAAATGACCAACGCCCACCTGGCAGAGTTCGTCGACCTGATGCGCAAACTCTGGCAGGGTGAGCGCGTGAGCCACAGCGGTAAACTCGGCAACTTTCCCTACCTGCATATGAGCAACTGGATGAACGAAGACATTCCGCTGATGTTTGTCGGCTTTGGCCCCAAAAGCCTGCAATTCGCGGGCAGTCTGTTTGACGGTGTTATCCTTCATACCTTTTTATCCGATGATGCGCTCAGCCGCGCAGTCAACCATGTTCGTCAGGGCGCTGAAGACGCCGGGCGCGACCCCGATTCTGTCAAGGTCTGGAGCGTGCTGGCGACCGCCTGCGACGTTGATGAAAAAACCTATTTGAAATACATCGTCGCGCGCATGGCGACCTATTTGCAGGCTCCGCACTACGGCGAGCTGTTGGTGGATATCAACGGCTGGGATCGCAAGGACCTGGAAGATTTTCGTGCCGACTCGATCGTCAACGCGATGCCCGGCGGCATAGACAGCGTAGCGACAATAGAACAATTACAGCATATTCGTACGCTGCTGCCCGAACACTGGCTACCGGCCGCTGTCGGCTCTGCCGATGCTTGCGCCCAGCGCTTTAACGACCAGTTCAAGGCCGGCGCAGACGGCATCGTTATTCACGCCAGCAAACCCGACGAATTTGCCCCGGTGCTGGATGCCTACCGCACCATTCGCGACAACAAACGCTTTGCCCAGCGCAGCAACCGACCCTGTTGAGATACGACAATGACCGATGAATTACGCCCCACGCCAGGCCTGGATAATCCCGAAGCGGTACGCGCTAGTCTGCAGGAATGGTTTGCCAATACCGTCTACGCCGGTCGCCAACCGGTCATCCCGGCGATCAAGATTCCGGATAACACCGGCATGTCGAATATCACCCTGCTATTTGATTGCGTGCTGGCGAATCCGGCAGAAACTCTGCCCATGGTCGCGCGCCTGCAGGCCCAAGGTGACAAACTGGCCTTCCCCGACTATGACTTGCCCATGCAATATGCGGCGATGGAAACCCTGAACCGGATCGACGGCTTAAACGTCCCGCAACTTATTGCACAGGAATCCGGCGGCGACATTCTCGGCACTCCCTTTTACATTATGCACCGCACTGATGGGCGCATTCCGCCGGATATGCCCCCTTATCATATGGATGGCTGGTTACTCGAAGCCGGCGCCAGCGAGCGCAAGGCGCTTTGGAACAGCGCTGTGACGATGATGGCAACACTGCACCGGCAAGACCCTGCAAGCGCACCTCTCGCCGAATTTATTCAGGCGTATACTTTCCCGAAATCCTTTGACGAGCAACTGGGCTATTGGGAGCACTACATGGAGTGGGGGCTTGAAGGCGCCCGCAACAAGGACTGCGAGGAAACGCTGGCATGGCTGCGCGCAAACCAGCCCGAAGAACAATGCCTGCGTCTGTGCTGGGGCGATTCGCGCATGGCCAACGTTATTTTCGAGCCAACCAAAAACGACGTCGCGATCTTGCTGGATTGGGAAATGCTGTGCATGGGCGACCCGTTACAGGATATCGCCTGGTGGATTTTTATGGATGAATTATTCTGCCACGGTATCGGCGTACCGCGCCTTGAGGGCTTCCCCGGCGGCGAAGACACCGCCCGGCTCTGGTCAGAACTGACAGGCCTCAATCACGACCGCTTACACTACTACCGGGTATACGCTGGCTTGAGAATTTCACTGATACTTGCCCGCATGTCACTCGCCACCGATAGCAGCATGCTGGAGGAAAGTTTTGCCAGTCAGTACACCCTCAAGGTGATGGCCGAAGTGTGACCGGCGTCGGCCGGTCAATACCCCCAGCGATAAATCAGATCAATACCGTAACTGCGCGGTTCGCCAAACATCACCGAACGACCGGCCTGCGGTAGGTTGTGAACGTTATTAATACTGTACTCCTCGTCCAGTATATTTTTGCTCCAGAGCGCAGCATCCAGCAATCCGTCGAACACCGCCAGTTCGTATAGCCCCAACCGGGCGTTCAGTACTGCGAAATCGTCCTGCCTGTCCTGAGCGAAGGTAGAAGTCTCCTTCTGCGCACCGCCGTTGCGCTCGCCGGTATAGGAGTAGGTTGCATTGAAGGCGAGGCGCTGGCCGTAGTCACCCGCCCAGACGGTCCAGTCAAGAGCAGCGGTGTAAGCATTACGCGGCGCTGAATCAAACACAAAGCCCTCGTCGATCTGGCCGGAGAGGGGGTTGATACTTGGCTCAATACTCGCGTCGAGATAGGCGTAATTAAGCACCAGAATCAGCCCCTCCGACACCAGCCAGGTTGTGTCGAGTTCAAATCCTTTCAGGGTAGATTCGCCCGCATTGGCGACCGTTGTATCACTGACTGCATTCGGCACAGAGAAATTCAACTGCTGGTCCTCAAACTCCTGCTGGAATACATCCGCATTCATCTGCACACGGTTGCCAAACAGGCGCGACTTTATACCCAGCTCGTAGGCAATAACCTTCTCCGGATCAAAACCCTCAACAAAGCGCTGTGCACCAGCCGCGTTGATCTGCTCACGAGTATTAAAGCCGCCACTTTTATAGGCTTCGTTTCGCTTGGCATATACATTGATATTGTCAGAAAATTCATACTCCGCGATAACACTATACGAGAAATCGCTGAAATCACGGTCACCCACGACATCGTAGAACGATTCCGGTAATTGTGTGGCAACATCGTTTGCATTGCGGTCTGTATTGTCGCCATCGCCGGGTACAACCAGAAAGGAAATCTGGCGACGGAACGCCCGCGCGTAGCGCGAATCTTCCGACTGTCGTAATCCCAGAGTAAGATTCAAACGGTCTTCCAGTACCGGCGGGCGCCAGCCTATCTGGGCGAAGGCCGCCTTCGCCGAATTTTCGATATCGAAACGGGCCTGCGTTAACACTTCAATGCGGTTACCGGTATTGTCGCCACTCTGATCACTGCCCAAAGGCGCCGAGAGCAAATGTCCCACTTCACCCGGCCCTTGCCTTGCGTCTTCCTCAAAATAGTAGAGGCCGGCGATGTAGCTCAGGCGCGTATCAAAAGCGGTACCTGAAACCTGCAGCTCGTGAGAAAACTGCTCCTGATCTATATCCGGGGTAAAACCGTCGTAGAACTGGCTGCGACCGACACACACCGGAGTACAGGGCGCAGTGCCACCGGGCGTGGCGGCAACAGGAAAGCTCAGCAAGGGGTCGTTATCTAGGCGATACCCGTCGCTGCGCGCACCGGTTGCCAGTACGGTTGGAGTCGCGTCATACAGTTCGCGCTGGGCGACAATGTATTTGATTTCCAGCTGATCGCTCACACTCCAGTCAAAAGTCAGTTGATGACCTTCAATCAGATTCTCAGCTTCAATCAAGGGTATGGCCGAGAATATCTTGTCAGGGCGATCACCGCTGGTATTGAAATCAAAAAACTGCCGGGCGCCGGAATTAATCAGGTTGGTAATAGCAATACCGCTGTTCGCGCCAGGATTAGGAATTGGGTCCGAGGGACGAATATGAGAATAGGTCATATTGGTATTGGTGACATCGGCCTTGTCGTAGGCGTAGTCCACGCGCAGGGAGTCGCTGATATCCCAGCCGAAATCCAGCCGATAGCCTTCGGTTTCCGAGTCACCGAAATCGCCGCCAAAACCGGTATTTTCGATATAGCCATCGACCTCTTTTGACAGGTAAGACAATTTTATAGCCGAGCCTTGCCACAGCGGTACATTCACCATGGTCTTGTTGACGAATAAACTGCGGTCACCAAAGGTCAGGCTCTGCTTGACTTGCAAGGCATCCGGATTCGGCCTGCGGGTAATCAGGTTAACCGCCCCGCCGGTTGAATTGCGACCATACAGGGTGCCCTGGGGGCCGCGCAGAACCTCGATGCGCGTCAGGTCGGCAATCTCGGTAGCCAGTGACGATGAGCGGGCAATATAGGCGCCGTCGATATACACGCCAACCGGTGGGTCCTGGGTGATCTGGGCATCGATCAAACCAATACCGCGAATATAAATACGCAGTGTTGTGGTATTGATCGGAAAGGGCTGAATATTGAGCGAAGGAATGTTGTTAGCCAGGTCACCAACGTTGCCAATGCCCTCGCGTTCGAGCGCGTCCTCACCAAAGGCATCCAGCGCGATCGGGGTATCCTGTAGCGATTCCTCTTTCTTCTGGGCGGTCACCACCACCTCTTCCAGCACCAGGTTATTTTGCTGGGCCAGCAATGCGGGGGAAAATATTCCCAGCATCAGTACATTCCGTATCGCTTTCATATCACGCCTCTCCAGAAACAAGGACAGTTTTGTTGTTATAGGTCATTTGCGGACAGAGGTTAGTGAATCCAAAGGTGCCGGACTACGTCGGAACCGTGCAGATTTATACGCATTTCACGTCACTGCCCACGGCACTCGCACACTCCGCCCCCACCCTAATTGGCATTTCCAGCCCCAGCGACTAATCTTGAAAGCAGCGGTGGCAGGGTTAACAAAGTTATCCCTGTAAACGTTTACATTTTGCTACCCCGGTTTTACACTGGCGATAAACCCATATCAGCAAACAAGGACTGTATGACGCACATGATCGATTTGGTCATATTCGGCGGCACGGGAGACCTGGCCCAGCGCAAACTGCTGCCTTCTCTCTGGCATCTGCACCGGGCCAATCAGCTCGACAGGGTTCGCCGGATTATCTGCCTGGGTCGCTCCGGCCACGACACCCCCGCCTATCGGGCCCAGATAGCCGACCAGATCAACGATGCCGCGGAAAGCGACAGCTTTCTCGGCAAGCTCGAGTACCTCACTCTGGATGCTACCCAGTTGTCCGATTTTGACGCCCTGTCGCACTTGCTTCACAACCCCGCGCCGGCAGAGCAAACGGTTTTCTATCTGGCAACCGCCCCTGCCCTCTACGGCACAATCTGTGAACACCTTAAAAGCTCAGGCGTTCTGGCACTGCCCTCTCGTGTCGTGCTGGAAAAACCCATCGGTAATGACCTGGCCAGCTGCCGGGAAATCAACCAGCGCGTGCTGGCCGTATTTAACGAGAGCAATGTCTTCCGCATCGACCACTACCTCGGCAAAGAGACTGTGCAAAACCTGCTCGCACTGCGTTTTGGCAACTCAATGTTCGACCCGGTGTGGAACAGTCATCACGTCGACAACATACAAATTACCGTGGCTGAATCCATCGGCGTTGAGGGTCGCGGCGATTTCTACGCGCAAACCGGCGCGCTGCGAGATATGGTCCAGAACCACATATTGCAGGTGCTTTGCCTGGTGGCCATGGAACCGCCTGCCAGCCTCGAAGCCGATACCATACGCGACGAAAAACTGAAGGTTCTGCGCGCATTGACCCCCATTACCGCCGACACGGTAAAAAAGAACTCAGTGCGTGGCCAATATGACGACGGCGCCATTGATGGCCAACCGGTGCGAGGTTTTCTCGAAGAGGGCGGCTTCGCCCAGGCGACCAACACCGAAACTTTTGTTGCGCTCCGCGCGGGCGTACACAACTGGCGCTGGATTAACGTGCCCATCTATTTGCGCACGGGCAAACGTCTGGCCGAGCGCTACTCTGAAATTGTTGTAGAATTCAAAAAGCACCCCTTTTCGCTCTTTGCTGACGACCAGAACCATACGCCTAACAAACTGGTTATCAACATCCAGCCTGAAGAAAGCATTACTCTGCACACCGTTATCAAGAAACCGGGGCTTAGCCGGGGCATCAAACTTGAACCCGTTGAGCTCACCCTGACCGCTGACACCGACAAGAAGCAACACTACGATGCCTACGAGCGACTGTTGCTTGATGTTTTCGCCGGTGACCAAACGCTATTCATGCGGGGCGACGAAGTGGAGGCGGCGTGGCAGTGGATAGACGGTATCATTCAAGCGTGGCAGGACGTGGGGGTAAACGTAAAACCCTACCCCGCAGGAACCATGGGGCCGGCTGCAGCACAGGCACTGACCGAACGCGATGGGCGCAGTTGGTATGATTGAAGCGCAGATTAGAACCTTCCCCGACCGCGACGCCTTGAATCAGGCACTGGCCAATGTCATTGCCAAGGACCTGAAACGGGCCATCGAACATCGTGGCAAGGCATCTGTTGCCTTTTCAGGAGGCAGCACACCCGCGCCCATGCTGGAAAAGCTATCCGAATACACACTCGATTGGTCCAGCACCTACGCTACACTGGTCGATGAGCGCTGGGTAAACCTCAATCACCCGGACAGCAACGAAGCGCAACTCAGGCAATCACTGCAACGTGGCTCGGCGCGGGCCATCAACCTGACCGGCCTGAAAACCGAACACAGCAAACCGGAACAGGCCATCGACGATCTCGACAAGACGCTAGACTTACTGGCCTGGCCCCTCGACTGTGTTCATCTCGGCATGGGCACTGACGGCCACACCGCTTCCTGGTTTAGCGATGCACCGGAGTATGCCCAAGCCATCAATCAGAGGCATAGACACCGCGTCATCGCCCTCAATCCAAAAGCCGCCAGCCATCCGCGAATGAGCCTGACCGCCAGCGCCATACTTGCGGCGAGATCCCGCTACATTCACATCACCGGAGAAGAAAAGCGCGGCGTTCTCGAACGCGCGCTCAAGGGTGACAAAAGCCTGCCGATTTCGATTGTGCTCAGCCACCCGTCTCCCCCGACTATCTATTGGGCTCCCTGATATGCACGCCACCGTCACCCGCGTTACCGAGCGCATACTCAAACGTAGCGACACTTTGCGTAAAGCCTATCTTGCGCGCTGCGAAACCATGCGATCGCAGGGGCCGCAACGCGGCTCCCTTTCCTGCAGCAATCTGGCCCACGGATTTGCCGCCTGCGGACCGGATGACAAGCAGCGTATTCGTCTGGAAGAATCAGCCAACCTGGCCATCGTCAGCGCCTATAACGATATGCTTTCAGCCCACAAACCGCTGGAACATTTCCCCGACACTATTCGGGACGCGGCACGCGCAATGGGCTGCACGGCGCAATTTGCAGGTGGCGTGCCGGCCATGTGCGACGGTGTTACCCAGGGCACCGAAGGCATGGAGCTCAGCTTGTTCAGCCGTGACACCATTGCCAGAGCTACGGCCATTGCGCTGTCGCACAATATGTTTGACGCGGCAATTTGCCTCGGCGTATGCGACAAAATTGTACCGGGCTTGTTGATCGGCGCCCTTTCCTTCGGCCACTTGCCCTTTATCCTTGTGCCCGCAGGGCCAATGGCATCCGGCCTGCCCAATAAGGAAAAAGCGCGCATCCGCGAACTGTACGCACAAGGAAAAATTGGGCGCGAGGCCTTACTGGAAGCAGAATCGCAGGCCTACCACGGTGAAGGGACCTGCACATTTTACGGAACCGCGAACAGCAACCAGATGTTGATGGAAGCCATGGGGCTGCACGTCCCGGGCTCCGCCTTTGTCCCGCCCAACACTCCCCTGCGAACCGCCCTCACAATTGCAGCAACCGAAAGAGCCTGCCGCATAACAGCCCTTGGCAGGGATTACACCCCCATCTCCAAAGTGGTTAATGAAAAATCGTTGGTCAATGCCATCGTTACCCTGCTGGCCACAGGTGGCTCCACCAATCACAGCATTCACTGGATCGCTATTGCCCGCGCGGCGGGATTTATCATCGATTGGCAAGACTTTGCCGAGCTCTCGGCCGTCACCCCGTCGCTGACTCGTATTTACCCTAACGGGCAGGCTGATGTGAATCATTTTCGCGCCGCCGGCGGTACCGGATTTGTCATTCGGGAACTGATCGGCGCCGGCTTGTTGCACAATGATGTTGCTACCGTGTGGGGAAATGGCCTCACACACTATACACGCGAGCCCTTACTTAAAGACGAACAACTCAGCTGGCAGAACGCACCCGTCGACAGTGCTGACACCAGCGTACTGCAAACCGCAGAACATCCTTTTCAGGCCGAAGGTGGGCTGCGGCTGCTCACGGGCAATCTCGGACGCTCGGTGATTAAAACCTCGGCTGTAGACGAAGCGCACTGGACAATTGAGGCGCCCGCGAAAATATTTGACGACCAAAGCAGCCTTAAAACAGCTTTCGACAAAGGCGAGCTGGAACGCGACTTTGTTGCCGTAGTTCGATATCAGGGTCCCTCGGCCAACGGCATGCCAGAGCTGCACAAGCTCACGCCCTACCTCGGCATATTGCAAGACAAGGGCTTCAAGGTGGCACTGGTGACCGACGGGCGCATGTCCGGCGCTTCGGGAAAAGTACCCGCAGCCATTCATCTGTATCCGGAGGCGCAGGCGCAGGGTGATATTGCAAAGCTGCGCGATGGCGATATTATCTGCCTCGATGCAAAAGACGGCTCACTGAACCACCGGGTAGACGACGGGGAGTGGGCTAAGCGTAGTTGTGAGCCCAATACGGCAACGTCATCCGCCGAAGCCTTTGGCCGGGAACTATTTATGAGCGAACGTGCCGGCGCGAGTACACCGGAAACCGGAGCAATCAGTTTTGGCTGGGAAGTAGATAATGCGGCTGGTCGCTGATATCGGCGGCACTCACTGTCGTTTTGCCCTGGCAGACGACGAGGGCAAGCTGTCGCGAGTAGAAACCTTTAAGGCTGCCAACTACGCTACATTAGAGCAGGCCGTTGAAACCTACCTGAACGCTGGCAATTGCCAGCCTGAAACAGCTTGCCTGGCAGTCGCCGGCCCCACCACGCATCAGTCCATGGTGATGACAAACCTCAGTTGGCACAGCAGCAGCGCCCAGCTTAACAGCCGGTTCGGCTTTCGGCTTTCGGCTTTTATCAATGACTTCGAGGCGATTGCCTTATCAATTCCGGCGCTTGAAGCAGCCGACTTTTTGCCTGTTGCCAATGCGCAGTCAAACAGCGCACAACTCGATCTGACACTCCCGGTCAGCATACTCGGCCCGGGCACGGGCCTGGGCGTCGCGCAGCTCATTCCGAGCGGCAAACACTTCCATGCAATTGCCACCGAGGGCGGCCACACCTCCCTGCAAGCAGCCACCCACAAAGAGCAGGCTGTATTCGCCTACTGGCAAGGGAGAGGTATCGCGTTATCCCGTGAGTCCTTTTTATCCGGCCCGGGTCTACTACGTTTGTACACCGGCCTTTGCGCGCTGGAAGACAGCGAGTGCGCAGCCGACAGTGGTGACAGCGTTAGTCAGCTCGCTGCACGCGGTGACGGTCTCGCCGCACAGGCCTTAGACATGTTTCTGAGCTTACTGGGCAGTGCCGCGGGCGATCAGGCGCTGGCCTGTGGCTCGCGTGGTGGTGTGATACTGGCCGGCGGCATACTGCCAAAAATGCGTGATCAATTGCTGAACGGAAGGTTTCGTGAGCGCTTTGAGGCGAAAGCACCCATGCAGCACTATCTGCAACGCATAGCCACCAACCTGATTGTCCATCCGAACCCGGGCTTGCTGGGCGCATCCCGCCGCACGCTCACAGGAACAAGCGGCGATTAACCATTGCGGCCTGGTATCACTAACCCGGCGGTGCTGTTGATTCCCGCAAAACCAGTGCGTGTGGCAGTACCAGACGTGTCTCGCCCGCTCCCCCCTCTTTCAGCATCTTTAGCATTAATTGCATCACCTGCTCGCCAATACGATTGCGCGGCTGATGTACAGTACTAAGCCGTGGATGGGTATAAGCGGCAAAGGCGATGTCATCAAAACCGATGATCGACATATCGCCGGGCAAGCTCAGCCCCGCATCCCGACACGCCTGCATGGCGCCTATGGCCATTTCGTCATTGGCGCAAAAAAGAGCCGTTGGGCGCTGCGACAAAGCCAACAAGTCTTGAGTGCAGGCGTAACCGGATGCAAGGGTGAAATCCCCCGATGTAAGCCAGGATGAATTCAGCGGCGCTTTGGCTCGCTTCATCGCTCGCCTATAACCTTGCAAGCGGTCGTCACACAGCGGCGAATCTGCCGGGCCATTGATAAAGGCGATGCGCGTGTGCCCGAGGTCGAGCAGGTGCTGAACGGCCTCTTGTGACGCGCCGATGTTGTCGATACATACCGTGGGCACCGGAATTTCGCCGTGATACTCACAGGCCATCGCAAAGGGCGGCCAATCGGGATCGAGCGTTTTGCGCCCTTTTCGATAAGTAAAAGGGATATTTCTACCGAGGCAGATCACACCATCGGCCTGCCGCTGTGACACCAGATCAGCGTAGGCCCGCTCGCGCTCGGGGATTTGCTGAGTATCTCCCAGAAGAATGCGGTACTGATTTTGATGGGCCACACCTTCAATGCCCTGAATAATATTGGCAAAAAAGAGATTGCTGATATCGGGCACCAACACTACGACGGTATTACTGCGACGGCGACGAAAATTGCGGGCCAGCGTGTTGGTTACGTAGCCGCACTGCTCTACTGCCTTCATCACCTTCTCACGGGTTTTTTCCGACACTTTCTCTGGTTCAGCCAAAGTACGCGACACGGTCGCTATCGACACCCCCGCAATTCTCGCTACATCCTTTATCGTCACCATCGACAGCTTTTCCAGACCAAAACACGAAGTTTATTATAGAGCTCGGGCTTTTGCTCTGTCCCGAAGCCAGATAAACCCGAATACAGGCAATAGAATGAGCGGCAAAAGCGCTACCGCCTGAAACGACTCAATGGAAGCGTACCGCAGCACTTCGGCCATTGCCTCGCCTTCCAGCGTCATCAGTTGTTCAAGGCCACCCGCCGCCTCAATTTTTGCGCTATCAAAAATAGCGCCCATAAACGGCAATACAAACTGAATTGACAGACCTGCGGCAAAACCGGTTAAGCCGAGAAACAGGGCACCGCCCCGCGGATAGCGCTCGTTCACTGACGACAGCATCGTTGGGTATAGGTAACACACCCCCATACCCCACACCGTAGCCGACAGAAAGGCCGTAGCCGGAGAATTTGAAAGGCTCAAGCCGTACAGGCCGACCGCCGCCAAGAGACAGCCAACCCACAACAAACCGACAGAGGAAATCCGTTTGGCGATAGCTCCGGCAAAAAAGCGCATAACAAACATAAGCATGCTCACGTAAATGAGCACGTAAATTCCCTGCATACCAACTACATTGGTTAAGGCTATATCCACCCACTGCCCCGGCGCGAGTTCTGCCGCCGCGGTAATCATCATGCAGAAGAACCAGATAAAAAAGCCGGGCGAGCGAATCAGCTCTTTAAACATATCCTGATAAGACACGCCGGTTTGCACCCGCTCGGTAACAGGAAACTCTGTCGACAAGGTCAGATAGCCCAGCCAGAGTGCGGGCAGAATCAGCACCAGCAAATTGACTTGCCAGGGCAATGACATTGCGGCAAAGGCCAGCCCCGCCAGACCACCGGCGACAATGCCCGCTGGCCACCAGGCGTGCAAAATATTCAGCCTGTGGGTTTTTTCTTCCGGATAAACTGCGGCCACCATCGGGTTGCTCGCGGCTTCTACCGCGCCCCACCCCAGTCCGGTTAACAAAAAGCCGCCAAAAATGAGCCAGTAGCTGAGAATACTCACCGGCAAAAAGGATGCCGCGATAACAATGGCGCTGCCTACAATGTAACCCATAGCGGAAAATAGCAGCATCGCTCGCATGCCGACACGGTCAACCAGCGCACTGCCAAACAGCAGGGTCAGGGCAAAACCGATAAAGGTGGCGCCGAGCACTTCGCCGACCAAACCTGCCGAGCGCGCCAGATCCAGTTCATTAAAAATATCGCCCTGAATATCCGAAGCAATACTGGCGCGAACAGCAAAGCCCAGGCCAATCATAAAAATCGACAGATTGCCAACGAGAAAGAGACGCTTGCGATCCAGCGGTTTACTCTGATTAAACGATGTAGACATAAAGACCCTCGTCAATTAATCGTTATTGTTGTAAAGATTTTTGAGCGAGCGCAGCAATTCACTGCGCTCGCTCTGTAAACTGTCCAGAGAAGGAATAACCCAGCTCCCGCCGACACACAGTACATTTGGCAGTGCTAGATAGTCTTGATAGTTTTTAAGACTAATCCCACCCGTTGGGCAAAATTTGATATCCGGGAATGGCCCAGCCAGTGCTTTCAACAAGGTTACGCCGCCCACCGCCTCCGCCGGAAACAGCTTTAGCACCGAAAATCCGGCATTCGTCGCCTGCATAACTTCCGAGGCCGTACTGACACCGGGAATATAGGTGAACTTCGCGGGCAGAAAAGCCAACAAGCCGGGATCAAAACCCGGGCTAATCGCGAAGTCGGCCAGCTCGCTGGCCCGATTAATCCCGGCCGCATTGGTTACGGTTCCAACGCCAACCCGGCATTCGGGCATGAGTCGCCGGCAAATTTCCACATGCTTCCAGGCATCGGCGTGCCGCAACGTCACCTCAATGGCCGGCACACCCGCTTCGGCAAAAAGCTCCGCACAACGCGTTGCGTGCTCGTCGGAACTGAAATTCGCCACCGGCATCACCGGTGTACTGTGCTGCAACAAACTCAGTGCATCCATGTCCGTTACTCGCTTTCCAAACCCAATACGCGACGGTTCAAACCGCTGTCGGTAGAAACGCCGGCAAAATCGTCAAAGGCTTTTTCGGTTCGCCGAATGATATGGTCGCAAATAAAAGGCGCACCCTCTCGTGCGCCATCTTCAGGGTGTTTGAGACAGCACTCCCATTCCAACACAGCCCAGCCTTGATAATCGTACTGTGCAAATTTGCTGAAAATACCGCGAAAATCGATCTGACCGTCGCCCAGCGAGCGGAAGCGCCCCGGTCGATCAACCCAGGATTCGAAGCCGCCGTAAACACCACTGCGACCATTGGGTTTAAATTCTGCATCTTTTACATGAAAGGCCTTGATGCGCTCGTGATACAGATCAATAAACGCGAGATAGTCCATCTGCTGCAGCAGCAAGTGGCTGGGGTCATACAAAATATTGGCTCGTGGATGGTGATCGACTGCCTCCAGAAAGCGCTCAAAACTCGCGCCATCGTGCAGATCTTCACCGGGGTGAATTTCATAGCACAGATCAACGCCGGCCTCGTCAAAGGCATCCAGAATCGGTCGCCAGCGTTTCGCCAGCTCGGCAAAGCCCTCTTCTACCAGGCCTTCGGGGCGCTGCGGCCAGGGGTAGAAGGTATGCCACAACAAGGCACCGGAAAAGCTGGCATGAGCGCTAAGACCGAGCCGGGCGCTGGCTTTTGCAGCACAATGCAACTGCTCAACCGCCCAGGCCTGCCGGGCTTTGGGATTTCCTCGCACCTCGGGAATGGCAAAGCCGTCCATCAGTTCATCATAGGCGGGATGTACTGCTACCAGCTGACCCTGTAAATGAGTCGACAGCTCCGAAATTTCCAGACCGGCTTCAGCAACCCGCCCCTTCAATTCATCGCAATAATCCTGACTGCTTGCCGCCAATTCCAGATCAATCAAATTGCGCTCAAAACTGGGAATCTGAACCCCCTTGTAACCCAGATCGGCTGCCCACCGACAGAGTCCATCGAGCGTATTAAATGGTTCGGAATCACCCACAAATTGCGCCAGAAAAATGGCAGGGCCTTTCATCGCTGTCATAATCAGTCTCTTGTTTACTCGATTCCCGCGATCAGCGGAAGTGTGTACCAACGGCTGTCACCGGTCGATGCCTTCACGGTGCCTTCAATAAAACGCATGCCGCGCAAGGCATCTACAATGTTCGGCACGTCCAGCGCAACAGCATCGGGTTCTCGACTTTCCAGACGAGCGCGGATTTGCGCCGCAAAATTCCGGTAGTGATTAGCAAAGGCTTCGAGGTAGCCTTCAGGGTGCCCTGCCGGCGTGCGGCAATTGGCTGCGGCAAGGTCACATAAACCGGCTCCACCCGCGCGTAATACTTCCACGGGTTTATCAAGCGGCTTGTATAGCAATGTATTGGCGTCCGAGTGTGTCCATTCGAGGCCGCCCCGGTCGCCATACACACGAATTTTCAAGGTATTCTCTTCACCGGCACAAATTTGACTGGCCACCAGCACACCGCGTGCTCCCTGCCTGAAGCGCATCAGCACGGTTGCGTCGTCGTCCATTTGACGCCCGGCGACGACCGAATTCAGGTCGGCGTAGATTTCAGTAATCACATCCCCGCACACGTATTCACTCAAGTGCGCGGCATGGGAGCCAATGTCACCGACGCAGCTACTGACACCGGCTTGTGCGGGATCCAACCGCCACTGTGCCTGCTTGCTGTTCTCCTCTACGTCGGCGCCCGACAGCCACCCCTGTGGGTACTCAACCAGTACTTTCCGCACAGCGCCCAACTGACCACCGGCAACCATATGCCTCGCCTGTTTTATCATCGGATAACCGGCGTAGGTATGAGTCAGGCCGTAGCAAAGCCCCGTCTCCCTTACCACAACGTGTAGCCGCTGCGCTTCTTCCATATTAAGCGTTGCCGGCTTGTCGCTTAACACGTGAAAGCCATTTTTCAGGGCTAATTCGGCAACCGGGAAATGCAAATGATTCGGTGTGACTACCGCGACAAAATCCATGCGCTCGCCCTCGGGCAACGCCGCTTCTTCGGCTATCATCTGCGGATAGCTGCTGTAGGTTCGCGTGGAATCCAGATAGCAGGCTTCGGCGGTTTGCCGCGATTTCTCCATATCGCTCGAGAACACGCCGCACACAAGTTCGATTTCGCCATCGAGGCGCGCCGCCATACGATGAATCGGACCAATCATCGAACCGGGGCCGCCACCGACCATGCCCATACGTATCTTTCTGCGCGCAGACATTACTTGTCTCCCCGCACCCAGAGCATGCCTTTACTCAAAAAGGCCTGATACTCCGGCAGTGTGTAGGTGTGTGGCTGGTGACCGATAGCACTGTACAACACTCGCCCCTCGCCTACCTGATGACGCCAGGCGATAGGGTGCTCACCCTCCATGCGATCAGTGCCGGCCCAGCTGCTGCCACTGGTTTGATAGGAAGACTCGTCCAGTGTCAGCAAAATTTCGTAGCCTTTGTCGCGTGGACTCCTGTCGAAGGCATACCACTCTTCCTGTTTTACCTTCCAGGGACTATCCAGATGCCGGGTAATCTTCAGCGCTTCATCGACAACCTGTACGTCTGCGTCCTGAAATTGCGGTTTCATAGTATGTCCGACAAACTGCGCGCCTATCAGTGTGTCAACGTACCAGTCCCACTGGTAGGAAAAATCGCCCCCGGAGGCGTGCACACCGAGCCAGCCGCCGCCATCTTCCAGCCACTGTTTCAAGGCAGCGCGCTGTTCCTCTGTCAGCACGTCGCCGGACACATTATTCCAGATAATAAAGTCGAATTTTTGAAGCAACTCCGCTGAATGTACGGCGCCGTTGTCGGAAAGATAGGGTTCCCAGCCCTGTGCCACGACCAGCTCGGACAGAACCGATTTCGCGACCGGAATGGCGTCCTTATGAATAAATCCGTTGGTTTTGGTAAAGATCAGGACTGCCGGCTTCTTGAACTCCGGCAAGACCGGTGCCACGGTTTCATAGTTGGCACTGGGTATAATGCCGATTGACTTCAACTGGTAGTAAGTAACGCCACCCAGTATCACGAGGATGACAAGCAAGGTCAGTAGGACTCGCTTAATCCATGTTCTCATATAAAACCACCTCTTTTTGTAGGAGCCTGCCCTGCAGGCGAAAGTTTGCCAACGCGTTGTTCGCCTGCAGGGCAGGCTCCCACAACAATTAAATAACGCCTTGCGATAATTGTTTTACCGCGTAGTCACAGGCCCGTGCCGTCAATGCCATATAAGTCAGCGACGGATTGACGCACGATGATGAGGTCATACAGGAACCGTCGGTTACAAACAGATTGGGAACGCCATGTACCTGATTGTGCGCATTCAGTACTGACTCGGCGGGATCATTGCCCATGCGCGCAGTACCCATTTCGTGAATACCCGCACCCATAACAGATTCGAGTTTTTCCTGTTTGATACTGAAAACCGACCCGGCAGCCTTTAGTATCCGGTCGCCTTGTTGAACAGCGTCGTTCCACAACTTGTGCTCGTTATCACGCCAAGCTGCATCGAACGCTACCTGTGGAATGCCGAAACGGTCTTTCTTGCCGGGGTGCAAATACATCCGGTTGCGTTTGTCAGGCAAGCATTCGGTAAAGGCTGCCAACGCCCAGATCCAGGGCCCGGGCTTGCGCAGTGAATCCTTCAAATCCGCACCAAAGCCCTTTTTATTGAACGAGCTTTGCCAGTTCATGCGCAGCGCATGCACCTGATAACCGTAGCCGCGCAGAAAATCATTGTTATTGTCTTGCGCCTTCAAATTTCTGAAACGGGGAATGTACATGCCATTCGGGCGATTGCCGTACCAATAGCTGTCCATATCATCAAGAAAAATCCCCATGCCGGCCATGCCGAGGGCGTGGTCCATCATGTAGTGCCCCAATGCCCCGCCCTGATTTCCCAAGCCGTTTGCGAAGGTTTCTGATTGCGAATTCATTAGCAACTGTGTTGAAGCAACCGTTGAGGCGCAAAGAAAAACAATGCGTGATCGAAACACCAGACGTTCGCCCGTGCGACTGTCGATAACCCTGACTTCTGATATTTTTCCGCTAGCCGGGTCGTAAACAAGTTTTTCTACAACAGAGTTGGCGCGCAGGACCAAGTTGCCGGTGGTACGCGCCGCCGGTAAGGTCGAACTTTGCGAGCTGAAATAGCTGCCGGTGGAACAACCGCGATGGCAGGGGCCACAGTAATGACAGGCAGCACGACCCTTGTGGTCTTCGGTGAGTATCGCAGCCCTCCCCATCGTTAATTTGATATCAGGCGCCTTGCGCTTCAAACGTCCCCTGATGGTTTCTTCCAGTTTATGCATGCCCATCGGCGGCAAAAACTCACTATCGGGTAACTCATCCAGCCCCATGGCTTCGCCACTCACGCCAATAAACTTCTCGACGTAGGAATACCAAGGCGCAATGTCCTTGTAGCCAATTGGCCAGGGAATGCCATGGCCGTCCTGAGCGTTGGCCTGAAAATCCTGCTCGCTCCAGCGATAGGTTTGCCGCCCCCATAACAGCGAGCGGCCACCCACAACATCGGCGCGCATCCAGTCAAAAGGTTTGTCGTCCTGTACGTAGGGGTTCTGCTTGTCGTTGGTAAAGAAATGTCTAGTCGCCTCACTAAAGGCGTAACTCTTGCTCTGTATGGGATATTCCTTTTCATACAGTTCTCGCGGGCGCTTGCCCTGATAGGGTAGCTTCCAGTCAGGCGCGTGTTCGCCGAGATAGCCGGTGCCATGTTGCAGCTCTTTGCCCCGCTCCAATACCAGAACTTTCAAACCTTTTTCTGTCAGTTCCTTGGCAGCCCAGCCGCCCGTGATACCCGAACCGACGACTATTGCATCAAAATCGTAATTCTTTGCTTCTAACACAGCCTGCCCCTCATCCCTGTATCTTTACACTAAAGGCGCTGCCCACGCGCTCTCGTCTTCACCCAGCTTGCGGTGACCGTCAAACTTCATGGGCATGGCTTCATAACGCAGCACCTGCGTAGAGCCCACTTCAGAGGTAAAAAATCCCCAGATGGTGAGTTCCTTCAGCTGGCAAACAAAAGGCGCGTCACTGATAAAATCCCGCAAAGCCGCACTACCGATGTCGTACCACCCCGAATCACTTGCCTGCCGCTCCAGTTTTTCCAGAACGTTGACCCGTTTGTTTTCGGGAAGCGCTTCGAAAGGTTTCTGATAGCGCAGCTGAACCTTGTCCATAAGCTCGTTCATACCGTCAAGGAATATTGTCCGCTCGGCCTCGTTTAGCCACTCAAACACCATAAGCTCAACAAAGCGCGGTACGCCGGCATCAATGGCACCGGGGGTATCTGTGCGCGGCAATATCGTTTCGCACAGCATCGCCAGCGTGGCTTTTTGCTTTTCGTTCAAGTAAGTTGCTGCCTTGTCTATATAATCCGGCGCGGTCGCAAGATAGGTTTTCTGCTCTGTTGAGAGCGTAAAACCCGCTTGACTGGCGCTGATGCCGGCAACCAATATCGCGGCACATTCGAGAAACTCCCGACGATTCATAGCGCACTCCGCCTCTTGTATTTTATAAATTCCCACCAGGGAAGTGCCGCTAGCAAACCCGCTAACAGACATACCATCCACTGATAGTCAAAAGCTCCAAAGTAGTAACCCGCTGCTCTGAAAGCGCTGTAGAAATAGTATATAAATCCAACACCGGTCAAATGGTGAAGTTCATAAAAAAGCCAGGCTGTAGGCTCAAGCAGTGCATAGAGATAAATCGCAACGGCTACACCTGTAAAGACTCTACTTTTGCGCAGCCTTGGAGGCTCATTCTTCATTGGACTCACCCCTGCCCTTCGGTTCGGAGAATTTACCACTCATAGTTCAGGCTCAAGCCGAATACGCGATCAGCCTCGGCGGGCAAAATGTGCGCGAGATCCCGGCGATCATTCACCAGGCTTAAGGGGAAAAAGCCCACTACATAGCTCTCGCGAAACAGGTTGTTGACATAGCCTGCCAGTTCCAGGCGGTCGCCCATGCCGCGCCAACCTGCCCGTAAATCCCACACCGAGTAAGCCTCCTGAATGGTCAGCGGATGCTGTTCTGCACTGAACTGAATCTCATCCAGCCAACGGCCGCCTATCTGAAGGTAAGTCATGCTATCGGTATCGAAAAACGGCTTTTCATAGCGCGCCGTAACAGACACGCTTTTTTCCGGCGAATTGGGTAGCGAGCCCCCGGCAACGTCCTGAAAATCGCAATTACCATTGCCATTACTGTCCACCCCGCCATTCTCGCCCGGCTGCTGCCCGACAAAACACTGGGTGACGAATTCATTAAATTCAGCTTTGTTGAATAGCACAGAGCCAAACACAAACAGTGACTCCAGCACCTGCGCCTTGAAGTCAATCTCTATACCGCGTGTTTCCAACTCGCCGGCATTATCGAGGCGAAATTGTGCGGAAGGGACGACGTTAGTCGGGCTCGGGTCGGCCACATCCACAATCTGTGCTTGAAAATCCTTGAAGATTGTTTGAAACAAGGCAATATTCAGCTCCAGCCGATTTTCAAACAGTCGAGATTTAGCGCCAAGCTCAAAAGCGAGTGCGGTTTCCGGCTCTACCGGTTGTGAAAAAGCGCGCTCCCGATCGCTGCTCGCCAGATCAAAGGCGCCGCCGCGATATCCCGTCGAAAGTGTGCCGTAGACAGTGGTGCCCTCCGACCAGTCGTGGCTCAGGGAAACCGTGCCAATAACATGCTCATCGGTGATTGAGGTTTCGGGAATAACAGCCTCGGCGGAGGCAATATCCACGCCCGTGCCATCCTGCCGGGTAAATGCTATCGATGTGGTTGAGGCCGACAATTCTTCCCAGATATAGCGACTCCCTGCGGTAAGGTGCCAGTCGTCGCGAATGTGCCAGGTTGCCTGGCCGAATATCCCGAGATTTTTTGTGTCGAGCCGGTCTTCGCTCAGGCTGTACTGGCTGAAACTTTCACCGGGCAATATTCCCAGCAGCAGCAAACTGGGGGCATCCGGGCTAACCGCTCTCAGGACGGTATCTGCCGGAATATCTTCCACCTCCCGTTCGAAAGTGTTGCTCAAGCGGTTGTCAAACCACAGCAGGCCCAAGGTATATTCGAAACTGCCGTCGCCCGTTGAGGTTAACCGCAACTCCTGCGTCAATGTTTCGATGGCGCGATCACCGCCATTTTTAGTCACGTCAACCCGGTTGCCATTCAAGTCGGGAATACTCAGGTCACGCAGTATTTCATAGCCCCGCCAGCCGGTGACCGAGGTCAACGTAAAATTCTCAAGCTCCCAGTTTACGATCACGGATGCGGCCTGATTCACCGAATCTGCGCGATTATCACCAAAACTTTTTGTTTGGCGATTGTCATCACTGTACTGAATTTCCGGGCTACGCGCGGCTTTATCCGGATTGGCGCTGCGAAATACCAGCGGAGTGGAATCAGCATCTGTGTGCTGATACTCCAGACTCAGGCGCACATTGAGATTATCTGACGGATCCCAGCGAAACTTGGTTCTCGCGCCAAAGGAATCGGCATCGGGAATTTCATCATTCTGCAGAACGTCTTCAAGGTGACCACCCGTGGATTTCTGAAAAGCGGTAAAGCGGGCACCTAATGTTGAGCTTATCGGACCACTGAATCCAAACTGAAGCTTGCGCTCCTCGCTGGGGAAATTCTGGGCTTCTTCGTAGTTCAGCCGGGCAAAGCCTTCAAACTCAGGGGCCGGGTCACGAGTGATGACATGAATAAGGCCGGCGGTCGAATTCTTGCCAAACAGTGTTCCCTGAGGTCCCCGAAGCACCTCCACGCGCTCAAGGTCAGCAAACTCGAAATTAGCCAGCGCGGTACGCGCCAGGGGTACTTCATCAACAACAACAGATACGTTCGGCTCCACCGCAATACTAAATACGTTAGTGCCCACACCGCGAATACGGATGGATGAATTGGTCGGATCGTCTCCCGGAGTAAAGCGCATGGAAGGCACGAGTTTGGTTAGATCTTCGATATTGTTTATTTCACTGTCTTTTAGCAGCTCTCGACCAAGCGCGGTGATGGCCATTGGCACGTCCCGTAAATTCTGTTCACGCTTTTGTGCGGTCACAATCACTTCATCCAGCTGCGCGGCAGCGCCAACAAAACCCGTATGAAAGACAACTGCTCCCAAAACAGCGATATGCGCTTTACGCGTCATTATTATTCTCTCCCGTCATCGACACGAACTGCCGACCTGTCTGTGAGTTTATTTTTTTCAGGTGGCCCCGTTCACAATGCCCCTGTCGAGCCACGATACTGTCGATGTCTGCGCCTGTTTTGGCCAACGTGGTCCGGGCAGACACACCGCTATAATGTAATCGTTTACACTCCCTGTCAAATCGGCCAGAATCGTGTCATCGAAGTTGGCCGGCGAGGTATCGCCGGATGCACCCGGAGCAATCAATCTATGAAATTGGGAATGAATCTATTCTTGTGGACGGGCCACGTAAACCAACAGCATTTCCCGCTGTTTGGAGCGCTGGCACAAACCGGGTTTGACCTGATAGAACTGCCTCGCTCCGACTACACCCCTGCAGAAACCCAACAGATCAATGCGGAACTGGACGCCCTCGGCCTGAGTCGCACTGTGGCCACGATTCTTGACGAGCACTGCAACCCCATATCCCCCGACCCCAGGATTCGGCAAGCCGCGCTGGAGAAGCTCCGCGCCGATATAGACCTCACCGCAGCCCTTGGCGCCGAGGCACTCATCGGCCCGATTCACTCTGCACACAAGCAGTTCAGCGGTTGCGGCCCCGGCGCCGACGAATTTTCCTATTGCGTGGATATTCTGCGAGCAGCAGGCGAATACGCAGCAACACTCGGTATTGAACTCAGTGTTGAATTCCTGAATCGCTTTGAATGCTATTTTCTGAATACCTGCCAACAGGCTAGCGAACTAACCCGCGCAATTGGTCTCGACAATGTCGGGGTGCTGTACGACACCCACCATGCACAAATAGAAGAGGGCAACCAGGGGGCCGCCATAAAAAACAATGCTCGGGACATCAACCAGATACATATTAGCGAGAGCCACCGCGGAACACCGGGAACGGGCACCGTCGACTGGGTATCTGTCTTTGAGGGTTTGAACTCAAGCGCCTACAACGGGCGCCTGGTGATTGAAGCCTTCGGAACGCAGGACCCCAGCATCGCCAGCGCAGTCAATATATGGCGAAACTGCTTTGAGTCGGAGGAAGCCGTGTATCGTGACGGCTATCGTCTGATAGCCGGCGGCATAAGAGAGGAGTCGAAGTGACAGGCACTACGACAATGCCACCCCCCCGACTGTCAACGCGATGCCTTCAATCTTATGCCGAATCTTCACCCCGGCGCGCCGGCGCAATCATTCTCAATACTTGCTCCCAACATTCTTCCGGCACCGGCATCGGGAAAGCTTGCGCAAAGTAACGACCTATTTCGTGCTGGATAACATCGCCGACCGGCCCGGCTGATCCATGCGCCTGTGCCGCATCGATTCGCCGAATAACCAGTTCGAGAATGTCCCTGAGCATCGGCTGATTGTCGTGGGCATAACTGGCGATATGGTAGAGCTGATCCAATACGGACCCGGCATGCGACTCAATCCCGTCGCCGATAGCAGCATCAGCCGTGAAAGAAAGCGACAGCACTCCGTGCGGCTGGATCAGCTGCACACACTGCCGCTCACCCACGCATTCCAGGCGTCCGCTAACCGCCACCCCTTCTATATTCCGCCTAACATCCATAGCTGGCCAAGCATCCTGGCTCTGACACCCCGCAGAGTCTGAAGTTGTCACAATGATGGATAACAGGTGCGTGTATAAAACATCAGTTTGGTTTTCATACGACTTATAGTTTACTGATTCCATTTAGCGACAGTAGGCCAAATTGGGAGCGTTTATACAAGAGAGTGGGAGATTTTATAACCAAGGGTACAAAAAGGGACTCTTTATCATTAGCGGACAAACACAAAAGCCCCACTCTTTCGAGCGGGGCTTTTGTGTTTGGTGGGTCGTGCTGGATTGACGATACCAACCTAAGGGCTGCTATCGCCCTGCCGGGCGCCTCCGCTTGGCTACGGCGTCTAAAACCCTGCGCGTTTTGTCGAACCGGCGTAAAGAACCAAGTCCTGCGGAGCTGCCAAACAAAAAAGCCCCACTCTTTCGAGCGGGGCTTTTGTGTTTGGTGGGTCGTGCTGGATTCGAACCAGCGACCAATTGGTTAAAAGCTACATGCCCGAACGCACGAAAACCAGTAACTACGGGCCTTTCAGCCATATTTTTTCCCCACAACACCCCGAATTGTCGAAAATTAACCCGTTGATTTCATTAGTTTTTCCGCCCGGCGTGGGGGAAATGGGGGATTTGGTGGGGGAAAACTTTTTTATATCAATATTTATCTCCGGAAGTCCCGTCAGCCCCATCTGCTAGCTCGCTTCGCTCGCCAGGGCGTCGCTCTTTACAACAAACACTGCCCTTCTGCCCTGCCGATATTTGATGACAAAAAAGGAAAGCAAAATGCACGATGACAACAACTTCGCATTCAATCCGTATACCAAACACCCTGATGCCGAGCTTGAGTTTCGTGAGCAAAAGCTGACAAGAGAGCATCTGATTCGTATGTTTCCGGGCCGGGTGTCTGAGGATTTAAGGTTAGAGGTGGGCGATGGGTGGCTGATGGGGCAGCCGGGGCTGGAGGATTTTTTGAGTGAGTTTCTCGGGCGGTTTGTACGTGTCTGCGTTACCCGGATCGCCGCTCATGACGGGAACGTCTGGTTAGAATTTGATCACATGTATCGTGGCATCAGCGTGCCGGAGCACATGGCAGAAGAGATCAATCATGTCGGTCTGTTGCTTGAGATGTACCTCAGGTGTGAGATCTGCGGGCATGAGGGTTACACGCTTCAGGGCAACGACAAGAAGATGAGAGCTCGATGTTCTGATCATGTGGAGGTATCGACGATTTGGGAGAACTTGCCACGCAAGAAGATTTCCAGTGGAGTTGGGCCGGATTGAGGGAGGGACTTCAAGTGGATTCAACAGAGCTTGATCGAGCGTTCGGACATATCGTCTACCCCGGGTTTTATCAGTTGTCAGATTATTATCTCGGCCAGGTGGCGGCGATGCTTCGTGAGTTGTCGGATGTTGGTACTCAGATTCGTATTGAGCGGGTTGTGAGCGAGCCTGCCGGGCTTCGGGTGGCATTCAGGAGTGGTGGGTGCCGGACTCAGGAAGAGCTTGAGAGAGCGTTTGGGGTGATGCAGAAGCATGGGTTTAATGTTGGCTTGGAGTTGATTGAGCGTGATTGATCTAAATGAGTGCCCCCTCGCGGGGAATGGGATCCAGGGGGATGGGCTGTGACTGGGTTGATGGGCTGGGAAAGTGTCGTATTTTTGCACGCTGATATTCTGACTTTCCCGGGTGAAGATAGTGCCGAGTCTGTACCGATGACACCAGGCACGGGCCCGGGCTGGTATCGACTGATTCACGAGCTCTGCCGGCGCCTGGAAGAAACACCGAAACCATGGCCGGTGTGTACTGACATCAAAGTCGATCGGTCAGGTCGCTTGTGCTTTTACGTTGACAGCGCTACTGATGATCAGTGGAAAATCATTGAGCTTGCTGAAGAGCTTTCTGAAGAGATCTGTGACGACTGCGGTGCGATGAAAGACGCTGATGCTCACTGCTGCAGCCCGAAACAATATCCATAATGGTAAATAATGGATCTGTCATGCTGCTAAAAAATAAGGCACCTCTGGAGGCCCCGCCATTGCTGGCTATCAGAAGTGTGACAACGATGATGCCCAAATTGGCAATACTATTGCCCAAATGGACACCTGTTTTGGCCGTACTGACAACACTTTTGCCAGCGAATCGCACTGCGTGTTTGCGAATTCACTTTGACAGTTTGCGAAGTCACCATTAGGTTTCGCACTGATTTCAGCCTGTATACCTATCAATAACAACAATGCCAACCTTCTATACTTAAATATCCTAGCCCTGTCATACGAAATACCCCTGTTTTTAAGCTGTTTAATGACAATCCCTGGTTCTACTGTTAGGGGAACTTATTTTTTATTTTTTGCTATATTATCGTTTGCAAGCCAGTTGACTGTGATATTATAAAGTCAGTAGTAAAGACAGTAGCAAGCAATATTCTTCAGATGTTCGTTTCACTACCATCCTGCAGAATAGCTTGTAGACGAACCCTGCAGGGTTCGTCAAAAATAACTTCAGCGCCCCGGCGCCGTCGCATCAATACAAATTTATTTTCACTTATAATAATAAAAAGGAAGAATGAAACAGTTTCCCAAACGAAGCAACGCAGCACTTTCCACCCGCGGTCGCCGAAGACTAAACCATTGCGAAAAGCGTTCAACAAAGATTACAACAAACTTTAATCCTCGCGAGCTATCAGTCGTGGATAGCTTGGCTGCATTGTCCGAGCTATCTAGAAGCGAATACATTCGAACCGCGGCAGTTCAGGGAAACGTACTCGGACGAGCGAAGGCCCTGGAGCGCGATGTAGTACGAGCACTGGGTGAAGCATCCTCAGCCGTCAATACACTTTCTGCTAAAGCATACGGGCGAGGCGGAGCAATCGGCAGAGATGAATGCGCTGAATTGGTCGGAGCGTTACTACAGTTATGTGAGCAGATGCAGGTAGTCCGCTCCACACTTCACTTTAACGACCGAGCGCAAGGAAAATGATCGCACAAATATTCCCAAACCGCGGCGGCGCAGACGGTGCCGCAACTATCAGTTATGTATTCGGTCAAACCGAACACAAAGACGAGCATCAAGCCAACGAGTGCACGTTTTTGGCATCAAATCTTCTTGTGATTCCAGACCCGACAGTGGTTTTTCAGGTTGACGAGCAGACGGGGCTGCCGGGTGTTGACTCTATCCCTGCCTCAGAAGCTGATATCAACCCGATTATCGAGCAGTTTGAAGACCTTGCGAGCAGGAATGATCGTGTTCAGGATCCATATTGGCACGCTATTCTATCGTTCTCTCCGGAGGATGAAGCGAAACTGGATGACGGCATGATGAAAGAAATCTGCGAGCAATTCATGTCTGATATGGGCTTCGATGATGCGGCGTGGGTAGCAACAGTTCATCGAGACACTGACAACACTCACATTCATATCGCAGCCTGTACTGTTCAGAATCTGCCAGGGAATCCTGTGGTGTCTCGCTGGAAAGACTATGATCGCGCAATGAACTCGGTTCGACAGATTGAAGCTGACTACGGTCTGCGCGAAGTGGTTATGCCAGAATCCGGGAAGAAGCTGAGCGGGCCTTTCAACAAAGCGACAGCGAATGAAATACGAGACATTATCGATGTTTGTGTGAAAGAGACGCTGTCTGAAAGGGGAAGCATCATTCCCCAAGGCCGGCACAAGTCCCTGGAAAACCATTCCCGCCAGGGCGGGGAATCTCACATGCAGAATTTTGTTTCGAAGATGAAAGAATTCGGCGTTGACGTTCAGTTTCAATTTAAGCAGGGAAAGCCGACCGGCATCAGCTACTCATTCGACGACCGATCATTTTCTGGCGGAAAGCTGCGTGGTGGTGGTCGCTTCACCCTGCCTGGCCTAAACCGGCGCGGCATCACATTAAAAGAGTCAGATCATGCATTCTGTGAGAAAGTGACTGCAGACAGCAAAGACTTGAGAGCGAGAAAAGATTTCTTAATGCCGAAGCGATATCTCGAAAATGTCCGCCCCGGGGCGAATGACAGCCAGGCCGGTGGGCAGGGGTTCGATTCTGTCTCTGTGTATAAGCACGCTGAACCGTTCTGTCTCATTCAAATGACCTTTGGTTGTGACTTCTCGCGCAGTCTTCTCTCATCGTCATGTCAGCCGCACTACGCTATCAGAAAATCGAAAGGCAAGGTCGATGCGTACTGGCGGGTGGGGATCTCTCGCAGCAACGTCAACAATAGAAGAGACAAGTACGACTTCGTTGACGAACTGCTCAGAAAGATGAAGAAAAAGCAGAGAGAGCTCGATCTCGAAGAGCAGATGCAGAAAGCTGAGAAAATGAATCTGATATTTCGCGGCATGCCGCCTGGTCAGCACCCGTCTTTCTGCAACCCCAGGCCTGGATACATAGCGACTGACGAAGACCCTAGCAATCATTACCTGGGATTCTTCGGGCTCTAAATCAAGTGGCCCAATCCACTGCCCCGACATCTTCTATACTCGCAGGTATAAAAAGAAAATTGAAAACTTATTTTGAAATCACTTATTTTACGGTATATTATATAATCTGCAATACTAGCTGAAGAAATCAAAAATAGAGGACATGGACATGACTAACGAAGTAAAAGTATTGAGCGCGAACTGGTCAAGGGACAACGAAGCACCTTACATACTGTTTGAGGTTTCAGGAGCCATTGAAGTGAACGGCGAAGTAAAAACGTTCAGCACACCGGCCGGCGGCGAACGAAACAGAATCATGTATGCTGGTGAGTGCGAGCTAATGATTGACGACGAAGTCAAAGATTGGGAAGACAGCGATTACGACGACATTGTTTCAGCAATTGAAGAAGCTGCGGGGTCTTTGCCTCAAGATCTTGAGAAAGAAGCTGAAGAAGAGATTCTCGATTTAGCAGCAGACGCTCTGTGTATCGATAGAGAGAGCTTACTCTACTGTCAGACAGCTACTGCGCACGAAATTCGCGAATATCTCGAAGATCAAGACTGCACAAGAACACTTAGCAGCCACCAATGCTTCTACAGCGCCCACCGGGCCCTAGGCTAACCTTACGACCGATAGCCCGTGTCGCCATGGGGCAGCACTCAACTCTCAAAAGATACTAGATAGCAATGAAGCCCGCGACACACGCGAGCAGAACTTACAGGCTAGCGTGCATTGCCGCGGTACTTCTTCTCAAGTAACGTCTTCAGGCAGCAGGCGAGCAAGAACACGACAATCACGCCTGCCTCTGTCCAGCCTGCAGCCAGAGCGGGATCAACGAAGAAGATACCGACGATCCAGCCCTGAATCGCACCGACAAACGCATCTACCGAACGCAGTAACATACCATCCCCCTGGCCACCCTTTGCCCCGCCGGGGCGGACTCTCACTAATCTGGAAATACGACTGGTGGATTACTCACCTCACCTGGCGCGCCGCCCATTCCCGGCAGCCCCATCTGCCCCGCTGCTCTCTTCTTTGGTCGTTGCTCTCTAGGATCAATAAAACCCATGAAACCCAGCCCCTGGCCGAAGAATTTGTTAGCAAAAATCCCGCGGATGTCGCTAGCACGGATCAGGATGGGAGAAGCTGACGGGTCTTGTGCCAGCCGGGCCAGCAGGGCATGCCGGGCTTTGATTCTGATGTCACGTGGCGAGACGTTGTCGGGGATCTCTTTCATGACGTGCTTCGAAAGCTTCACCCAGCGATCATCGACGCCGAGATCGCACAGAGCGGCTTCGAAGAGGTCTTCCATCATGCCCAGGCGCTGCGTAGCGTTAGGCTGCTTTACTTCGATGACTTCGATGCGTGACAGAATCGGCTCAGGGATGAGGTCGATGCTGTTTGCCGTAGCGATGTAGCTGACTCGTGATGCATTGAGCTGTACGTCGAGTGAGAGATCAGTGAAGCGCTCTGATGTGTCACGCTCAAGTAGCTGCAACATTGATTGTTCGAGCCCCTGGCGACCTTCTGCATGATTCCTCCACGACGCCTTTTCCATCTCGTCAAGAACGAAGAAGGGGTTGGCGATCGGGGTTTTAGAGAGTCTGTCGGCGATCCGGCCCGGTGTGTGGTTCACGTAGCCACGCTGGGTACCGGTCAGGTAAAAACCTTCCTGAGCCGTGCCCATGGCGATATCGTATTTCTTGAGGCCCAGAGCATGCGGAATCTGCTCAGCAATGTATGACTTGCCGCAGCCAGGCGGGCCGACAAGCACGATCGGAATGGTAGTGAACTCGCAGAGATCGAGTGAGTCAGCTACTTTGACGTGAGTTCTGATCTTGTCGATGAGCTCTGACATGTTCTGGGAGCGCTCTTGCAATCGATCAAGTGCGCCGAGGGCGTTGATGTTCGGGATCAGGATTTTCTTGGGACTGCATAGACCTTCGAGCGTCTTGAATCGCTCACTTTTCTCATCTTCTTTCTTCAGACGATCGTTTGCTTCACGCATGTCGCGTACTACATGAGCATTGATCGGGCAGTTCTCTTGATCACGAGCGACGCGAGCCAGAGCTCTTGCTTTAAATAAATTTGAGGTATTCATAAGTCTACGCCAAGTCACTATTGAAGGTGTGTTGGTGTGTACATGCAGACTTATATTGATGTGTGGATAGCGGCCCGTTGGGCGAAATGTGTCCGGGCGGGCTGGGTGTGGTTTTGTGTATTCGCCTTGCACGTTAGCATGAAAGCTGCTCGCCATTGACAGTTATTAAACGATATATTATAATAAATCTCATCGATTTGTCAATGATGTTGTTCGATGGAAAAGAAATATCTAACGGCGCTGCTCTATCCAGAAACTCGATATGCTCAATACATCGATATCAGGCCGGGCTGGTACCCGGTCGTCAATGCGGTCGCTGAATTTCTTCATGAACACAACAAAGAATTTGATCCGCAGCTGGAGCTCGTCTTCGCTAAGGTCGGCGGGACAATGCACGTTTATTATGGCGATCACTGTCTTGACAATGAGAACGAGAGAATCTCAAAGATCTGCCGAGGTGCCAATTATCTCTGTGAGCTTTGCGGGAACCAGGCCAGGCCGGTTCGTTGGGTAGCTCGGTGTCCGACGCTCTGCCCCGGCTGCACTTACGACGTTCTGAGAAAGAGACCTGATCTGCACGTTGAGAGAGTAAAAAACAGAGTCGTTCGTGAATTTGCAGCGTCAATCAACCGCAAGCAAGCAGCATACATCAACACGAAGCACTTCTTCGTGCCGACGGCGACGTGGGAAACATTCAAGTACTTCATGCGAGAAATTAACGTCGAGCACAGTCACTATCTTCGAGCATTCACGCCAGACCCGCTACTACATATTGAGATTCTCACTGAAGCTCACTATCCAATGGATAACTACGCTCAGATTATGCTCAACAGAATGAGTCGGGCTCTCAGCGACTACTGTTTTGTGTGCAAATCAGTTATGTGTCAGAAGCACAGAATGTGAGCTACAGCACCTCGATTCCCCCACTGTTTTATAAGCATTTTTTATAAGCAGGTATTTCGAGGATGCATAGCGGCAACAAAAAATTCAAAAAATAGAACTTTTTTCTCCCACATTTATATATCGTATATTATATTATGTCTTAAGGGTGAGGAATTGGCCTGCGCCCAACAATTCGACAAATGGAAAACTATACATGCAAAATCAAGCAGTTGAAGTCGCCAAGAAGCTAGCATCCCATGGAAAAGCTTGCGTAACCAATCCAGAAAATATCTTTTTGGATAAAACGTCACAAAGCTATGAAGAACTCGTGGCAGAACGAACGTCATTCATCGACTTTCACGAGCATATGTTTTCTCTGAGCGATGATGAGGTTCGGCATCTCAATGATGCATTTCGACGCTTTTGGAGAGAGGAAAAGAAAATGGGGGAAAGCGATTCCTATATCGATGTATTACTTCTCCAGGACGCCATCCATTATCAACTGGCTATTCGCTCTGAAGACGGATTCACGGTTGGCTCGGTATCGGAAGAAATCGCCAATAGCTGGCTGAACTATGTGGAGCTATCAATGCCGTTTCCAGAACTAACCTCTGATACGTTGATTTCGCTATCAACTCGCTTAGAAAAGCACTAGCTCTGTGAGGCCCGAAACCTGCTCTGGCTTTCACAGTCAGGGCTTGCTCACAAGCAGAACTGGTCGGTCAAGCAGGTTTCCAACCTAGAAGCAGGTGCTCGGCCTATACAAAAGCAGTCATTGAATCACTGAAGCGTGTATGTCCACGCCGATGTGCTGCCATGCCCGTCGAATGCTGTATTCACTTGCTTTCAGCGCTCGCCCTGCGCACCACCTACGCTTGCTGCTATCGCTACAGAGAACTGCTTAAACTCAGGGTGAGTTCAATATAAGCACTGGAATTATTCCACGCCCAGTGCTTTAAATACTGCATCCACCGGATCTGAATAAAAACTGACTTGATACTTAGAGAACAGTTCTGCGGGCACGGTCGGTATGTCCTGCGCATTGGCCATTGGCAGTAGTACTCGCTTGGCTCCGGCATCCATGCCCACCTGGAGTGCTTCCGCCATATTTTCGGCAGGAATAATGTTGCCGCCCAGGCTCATATCACCGATGACAATCATTTGATTCTGAGTTGGTCGCTTCATGGTTGCTGAGCAATAAGCAATGAACGATGCCAAGGTCATTTGCTTGGAGGGGCCGGTATTGTGCAGCTCAACCATATGGAGATGGAGATCAAAGTCGCTGGCCTTGGTCATGGTGCTGACGCGGTTGACGTTGGCTTTGAAGTAGTCGTGTGCCACCTTCAGGCCTTCTTTGGCACCAGTGCTTGAGCCGAGACCGGAGGTATTCAACTTCCCGTTCCCCGCGGTCGCCTGTGTTTCAAGGCGGTAAAGCCCGAGATGACCACTGGTTGCACCGGTAGCTACGGTATACACCGTGCCGGGCTTGGCTTGGCCTTCCGGAATCAGTCCGCCGCCGCCTTGCTCCTTAACGCTGACGTACTGCTCTTCCATCGTCTCGGCATCGATGTAGGAAAAGTGAACATCGAAGAATTCCATGCCGCCGATCTTCTTTAGCTGCTCTTTGACCCTGCGGCGCACTTCCAACGCGTATTGTAGGCACCGCTCCACAGCCGGTTTGTCGTACTCGCCATGTGGGTAAAGCAGCTTCAACAAGCCTGATACAGTGCGCCTCACGGCAATCGTATCGCGCTGATTAAGGTTGTTACCCAGTTTGTAGTACTTGTCGATAGCGTCCGAGTAAGTGCTCTTGCGCATTTCACGCATGTACTCAGCCAGATAGTCCACAATGAGGCCGTACTGGTTCGTGAAGAACTCAGGCCTCATTTTGGGGATCTCCCAGCCCGGGACATAAGCATGGAATCGGTCGAAGAACGCGGAATCGATCATTGCTTCCGGGAATGGTGACAACAGGTGACTGGTTTTGACCAACGTCTCTACAGAGTGATTGATGTTGCCGACAAAGACCATGCTGGCACTGGCTGAGATGGAATCACGCCCTCGCGCGAAGGAGCCCGAGGCCATGAAGTCCTTCATGATCTGGACGCCGTCCTTGTCCTTAAAGGAAATACCTGCAACCTCGTCAAAAGCCACCACATCCCACATGCCGACCAGGCCGACCTGTCGCCGCGACATGTTGTAGAACAGGTTAGCAACCGTCGTCTGACCACCCGAAACCAGAATGCTGTTCGGGCTGCACTCTTTATAAACGTGGCTCTTACCGGTGCCGCGTGGGCCCAGCTCGCAGACGTTGTAATTGTTTTCCACGAAGGGGATAAGGCGGGCAAGTAAATGCCATTTTACCCGCGTATCAAAGTGGGAAGGCTCCATACCCGTTGATCGCAACAGCACATCCAGCCACTCGTCTTCGGTGAACTGTTGCCGCGCCTCCTTCAAACCCTTCATATCCATATTCGGCATTTGGATAGGCTTGAGCTCTTTTATCGTGAAGGGCGAGCTGCCTTGACCATCTTCATAATCGTACTTAATCGAGATGATCGACCAGATGCCGCCGACCAACAGCTTTTCGTAGTCCTGAACCTGTCGGCTCTCAATGTTCGCATTGGTAATACCTAGATTTGAAAGAATAGCTTCATACTGATCTTTCTTTTCATTCAGGCGTACCGTCACCTTGTCGATGATCTTGAAATTACCACTCTCACGAATCCGGGCCTTAACTTTCTCCGCCTCGTCAGGCCTCACATAATTTTGTGAAAGCACCTGCTTAACCCGCTCCATACCTTCGGCAATTTGCTCCTCATCTGCCGAAGAGCAGTACATACCGAGCAGGTACTCCAGCACATACACCGGAACATTGGCGCCTTCTTTCAGGCGCTTTGTCAGGTCTTTGCGAACGATTTTCCCCGGAAAATGCTCGACTAATTTAGCGTCCAGATCAGGAGTGCCATCCATAGTGTTTTGAGTGTCAGAAGTCGAAGTCATTTTCAATTGCCAGGTCAATGCGCACCGGAATGCGCTGAAGTTCAATTTCGCTCTCAGCGTCGCTGATCACCAGGAAATGGTCGTTGCTTGCCTTAACTGCCTGCGCAGCAAGACTTAAGGATACTTTGCTCTGGCGTTCGCCGAGCTCTTCTTTCTCGCTATCCAGATTCAACAGCTCTCGGGATGACACACTCTCACCGTGCTGATTGAGCAGTTCAATGCTAATCGTTGCCGCCAGCACTTTTTCACTCACCGGCTCGGTTTGCAGCAAGGTAAAGACATGAAAGTTAGTGGTGATACGGTGCTGCTGTCCCAGCACGTTAAACCCGACCTTTGTAACACGAGTCGATTCCGCCGATTTACCGTATTTCTGGCGAATCTCAAGGACGGGCACTGCGACCTCCTGCAACGCCGCCCCGCCATGTACAAACCGTGCGCCACCCACGAAGTGAAATCGTCCTACACCGCGCGGTAGCCAAAACTCAGTGTCGCACGCCGTTCCCGCCGTGGTTGTGGTGTTGCCATGATGGGCATATTCCGCCTCGCCCAACGCTTTGCCGACCAAATAGCGCTTCTTGGCGATGACTGTACCGGCTGGCTTACTGGCCATAGCACTCTTCTCAAGCGCATCCGGCGGCGTCTCCCGGAAGAGGAAACCGTGATCTGCAGTCACCGTAATCGCTGTGGCACTGGCATTGTTGACCAAACGGGACACCAAATCGGCCAGCTCATTAATAGCTTGCCGACAGGCTATCCAGGTGCTGGATTCCGTACTGGCAGAATCCCCAACCGCATCAATAGTGTTGTGATAGATATAGATCACTCGGTGAGGCCGTACCAAATCACGCAAGGCCTGCTTGCCCATATTCACCAGGGTTTCTGCTTTCACCGCCGTGCCTTCCACAGACGCCAGAATCTTGCTCCTGTTATCTAGCCCCTCTGAGGATCGGCCATCGACATCCACCGATCCTTTGGCGTTGTAGGTTAGAGCCTTGTGTGGCAACAGACTAGCCATGCCCAATTTGGTATAGCTCGGCAACACACCGAGCTGGCTGCTCAAATTAGCCTCAATCCGTTCTCGACTGTTTATCTGGGTCTTCAGCTCATCTGCCACCTCGTAGCGCAGGGCATCACTGATGATGACGAACATACGGCGGTCATCGCCTTTGGCAAGGTATGGGGCAACCACTTGCTGGTAAAAATTCTGCTGATTGCTGACACCATCCAGCCTCCACTTCGCCAACAGGCCATTTTGCAAGTGACCGTCCCAGTGCGCGGCAAGCTGGTTTAGGTAGCGATTGAGATAGGATGACTCGATCTGGTCAGCCAACGGGGCAATCGCATCGGGGAAGCGGGCAGACACGACATCGGCGGCTTCGTGGAAAAGCCGGTAGAACTGATCGATCTCAAACAGTGACTCAGTGTAGGCAGAGTAAGCCTGCTCCGGGCTTGAATAGCTGAAATGCTTGGCGCGAGTATCAATCGCTTCAAACAAATCCGTCGCGGAAAGTAGCGCTTGATAGTAGCCACGCCAAATACTGCGCCTACCTATCTCTGTATCAGGGAAGCGGTCACTCACCCAATAACTTGCTAAACGCCCGCTCACAGTGCGCCGAACGTCGGTCATCACGCTAGTCGCAATATTGCCCAGCAACTGATCCCGCAATGCGTATGCTACAACACGTTCTAGATCAACAAAGGTTGCACAACCTCCGACTTGCTCGGGCGTGAATCCCGCCAGGTGATGCGCAAGCTGCAATTCTGTCGCCAACCTTGCGGACAGGTTATCGTAGTCTTTCTGCCGGGCTGTCGAATCACGCCATTGAGACAAAAAGACCGCCACGTTACCGGCCTTATTGTTTGGCAAGACCAACTTGGCCAAGCCGCTCGGCAAGGGCGCCTTCAGCCCGCGCGCCAGATCGGTCACCAACAACCGGGGAATAAAACGGGCCAGACTCGGTGTGTCATCCCTGTATCCGAAATTCCGCTCGATCAAGGCCCAAGCGAACTCCTCCAGCCCGTGCTTGATCAGGTTTTGCCATAGTGGCGAGTTATCGAATGCTGTGCCCTCGTCGAGCTGTGCAACGTCGCACAATAGATCCAATAGCAGGGTATAAGCATCGGCGGAACCGCTGCGCGACAGTACCGCCCAGATCTTGGCGTCAATGTCCCGCTCCATATCATCGGGGTTCAGTAAACCTATCAAGCGCGCAGTACGATCTTTGCTGGCAAAAAAGCGGGCGCGGGCTTTCAGGTGATGGCGCAAGCTGGCACTGCGCAACCCCAGGTCTTGTTGCAGCATGGACGTGGCATCCGCCGCAAAAGGCTCTGCGTAGAGGCGAATATCGCGCAACCAATCCTGTTCAGGCTCTGGGGGCTCCTGGCTTTCATATAAGACGAAGGCGCTGCTCGGCAACTCAAGCTCAACCTGACGCTTTACCGCCAGTGAAGGGGTATTCGCCAAGTCGAGCAGTTCTGCGCCCCCCAAAGAGAGCTCAGCAACTGCCTCAGCAAATTCACCATCCGGGTCAGACCACCACACAACCCGGTTTCCAGCACGCAAGAGCTTGTCTATTCCCTGTTCGATACGTGCAATGGCGCTCGATTCGCTCACTCAGGACTCTCCGTTAAAAATCGACTCATAACGTTGCTCTATTGCCTCTCGCTCTGCGTCGGTCAACTCTGCAAACTCTTTCGTCAAAGCCCGCTTCGAAAACCGCCCGTTGTTCTGGTGAAGAAAACGAATCAGTAAGTCGACCATTCTATCTGGCATGTCCAGATAGTTCTTAATGAATGTATTTAGCTGATCGTACCGACTCAGATAATCCACCTCTTCCGGCAAGGTGACATTGACCGTTTCCGCCACGCAATCATACAAAAACTCGGCTTGCGCGGTAGCATCAAAAAAGCGATAAAGCTCAGCCGTCTCGTTTAATACCTCGACGTTGTTTTTCTCCGTCGGGCGCCATTCGATTAAATCCAGGCGACGCTTGGAGAAATGCTCCAGTACCTCCCGATAGGTTTCAATACGCTCCAGAATCACCGCCGACACCGGAAACACCAAACCCTTGGGCACAAATCCAGTTTCCGCCAGAACATGATGGATCAGGTAACGGTGAATCCGGCCGTTGCCATCCTCAAAAGGGTGGATGAAGACAAACCCGAAGGCGATCAGGGTCGCCGCCAGCACCGGGTCATAGTCACTCTCCAGCAGCTGCTCATAGGAGTCGATCATACCGCCTATCAGCGACTCCAAATCTTCAGCCCTTGCAGAAATATGGTCGGGCAGCGGCATGCCGGTCACCCGATCATGTTCACCGACAAACCCGCCTTCAAAGCGCAGGCCGGGAACCACAAAGCGGTGATCTGGAATAACGGCCTCCTGCAATGCTTCCAGTTCCTCAATACTGAGCTTCCGCTGGCCAGCCTGACCGATAACTCTGCCCCAACGCTCCAGCCGATTATGGGGAGGTGACTCCCCCTCTATGCTGTAGGAGGCTTTGGAATCTTTGAGCAGCAAGAACGCTGCCGCACGGGAAAGTAGATCTCCATGCGTCTTCCCCGTCTGCTCCGTGGCAACCTCTGAGAGATTCTGGGCGATCAACTCGTCAAGCTTTGCCGTGCGGCGAATCAGCGGGCAGAAAGCCTGATTCCCCGGCAGATTATTCCGTACCCGATGGCGACGGGAATCCCGGGGTGGCCCCGGGTACTGGAGCTTTGCGCTGACCAACTCGACAAAGTTGCCGCGTGTAGCATCTTCAAGAGGAAGCTCTGTACCGGTCAGCCATTCGTAGAGGAACCAGATCCGGCGGCTGTAGGAGCCCGTAGGCTCATTCTGGACGATTTCGGTGATCTCACCGGGCTCCACAGAGCGAAACAGAGCACTGAGAATACAGAGATCCAGCCCTTCGTACTTAAGGGCAAACGTCAGGTGACCCTGCAGGGTTTCGTCAGGGCGGTAGCGTGGGGTGAAGATACGCCAGCTGCCTTCATCTATCAGGCGATGCCTAGTGCCAATAGCAACGAGGGTATCAGGGAGTGGTATTTTTAATTGATGGCCCTGTACTAAGGCAGAGTAACCAGCCAGCGCGTACCCTTCCGGCAAGAGCGGAAAGCCATGAAAAACGCTTAGCTTTGACTCAATATGATTATAATTGGCCATTTCTGTGATTTTTGATTACAAAACGTCAAGAGCAAGTATCACATGAAAAACGCTTACCTGCCATGAAAAGTGATTATTACTGAACAATTTGGTGAAAAACAATTAGCCCTCCAAAGCCATGTCGCCACGGCCTCAAGCGAACCAACCTGCTTACTCTTGCATCTTCGGCTTAGCATCACCCCGACCTGTATGGTCTTTCAGGGGCTCGGAGACATCGCGGAGTACGTCACCATCTTTAGTCACGACGCGCTTTGTGTACCAAGACTCATCATGAGTTGTATTCGTTCGGTCGATGATTTGTTCAACCTGATTCCATTGACCTGTAGCAGTGGATTGACTGGCACCCATCTTGGCATCGTAAATGGGTTTCTTTTGACCTGGCCTTTTTGCCTTAATCGACGCATGGTCATACGCCCTAACGCTTTCGGACACCTGGACAGCAAGTGTTAACCCACTCTTACCACAGTTATCACAGGGCTGTACCCGCTGCCGATCTTCATCCGAAAACCCAATATCATCTCCCTCTAGGAGAATATGCCCACAGTTTTGACATGACACACTAATTCCATCAGCCACTGACACGCCCCCGCAACCTAATCATCTTGACTTTCGAGCTGCTCGAAGGCCGAAGCCATCGTCGGGTTATTCTTCGTCAGCTTTTTCACAGTCACATCCTGCGCCTTGTCATTGGCCAAGCGGAGGTTGCGGTCGGTGCCGAGCAACGCTTCCTTGGTCTTCTGAAGGTGATTGATGGATTTATCAATCTCATCAATCGCGGTCTGGAACTTTCGGTTTGCTAGGTCGTAGTTTTTAGCAAAGGCCGTCTTGAAGATATCGAGGTCATTCTCGAAGTTAGTGATATCGATATTCTGGGCTTTGACCAGTGCAAGTTCCTGCTTGTACTCCAATGAGTTCATCGCGGCATTTCGCAGTAGCGTAATCATGGGGATAAAGAACTGAGGGCGAATCACGTACATTTTGGGGTAGCGATGGAAGACGTCCACGATGCCAGAGTTGTACAGCTCACTCTCCGGCTCCAGCAGCGAGACCAAAATGGCGTACTCGCAGCCCTTCTCATTACGGTCTTTGTCCAGCTCCTTGAGAAAGTCTTCGTTTCTCTTTTTGGTCGCGGTGGTGTCGCTCTCGTTTTTCATCTCAAACATGATAGAGACGATGGGCGTGCCGTTTTCATCGGCGTCGCGGAAGATATAGTCGCCCTTACTGCCGGCGCTGGCGTCGTTGTCCTTTTCAAAGTAGGCCCTGGGAAAGGCGGTGGCACGGATGCGGTTAAACTCCGTTTCGCAGTGCTGCTCCAGGGTT
The DNA here is from genome assembly GCA_002415025.1 of Spongiibacteraceae bacterium UBA5047. Lineage (GTDB taxonomy): Bacteria > Pseudomonadota > Gammaproteobacteria > Pseudomonadales > Spongiibacteraceae > Litorivivens. The sequence goes on from DIBR01000011.1 coordinate 81,506, forward strand.
TCGCCGACCATCTTGGTGGACAAACGCGCCTTCATATCCCGTAAGCGCTCAATAGCATCGTCCCGGTCTTTGATCTGGGTTTCGTATTTGTCTTTGAGCGATTGCTCCGAAGCCTGCTTTTCCAACTCAGCCTGGCTGAGTTTGTGCTGTAGTTGATCACGTTCCTTCTCGACCACCGATACAGCCTGAGTAATGGCAAGGGTTTTATTGACATCGGAGGCCTCTAGCCTGGATTTCAGCTCCTGAATCTCCTGATTTAAACGCGCCTCCATCAATTTGGTGGCGGATTCATTCTCCCGCTTTGCCTGCTGCAGGTCATTCAGTAGGGAATCACGCTCCTTCTCTACAACGTTAAGAGCTTCGGTGATGGCCAACTTCTGAGAGACAGCGCCTGCCTCCAATTTGGACTTCAGTTCCTGAATTTCAGCGTCCTTGGTCGACGCCGCCTTTTGCATTTCGCCAATGGCCTTCTCCTTCGCGAGAGCAACGGCATTCTCCTTATCCTTCTCGGCTAGGCTTAGTCGTTCCTGAAGTTGCTCCTCGAAGGCGTGGTCACGAACCTGTTTGAGGATATCGGCATAGCCCGCTTCGTCGATTTTGAAGGCCTTGCTGCAGTGGGGGCAGATTATTTCGTTCATTAAAAATTCCTTTTATTGGCAAGACTTTCCATACATTTACTTCTCTAACAACCAAATGTCTTCTAACTCAGAGACATATTTAGATATATTTTCTCCAAGACAATGCTTGTATCGAAATGATGACAACGAAACATCTGAATCCGACACCGGCCATTCGAGCAACGTTAGTACACTTCGCTCAAGCAACACCCTCAAAGCTCGTCCTGCATGAGCAACATATTGTGTTTCAGCTGGCTTCAACGCGCGGCTATGAACCAACCTGTTCCTAATTTTATATAAACTCGCCGAGCTGCCAGAAAATACCGGCCATAAATCTTTATACTGAATATGATAATTCGTACAGAAAGCCTCAAACCTATCCTGAAGAGATACATTATTAAGTGCCGGTAATTGCCTTTCAATCCGTTGACGAATAACCTCGTCATCAATCGAATTTTCAATCACTGATTTTAATTTGGAGAAAAGACGCTTGAACTGGCTTTGACCTAATATCCGTTTACCATTACTTTCTCGCGTGAACTCCTCAACTAATTCTTCCAAGGCAGAAAATTGAGCAACGAACTGGCGTTCTATTACACCGGGTGTTGGCTGCACTAATGCCACAACAGCACTACGCAGTCGATCTCCCCAACGACCAGATACACGTAAGGTGCTGTACGCCTGTTGCAAGAAATCTTGGGCATGAATACAGTCTATCAAATGAGCATCATAGGAACCTGCATGTGATTGAGTGCTAGGCCTTACTCGATCCAACCTATAGTGCCTTCTATGACAACCATCAGACGTTATGACCGCATCCAAGCAAGTAACATATTCTCGTGATGCCAGCTTCACTAAGCTACAAATATCGTCCACAGAAGAATAATCTACGCCACCAAGAACACCGTTATCGGCGGCACCCGCCATCTGACGAACAACTAACGTTTGGCTGGCTTGATATTTTCCAGACTCCGGCAGATCCTCATAATCATAGCGAACATCAATCTCAAAAAGCACCTCACCAAAACGTATACTTATCACGTCAAATCGCGATATTGTAACTTCTCCGGTATATGAAACTGTACGTATATGTTTAGGATCACACCATCGGTTGGGAGTTAATCTAAATTCGATTTCAATTTTATTATTATCACTGGTAACGTCGGACTGACTTCCGAAAACCGTCTCCACATATAAACCAGAAAAACGCATATCACCTTTATAAGAAATCAGGTTATGCGGCCAATAGGTAGCATTCCGATTTTTAAACCAACAGCGAGAGCCAATGACCTGCATTTTCGGCCCACCGTCATCATCAATAATACTTATAAGCTCAAACTCAGCATGACGATCAGGTATTTTTCGATACTGCGCCTCTGTTAAGTGAGCTTTAATCTGCGGCTTTGTCAAAGGCTCAGAAGGAAGATCAAATTCACAATGCACATCACAAATTGACCAGTTATCGCCTTGAAATCTACAAAGTGAATGAAGTTTTTCCACCCGCAACTCCCTGTACATAAAACAATTGACTGACCTATAACCAAAGGACACGAACTACGTTTGCTAATCAGCTTCATCAATAATCAGAAGACTCATATAATAAGGCGAGTGGCCATACTTTTCGCACCACGCATCAAATTTATCCCGGTCATGCGCGATCCGACCCTGTCCGCCATCAACGTCTATCTGCATTGTATGGTCATGGACAGGCCTAAGCCCATTACCCTCATACATAAAATAGCCGGTACCGATAAGCTCAGAAGAAATTTCCTTTAAACTTAACCCATGCTTTTCTTTCAAGTAGTCACATAGCCCTGTATCGTCACTACAGATCCAACCACCTTTGGTCATCATAAAACCAAATAGAGTTGAAGCTGGTGCACTGAGTAATGCTGGTTCCCATTCCAAACTGGGACGAGAGCTGAGCGCCTTTTCCTTAAATTCATGTGAGTTATATTTCCATCCAGATAAACCATCCTGGACAACAGCTTCAGCGATTAGAAGAGGACTAAGGCTCTCCATATGCAGCCCATCATTCCAAGGCATCTTCACACGGCAGTAATGGCAAATCTTTGTCCAAACGACTTCGAGAAGAATTCGCGCTGGATTTTCCCGAGTCGAAGAAAAAGCCACCCAATCGTTATTCTCCCACTTACACAAAAACGGCAATCCATTGTTCTTCAACAAGCTAAAGTTGTTCGACAAAACCAACGATGGAAGACTAGGCATTCCAAACCCAGCACCTTGTCCTACATACCCTTCAAGAATATCCAAAAACGCTCCTCGTAATCCGGCTTCAGTTTTATAGCCATCAAAGCCCAAAATCACTGCTGAGGGACAAAAGTGGTCAAAAAGTAACGAATGGAAAAGAATGTTCTTCTCAACGGGTAATTGTCCTAACTGGGCAACCGATTCAGGTGCTTTGTAACCTGATATCTGCGCAAAGTGCTGTCTAACCGCTGATATATCCTGATCAAACTCATTATTATCCAGCTGTACGCAAATCCGCTCTGTAGCCGCCTTTTTTATCGCACCGAGATGATACATTGCATCAAGAAGATCAGCTTTATTGAGTGTTTTCTTAACCTCCAGAATGCATAGCACCTGTTCAATGGGATATATGTATTTTCCAGTCAGGCCATACTCTGCCCCCTCTCCGTCGACGAGCATACAGTCGATTTGATTGGGTAATTGCTTGCCAGCGACAGTTACAAAACCAGACACAACTTTCAGGCCTAAGCTCTTCGGGAGGACAAACTGCTGATCAATCCCTTTACCAGCAATCGCTTCGTAGGCCTCTCCTAAAGTTGGCATATGAAGCATCTCAAAGCCATCTAGAGCCTGTCGCTCCTTGGCTATGAACTGTTCCAGCATTTGTGACGCATACTCAATCACCTTTTTTACCCGTGACTGCCTTCACTTCCGCCAACAGATCACCAAACTTGCCGTAGTTGACCTTTACACCATCGTCTAGATCCAGGGTGATGCGCTGGTCGGCATAGTGGCGGAGGTTTTCATCGAAGCGGCGAAGTTCGTCGAGTTGCTTGATGAGTTTGTCTTTTTGCTTTTGGAAGCGTTTTTGCTCGGCGCTGGAAGTTGAGGAGTGGATGTCCTGATCGAGGTTGTCGATACGGGCCTGCATCCGGGATTGCAGGGGGACAACGTATTCCATGCGCATACGGGAGAGAGTGCCGGCATTGTAGCGGTGCAGGTACACGAGGGCCTCGAAGGCTTTGTGTTTGCCGGAGCTGAACAGCCAGTAGATGGGCCGCTTCTTGTAGGTTTGCAGGTGGTCTTTGTAGAAGTCGCGACTGAGGTAGCGGCGAACGGTGTCGTCAGCGGATTCACTTGCTTTGCTGCCGAGGGACTCGGCGAGCCAGGCCATGTTCTCGGCTTCGGTATCTTCCCCCCAGACGACGCGGACGAATTCGCGGATACGGTTGGCGCCGTCGTCGTCGAACCAGGCTTCGTCGGTGATGGGGACGATGCCGTCGTCATCAGCCGGGAAGCTGGTGTAGCGGCCGGGGTCGAAGCCCTCGTTACCGGCGTGGGCGTAGATCAGACCGGGGGCGTCGAGACTGTAGCGGCCCATCATGCAGCCGACCATATAGGAGATAAGGCGCTGAGACTCAGCATCCTTCTCGGCCTCGTGCACAAACCTCTCAATCGTTTCTGATTCTGCAGAGATTCTTCCACTTAAGTTTAGAGAACGTTCTATCGACTGATTTACTTCATCCTCAATGCTGGCCGCCTCTGCATGTAAGTCATCCAATTGCGTTTTGTATATCTCGAAGCCGGAAGAAAGCGAGCCCGCCAACCGATATTTAACAATCGGACTCTCCGTGAAACCCCAAGATTGTTCGAACTGATCCCAATCAATTCTCGCAATCTCAATAAGCTGCGTGACCTTTGCTTCGCTGATTGCATCCATCGCGTCAGCAACGATCGGAAGTGACGCGATATGCCCAACCTCGTAATTTAATGTTGGAGAGAGAAACTTCAGAATATTGGTCACAACACGACTGTTGCAGAACCCAAGATTCTTCAGTATCTGCTCATGTTTGGTAGAAAATATCGATGTTCCAGCAACGTCGAACGCGAAACCGATTGGGATATATCGGAATGCGGGTGCTCCGCTACTGATCTTCGACCATGTGATGCATTCTTTGAAGTACTTGTCGCGATTGATGACACGGCCGTTTGATTTGACTTTCACGCCGGGGGTATTGTCAATGTAGTCACAAATGGTCTGCCCAGAGTTTTCGTAGTTAACAACAAAACGATTGTTGCCGTACCAGCGCCTAAACTCTCCACCTTTATTGTATGGAAACCATTTGGCGCCTGATTCTCGGGCATCCGTTTGGCTGGTGGCGCACAGATTCAGCTTTCGCCCATCTACCTCTGTCCAGAGGCGAACGAAGAGATCGTTGTTTGTCGTTGCCATGCCTTGTCTGGGCATCGCTACGTCTTTCATCAACTTGCAACCATCAAAAAGGTCAATTATTGCCTTATCCGCCCAATACGCCACCGGGCATCCCGGAATTTTCTTGAAATCATCCTGGGCCGTCGCATCAAAGCGGCTCTGACCCGTTCGCAGGGCCTCAGCTTTGGCGGGTTCATTGCCATCCACGAGCCGAGAGAACACGGGGCGAAAGCCGGTGACATGCCAAGGTTGCAGCACAAAGGCCGTGGTCTGCACGACTTCGCCCGAGATCTCACTGAACGCCCGGGCACCAAGATGCGCCATCGTGCTGATGCTTCGGTCTTCTAGTAGCTTCGTCCGCATGCCCTCAAAGCTCGATAGAAACATCCAGCTCTGCATCGTCACCATGCTGTTGAA
>DIBR01000011.1:87210-157701 GCA_002415025.1 Spongiibacteraceae bacterium UBA5047
TCCGCCTGCGCCACCAGCCGCAGCAGCGTCTCCGCGGCATCGCGCCCCAGCATGTCCCCGCCATCACGCACGGCTTCCAGCTCCCGCCGCAAGTCCGGCAAGGCACTCGCCAGCTCGTCGGGAATCTGAATTAGCGAGCCGAAGGTCTTGGCCTGCTCTAAGGTTTCCACAAGCTGGCTCACAGACTCAAAATTGATCTGCGGCGAATTCAGCGCGCTGTGTAGTTCCGCCGCACTGTCTGCCTTCGCCTCCTGCAAGGCCAGCACATTCAAGGCCACCGGCTGCCCGAACAAACGCCGATCATCCGCCCGCACCTTCATCAGCAGGGCAAAACCGGCCAGCTGGGCGGCACGGTCGTCAATGTCCAGGCCGTAGAGATTTTTTTCCAGAATCAGTCGGGGGATGTCCTGACGGCGGTAGCCGCGCTCCAGATAGATGTCGCGCAGCAGGTCGTAGGCTTCCACTAGAATGTGGCCGGAGCCACAAGCCGGGTCGAGCAATGTGAGGGATTCAGGGTTGAGGGTGGCGCCGTCCTCGTCGATGCGAGCCTGAACAAGCGCGTCGAGCTGGGCGTTGACTTCATCCGTTTGCTCGGCGGGTTTTATGTAGTAATCCCACTTGCTCGCCAGTTGGCTGGTGGGGTTGGCCATCAGCCAAAGGCGGCCGAGGCTGTTCTGTACCAGGTACTTGACGATCCAGTTGGGGGTGAAGAGCTGGGTGGCGGCGGGGATGTCTTCGCTTTTCACCACCTTGCCGATGACCTGATCTTTCTTCTCGCTGATGTAGAACTGGTAGAGCCAGCCGATGATTTCGACCTCTTGCCAGTCGGCCTCATCAATCTTGCTGACCAGTGGAGCCAGCAGTGAATCGGTACGCAGCAAGCCGTCGGGTAATAGCAGTTCGGTGGCGTCATCCAGAGATTCAAACAGGAAAGGCATGGCCGTATGCAGGGCATGGCACTGGGCCAACAGCACTTCGCGATAAAGCTCTTCGTCTTTGTTGCCAGCCAGTTTGAGCTCCAATGCTGCTGCTTTGTCCAACCCCGGCAGCTCCAGATCGGCGATATGGTCGAGAATTTCTGGCTGGGTATGGCCTGTTTGTGTATTGGCGGGATGACTCAGCACCCGATAGCCGTGATCCAAAAAGCCGTGCAGCTCCATATAGCGAATGGCCACCAGGCGGTTAAACCAAGTGTAGGCCATGGCTTCCATCACTTGGGGGAAACCCTGGTCACGAATGCGAGCTTCCAGCTTGCTACGCATTTGGCCATAGGCCGCCGGAAAGGCCTTGCCATTGATCAGCAGCGCCTCTCCTTGCTTTTCCACTTTAGCGGGGCTCTTGGGATTAAGGCCCAGCAGCTCGGCACGGCGGGTAACCGCTGTGATAAAGTCCAGGCGCGCTTGGGGTGCATATTTCTTGAGTGCGGATTTATTCACGTTATTCGTCTTCGATAGTGAAAAGGATATTGCCACTCAGGTCATGAGCAGTGCGATCAGTCAGATAACCGGACAATTGAGCATTTGATCCGGCGGTGTATACCTCGTCGCCGTCAATACGATAGATTAGATTCAGTCCGTCGCGGATGTACTCGTCACCATCGATCATGCCAACTTGAGAACCATTCGGCGCGATTACGAGATAACGACCGATTGTAAAATCCATTGCTTTCTCCCTTACCGAATATCGACACGGCGATCTTGCGCCAGCGCGTTCATTATTTGTTTGCGAAGTTCTTCCAGGTATTTCTCGGCGCTTTCGGCATCTTCGATATAGCCGGACTTGATTTTGCTGGCAAAAATGCGCTCAACGGGCTTTACCGCAGGGGCGGGTTCGGATTCGTACTCACCTTTCGGGTCAGCCACTTTCTTGGCTTCGGCGGCCTTATTGGCCTCTGCCGACAATGTGGCCAGTAACTCAACAGCATCATCCGCAGCGTCGGTTGACCGAGAGGATAGCTGATAGAGATGGGCCAGACTGGTTTGCGCTTCTGCGCCCTGGCGTAGGGTTTGGAGTGGCCGCAGGCAGCGGTTGCGCGTATCAGCGTCGGCTTTGGCGGCATCCAGATCGCTGGTGACCCGTTCGATTTGATTGTCGATATGGCCTAGCACGTGGCTACGGACTCTGGCGATGGCTGCGGTGTTCACCTGGTCAATCTTTGTGACCAAAGCCTCGACTTCATGTAGCAAGCCAAAAGGCGATGGTGCATTGCGGATTTCCGCCAATCGCTGCAGTGCGGCGCTAGCCTCTTTGTCTTTTTCCAGCTCGGGCCGGTTGGGCTCAAAGCTGCTTAAGGCCTTATTGAGTTTGTCCCACACTGGTTTTTGGCTGCTGAAAAAATGGCCCAGTTCCTGATGGGTATCTGCAGCATCCTGCAGCTCAGCCTTATGGGTATTAAATAACTGGATGGCGGTAAAGCTGTCTGGCGCCGCTAGTAATTTGTCGATGAGGTTTAGGCCTTCGTCGGCGAGGGGCTTGCCGGGGTAGCCTGCATTGCCGAGGGTGCCCCATTGCCTAAAGTCCTGCTGCCAGGCTTGCAGATGCTCTTTCATTGCGCTGTATAGGCGGTCTTCATCTTCAGGCGGTAATTTGCCAAAAATATCTCGCACCAGGTTACGCGCCTGCAGCAGATCGCCGCTGCCAATCGCTTTGCGACGCTCGACCTCGATGGAGCGCCAGCGTGAAGGCGGATTCATCTGCTCATAGATTTTCTCGATGGGCAGTACGGTCTGGTTCATCTTGAGACTGAGCTCACCGGCTTTTACCAGACGAATGACTAGCAGTACCGTTTCCCAGTCTGACCAGCCATAAGGACGTCGGGCGAACTGGGTATTCGCAAGATCATGCAAGATGATTTGCCGATGACTGGCGCTGGCCAGCTCGATATATTGTTGCACCTCCTTCAACGCCCTGGGATTGGCGACGTCGCCTTCACCCAAATCCAACGCTAGCGTTGAAGGGTCGTCCAGCAGCGCTTTGATCTCAGCCTGTGGGTCACCGCTGGGATGCTGGATATAGGCCAACTTGCCAAAGGTATTACGCACCAGATCGTGCAGGGCCTCGTTGACGATCGCCGGTGCGGTGGAAGATTTCAGCTCCGGTTGGTGGCCGGCCGCAAACGCGACGGCATTTTGTAAGAGTTTCTCCAGAGTGACTTTCAGGCGGTCTCGGCGCTGACGGTTTTCCTCAGCGCGGTCTTGTAGAATGCGCCTAGCGGTGGATGGCAAGCTGCCATCAGTGCGCTTCATGACGTATTTGTCAGTTTGGATATATTGACGCAGTTCGGTGGCCAACTGGCGATCATCTGGCAGCCGTAATATGACCTGCCCCTCTCCTTCTGAGCTGCGCATCAGAGTCTTGTCGTCGCGCCATTCGTCACGGTCGTCGATCAGCGGGGTAATAACTTGTAAATTGAGCGCGCCGTCGCTGCGGTTGCCATAGGGGTGCTGGTCGCAGCTGAGGTTCAAGCTGAAATCATTGCCATTGTCGGTAAAGCGGAATTTGCGCATACCGCCGAGGATGTCTTCAAATATCAACTCGCCCAGCTTTTTGGCTTCTTCCGCCGCGGTGAGGTCTACGGCTTTGATCTCCCGGCTAACGTCGCGTTCTTCGTTGGTAAGGAAGAAGAAATTATCGCCGTTGCGACTAACCAGGGTTTGGCCTTCCAGGCGCTGGAGGCTTTCTTCTATTACGGTGCGCAGACCCCGACGGTCGGCGTCGATCTGGTCTATAAACAGAGTGATCAGGTTATCGACGTTGCCGGGGATTTCATCCACGTAGCGAATAAGGAACAGGGTTTGCAGCACTTTGACATCAAATTCCTGCAATGACGTATTCGTGGACGCATTTTCAATGGTCGATTTTACGACCCCTTCCAGAAAGCTTTCTATTGAGGGGTAAAAGCAGTACAGAGGCACCAGTATGCCCGGCTCTTCGTCGACGACGCCTTTGGCCGCAGATTGGAAGGCATCTAGCAGGGAGCGCTCACCCCGCGCGAGATGCAAGCCAGTGGCGCCGGCTTTACGGACTGATTCAAAGATGCTTTGCACCAGGGTGAATTGATACGGAGCGAAGGGGTAAACGTCTGCGAACTCATCTTCGTCCGAATACGCTTTGAAGGTACGACCGGTATTGGTAAAGCTGAGCTGGTTTTTGAGGATATCGGCTTGGTTGCGGTATAGCTCGCGCAGTGTATCAGCAGCCTCCGGACGTTTTTTGAGCAGGCGCTTCTGGATTACTTCATCGACGTTTGCCGATGACAGGGAAAGTCTGGTGCGGAAGCGGCCCTGAATCTTGGAGAAATCGTTGGCGCTGCTAGCTTTGAGCTGGCCAACGACGGCGTCGATATCTTCCTGGGACGTTACGATCACCCAGGCGCGGCCATCGCAGATGGTGCCGAGGTTTTCGGTAATGGTCTGTAAGTTCAGCATCAGCTGGGTGTTGCCACCGATGAACTGACCGATTTCATCGACAAGGAAGACGATACGGTGCTGCTTGCCGCAACTATCCAGATACTCTTTGATCATCTTGCAAAAGTTTTCGACCGAGAGCCAGTTGTCGAAATCGCGTTCCAGGCGCTCAAGCCAGGCATCGGCATCAGCTATAGCCTGCCCCATAGCCGCGCTGTAGGCTGTTGCGACTGCATCGGAATAGAAAGTGTAGCCGTCACGCTCGTCTAGCCAGGAAGTCCCCGCTTCTTTCTGGAATTCCGTTTTGAAGGTGTCGAATGCGCCTTTCTCTTCCAGCTCCTGCTCTAGACGCGCAATATGCGGATGATCGGGGCTGAAACCGCGCATCTCGTTAAAGACTTTCAGGAAGACTTTGAGGATCGCATCGCGGGTATTGTCTGCGTCGGCCTTACTATCGATGTTGAACAGCAGTACATCGGTATCACCGGTAATGGCCCGGGCTATATCTCCGGCCAGCATGGGGTCGGTGATTTTGTCTTCGAAGAAATCCTGGGCACGCCGGGTTTGACCTTCCTGGCTTACCTCTCTGTTGGCCAGCAGGTAGGAAAGGATCTTGATGAAGTGGGATTTACCACTGCCGAAGAAGCCAGAGACCCAAACACCGACATTGCCGCTTGCCTCTGCCGGATTATCCAGGGCTGAGAGATAACGATCAAAGAAGCCTCGAAGGTGGTCATCCAGCTCTTTGGTGATAACGTACTCATCCAGCTCTTGCCAGACGTTGGCATCGTCTTTTTGGTCTGCCTTGATAACGCCGTTAATGCTGCGCTGGATATTGCGCTCAAACATATTCCCTATCGGCATTTTTATTCTCCCTTTTGTATTCTGTATTCAGTCGACCAGTCGAAAGGCGCGGTAATAAGGGGTGTCACTTAGCTGGCCAAACAGGCGTAAGGACTGACCGTCGTACTCCCCCGGAAAAAATAAGACCAAGGGCGTTTGCCCGAGGTGCGGTTGCAGTATGTTTAGTAGCTTGTGGGTGCGGATCATGGGATAGGCGCTACCTACACCGTCTATCAAATAGGCGTCATGGTCGGTAATTGGCCATTTTCGGGTGATGAACTCAGCAACCTTTTCTACTTTTAGTGGGCCTTTGAGCTGCTTGAGAAGCGCCTCACTGCCTTTATCCGCCTGAAGTTTGACCGCCTTGTCGTAAAAATTTCGTTCTTCGAGCATATCGACCAGCACCTGAAACAGGTGTACCCGGGCCACGTTGAGAGGCGGTTTTGCCTTCGCCAGCTGATTGAGCAGGAAGTCGATATGCTCGCGCACCTGCAGTTCGCTTTCTGCAGGGTAATCGAATGCATAAAACGGCACCTCGTTTCCCAAGCCCCTATTTTCCCGGAACTTTTCCGATGTCAGGGTGGGTAGTATTTTGTTTAGTCGTTCATCCAGGCGGTTCACGCCGCTACTCCCTATTAATGTGCGCAGTCCATCGCGGACAAAATGTCTTGCTGGCCATAGTTGGTCAGGTAACCTCGTATCTCGGGCAGTACCCGAACGTGCTGAAGCGAGCGAGCCTTGTTTTTAGCCAGATACCCCGCTTCAGTGAGAATGCGGTAGGCGTTCTGTCTGAGTTTGGCCTGCGTGCCCTCTGACACCTCCGCGAGATTCCGGTGGTTCAACGCCATATCGGCAAAAAACGAGCGCCAGACCCGATCCTCAAGCACTGGGCTCATACGGCGGTATTCGTCCGCAAGCGAGGTGCGCATAAATTCGGCCAACATTGGCGAAAATTTGAGCGCGCAAGCCAAGATAGCCTGCACTGCGGTGGGCCGCTCTGCATTGGCGATGACGTCCCACAACTCCTCAGTCATGGTTTCCAGCCGCATGCGGGCGATATTGGCGTAGCTTTTGGCCGTATTGACGGTTTTCGCCTGGAGGACATTGTCGACTTCTATCGCCTGACGCCAGCGCTCGGCGTCGGGATACTCAAGTAGCAGGCGTGCTACGGCCTGTGTTTCGGGGACAATTAATGACGCCTTGGTGAAATTGGCTAGCAATGGGGTTCCTTTACTGACTCGATACTGCAATTGATGCCGGGTTTGAACGGGAGGCTGTCGATTTTGGCCCCAAGCGCCCGATTTTATTGTCATTTTAGCCACGCACGCTTGGATTGTAACCCGCCTTTTAAGACTTAAGTAGGGGGCGCCTAAATGATTATTTTTTAACCATAACTGCTGCATATCGTCGACATCCACTATTGATCAATGCTGCTGTATCTCTCGCACTTAGAAGGCTCTGCCGGAGGACTCCTTCTGCGGGTCTCTCGCCACCGATTACCTGCTGCCAATCCCCCCGACTTTCTGCCCCTTCCTGGAAGCACTATACTGCCGACTAAATTGACATGTACATAATGGCTACATATACATGTCGCCTTTTCAAGCAGACGGGACTGAGCTATGAGCAAAAGAACGGACTGGGCAATTCGCTGGGACACATTGCTTCGCTATCGCTTGATCGAAACCGTGGCCTTGTGGGAAGGCCGTCTCACGACGAATCATCTCCAGGATGCCTTTGGCATAGGACGGCAGCAGGCCTCCAAGGACATTAATAAATATGCCTCAGAGTTCGCACCAAACAACCTGACCTATGATGCTGCTCAGAAAGGATACTGTGCCACCAAGGCCTTCGAGCCGGTCTTTACCCAGGGGGTAGCAGACGAGTATCTACAAATGGTTAGCGCCAACGCAGAATTTGGGGCAGTGTTTTCAGTTGATAGCCCCGTTCGTAAATTTACAGAAGTGATCTCGCCCCTGAATCGCGACCTGCGTCCAAATGTACTGCGGCCTATTCTTCGTGCTGCACGTGAAGGAAAGCGAGTAGAAATCTGTTACGCATCACTAAGCACTCCGGTGCCGGAATACAGGGTAATTCAGCCGCATTCTGTGGTCTTTACTGGCATTCGCTGGCATGTTCGCGCCTATTGCGAGCATCGCCAGGGTTACCGGGATTTCGTGCTGAGCCGGATATCTGATGAGCCTGAAATCACCCTCAAAGGCGAAAACGGGGCGGAGGGGGATGTAGACTGGCAGCAACGGGTAGAGCTACTGATTGGCCCAGATCCCAGATTAAGCCCCGCTCAGCAAGCCATTATTCGTCAGGACTTCGGCATGGTTCGGAACCGTTTGGCTATCGCCACCCGGGGCGCGCTCGTGCAGTACGTTCTCCAGCAGCTCCAGCTTGTGGAGGAAAACCCAACAACCTCACCGGAAGCCCAACAGATTACCCTGCTTAATCGCGACAAGCTCAAACGGTGGATCTGGCTTTAATTCACTCGTGGTAATGCGCGAAAAAGCTACATGTGAATCTGGCCAGTATGGTGTTTCTTACCGACTCAAGGGACGATAAGCCTCATACCGTAAAAGAATAGAGGGCTGTATATGTGGGGGCTTTTAATTTTGTTAGTTTGTTATGTGATCACAGAGCTGTGCAAACAGCCATGAGTGACAATATCCGCAATTAATTGTTCGGGCGATCTTCAGCAAGACTCACGCTTTGCCAGGGTTCACGACCGCACATCGGTTTTGCGACGTTTCTTTTCGCATGACGCCTACTCTCGGAAAACACAGATTTTCAGAATGATTTCAGCATCTCTGCGCATGAGACAGAAAAATACCAAGGAATATTTATGAAGCATATTCTTGATCAAGGTCTATATTTTGGTCTGCCCGATACTGAAATGTATGAAGATGGGCGACTAACGGATCAGAAAATACAAAAACGCCTGGGACTCAACGAACAAGAGCTTGCGCGAATGCACGAAGTCGTCGAACACGAATATGAGGAAAATATACTTATTCCAGAGTTTTCTGGGAAAGACCCAAAAATCAATCGCTTCTTGGAATGTGTCTGCGATCCTGATATTCGGTGGCCAACGTTTTATGAGTTTATTGCCCACTCGGGGAATAGTCATGCCGTTGATTTAGGGTTCTTTTGTTGGGATATGGCGGTGCTTGAAGCCTATATGCCGAGTATACGACAGCACCTATTCGAGGCTTTCGATAGCAAAGGTGATAGAACTCTTAAAATGGAATGGGATCAGACGCCCAAGACATCTTTAGATGTCGACATTATGCTGGCGGTCGAGACTTCGCATTCACTATTGCAACGATTAGTCACTAAGTATCTGACAGATTTGGAGCATTGGGTCGATTTTTCGCAGGAACATCAGGAGCTACTAGCATGTGTTGCCAACACCCTGACCATGGCCCTTGGCATTGATATTCTTCGCGAGGCCATGAAGAAAGTTTCTGACATACAATCCAATCACACAACTGCTCTAGGCTTTCGGGAGGCTGGATGGTTGCAATTATCCGCTGGGAGTATTGCTGACTTAGAGCAATCAATAGCGCTGCACTAACGGGTAACTGCCAGATCGAGTCTGAATTACTACACCTACAGAGAGCGAAATTTCTCTACACGCTCATCAATAGCCCGCTCTAATGCACAACACTCCAAGACAGCTGCCGGGAACTTATTACGGTCAGCCTTGGCCGCCTCCCAATTTTTATGTGCCTGAACCCGCAGATCATCAATTCCCTGTTCGCGAAGAGCTTTGCGAAGATTAGCCGCATTGCGGCGCATTCGGTGAATTTCGAGATCTTCGCGCTCTTTAAGTGTCATCGACTGTTCGATTGCCCGCACTTCTGCCTTCATGGCAAGCACCTGATCTTCTAGCCGCGCAATTTTTCTTAAATCGTCCTTCGGCTTGCGTCCCAAATGGCTACCGGGAGCTGGCTTTCTCTCTATCCGTCGTTTAGTTTCCTCACCCGAACGAATACGTTCTATTCTCGCGAGCTTTAAACGCATTTTGTATTCAAGTTTAACAACATAGCTCGCGCTTGGCCGACCCACATTGCTTTCCAGGGCCGGATCTCCTGTTTCACGGATTTTGGCCTCAACACTCTTAATCGTTTCACCTTTTTGAAGCGCAAGCTGCTTAATTTCAGACTTGAGTTCGCGATATTCGGCATTCGCTCTATCGAGCTGCGTTGCATACGAAACAGGAGGACGACCAGGGCGTGGCGGGGCAGACGGGCCTGATGGGTCAGATTGGTATAGAGCTTCAAGCTCCTGAATTTTGACCTTTAGCCGCTTACCTTTCCGCAGCGCTTTTTCCAAAGGATCGAGTTTTGGACGACCGGTTCTAGCCACCTATAAGTACCGCCTACTTTAATTTACGGTATATTATAGGTGTCACATCCACATCCGTCCACATATTCCCGAGCAGCCTCCACCAATCGCTTCTACGACCAGGACTCCCCACCGAACAATCGTGCCAGCGCGTGTTATCCGCTGCCGGCTGCTAGCGGACGGGCTCGCGCCTCAGCTCAAGTCTGGTGAGTGCTCCAGGTTGACCAGTGTGACGAAATACATATCTGTCAACAATCTCACAACCTGTCACAGAAACAGCTCCTCCACGGGCCCTGGTTTTGTAGCCGAGTGCACGCATGATTTCTGCCGACTTTCGGAGAGCCACAGCCCCGGACATAGCTCCTTTTTTGTTCAGATGACAGATTCCCAATTTATTCCAAGTCGCCCGCTTTCTTAGATACGACAACGCGGAAATAGCCTGATCCTCGGTATATTGAAAACCTAGCATAGCCACAAAATTTGTCAGCAACTTCTTCGTTATTTCATAGTGCGCCTTGTCGCTATCATGATCAGCGGTATCATGGCTGTCCGCGGCGAAACACTCGGAATCCGACATCAACATGATCTTGTGTAGCTCCACGGCACGCCTTCCATTTTTCATATAAAACTCAACTGCTTCACGACTAAGAGCGCCACTCTCGCCGTCGCGACCACATAGCTCTGCGATATACCTCGCATCTCTCTCGGCCTCCATGGACGGAGTCAGGTCGCCCCTGCGTGCCCGGCTACGCGCTTCAAAAATTGATATTTCTGGGGCATCAATACAAGATTGAATGTATTTTTCCTTACATGCTCTCGCAGCCGCGGAAAAATCGCCAAATCCAAGCGCCGAGGCTTCCGAGTTTTCTTCAGTTAAAATCAGATTAAAACCAAGATGCTCAAGAGTAATCGGAAGCGATGTCTTGATAGATTCCCGGAGATAACGATTCATTTCCCTGATAGCGTTAATCCCGTCATGATCACATTCGAAATCTGAGCCGCGCTCCAGCCATCCAATATATGGCGGGGCCTCGACAGACGCCTCAAAGTGCAATATTGCTCGAAGACGGCGCATCAGCTGAATACCTGACATCGGCGTCAAAGCGCCAGTAAAAATCGGGAAACATCTATCGAAATGGTCGACTTCGATAGATACTGAAGATCCCATGACAGGGGTATAAATTAAACAATAGACCCCGCCAAGCGACGAGTTTGGCGACTCAAGAATTTGTTTGTTTTTTGGGAGATCCTTATTTTGAGCATGCATAAGAGTAACACCCTCAAAGTCAGACAACATTTCCGCCAATTGCATTGCTTTAGCTTTATTGTCCAAGGGAATGCAAATCTTTTCGCCTGCCGAAATTGCCGCCTTGATTCTTGTAACTTGCTCACCAAAACTCATAAGCTCGACTGTAATATCGCTGTAGTCAGACTCAACTTCAATAAGTATTGGGCGGATACCGCAATCCAGAAAAAAATCAACGTCGCTATCGTTAATGTCGGCGTCAAGCCAGAACGATGTCCGCACTGATTTTAGCAACTTTTGTGTTTGACACCAGATTCTACGCCGGTCTCCCGCTAGGTCTTTGGACTCTGCGATGGTGTCAATAACCTTGTGTCCCTCTTCAACAATCAGCGTATCGCAGCCCTGCACAGCAGACTGTACATATTTTTTGGTTGACGAGTTGATAGTCGTAACGACACCTGGATTTTGCTCATCGCCCGGCTGCATATCGCGGTAGTAAGCAATGCTCTTGCCTGTCGCATATTCAGCGCGAGCATGAAATCCCATGCAAATCGAAACGATTGGTGCAACAAGGGCAGCTCGTCGACCGGAATGGATAGCATCCGTAAATGCCGGAGCGGCAATAAGCGTACTTTTTCTGGCCCCCGTTGGCGCTTTCACCAGATAATGTCCACCGCGGGCGGTTAATTTTTCGAGGTCAATTTCATCCAGGCTGCTTACTGAAATTCTCTCTATATTTCGCTGAACGCCGCAACTTTTCACGACGTGATTTTTATGTTTTTGTTTTAGCCACTCTGGCTGATCTGCGTAAAAATCGCTTGTATCTGTCCGAGCAAATCGGCCTGATCTATACACATAAATACCCAGTTTTCGAGCAATACCAGGATCTTCGATAGCAACTTCAGAGTTAGGAAAGCTTGCGTAGAGTTCAGCTGTGTCGCTTATTCTTTCGCTTTCAACCACAACCAAGCTGTAATTTTCGGGGATTTCAATATGCCGATTAGATACAACGTACCTCATTTTTAGCTCCTCAATTTGTCACTATCCGGGTGCCTAATCCCGAACCACTAAATTATTATTTCACATATTATCTTGGCTGGTCAATATTAATATATCATTTATTTATATTTTGGTTTGACAAACGTCCGCCTGAACACTATTATTATTAGTGCTGATACGGCTTCCTCAAGCTTTTCACAGCCCACACCGCCCGGCCCGCCAGCCGGGTTTTTTTATCATATATATAATATGACACCTCCAAATTATAGCCGTATACAAATCATGCTCTTGCCATACCTGAGATTTTCGGTATAGAACGCCCAAACCCGCCTCACTACTGGCTATCAGAGACACTGCAAGTGGTCACTCTCGCTTATATATAAATACAACCCAGAAAATCCAAAGCACCGAGCAGCCTACCTGGCTTATTTCTGGCGTCAGCCAGGGCTATTTAAAAGACAGAGAACAGCACTTAGTGAGAGATGCAGACAGGCGGTATCGCAAGTTTATGGAGCTCCCCGTTAACTCAGCAGGGCGCGACTTCTTTATTGGTGATATCCACGACCACAGAACCGTACTCCAGCAGGAACTAACCAGGATTAACTTCAATACGAAGTCAGATCGTCTGTTCTTGACTGGAGACTTCACCTGCAAGGGCCCTGATTTCGAAAAGCTATGGCACATCTGCAGAATGCCTTGGGCTTGGTCTGTGATGGGTAATCACGAATTCTGGCTGACCGAATGGCTAATGCTTGATAGTGACTCGTACAAAGAGCTCTATCTCGGATCAGGCGGAGCATGGGTGTGGGACATTCTCGACACTCCCAGTCGCACCTGTAGCCCCGGCTATCACCCACTTGACGGTTATGCCCGCCTGCAGCGCATCGCCTTGACCATCGCAAAAAGCTGCCCTGCCTGCATCGTCGTGAATACAAGATGTGGCCACAAGATCGGAGTCACCCACGCCGCCGCGCCAGCAAATTTCTCTCCAGACGGCCTGAGGCATCTCCCAACACCAACAATTTTTCATGAGATTTGCGAGAGCTTTACTCAATATCAATCATTGAGAAGCGGAACGATTAGACGCCCAATTGCACTTGGCTTCGACACCCGCAACGGCATCTTGGGCGTAGATGCGGTAGTCCACGGGCACATCAACGTAACGGGCGTCGAAGTTTTCGGAAAACAACTGTTCATCGATACCCTTGAAACCACCGGCAGACCGACAATTTTGAGCGCGGAAGAAATCATCGAAATGACAAGCTAATGTCCTAGCTTGTCCCGTAATTAGGAGCGAATCAGATTTGCGCACCTAGCTTTGCCCGAAAGTTGCCAGGTTTCGCCTCGTTAGTCCCCGGCAGGCCCAGCGACCCTTCCCGAATATGCAAGCCAGCCGCACCTCTACCTGCCACAAAAGCTGCACTCTAATCTTGTAAATCTACGCACAACACCACTTGCCCACAAAACTCGCCCGGAACGAGAAGCTCACACCAAAACACCCCCACAACTCTCCATAATTATGCCGTTTATTATCTTTCTGTCAGGTTTTTTTAGATTATTTTTGGCTGGGTTGAGTTGGTTATAGCCAGAGATAACGAGCCTTACAGGGATTTTGATTGTTTATGTAGTGAAAAAGGGGACATGTTAATATAGCGTTTATTATTGACAGCGGCCAACTGCTCGTTATAATTGTTCTCATGGTGCGGGCCGGGGGGCTTTGCCGCTTAATTAAAATCGGGGGAAGCAGGGAAAATGGACAATGACATACAGCTTCCAAAGCCAAATCCTGAGCGATCAGGATCTCTTCGCGCTTACACATAAGCAGCGACCAACAGCTCAGGCACGTTCTCTAAACGCCTTAGGCATCGATCACAAATTCAGGCCTGACGGTACATTACTCGTTCTCAGCGACTGTGTGCGCCGTGCCCTTGGCCTGGACGCTTCCGCCAACGATGCGGGGCCAAAGAAAATCAATGGCAAGTCTCGCGTTAAGAAAGAAGGTTTGCTTTCGAGATCACCGCAGAGCGAGGTAGCAGCACATGGCGCGTAAACGAATTGACCCGAGAAAAAACGCCGGCTTGCCGAAGCGCTGGCGACACCGCGACGGTGCTTATTACTACCGCCCAGCAGAATCAGTACAGCATTTGTGGGATGGCAAATCTGAGTTAAAGCTCGGCAACACGCTCGACGAAGCGCACAAGGCATTCAACGCCCGGCAAATTTCGGTTAGCGGAGTTCGGACAATTCGCGATCTGGCTGACGAGTACGAGCGAGAGATTGTGCCGCTTAATGCTCCGCCAACCCAGAAATCCTATCGCTACTGCCTCAGGTTCATTCGTGATGGCTTGGGACACATCGAAATGCGAACACTCGATACTGACGAGATCAGAGAGTTTCTGATTGCTATCGCGAAGTCATACAGCGTCCGACAAGCAAGCTTAGTCCGCGGCGTCTTGTCTCACATGTACTCGTATGCAATTGAGCATAAATTGTACAACGACAAGCACCCGATCAAGCTGAACGAGCGCGTACCGACGTTTAGGAGCGAAGGCTGGAAACTTCACGGCATCAAAAAGCTTGAAGATCGAGACAGGTATGTAGACGACAGCGAGCTCGCTGCAATTTACTCAATCGCTAACCCGGTGATCAAAGCATACCTGCCGCTGCGTCTAACCCTGGGTCAGCGTGTCGGCGACATTCTGCAGATCAAGCTCAGAGATATCACAGATGAAGAGATTCGAGTGAAGCAGAGCAAAACAAACCAGAAGATCGCATTCAAGTTCAAGAATCCTGACGGTACGGAGAATGGGCTGAGGGCGCTTGTAGAGGATGCTTACGCCGCTTGCAGGAAGAAAGGGCCTAGGGCAAAGCCATTCGCGGTGGAGCCTGACCACCTGTTCTGCAATCGAAAAGGCCGTACTTACTACAACTACAAAAAGCACTCGCACAGCGGCTGGGACAGCTCATGGCAGCGACTTATGCAGAAAGCCAGGGAGAAAGGACTGATCAGCGCGGAGAAGGCTGAGAGATTCACTGATCACGATCTTCGAGCGAAAGCGGGCTCTGACGCAGTGAGCTTGCAAGACGCACAGCGGCTCATGGGTCACACCAACGCAGAGATGACGAAACGAGTTTACCGACGCAAAGGCGAAACCGTGAACCCGCTTGTCAGCGAGCTCTGGAGCAAGATCAGCAATGACAATATCAGCGATGGAAATTGAGAAAATGCTGACAGCTACAACGACGCTTTTATGCCGCAAATTAACTCAAAAACTGGCTTCCTGGGAGTCCAGGGAGCTAATTTCGTGGGGGGAGGCTCAGACCGTGGGGGAAACATGCAAAAACAGCCACCCCGGGATTACCGTAAGTGACTGTTTTTTAAGGGATTTTGGTGGGTCGTGCTGGATTCGAACCAGCGACCAATTGGTTAAAAGCCAACTGCTCTACCAACTGAGCTAACGACCCTTAAAGAAGGCGCATATAGTACGGATTTTCGGAGAAAAAACAAGTGGATCGGCCAATAAAATTCAGACAATTTGGCAGTGTCGTGGCACCTCGGCCCGCAGTGGCGATATTGGCCGAAAACGCGGCATCTAACCGGATAGTAATATCGCTGTTGCACCTCTTGCTTGTAAATTAGCCCGTATAAACACCCTGCTTGGCACAACAAATCAATAATAACAGGCACTATTCCATGGGCTTCGTGTTACCGCGCTCCACCTCTCTCGTTCTCGTATTTGCCGCGACAATTACCGCCGATTTTGCTCAGGCGCAACTTGAGGAGGTGATTGTCACCGCCAGACGGCAGGTTGAAAACCTGCAGGAAACGCCCGTTGCGGTATCGGCACTCAGCGAGTCTGCCTTGGTTGAAGCCGGAATATCGACCATCACTGGCGTAAAGCAGGTGGTGCCAAGCCTGCAAATCACGACCAGCGGCGGCAAGGTACCAACCGTTTATATCAGGGGTGTTGGCCAGCGCGCTGATCGCGCTGATCTGGATCCGGGGGTAGGCCAGTACCTCAACGGGATATTTATCCCGCGCACCGACAGTGCCCTGCTTGACGCGGTCGATGTCGCCAGCATTCAGGTTCTGCGCGGCCCGCAGGGCACGCTATTCGGCAAGAACAGCACGGGTGGGGCGATGCTGATCAGCACCAAACGGCCAGACCCACTGAGCAGTGAAATCACGGTTTCCGGCAAGTTGGGCCAGAACGGTCGCGAGGACCTAAAGCTCAGTGTCAATCAACCGGTGCTCGACAACCGGGCTGCCGTTCGGATGAGTCTGTTGCGCAAGCGCTATGACGGCTACCTCACCAACCCCGGCAGCGGCGATCAATACGGCGACGAAAACCGTCTTGCGGCCACCGTGCGGCTGCTATTTGACATCAATGACAACGTCACGAGCGATCTGTTCGCCTTCTGGACCCGACAGGACGAAAATTCTGCAGGCCTTACCTGCCGGTTTCAGAACGACAACAATGTTCTGATGGGCGCCGCCGTTTTACCGGGTCAAAACCAGTTCGTGTCGATTGCTGATCGCTGCAAGACCAGCGAGCAGGTAGCGCGGCGCTATAAGGTGCTCAACAACCCCGAGGAAGCGAGCATTCAGCTGGAATCAACCATGCTTGCACTTACCCTTAACGGTCGCCTCGGTGATCTTGAGCTGGAAAGCATCACCGCCTGGAGCCACCAATACGATATAGAGCGCTACGAAGACCAGGACGGGGTTGATATGAATATCATCAGCCAGTCCGGGCCATTGTTATTCGATCGCATGCGCGCAAGTGGCATTGCGGTACCGGACGAAGATCGCCACCAGTACAGCCAGGAATTCAAGCTGACCGGTGCTAGCGACAACGAACAGCTCGAGTATACGCTGGGCTTGTTCGGCGCCTACGAAACGCTGAAAAACAGTCCGCGCGCGCGGGGGATTGGCCCCGAGGGGATATTCGGTCTCGATGCAGCCGATCTGGCTGGCCTGCTGGGCGGTTTCTCGCTCGGCATTCCGGCCAATAGCGCTATCGTTCCTCTGGTCTTGCCGGAAAACCTCGTCAGCGATTTAACCAACGTCAGCGCCGCCGCCTTCTCGCAAGTCAACTGGAATGCCAAGCCATGGCTACAATTAACAGCGGGGCTGCGCTACACCTCGGAAGAAAAAACACGCCGCACCAAGGTCTACCAGACTGATCACAGCCGTTACGCAACTCTCCTGAACAACCGCCTGCGCGAGCGTGGCAGCCTCGCCAGCACTATTCATCTGGATGGAGGCATCTATAGCCCCATTCCGGTGAGCGATTTCCACCTTATAGGTCCCAAGCCGCCAACGCTGGTACTTGAACCCAGCCCATTGGAAGCCAAAAACCAGAAGCGTTTTAGCCAACTCACTCCGGCGCTCACAGCCACTTTCCTGGCCAACGATGAGTGGCTTGATTCGTTGGATATTGATTCAGGGATGCTCTATTTGACCGCGAGCCGTGGCTTCAAGGCTGGCGGGCTGGACCTGCGCGGAACCGTCATTCAGCCCTTTGAGGCTGAACTGGTCGACAATATCGAGTTGGGGACAAAGATCGACGCCCTTGATTCCCGGCTGCGAATCAACGCCGCGCTTTACCGAATGGCGTATACAGATATTCAGGTTACTGTCGCCGAAACGGCGGGCTTGACGCCCATCAACTACCTCACCAATGCCGGCGAAGCATTGATTCAGGGCGCCGAGCTGGAGCTAACACTGGCGCTTAAGCGCTGGCTCCTGCACCTGGCCGCAGGCTACACCGACGCAGATTATATAGACTATACGGTGGGTACGACCGAAGGCGACGAAGACCGCAGTGACGAACCCTTTCCGCTTGTTCCCAAATCCACGGCGTCACTGTCGATACAATACAGTCTCCGGACCGAAATCGGGGTGATCACCCCAAGACTTTTTTATTATTGGCGGGACGAACTCTATACGGGCCAGGACGGTGACGGCCCCTTGTTCAGTACTACAACTATCAAGGCGCAAGGCGTTGTGGGCTTTCGTCTCAGCTATCTGTCACCCGATGAAAACCTTAGGCTCACAGCCTATGTGGATAACGCAACAGACGCCTTTTACTACGGCGGGGGCTTTGGCATCACGCGCTCATACGGTGCAGTACTGCACGCAGTCGCGCCGCCAAGGCGCTATGGGTTGGAGTTTCAGTACCGTTTTTAACAGAACTTATTGATAGCGTGTGGGGTCTTCGACTCCTGCGGCATCAAAGCCCTGCCTGCGCAAAAAACAACTATCGCAGCGGCCGCAGGCCTGCCCCCCGTCATCCGCCTGATAGCAGGATACGGTTTGAGCATAATCAACGCCCAGAGCAATACCTTTGCGAATGATGTCGGCTTTGCTGAGGTCAATCAGAGGCGTCACAACGCGCAGCCCTCCTCCTTCAACTCCTGCCTTGGTCGCCAGATTCGCCAGGGTCTCGAAAGCTTGAATGAAGTCAGGCCGACAATCCGGGTAACCCGAATAATCCACGGCATTCACGCCAATAAAAATGGACTCCGCACCCAGCACCTCTGCCCAACCCAGCGCTATGGATAGGAAGACCGTATTGCGTGCGGGCACATAGGTAACGGGAATACCGGGGGCATCGCTATGATCCGGGACCGCAATGTTCGCATCAGTCAAAGCCGAACCACCGATTGCGGTCAGATCCAGCGGAATCACCTTGTATTCAATTGCGCCGCTGATTTCTGCCACGTTACGGGCGGCGTGTAGTTCTGCCCGATGTCGTTGGCCGTAATCAAAGGCCAGAGCATAGCAGTCATAACCGTCAGCCCGCGCCATGGCCAGTACAGTCGCTGAATCCAGGCCGCCAGATACCAGTACAACTGCTCGTTTCTTATCCGTCATAATTCAGTGCCCCGGCTCGTCGTTCCAGAGCAATTTATGCAATTGCAGCTGAAAGCGGACCGGAAGGTTATCCTCGATTATCCAGTTAGCCAGTTCGGTCGCGTTAATTTGACCGAAGCTGGGAGAAAACAGCACCTGCCCAACCCGGGCGGCTAACTGCCGGCTATCCAGCTGAAACCTGGCCCACTCATAGTCGCTACGCGAGCAGATAACAAATTTCAATTGATCATGGTCTGTCAGCAGGTCGATATTGTCCCAGAGATTTTTTTCGCACTCAGCGGAATCCGGGGTTTTGATATCAACAATTCTGGCAACTCTGGGGTCGACAGCGCCGACAGGCATCGCTCCGCTCGTTTCCAGCGAAACCTGATATCCGACATCACAAAGTGCTGTCAGCAAGGGAATGCAGGCGGGTTGCGCCAGGGGCTCACCGCCTGTCACGCAAATATAGCGCGGCGAATGCGCGGCCACCTGAGCCAGAATCTCTTGCTGCGAGCGCCGTTCGCCGCCGTGAAATGCATAGGCAGTGTCGCAATACTGGCAGCGCAGGGGACAGCCCGTCAGCCGTACAAAGACGGTCGGCAAGCCAACCGTGAGTGATTCACCTTGCAGGGAATAGAATATTTCGGTGATGCGCAGGCTGTTGTCAGATTCTGTCATAGGCAAAAATCCCGGCTACAGCCGGGATTGGGAAGTTTTCAGGGAGGTGAATGATACCTGATCGTCAGAAATTGTCTTGCAGGAATTGCCGGGCAAACTTGATAGCCGAGCGATTGCTGTCACCATGCTTCTGGATCAGCTCATTCAGAATCTTCTTTGAAGCCGCTTTGTCGCCAGAGAGGAAATAGACCTTGCCCAGCTTGTACATAGCGTCCGGTACCTTGCTGTGCTCGGGATACTTCTCCAGCAAAGACGAAAACGCCTGCTGTGCCGCCTTGAGGTCACGCGGCGTATTCACCAGCTGCAATTCTCCACTCCAGTACAGGGCGTTAGGTGCGTAGGCACCCTTGGGGTACTGTTTGAGGAATTGTTCAAAGCCCGCAATTGCCTGCGGAAATTGCTTGGCTTTCACCAATTCGTAAGCATTGCGGTAGGCATCAATTTCTTCCAGCGGGACTTTACTGCCCGTTGAGGAAGCAGATGAAGACGAGCCGGAGGACTTGCCTGACTTCGACTCACCGCCCCCACCTGACGCCATGCGGCGGTCAAGCTCGATATAACGGTCAAGGCTTTGCTGCTTCAAGGTTCGCAACTGATGGCCCTGCTCTTCAACGGCACCACGCAATTCCATCACCTCTTGTTGCAGGGTCTGGAGCTGCTGGTATATCTCCATTTGAAGGTTTTGTTCAGAAGGGATCGACTGCGCCGTTTGCCGCGACGACTCTTCGCGCGATGGCTTGCTGGCATCAAATATCGGTGCCTGGGCCCAAAGAAGTTGTGCCGACAGCATGGCTGCTGCCGGCACAATGAGTTTTATGATGTGCATACTACGCTAACAACGGCTTACTTGAGTTCTACGCGTCGGTTTTCCGACCAGGCAGATTCACCCTGACCGAAAGACAGCGGACGCTCTTCACCGTAGCTCACGGTTTCGATGCGATAGCGCGAAATACCGTTGAGCACCATGTAGTCTGCAACCGCTTGTGCACGACGCTCGCCGAGTGCGATGTTGTACTCACGAGTACCGCGCTCGTCAGCGTGTCCTTCCAAACGGATGGTGCCAACAGAATCGCGCAGGCGGTCAATTTGTGCATCCAGATCGGCGCGCGCATCGGCGGTCAGTGACGACGAATCAAATTCGAAATAAAAGACCGAATTCAGATCAGCCATCTGCTCTTCTTCGGCCGCGGGCTCGTTCTGCTCAAAGCCTTGAGCACCTGCAGCACCGGAACCGCCGCTGACGGAACCATCAAAACCAGACAGTGATTGACCACTGTTAACTTCGCCGCCCTCTTCAACGTCGGTGCTCGAACAGGCTGCCAGCAGGACCGCTGAGAACACGACACCCAACATCTGCAAATTTTTGTTTTTCATGGAATTCCTCTATATTTTCCGAATGTTACTGCCTAGACAATACCACATTTGTTTAGTTCGACAGAATGTGATGCTTTGCGACGACTGTCAACGATAACTCGTGAAGTAGCCGACAATTACCTTAAAAAGGGCGACCAAGCCGGTTCTCTTACATCGCCATACTCTGAGGGCAAGCGATACTGCACATTGCCGTCAATCGATACCGCAGCCAATACGCCACGACCATTGTATTTGGTGGCGTACAGCAAAATACTGTTGTTAGGCGCCATACTCGGCGACTCATCCAGCGTTGTCTCTGTCAGGATCGATACGCGCCCGCGCTTTAGATCCTGCACCGCTATGTGAAACTTCCCGTCCACCCGGTGCACCATAACAATGCCTTGACCACCCGCCAGCACGCGACCGCGGGCGTTATAGTCGCCTTCGAAGGTCAAGCGCTGCACTCTTCCGGTCGCTACATCGACCTTGTAGATTTGCGGCTTGCCACCCCGGTCGGAGGTGAATATCAGCGACTTGCTGTCTTCCATCCAATCCGGTTCGGTATCAATAGCAAAATGATTGGTTACACGCCGCAATACCTGCGACTTGATGTCCATCACGTAAATTTCCGGATTGCCGTCCTTTGACAAGACCATCGCAAGGGACTTGCCGTCCGGCGACCAGGCCGGACTGCCGTTAATGCCGGGATAATTGGTGAGCTGGATGCGCTGACCGGTTTCCAGATTGTGCAGGTAAACCCCGGGACGCGTAGTCTCAAACGACACGTAGGCAATGATCTTGCCATTCGGCGACCAGCTCGGCGTCAAAATCGGCTCGCGCTGTTCCAGCAAAACCTTTTCACGGGCACCGTCTATATCGCTCATAACCAAGCGAAACATCTGCGCGTTGCCCTCTAGGCGGCGAGCGGAAACATACAGGAGTTTGGTGCCAAAAGCGCCTTTGATGTTTGTGATTTTTTCATAAATCCGGTCACTGATGGCGTGGGCGATATCCCGCACGTTGCTGCGCCCGCCGCTCTCATCGCCGCTCATGATCTTGCGCTGCTGGTTGACGTCGAACAACGCGTAATTGGCGGCGTATCCCGTTTCGGTGGCCTTGGTTTGACCTATAACCAGATAATCCACGCCCAAAGCGCGCCAGTCGCGATAAAACACTTCCGCGTCGGTTTTGGGCTGGCTGAGCATATCTTCGCGTTTAAAGGGTTCAAATTGCCCGGAGCGATGCAAGTCGGAGCTGACAATCCCGGCGATATCATCCGGCAGGGCCACTCCCTTCTCCCATCCGAAGGGTACGATGGCTATCGAAACCGGCTTGTCACTTCCCCGGGTAATTTCTATGGTCAACTCTGCCCTGGCCAGCGATGTGAACAGCAGCAGGCAGGCGATGAAAATCCTCATCGACGTAAATCCTCCGGTCTGAATTCAAAAATAAAGGATTCGAAATACTGCTTGAATACGCGGTATTCGACATTGTTTAGTTCGGGAAAGCCACCCACTTTCTCAACGGCGCGAACGGCGGAGCGGTCAAAGGCTGAATCACCGCTACTTTCAATAATCTGTACGTTAACCACTTCCCCGTTTGCCGGAATCAGGCGAATGCGCAGCTTCACGACCATGCCATTTCGCGCGCTCGGCGGACGACTCCACGCAAGGGTAACAGCGCGTGCAATTTTTTGCTCATACGTTGCCGCAATATGTGAATCTTCCTGCGCTTGCAGCAGCTCCTCGTCTTCAGACAGGGCATTCATCAGCTCTTGCTGCTGTTGTTGGCGGCGCTTTTGCTCGGCGCGCTCTGCTTCAGCTTTCTTGCGCTTTTCGTCTTCGGCTTTCGGTTTTGGCTTAGGCTCCGGCTTGGGTTCGGGCTTGGGTTCGGGCTTGGGCTCAGGTTTTGGTTGCGGCTTTTTGGGCTCGGGCTCGGGCTTGGGTTTAGGTTCCGGCTCAGCCTTTTTGGGCTCCGGTTTGGGTTTGGGCTTGGGTGCCGGCTTGGGTTTGGGCTTATCCAGCACCACCAGTTCAGCATTCACAAATTTCGGCAATGGCCGGGTAAGCAGCTGGTCACTCGGCGAAGGTAAGCCGTAGATAATCAGTAATACGCCAAGACCATGCATCAGCAGAGTCAGGAGCAGTGGCAGCAGCAAGGATCTCCACATAACTAGCGGGGATTCTCCGTCACCAGGCCGACCGAGGGTGCACCGGCACTTTGCAGGGCCGCCATCAGGGTAACAACTTCACCATAGCGAACGGCCTCGTCTCCCCATACCAGCACTTTGGTTTCCGGCTTCTGTTTCATGACTTTGCGCACTCGCTCGGTAACATCGTCGAGCAGGCGCGGCTTGTCCGAGTCGCCTACGTTGATATAGAGGCTGCCGTCAGCCTTGACCGAGACAATCAATGGCTCGTCATTCTGTTCGCCCATCGGTTCGGCCGGAGCTTTGGGCAACTCGACCTGAACCCCCTGCATCAACAGTGGTGCCGTGACCATAAAAACGATCAATAAAACGAGCATAACGTCGATATAGGGCACGACGTTCATTTCAGCCATAGGTTTGCGTTTTTTTCGCTCTGCTTTAAGCATGACTGACCTCAGGAGCTGTGAACCTGACGATAGAGCAAGCTGGAGAACTCTTCGGCAAATGTCTGGTATTTGTTTTCCAGCGAGTCGGCTTTAGCCGAGAAGCGGTTGTAGGCAACCACCGCCGGTATGGCTGCAAACAGCCCCATTGCGGTAGCAACCAGCGCTTCCGAGATACCCGGCGCCACCACGGCCAGTGTTGCCTGGTGCATGGTCGCCAAGCCCTGAAAAGAACCCATAATGCCCCAGACAGTTCCCAGCAGACCAACGTAGGGGCTGGTCGAACCCACGGTTGCCAGAAAGGGCAGGTTTTTTTCGAGGCTGTCATCTTCGCGCGACATGGCTACGCGCATGGCGCGCTCGCTGCCATCCATAACCACCTCGGCTTCGGCGTCCTGTTTACGCAAACGAATAAACTCTTTGTACCCGGCGCGAAAAATACTTTCCATGCCGATAGCGCGATAGCCCTTTTCCGCTTTCAAGGTTCCATCGCGATACAAATCACCCAAATCGTTGCCCGACCAAAACTGGCGCTCAAACAATCTCAAGGCCCGGTCCGCCGCGCCAAAGTAATACCAGCGCTGAATAATAATGAACCATGACACCACCGATGCCAGCACCAGGATGCCCATGATGCACTGCACAAACAGGCTGGCATTCAAGATCAGATCCAAAACCGTTAATTCTTGGGTCACGTTATTCTCCGTTTGTACGTCGTAATTGCGCCAGCATCTCAGCAGGAATTCGGGTTGGCTTCAAGCTCTGACGGGCAACACAGGCTACCTGAACGGTTCCTGCACATAAAATATCTCTCCCGCGGGATACCTGCTGACGGAACAGCAGGCTGGCACCCTTCACAGACAAGACCTCGGAGCTCACGGCAAGTTCATCATCCAGCTTCGCAGGTTTTAAATACTTGATCTGGGTCTCAGCCACCACAAACATCAGGTCAACATTGAAGAGAGCGCCTTTGCCATACCCGAGCGAGCGCATAAATTCGGTTCTTGCCCGCTCCATATACTTGAGATAATTCACGTAATAGACAATGCCGCCGGCGTCAGTATCTTCTATATACACTCTTTGCGAGAGTAAAAAGGGTGGCATTATTCGCGGTCCTTATCCGCCAGTGGCAGTTGCTCCTGCTCATGCCCTTGCCTACCTTGCAAGCCAAAGTGGCGGTAAGCACTGGGGGTAACCATGCGCCCACGCGGTGTACGCACAATGTAGCCCTGCTGGATCAGGTAGGGTTCAAGCACATCTTCAATAGTTCCGCGCTCTTCACTGATGGCTGCCGCAATGGAATCTACGCCGACGGGGCCGCCATCAAACTTTTCGATCATGGCCATCAGCAAGCGTCGATCAAGGCGGTCAAAGCCCAGCGCATCAACCTTGAGCATGTCCAGCGCACGATCGGCGGTGTTGTGGTCGATATGGCCACTGCCCTTAACTTCGGCGTAGTCACGCACCCGCCGCAACAACCGGTTGACGATACGCGGTGTGCCCCGTGCGCGCCGTGCAATTTCCCGGGCGCCATCATCGTCTATTCCGATCTTCAGAATGCCGGCGGAGCGTTTGACAATATGCGTTAGATCTTTGACCTGATAGAACTCCAGTCGCTGCACAATACCAAAGCGGTCTCGCAGTGGCGAAGTCAGCAGACCGGCGCGAGTGGTGGCACCAACCAGCGTGAAAGGAGGCAAATCGAGCTTGATGGAGCGTGCGGCGGGGCCTTCGCCGATCATAATATCCAGCTGATAGTCTTCCATTGCCGGATACAGGATTTCTTCAATGTGCGGGCTGAGCCGATGTATCTCATCAATAAACAGTACATCACCCGGCTCAAGGTTGGTCATCAGGGCAGCCAGGTCGCCGGCCTTTTCCAATACCGGGCCGGAGGTCGTTTTCAGAGAGACCCCCATCTCATTGGCCAGAATGGCTGCAAGTGTCGTCTTACCCAGCCCCGGCGGGCCAAAGATCAGGGTGTGATCGAGCGGCTCATTACGCTTGCGAGCCGCACTGACAAATATGTCCATTTGCTCGCGTACAGCTTCCTGGCCAACGTAATCAGCCAGGGTTTTCGGACGGATAGCACGATCGAGATTCTCCTCAACCGGGTCGATTTTTTCCGCTGCAATCAGTCTGTCGGTTTCAATCATGCGTATGCTTTCCGCCTGTTACGTCTGCAGCTGCCAGTCTACCGCAGTTAAGCGCCATCCTTCCCTGTCGATCCCTATTTGCTAATCATGGTTTTAAGCGCCTGCCTGATCAGCTCCTCAACCGGTAAGTCGTCTCCGGATACCGCTGCGATCGCGCGCGAAGCCTCCTGCGGTTTGTAACCGAGAGCAATCAGCGCCTCTTCGGCTTCACCGCCTGCATCGACCTTGCGCGCAGCCGGTGCAACACCGGCGCCGGCCGGTTGATAATCCTTGAGTCGGTCACGCATCTCAATTACCAGCCGCTCGGCCGTCTTTTTACCGACACCGGGCAATTTCACCAGCGAGGCGCTGTCTTCGGCAAGCACCAGAGCAACAAATTCGCCTACGTCGACACCGGACAATACGGTCAGAGCCAATTTGGGGCCCACACCGTTTACCTTGATCAGGTCGCGGAACAACGATCGCGTCTGGCCATCAATAAAACCGTAAAGCTGCTGCGCATCCTCGCGAACAACAAAATGCGTTAGCAAGGTGACTTCGCTGCCCGGATCAGGAAGCTGATAGAGCGTTGTCATGGGCACCAACACTTCATAGCCAAGCCCGGAGCATTCCACCAATATCTCGGGAGCACGTTTTTCCAGCAGTGTGCCGCGAATGCGTCCAATCATTATGACAAGCGCCCCCTGCGCATACGACCGCGTACGGTCGGTTGATTCAAGTTACCGAGGCTTTGACGGCTGTGAGCGTGGCAGAGCGCCGCCGCCAGCGCATCGGCTGCGTCTTCTTGAGGCGCAGCCGGCAACGACAACAGCGTTTTGACCATATGTTGCACCTGCTCCTTGTTCGCCGCGCCGGTGCCGACTACAGATTTTTTAATTTGGCGGGCGGTGTATTCTGCAACCGGCAGTTCACGGCTGACACAGGCGGCCACCGCCGCTCCACGCGCCTGCCCCAGTTTCAGGGCAGAACCGGCACTTTTGGCCATAAAGACCTCTTCCACCGCCACCTCGTCAGGGCAATGCTCTTCGATAATGGTAGAAATGCAGTCGAATATGACTTTCAGGCGCGCCGGCAAAGGGCCGGTCGGCAGGCGTATAACACCGCTACTGAGGTAGTGGTGTCTGTTTCCGTCACAGCGAATCAGGCCGAACCCGGTTTTCACTGAGCCGGGGTCTATCCCCAGTATTATGCTCATAGATGCCGATAATGCCGTAGTGGGCGCAGTGATGACAGCGCTCTATTATCAGCGTCGCAGTGTATCAGGAAAGCGCTTCAAGCACTGCCTGTGGAATATCGGCATTGGTGTAAACGTTTTGTACATCGTCCAGGTCTTCGAGCATATCAATCAAACCAAGAATGGTTTCGGCGCCATCCTGGTCAAGCTCTACCGTGGTCGCAGGCAACATGGTCACCTCGGCATTGGCAGGTGCAAATCCGGCCGCTTCTATAGCGTCTTTGATCTGCATAAAATCTTCCCAGGGAGTGAGAATATCCACCGAGCCGTCGTCGTTGTTCACAAGGTCGTCAGCGCCGGCTTCCAGCGCCACTTCCATCAGGGCATCTTCATCAATATCCGGGTCGAAACTGATCTGGCCGACCCGGCTAAACAAATAGGCAACCGAACCAT
The DNA here is from genome assembly GCA_002415025.1 of Spongiibacteraceae bacterium UBA5047. Taxonomy (GTDB): domain Bacteria; phylum Pseudomonadota; class Gammaproteobacteria; order Pseudomonadales; family Spongiibacteraceae; genus Litorivivens. The sequence goes on from DIBR01000011.1 coordinate 114,326, forward strand.
CGGTACCAAGGTTGCCTCCGCGCTTGCTAAAAGCATGACGCACTTCAGCCACGGTGCGGTTGCGATTGTCCGTCATGCATTCTACCAGTACCGCCACACCGCCAGAGCCGTAACCCTCGTAGGTAACCTCTTCGTAGTTGCTGTCGTCGCCATCACCGGTTCCGCGCGCTATCGCTTTCTCGATGGTGTCCTTTTTCATATTCGCGGTTAGCGCCTTATCCATAACAGCGCGCAGTCGCGGATTATCTTCAGGAAGACCACCGCCCATTCGGGCAGCAACGACGATTTCACGAATTATCTTGGTAAACACCTTGCCGCGTTTGGCATCCTGGGCCGCCTTGCGGTGTTTTATATTGGCCCATTTGCTGTGTCCTGCCATGACTAACTACTCCAGCACTCTTATCCTTGCTTGTCCTGCGACTGTTCGCGCGATTGATCTTGCCCGGTGCTGCGCAAGCGAATATTGAGCTCGCTCAGCTGCTTGCTCTCCACCACTCCCGGCGCATCAGTCATAACACAGGCGGCAGACTGGGTTTTGGGGAAGGCAATAACGTCACGAATAGACTTGGCACCCGTCATCAGCATGACAATGCGATCCAGACCGAAGGCGAGACCTCCGTGGGGCGGGCAACCGTATTTCAGGGCGTCGAGCAGGAAGCCAAACTTTTCTTCCGACTCTTCTGTACCGATACCGAGTATGCGGAACACGGCTTGCTGCATATCGCTTTTGTGGATACGAATAGATCCGCCGCCCAGCTCGGTGCCGTTAAGTACCAGGTCGTAGGCCTTGGACAAGGCTGCGCCGGGGTTTGCCTCCAATTCTTCAGGCGTACAGGTTGGCGCCGTAAAAGGATGGTGCAGCGAGGTCCAGTTGCCACTGCTGTCTTCCTCAAACATGGGGAAATCGACAACCCACAGCGGCGCCCACTGGCGTTCGATCATCTCCAGGTCTTCGCCCACCTTGACGCGCAACGCACCCAGAGCCTCGTTCACAACGGTGGTTTTATCCGCCCCAAAGAACACAATATCGCCGTCGGCGACAGCAAGCCGCTCCATCATTTGCAGCACAATATCATCAGGCATAAATTTCAGGATGGGAGATTGCAACCCTTCAACGCCTTTGGCGAGCTCGTTGATTTTGATCCAGGCCAGACCTTTAGCGCCGTAAATGCCAACAAATTTGGTGTATTCGTCAATTTCCTTGCGCGACAAGCGGGCGCCACCCGTCACCTTCAATGCTGCCACCCGACCTTTCGGGTCATTGGCAGGCCCATTGAAGACCTTGAAATCCACCTGCTTCATCAGGTCTTCTACATCCACCAACTCCAGTGGTATGCGCAAATCGGGGCGGTCGCTGCCATAACGCAACATCGCCTCTGCGTAGCTCATACGCGGCAATTCACCGAGATCGACATCCAGCACCTGCAGGAACAACTGGCGCATCATGCCCTCTGTGATGGCCATGATCTCGTCCTGATCCATAAAGGAAGTTTCAAGGTCGATCTGGGTGAATTCCGGCTGACGATCGGCACGCAGGTCCTCGTCGCGGAAACATTTAGCAATTTGGTAGTAGCGATCCATCCCCGCCACCATCAGCAACTGTTTAAAAAGCTGTGGCGATTGTGGCAAAGCAAAGAATTTGCCGGCATGGGTGCGACTGGGAACCAGATAGTCGCGGGCGCCTTCCGGTGTTGCCCGGGTCAGAATGGGAGTTTCAATATCCAGAAAGCCATTGTCGTCCAGATAATTGCGCAAAATAGACGTGATTTTGCTGCGCAGCCTCAGTTTATCAGCGATTTCGCTACGGCGAAGGTCCAGATAGCGATAGCGCAGACGCACATCCTCGCCAACATCTGTGTGTGTGTCCAACTGGAAGGGAGGGGTTTCGGCGCTGTTGAGAATTTCCAGCTCCTTGCCGAGCACCTCGATTTCACCCGTTGGCATATTGGCGTTTACGGTTTCGGCGGTGCGAGCGCGCACACGCCCCTTTACTTGCAGCACATACTCACCGCGTACTTTGTCTGCGCGCTGGAAGTGTTCTTCGGTGTCGGGGTCAAAGACTACTTGCACGATGCCGTCGCGATCCCGCAAATCCAGAAAAATCACCCCGCCGTGATCCCGGCGCCGGTCAACCCAGCCGCACAAGGTAACTTCCTGATCAATATGGCTCTTGCGGAGGCTCCCGCAATAATCGCTGCGCATTATCTGTTTCCCATAGATGTATAAAAATTAACCAGCGTCACTGGATGTGCTGCTCTTGGCAGCGGTGCTCGATTCGGATTTGCTGCCGGAATCTCCAGCCAGATTCTTTTTCCCGCCCGATTTAAAATCGGTTTCGTACCAGCCGCCGCCCTTGAGACGAAAGGCCGCAGCCGAAATTCGCTTCTTCAGCGAAGGCTTCTCACAGTTTGGGCAATCCACCAGAGGCTCATCACTCATCTTTTGAATGGCTTCCAGCTCGTGCGCACAGGCGTCACACCGATATTCATAAATTGGCATAGTCGCCTCCTACTTCTTCAAGTCCAATAGTGAGATCAGGCAGTTGCCCAAAAAAGGAGCCGGATTATACCGTAAACCGTCGGCGGGGATAAATGCCCATTGCGAGGCAGCTATATGGCTTTGAGGAAAGGTGTTGCGCGAAGCGGGCATTGACCGGGAATTCAGCCCCGTCAGCCGGAAAGAGGGAGGCTTGCCGGCCCGCAAAGCGGGCCGGCAGTGACTCAGGAAGCGTATTCCTTGAGTTTTTTCAGCGGACGTACCTTAACAGCGATGCTGGCAGGCTTGGCCTTGAAGGTCGTTTCCTGACCCGTAAAGGGGTTAACACCCTTACGCGCCTTACGAGCGGGCTTCTTGACCGTAACGACTTTCATAAGGCCCGGAATGGTGAACTCACCCAGACCTTTCTTGGAAACGCTACGAGCAATCAGTGATTCCAGCTCGTCCAGAACCGCAGATACCTGCTTGCGGTTCAACGTAGTTGCTTCGGCGATATCATTGAGAATCTGACTCTTGGTCATTTTCGCTTTGATAGGGCCGGTAGCAGCTTTTTTAGCGGGAGCAGCTTTCTTCGCGGGAGCTTTTTTAGCAGGAGCCTTCTTGGCCGCCACTTTTTTAGCTGGGGCTTTCTTGGCAGCTACCTTCTTGGCAGGAGCCTTTTTAGCTACGGCCTTTTTCTTGGCCGGCGCCTTTTTCTTTGGAGCAGCTTTCTTCGCCATACGTCGTTATTCCTGTGTGCTGTTGTTAGAGTAGGTTTCCCCGACAGGTCTTTTTTGGCGCTACACATCGCGGTCAATCAATGTGATTTCACGCTGTATATATAGTGCCGACGCAAGATATAAGCGATCCCGCACTGTAATACAAGGGTTTTTTGATCAAAATTGCGGTTTTTTGCTAAATTCTGCCGGTTGAAAGCGCGAGTTCGGCACGCAGGAATTGTGAGGGCAAACCCGCACGCGCATGCATTGCAAAAACGCGCAGGGGCAACGCCCCTTTTTACGGCTCTGCAGTCGCCCTCAAGGTTGCACCTCGAAATGTAAACTAGCGTCTGAAAAGGCTTGTTTTAATGTGCTGACACGCTCTTGCAGGAGCACTTTTTCATAGGCCACCGAGGCCACACAGCCCCACACTGGTTTGGGCCAGGCAGCATCGTTATGAAAGCGCGCAATATGGTGAATGTGAAGCTGGGGAACCATATTGCCCAATGCAGCAATATTCATTTTGTCGGCGGAAAATTCACGCGTCATAATTTCCGAGACTTCGCTGGACTCACACATAAACTGATGCTGGTCCGATTCGGAAAGCTCGTGCAGTTCGGTCATCCCGGCGCGCCGTGGCACCAGAACAAGCCAGGGGTAGTTCGCGTCCAGCATCAGCAAAAGACGACACAGTGGCAGATCGCCCAGCCAGCATGTATCCGCCGCAAGGCGCTTATCAAGTTCAAACATGATTTCTCCAAAGATGCGTTGTGGGTTGGGTAAAGCCCTAACAGTCTGGCGGCGTTAGCGTGTAAAATGCCGAAAATTTACTTTCCAAGGCTAGATTTAGCATGCGCGCCAGTCAATTCCTTATTGCCACCCAAAAAGAGACACCCGCCGACGCCGAAGTTATCAGTCACAAGCTGATGCTACGTGCCGGAATGATTCGGAAACTGGCCACGGGATTGTACACCTGGCTGCCCGCCGGTTTGCGAGTACTGCGTAAAGTAGAGCGTATTGTGCGTGAGGAAATGGACCGCAGCGGCGCTCAGGAGGTATTAATGCCGGTTGTCCAGCCCGGTGAGCTCTGGCAGCAATCAGGTCGCTGGCAGCAATACGGCCCCGAGCTACTGCGTATCAGTGACCGCCATTCCAGAGAGTTCTGTCTCGGCCCAACCCATGAAGAGGTGATTACCCACCTGGTCAGTAATGAATTGAAAAGCTACAAGCAGCTGCCGGTGAATTTCTATCAAATTCAAACCAAATTCCGCGATGAAATCCGTCCGCGTTTTGGTGTTATGCGTTCGCGCGAATTTATTATGAAAGACGCCTATTCCTTTCATCTTGATCAGGAGTCGCTGCAGACAACTTACGAGCGGATGTACCAGGCCTATTCCAGCATTTTCACCCGGATTGGCCTCGACTTTCGCCCTGTGATTGCCGACACCGGCTCTATTGGTGGCACCGGCTCTCACGAATTTCATGTGCTCGCCGAATCCGGCGAAGACGACATCGCCTTCTCCGACACCAGTGACTATGCCGCCAATATAGAAATGGCAGAAGCGATTTGCAGCACCACCCGCCCCGCCGCCAGCGCGGAGCTGAACAAGGTGTCTACTCCCGGCGCAAAAAGCATTGAGGAAGTCTGCACAGCGCTGTCAGTCGATGCGTCAACAACGGTAAAAACCCTGATAGTGCGGGCCGAAAATGACGAGGGTGAGGCTGCGGGGCTTATCGCTCTGGTTGTACGTGGCGATCATCAGCTAAACGACATTAAGGCAGAAAAGCTGGCTGGCGTGTTATCGCCCCTGCAAATGGCGAGCGATGAGGACATAAAAGCCGCGCTGCCCTGCGGTGCCGGTTCTCTGGGGCCGGTGGGCTTACCTGTCCCGGTGATTGTGGACCGCTCCGCCGCCGCCTTGTCGGATTTTGTCTGCGGCGCCAATGAAGATGATTTTCATCTCACCGGCGTGAATTGGGAGCGAGACTGCGCGTTAGGCCGGGTTGAAGATATCCGCAATGTACAGACCGGCGACCCCAGTCCTGACGGTAAGGGCAGCCTGCTGATCAAGCGCGGCATTGAGGTTGGCCACATATTCCAGCTCGGCAAAAAGTATTCAGATGCCATGAACGCAACCGTACTGGACGAATCCGGGCGCGAAGCGGTGGTCACCATGGGTTGCTATGGCATAGGTATTACCCGTGTTGTAGCGGCAGCCATTGAGCAAAACCACGATGACAACGGCATTGTCTGGCCAGAGGCCATCGCGCCCTTCCAACTCGCACTGGTGCCGCTCAACATGCAAAAGTCCGACCGGGTTAAAGCAGCCGTCGAAGCGCTCTATTCCGAGCTTGTCGCGCTGGGCATTGATGTACTTATGGATGACCGCAACGAACGCCCCGGGGTTAAATTTGCAGACATCGAGTTGATCGGCATTCCCCACCGTATCGTCATTGGCGATCGAGGCCTCGATGAAGGCAAACTCGAATACCGCCACCGCCGCGCCGAGGCCAACGAAGAATTCGAGCTGGAGAACGCTATTGCCTTTATTCAGTCCAAGTTGTCAGTACATTAGGCAACTCGCCGCAATTTTTGCGCTGTTGTGGGCGCTGCCGGCACACACCCAACTGGCGCCCGACAAGCTACCCGATCAGGAACACGCTGAGCTGCGGCAGTTTCTGAAAAACACCATCGCCGATGCCAGTAGCTTTCGCGATCGTTTTGATGCAGAAGTCTGGCTGCTCGACATGTCTGGCCGGCTGGAGCGTTTTATCGACGACCCGCAAGCTCGACTGGAGCTATTGCGCGCTGTGCACTTTGAAGCCAGCAATGCAAACCTGAAACCGGATCTTGTGCTGGCATTAATTGAGATAGAAAGTGGCTTCGACCGATTTGCGGTATCTCGTGCCGGAGCGCAGGGCTTAATGCAGGTGATGCCCTTCTGGAAAAATGAAATCGGACGACCCGACGACAACCTCACCGATCCATACACCAACCTGCGCTACGGCTGTAGAATCCTGCAATACTACGTCGACAAGGAAAAAGGCAACATGATGCACGCGCTGGCACGCTACAACGGCAGTTATGGCAAGCTGTGGTATCCGCGCCGCGTGATGGACGCCTGGATCAAACGCTGGCGCGCAGGCAACCTGTAAGCCTGGCTGCAACCATAAGGTCGGCTAATTCAAAAATTCGTAGCGCCAGTATGAGCCTTCCAGCCAGCAGCGATTGCGCAGGCCCTCTGCCGCCGAATCCGTATTCTCGTACCCGGCATCACCTTCATACAGCATACAAATTTTCTCACCCTGCATCGCCATTCTGGGGTTGATATAGGGCGCTGAACGCTGCGCGTAAAACGCCTGCGCGTCGGCAAGGGTTTTACAGTGCTGCAATTCGGTGAGTGTTACCAGCGTGGGCGGCATCAATTTCAATACACCTGATTGATGATCTGCTATCGCCTGCGCGGGTGAATACCACGCATACGCATCGATTTCCTCACCATCGACAACAATCTCGTCAACGGGCTCAACACTGAGAAAAAACCAGGTGGCAAAGCGCTTCTTTGATACTTCGGGAGCATCCGGGGTTGTCCAGTGCGAAATAAGCCGGAGCGAATCAAGCGGTACGGTAATCGAGGCTTCTTCTGTGGTTTCGCGAACGGCAGCGCAGCGCGCGGCGGCTTCAATATCGTCGCCGCCGCGATAATCCTCTTCCTCAACAACGCCGCCGGGGAACACCCAGGCCCCCGAGCCAACACGGCTGGCACTGTGCCGGCGCAGTAAAAGTGCTTCCAAACCGTCAGCACTCTCGCGCAACAGCACCAGTGTTGCAGCGGGACGTATCTTGGTTTTATCAGGCACCGGCCACTCCGGAATCCAGGAAGTCGATAAAGGCATCCGGCTCCGGTCGAACCCGGTAGTTATCGGTCAAATCCGCGTACAGGATTTTGCCCTGCTCATCCGTAATAACCACTGTGGGATATACCGTATCGGCACCGTATCCGCTAATACCCAGAGCAATACCGCCTTTGTGCGCAATCTGTAACGCCGAGGCGGCCCGATTATCGCGGTCGACATAAAACTGCATGGGCACATCGAATTTTTCAGCAATCTTGCGCGTATTTTTGTGTGGCTGCGGGCTAATCATCACCACATTGACACCGCGGGCTTCCAGCTCGCGATAGCGCTCGGCCACTTCGCGAACTTGCGCAACACAGAGGGGGCACCAGTTGCCGCGATAAAACATCATTAACAATTTACGCCCCTGAAACCGCCGCGACGACACTGCATTGCCATCGGCATCTTCGAGCTCAAATTCAGGCAGCAATTGACCGGGACGCAGTACACTGTTCTCGCCACGATCAAGCAGCGAATACCAGAATATATAGCTCAGCACGCCGCCCAAACCAAGCAGCAGTGCATAAAGCACCGGCACAATCGGTTGCAACTCCACTACCGCCAAACCGCCGCCAAGCAAAGCACCGGAGAGCTGTATCCACATATAGCGCGAAGTGCGAGCGGTGGGAACGATTGCGAGATAGACCATAAAGCCCAGCATGGGGAGCAATGCCACGGCGGCACCGTACCAGGCAAGTGCGACCTGCTCTGCACTCAAAATGTGCCAAACACTGTGCGCGCCCGCCAGCAGGCAGGCGAGCAGATAAGGCACAACAAATAATCGTTTCAGGGTTTGCATACCGGCTCCAGGTTTTGATTATTATGAAGGCCGCTCTGACCAACAACGCCCATTGATCAACCTATTATTACTGACTGGCTACACCAATACCACCGGCGCAAGCACTACCGGGTGAAGCCCTTTGCGCAGGGCTTCCAACGCGAAGGCGCTCAAGCCGGGAAGTAGCGACTAATGGTATCGGCAACACAGGCAGGCTTGTCCTGACCTTCAATTTCTACGGTAACTCGCACGACCGACTGCACACCACCCTTGACCTCCTCAACCGAGACCAGCTCTCCACAACCGCGAACACGAGAGCCCACCGGCACAGGCGAGGGAAAACGGATTTTCTCGCAGCCCACATTCACGCCCATGGAGATACCCTGCACATCTATAATCTGTGGCAGGAAGAGATTGACCAGCGATAGCGTGAGGTAGCCATGAGCAATACACTTGCCAAAGGGGCCATCTTTGGCGCGTTCGGGATCAACATGAATCCATTGGTGGTCACCCGTGGCATCAGCAAATAAATTAATGCGATTCTGGTCTATTTCGAGCCAATCGCTACAACCCAGCTGCTCGCCCTGCGCTGCTTTTAAATCAGCGGGATGCTTGAATACGCGCGTCATGTTCTACCCTTTTTACACTGTATTTGATGAGGCGCGACTATATCACCAACCGCCGCGCATCTCATCTGCCCCACGCACCCGGCCTTTTTCTTACAAAGATTTCACGGCGAGGCTTCGTCCCCGGACTCTACACTGAACGGCCAAAACCGGAGAACGAAAATGCGCGCAGCTGTACTTGAAGTGCCAGGTAAACCGCTTGTTATTCGCAACGACATCAGCATTATTGACCCTCGCCCCGGCGAAGTGCGCGTCAGAATCCACTACTGCGGGCTGTGTCACTCGGACTACAGCTATGTCGATGGCAGCAACCCGGCGCCCGGCGCCATTATTCTTGGCCACGAAGCCTCCGGCATCGTTGACGCTGTTGGCGCCGGCGTGACTCACCTCAGACCCGGCGACAAGGTCGTAATGACACCGGCGCCACCCTGCGGCCACTGCTATTTCTGCCAGCGCCACGAACACAGCCTCTGCGTAAACGCCAGCTCCATTATGACAAGCACTCTGCCGGACGGCGAAACCGGCCTTAGCAGTGGCGATACCGTCATTTACCGGGGCTGCGGCGTTGGCGGGTTAGCCGAATATGCCATTGCGCCCGCCAGCGGTGCGGTAAAAATTGACGACGATGTGCCGCTGGAGCTGGCCTGCGTAATAGGCTGCGCCCTGCAAACCGGCGTCGGCGCCGTTCTCAACACCGCAAAAGTGGAAACAGGTGCAACCGTTTTGATTATGGGGCTGGGCGGGGTTGGAATGGCCACCATTCAGGGCGCCCGTCTGGCCGGAGCCTCGCTGATTATCTGCTCAGACCCCGTTGCGGCTCGCCGCGAGCAGGCAAAGGGGTTTGGCGCCACCCACTGTATTGACCCGACCAAAGACGACCTCGCTGCTATCTGCGCCGAACTGACCGGCGGTATTGGCCTGGATTACGCCTTTGAAACCGCCGGCAAAGCAGCCTTGATTGAAGCCGGCATCAATCTGACGCGCTCCGGCGGCACTACGGTGTGCGTAGGCGCCCCGCCGATTGAGGAGGGCATTCACATTCCTCACGCTGTATTATTTGCCGCCTTTGAGAAAAAGCTCTGCGGGTGCCTGCTCGGCTCGTGTAACTCCAGCTATGAAATACCGCGCATGATCCGGCTCTGGAAGCAGGGGCTGCTCAATTTTGACGATATGATCACCTCGCGGCGCCCTCTAAGTGAGGTCAATGAAGGCTTTGCCGATCTTGCCAACAATCGCGGCATACGCACAGTGATAGAGATTACGCCTTCGTAACCGAACAGCCCGCGCCATAGCGGTCCAGTGCCGCTCTCCGCTACACTAGCCGCCGCTAACTGCCGAACTCACGCAAGCGTAATACCGCGGTAAGCCTACGGTAATGATCCCTGTAGCCACACCGTGATATAACACGCTGTAATAACAGTATTTTTTTGAGAGCCATTTGTGGGCAAATTTATCAAGAACCTTGTCGTCTGCACGATAATTCTCGGCGCCGCCAGCGCCGCGACCGTAACACTTTATTTGCAGCGGCCCGAACCGGTCAAAGTTGAAGTTATCTCCAAACCACTGCTCATCGACGTCGCAGAAGTGGTGAAACAGGATGTGCCGGTCAACATTGCCTCTCAGGGTACGGTCAGCCCGCGCACGCAAACCACATTAATCGCCGAAGTTTCCGGTCGAGTGGTCGAAGTGTCACCGAAATTCAAAGCCGGGGGCTTTTTCACGGCGGGCGAAATTCTGCTGCAGATCGACGATCGCGATTATAAGGCTGAGCTAAAGCGCGCAGAATCTGCCGTTGCCAGCGCCCGCAGCAATCTGGCTCTGGAAAAAGGCCGCGCGCAAGTGGCCTATCGCGACTGGCAAAAGTTCTCTAAAGGCGTATCCCGCAATGCTGAAGCTGATGAACTGGCGCAACGCAAACCACAACTGGCCGAAGCGCAGGCACGGCTGGACTCTGCCGAAGCCGATCTGGCCCGCGCACGCGACAACCTGGATCGCACGACCATTCGCCTCCCCTACAGCGGCATGGTGCGCAACAAACAGGCCGACATTGGTCAGTACGTAAGCGTCGGCTCGCAACTCGGACAAACCTTCGCCATTGATCGCGTTGAAGTGCGCTTACCGCTGCCCGACGACCGGCTCAGCTACCTGAATTTGCCCACCATCAATAAAACGCCTGAACAGCGCAAGAAAACCCTCGTAACGCTAAGCTCCAGCCAGGGCGACAGCGTATACGAATGGCAAGCTGAACTCGTGCGCACCGAAGGCGTGCTCGACGAGCGCAGCCGTGTGCTATTTGCCGTTGCCGAAGTCATTGACCCCTACGGCCTGAACAGTGAGCGCGAAGCGCCACTGCGCATAGGCACCTTTGTGCAGGCGGATATCGCCGGCAAGACCATGTCAGACATCGTGGTATTGCCGCGCCACGTGCTGCGCACCGGCAATCAGGTGTGGGTTGTAGACGCTAAAAATCGCCTGGTGAACCGGATAGTGGGCCTCCTGCGTACTGATGGCGAGCTGGCTTATATCCAGCGCGGCCTGGAGGCCGGTGAGCGCGTTGCGCTTTCAACCATACCGCATGCAGTTGCCGGCACCGAGGTTCGCCAGAACAGCTCGGTAAAAACCAGCACCTTGCTGCCTCCCGATTCTGCGGCGCACAAAACGGTGCAACCCGCGTCCACAGCCATGGCTGAGAGCGTCCAGGGATGACAGAAGAAAACATTGATACCCGCAGTGGGCTAATCGCCTGGTTTGCCCGCAACCCGGTTGCGGCCAATCTCCTTATGTTTCTGATCCTGGCGACAGGCATCATGGCGGCCATCAGTATGCCGCGCACGGTTAACCCGGAGTTTGTCAGCGACACCATCCAGATTGTAGTGCCCTACCCCGGCGCCTCACCCGACGAGGTCGAACTCGGCATTATTCTGAAAATTGAAGAAGCCCTGAAAGACATTGATACCATCGAGAAAATCCAGTCGACGGCGCAGGAGTCTGCCGCAACGATACTGCTCGAAATCAACGACGAGGTCGAAATCAACAATGTCCTCGACGAGGTTAAAAGCGCGATCGATGGCATATCCAACATGCCGGAAGAATCAGAAAAGCCTGTTGTTAAACACCTGGAAATGCGCGACCACGCCGTTAACATTCAGTTGTGGGGCAATTTAAGCGAACGTGATATGAAATCGCTGATTGACCAGGTGAAAAATGAACTGCTGCAAGACCCCGATATTGGCTACGTGAACACATTCGGCAGCCGCGACTATGAAGTGTCCATTGAGGTCTCTGAAGCAGACCTTCTCAAATACGGCCTGACGCTGAATCAGGTTTCCCAGGCCATCCGTGGCTCGTCGCTCAACCTGCCCGGCGGCGCGATTAAAACTGATAACGGCGAAATTATGCTGCGCGCCAAAGGGCAAGCCTATCGCCAACACGATTTTGAACGTATTCCCCTGATTAATTATCCCGACGGCACCCGCCTCACGGTGGGCGATATCGCAACCATCAAAGACGGCTTTGTAGAATCAACCGGCTTTTCCCTTTTTAACGGCGGCTTCAGCATGGGCGCCACAGTGTATGCCGTTGGCGATCAGGACCTGATTAAAGTGGCCGATGCCGCCAAAGCTTACGTTGAACGCAAGCGCGCGGAATTGCCGGAAGGGGTGAATATCGACTACTGGGCCGATATTACCCACTACCTCAAAGGCCGTCTGGGCATGATGGTAAAAAACCTGGGCATGGGCGCGCTGCTGGTTTTTATTGTGCTAACCCTCTTTCTCGACATCAAGCTTGCCTTCTGGGTAATGGTTGGCTTGCCGTTGTGCTTTCTCGGTACCTTCGCAATGATGACGACGCCCATGGTCGATATCAGCCTGAATATGATCAGTTTATTCGGGTTTATACTGGTATTGGGGATAGTGGTGGACGACGCCATAATTATTGGTGAGAGCGCCGGGAGTTTCTCCGAAAAATACGGACACAGTGTCGACTCCGTTATAGCCGGTGCAAAACGTGTGGCCACGCCGGCGACATTCGGCGTACTCACCACCATTGTGGCATTTCTGCCAACGCTGTTTGCCGAAGGTGTTTTTGCCCCCTTCCCGGCAGCCTTTGGCTGGGTGGTTTTGCTATGCCTTTCGTTTTCACTGGTAGAGTCGAAACTCATCCTGCCCGCCCACCTTATTCACAGCAAACCTTCGCGCAAGGGGCTGTTCAAATATACCCATACGCTGCAAACTTTTTGTAACGGCCTGTTGCAAGCCTTTATCAAGCGCGTTTACCAACCCGCTCTAAAAAGCGCCCTTCGAAATCGCTACATCACGGCCTCATCTTTTGTCGCCGTCATGATTTTGGCAGGCGGTCTGGTGGCCGGCGGAATGGTGCGTGTCATTATGATGCCGTCTGTGCCTAACGATTTTATTCAGGCTTCGCTGGAGATGGTGGAAGGCACCACGGAAGAACAGATGCTCGCGGGCTACAAGCAGTTCAATGACGCTCTCTACGCTGTAGACCGGGAGTACAAGGCAGAAACCGGCAACGAGACCGGCTTGCTTAAACATGTTTTCGCTTACGCCTACGACGGTCGTTTCGTGAACTTTATGGCGGAACTGACCAAGAACGAAGTACGCACCATGGTCAGTGACGAGCTGGCCGAACGCTGGCGCTCCAAGATTGGAGAAATTCCCGGTGCGCGCGTCATAGCGGTTTCCACAGCACAGGATATGGGCGGCGGCCAGGACGTTCAGTTCAAGCTGATCAGCTCGCAACCCGAGCAACTCAAGGCGGCCTCCAAGGAATTTGCCCGGCACTTGAGTACCTACGACGGCATTTATGATGTTCGCAACGGCTCGGACTCGGCTCAGGATGAAATCGTACTCAGCCTCAAACCCATGGCGGATTCGATGGGAGTTTCGCTTGCCGACATGGCCACCCAGATTCGTCACGCCTTTTACGGCGCAGAAGCGCAACGTATGCAAAGAGCCAATGACGAAGTCAAGGTTATGGTGCGCTATCCCGAAGCGGAGCGAAAAGCGGTATCAGACCTTGAAAACATGTACCTGCACACCCGTGACGGTGTCGCCGTACCCTTTACCGTTCTGGCAAACGCCGATATTCAACCCGGCTACAGCAAACTTACACGCATTAACGGTGAGCGCGCGGTAACGGTGGGCGGAGCTGTGAATCGCCTCTACGCCGAGCCCGACAATATTGCGATGGAGCTTAAGGAAACCTTTCTGCCGAAGTTGTCGCAGGAATACCCCGGCCTGTCGTTCAAAATGGACGGCATGACAGAAGAGTCAGCAAAAATATTCAACAGCCTGTTTGTCGGCTTTGCACTTGCGATGTTCGGAATATACGCCCTGCTGGCGGTGCCGCTCAAATCTTACCTGCAACCACTCATTATTATGGGTGTTATCCCTTTTGGCATTATTGGCGCCGTCATCGGTCATCTGGTCATGGACCTGCCGCTGGATATGATGTCACTGTTTGGCATTATTGCCTTGTCAGGCGTTGTGGTGAACGACAGCTTGATTATGGTGGATTTCATCAATCGCGCTGTGGCCAACGGCAGCTCTATTGTTGATGCCGTGGTGCAATCCGGCTCCCAACGCTACCGCGCCATTATGCTCACGTCATTGACCACCTTTTTCGGGCTTGCACCCATGCTGGTAGAAACCAGTACCCAGGCGCAATTCCTGATTCCGATGGCCGTGTCTTTAGGCTTCGGCATTATTTTCGCGACGGTGATAACACTGATCCTGATCCCCTGCCTCTACGTCATTCTTGAAGATTTCAAAATGCGCGGCGGTCGTCTGGAAGAGGCGCCCGCCTCGGCCTGAGCCGTGCTCCCTGGCGAGCCATCAGAAGGAGGCGCGTTGCGCTGACATATCTACCCATACCTTGCTGGTGACCGAATTGGCAATAAAACAAAGCTCGTGTGCCCGGTGGTGTATGGCCTCGATCTGCTCAAGGGTCACCTCGCTACCGGAAAAGGCAACAACCGGGCACAGGCGCACTTCGGTCATACACTGACGGCCCTCATCCCCGGCCGCCAGAGTCCCCACGGCCTTATCCGTGTAACGTTCTACACTGAGCCTTTTCTTCGCTGCGATCGACAGAAAAAACAGCATATGGCAACTTGATAAAGAAGCGACGAAGGCTTCTTCCGGGTCGACATTTTCTTCAACAGAATAGGGCAAGGGAACAATGTGGGGGGAAGCAGACGCGGGCACCGTCGTGCCGCCATCGAAGCGCCAGACGTGGCCACGACTGTAGCGGTTGTCGAGGAACCTCTCATCAGCTCCGCATTGCCAGATGACTTCGGCCAGATACTCCGACATGAAAAGCCTCCTCAAGAGCTCGCCAAGTCCAGTTCGTTAGCCCCCTGCCTCCATGGGCAATACTGCAGCTCACTGAATAAGGCGTTCCAGCAGTTTTGGTATAAATATCAATGCAGCGGCGGCGGCCGCCGTTAGCGCACTTAGCAGTACTGCCGCAGCAGCAACGTCTTTCGCTTTGGCAATCAAGGGGTGCTCATCGCGGCTTATCAGGTCACACAGATATTCCAGCGCAGAGTTGAAAGCCTCCATACACAAAACCCAGCCAATCAGCAGGACAACAACCAGCCATTCAGTGATACTGATGCGTAGCACCCATCCCGAAATTATCGCCAACAGCGCGGCGCAAATATGGATACGGGCATTGTGTTGATCGCGAACCAGCGTCACCAGGCCGCGCGTCGCATGGGCCAGGCTGGTGACACGGGCAGAAAGCGAGAAGGGTTTATGGCCGACGGACTCGGGCACGCTTTTTCCTTGATATTCGTTTAATTGAGAATAGCGGGTAACATAGGCCCTTCGCAAATAACGGCATTCCCAACCATGTTTGAACGTATTTCTGTCACACAGGCTCAGACGCTGGTAGCCAACGAAGCATGCAACATCGTCGATATTCGAGATGCACAATCCTATGCTCAGGCGCATGTACCAAATGCTGCCCACCTGGACGGCAATATTATTGACGCGTTTATTGCCGACAGCGACCGCGAACGGCCTTTGATCATTTACTGTTACCACGGGAACAGCAGCCAAAGCGCCGCCCAGTATTTTGCAGGCCAGAACTTCAAGCGCGTCTACAGTGTTGACGGAGGCTTTGAGGCCTGGCGATTACAACTCTAGCCAAAGCCCCAGCTCGATTTCCTCCGGATCAGGGAGCCGAGCACTCAGCACAAAAGGCGTAAAGCCCGGTTGGATCGCGGAGTTGCAAAAAGGCCTGTATCTGCCTGCCCAATGGCTGCCACCAGCGCTGCGGCAAAGAGCTGCGAGCGGCTAAACCGGCTTTCAGCCCCGTTGATTCAAGCAAATGGGCTACCAGTGCCTGCATGGGCGGCAACGCAGGCTCGACCCATTTTTTACGGTACTCGCTCATTCCGGCGAGATTAGCCGCTGCGGCCACGGCGTCATCCAAACCGCCCAGCTGGTCAACCAGCCCCAAATGCTTTGCATCAGCGCCGGTCCACACTCGCCCCTGGGCAATTTTGTCTACCTGCTCGGGTAGCATATCCCGCCCCTGCGCTACGATACTCAGAAATTGCCGGTAGCCATGCTCAATACCGGATTGCAATGCGCGCTTAACTACAGGATTGAGCGGCCGATCCGGCCGCAAACCACCGGCAATCTCGGTAGTTGCTATGCCGTCGGTCGTAATCCCGAGTTTTGCCAGACTCTGTTCTATCGTAGGAAACGCACCAAAAATACCAATTGAGCCCGTAATCGTCGCCGGCGTCGCCCAAATTTCGTCTGCGTTAGCGGCAATCCAATATCCGCCAGACGCCGCTGCCGAGCCCATTGAAACGACCAGCGGCTTGCCTGACTTTTTCAACGCCAACAACTCTTGCCGAATCTGTTCGGAGGCAAAGGCTGAACCGCCTCCGCTATCAATACGCAACACAACCGATTTGATACTGTCATCTTCATGGGCACGGCGAACCAGCTCAGAAAAACTTTCACCGCCAATTCCATTGCCCGTCACCTCGCCATCCACGATAGTGCCCTGCGCAACCAGAATACCTACGGCATCGCCAACCAGCGGTTCGTGTTCATCACTGAGGCTCAGGTAGTCAAGGTGCTTAACGCGATTGAACTCGCCGTCGTCGTTTGCACCCACCCGCCCGATCATGTGCTCACGCCATTCACGGCGGTTGCTCAAGGCATCGACCAGTTGCCGGCTCATGGCGGCAGCAGCAAGGTTACCTTTGTGCTTGGCCATCACCTTGTCAATCTGGTTTACGTAGTTGTCTACAGCGTCTTTTTTGATACCACGATTTGCACTGACCTGTTCGGTATAGGCGGCCCACAACTGACCCAGCCACGCATGATTAGCCTCTTTTGCCTCCTCCGACATGGAGTCGCGCATCAGCGGTTCCATGGCAGACTTAAATTCGCCAACCCGAAAGACATGAATATTAACGCCGAGTTTGTCGAGCGCAGAGCGGAAGTAGTTCCGGTACAGGCCAAAGCCTTCAATCACCACGCCACCCATCGCGTCCAGATACACTTCATCTGCCTGGCTGGCAACCAGATAGCTGTCCTGATCGTAACTTATGGACGACGCAACCACCGGCTTGCCGGAAGCTTTGAAACGCTCAACCGCCGCAGCCAGCTCCGAGGCCTTGCTCATGCCTATATGGTCGAGTTCCTCCAGCGACAGCAGCAACAAGGACACGCGATCATCAGCCGCACCGCGATCAATCGCTTTGATCATATCGTTCAGGCGGGTTTCCGCCACGGCTTCACCGTCGATAATCTGGGTGAGCGGGTCGACAGGGCTCAGCTGGTCAACGACCAGACCACGCAGTTGTATATCCAGCGCAAATTGCTCGGGCAATTGGGGTCCTTTGGCAAATAGCGCAAAACCCAACGCAACCAGAAGCAGCAGAAACACCGCATTCACCAGAAAGCGGCGCGTACCGTCGAGGAAATCACCCAGCCGTCTCCAGAATCCTTTTTTACCGGTTGCAGCTTTACTCATACGTCTTCTCCGGATGGGTTGGTGGGAACCTTGCTGCCCGATACCGCGGCGCGCTCCCACTGTGAGCACCAACGAATTGTCATCATCGCAGACACGAATACGGTCACCGACAAGGCCACTTCAATGTAGTTAATCCACAACCGCAGGGGCGACATTGCCTCGGTCACCGCCAGCATAAAATACATCAGGCAAACAAAGCAGAGCCACGCGAGGCTGCGCAAATCATTTCGCAGAAGCCCCGGCACAAAGACCAGCAAGGGCAGCACGCGAATAAGCCAAATCGTCACGCTGGGTTGGCGACCGTCCTGATGAAGCCACCAGGTTGTAATCGTCAGCACAACAAGTTGCGCCCAAAAACTGACCAGCAGCACACGCCGCGCCCACAGCGCCTTGCCGGTATAGCCAGCAACCGACCCTCTATTCATCATACAACGACCTTCTTCGCGGTAAGGGCCACGCGTTCACCTAATGCGCGGCACAACTGCAATTCCGCCGCATCGGGCGGGCGATTATCCTGTCCGCCAACGTGCGAAGCGCCGTAGGGCGTCCCGCCACCGGTGGTAGACGTTAGTTCCGGGTGGCTGTAAGGCAGCCCCAACAACATCATGCCGTGGTGAAACAAGGGAATCATCATACTCAGCAGAGTACTCTCCTGCCCACCGTGCAGGCTGTTGCTGGAGGTGAAAACCGCAGCAGGCTTGTCGATAAGCGCCCCGCTGAGCCAAAGTGCCGAGCTGGAATCCAGAAAATACTTCATCGGGGCGGCCATATTCCCGAACCGCGTCGGGCTACCCAGAATCAAACCCGCGCAATCACGCAGATCGTCGAGGCTGGCATACAGATGCCCTTCGTCGGGGATGTCCGGCGATACCGCCTCGCATTCGGCAGAGACTGGCGGCACGGTGCGCAAACGCGCTTCCAGCCCTGCCTGTTCTACCCCCCGCGCAATATGCTGAGCCATGGTGCGACAGGCACCGTAGCGGCTGTAGTAAAGAACGAGTACGTATGGGTTCACGCCAGCAGTTCCAGGGCATTCTCGGGCGGACGGCCCAACACGGCTTTGTCATCTTTCACGACAATCGGCCGTTCGATCAGTTTCGGGTTCTCGCTCATGGCCTTCAGCAAAGCGCTGTCTGACAAGCTTTCGTCGGCCAACGACAAGGTCTTGTAGGCCTCTTCACCCTTGCGTAACAATTGCCGCGGCGCCATGCCCAATTTGCGCAGCAACTCACGCAATTCCGTCACCGAGGGCGGACTATCAAGATACAACACCTGATCAGGTTCAACGCCGCGCTCCTGCAACAATTGGAGGGTCTGCCGCGATTTCGAGCAGCGGGGGTTATGGTAGAGGGTAATACTCATGGAAACCTCGTCGGCCAGCGCTTGGCGATAGCAAGCAAAAGCGGCATTATACACAGCGCTTTTTTACAACAAACGATTGCGGTAGCGACAATGCGCAAGATTCACCCTATCCGCACCGCAAATCGCGACTGATCACCCGGGGGTTCTCCTGTTCCAATGACCATAGCAAGCCGTATTCTTCTGGTTGCTCTGACGCTCGCGCTTGCCAGCGCTTGCAGCCGCGAGGGCGCGTCCAGTGCCGACCCAGCTGCCAACTTCACCGTGGGTGAAGCCAGCGAATACTGGACCGTGATCAATTACTGGGCCGTATGGTGCGCTCCCTGTCGCGAAGAAATCCCTGAACTCAACGAGCTCGCGCGTAAACACGCCGATTCGGTCCGCGTTTTCGGCGTCAATTACGATGGCGCCAGGGGTGAAGCGCTAGCCAAAGCTGTCAGCGATCTCGGGATAGAATTCCCGATTCTCGCGGTGGATCCGCAGCCCGCACTGGGTATTGCGCGGCCCCAGGCTCTGCCAGTGACGCTTCTGATCAAACCCGACGGCACTTTGCTGGACATACTGCTGGGCCCCCAGACAGCGGATGGTCTCTGGCAAAAACTGGCGGAACACAAGCCGTGACCCCGGCTGTCCGGTTTCGTGTTTACGGCAAAGTGCAGGGCGTGGGCTTTCGCGCGCACGCCCGACGCATCGCGCTAAGCCGGCAACTCGATGGCTGGGCCATAAATGACTCTGACGGCAGCGTCGACATTTTGCTGCTGGGTAACAACGCGAACATTATCGAGGCCGAAGCGCTAATTCTGAAAGGCCCCGAATTCGCAAAGGTCGAGCGTGTCGAGCGGCTGGATGCACCCGCCGAACAACCTCCAGCCGGCTTTACCATTGCCTAGAAAACCAGCAAAAAGTTTATTAATTTCAAGAGTATGGACAATCTTTTTCCAGTATGGCAGATTGAACCATTGGGTGGAGCAGATGCTGAAGACCAAAGAAGTTACAGGCTTGAAACCGCTGTGACTGGACTTTTCACTCCATTCGTTTACATTAAGCGGGTGGTAACAATAATAAAGTTACGTGTAGGGCGACACGGCAAGCGCACATCACCTGCAAGTGCGTGGTTTTGTTGTATCAAAGAATTCAAATAAATCGTAATTCGATCGCCAGACACTGGATGTTTAGAGGCTTATGAACCGTTTTTTAGCTGCTCTGCTGCTGATCTTCTCTACGCAGCTCTCCCAGGCGCAAATCGAGCTCGAAGGCATGTCCCTGAGAGGGCTCGCCGTCTACGAACAACTTCGCACCGACTACTATATCGCCGGCCTCTACCTGCCCTCTCCGGCAGTAACACCCGACGACGCATTTTTCATGCCCGGCCCCAAGCGCATGGATATCCGGGTTGTTGCAGAATCGTGGAGCAAACGTCGCTTTGTTCAGCAATGGAATCAGCTCATTCTGATCAACAACAACGCCGACACCCAAAAGGCCCAGTCTGACAACATCATCGCGTTCGCATCGCTACTCAAGGACGATCTTCGCGCCGGCGACCAAATCACCATAGACATGATTCCGGAACAGGGCACCGTCGTTAAATTGAATGGCACCACCCTGCAGCAAACCAGCGATCCCGAATTTTTCAATCTGCTCCTGTCGTGCTGGATCGGTGCCCGTCCACCGTCATCCGTGTTCAAGCAAGACATCCTTCAGATGCCCGCCGGTGATCGCGGAGCCACGCTGATGACGAGCTTTGATATTATCGCCCCCTCGCAGTCAAGAATTGCCGAAACCAAGTCCTGGGCTGGCTCCAGCGTCGCTGCCAAGCCCGCCAGAGCGGCCGAAACTGCGGCCGCGCCAGCGCCACAACCAACTCCCACAGATGAAGCCGCCGAGCTAGCCGCTGAAAAGGAACGCCGGGAAGCGGAGGCTGAAAAAGCGCGTTTAGCCAAGATTGAGCAGGATCGACTTCGAAAAGAGGCCATCGCCAAAGCGCTGGCGGCAGCCGAAGCCCGGGCCAAGGCTGCAGCCAAGAGCAAGGAGCTTATCAACGAATACAGCTCCACGATGGTACGCGCCAGCTACCAATACGTACGCTATCCGAAGCGTGCTCTCAAGCTCAACCAGGAAGGCACCGTGCTATTGGAGGTTATAATCGACCGCAACGGCGGATTGATTTCCTCAAAAGTAATACAGAGTTCAGGCTATTCTGCACTCGACGATGCCGCGATATCGGCAGTGGAAAAAACCGCCCCCTTCCCCGCCATTCCTGAAGGCATTCTCGGCAATCAAATTGAATTTACCCTGCCCTTCACGTTCCAGATATCGAGCTAGCAGGTTTTCTCCCTGAAATCGCGGCTAAACGAGCGGGAGATGAAAAGGTGTTCTAGACGCCAATACTGGCAAGCTTGACCATCAGATCATTCAGTATGCCTGCCATCGTTGGATGCTCGGCTTCAAATTCAGACACCATATTTTCCAGTCTTTCCATCAAACCGGTCTGGGCAGCGTCGACGCTGGAACCCGTGCTCAATTCCAACTCGATGTCTTCTACCAGCCCCATCAAATTGGCCTTCTGGCTGTGCCCCACCTCCAGCTCATCAATCTGCTGCTGCAGCTCTTCCAGCTGTTCCTGAATATTCCTTTTTTGCATCTTGTGAACCTCTACATACCGCGGGCAACCGGGCAAACCAGCGCCGATCCTGATAAATACGAGCATAGCAATTCTGGGAGCCGAAATCACCGACTGTCAGTTGCGATAGTCACCTGGCGAGCGCCCGGTCCAGCGCTTGAACGAGCGGTGAAACGCGCTGGGGTCGGAAAAACCCAACAATTCAGCAACATCACTTACGGTCATCTCCGGGTTTTCCAGGTAGGCAATAGCTGCCTCCCGGCGCACCGTGTCCTTGATACGCTGGTAAGACGTACCCTCGCGATCCAGACGTCGCCGCAGAGTACGCTCTGACATATTGAGCTGGTGCGCCAGCTCGTCGAAGCCGGGCATTTCACTTCGAAAATCATCACCCAACAAGCGGCGAATTCGGGCGGCAATTCCCTGATCGGTAACCAGGGGCTTGATCACCACATGGTAAGGGGCAAATTTGAGAAAGCGCTCGAGTTCAGACTCGTCACGCTTTATCGGCAATTGCAGGGCAGCGTCAGCAAACTCTACCCAATTGCAAGGCTGGGAGAACTCAATAGGGCAGTGGAAGAAATGATCAAGTCCGGCGCGCT
The DNA here is from genome assembly GCA_002415025.1 of Spongiibacteraceae bacterium UBA5047. GTDB lineage: Bacteria > Pseudomonadota > Gammaproteobacteria > Pseudomonadales > Spongiibacteraceae > Litorivivens. Next base: position 136,429 of record DIBR01000011.1, read on the forward strand.
TGGACGGTCGCTCGGACGCACAACCGGCAGCCAGTATTTCCAGGGGCTGATCAACCAGCCAGGCACAAAAGCGCATCCACATTGCCAAGCTGCAGAGCGCACTACCCTGCAGTCCGCGCTGGGTCGCATCGCCGGAAAGATAATTAAGCCGCGCCGTTTTTTTGTCGCTGTCGCGTTCCAGCGCATGCACTACCAGCGATTCGCCCCGCTCGCGGCAGGAGGCATTGAACTCCATCGCCCGCAGCAAGGCCTGCTCAAGATTACGGCAATTGATCATGCTGTAAGCCAGCATGCGCGTACCACCCAGAGGCGTCGCCACCCCGGACAGTATTCCGCCGGATTCATCGTCAATAGAACGAAACAAGGCGAGGCAAAGGCGGCTGTACTGCTCGACACTCGCAGTTCCCGCCGCGTCGGCATCCAGAGGGTTATAGCTGAAACCCGCCGCCGAGATAAGGGCTTCAACATCTTTACCGAACGTGCGCGCCTGCAACAATACCGCCTTTACAAAGGCATTGGGCACGCGCTGTGATTCGGCATCGTCGGTGGGAACGTGAATACTCATCAGCTAAATTTTACGCACTACAGCAAGGCATCAGCAATCGCGCGCAATTTGGCAAACAAATCAGCGCAGGCCTGTTCATCTTCACGACAATTATCCAGGCGACTACTCGCCCCTTCCAACAGCGACTGCACATGACGACCCAGCGCAGGATCAAGCTGACGCTGCTGAAGTGCCAGCTGAACGGTTCGGCGCGTTGACCACAGTTGACTCCGGATATTATCCAGAAACAGGGTATTCTGATTGGTCGCCAGCGTATCCAGCCACTGAATACCGACCATAAGTTGCTCGTTAAGGCTCACCGGAGACAAAGCATACACACCGCCACGTGGGCGCGGGCGGCGCACAGACTTGGGCAGCAACCACTGGTAACCTCCGTAATAACCAATCGAGGCCTGTGCCGACAGCAAGTTCAGGTAGAGATCGCCGGTGGGACTGATGCTGATGCCGCCTTCGCTGGTATCGGGAATTCTCCACTCTTCCAACACCGTGCCGTCAGAAGGATCCAGCGCGACCAGATAGGTCTGAACAGGGTGAACAAACTCCCTGCCCGGCAGATTAATCTCATACCCCACGAGCAGAGTCGTCCACAGCAGTCCATTGCTGACAGTAACAACACTGTCAACGTAGGCATCGGCCTTGCCCCGGCTGCCGATCAACCCCAAACGCGGCCACAATTTCGGGTGCCGTTCGCGCGCCCACTCCCGGTAGTTCTTTCGCCAGTGAATTTCGCCGTTGAGCCCGTCAACCGCGAGCAATTTGTCTCCACCCAGCACATAGACCGTATTATCAAGCCCCACCGATGGCGATGCGTCTTGCCCCTGGGTGTCGGTTTGCCATAGCAATTCACCGCTCAAACTATCAAGCGCATAGAGAATGCCGCCACCGCCAATGGCGTACACCTGCCTACCGTCGGGCGACAGCGCCGGGCTGGTGCCACTGTTGGGCGGCACCCGGGCGGAAAAGGCGATCTGCAAGCCGTCGTCCGATACGTCAATTCCGAACAGCTGCCCATGGCTTGTATCGGTGCCCGTCGCCGTAATAAAGATGCGTCCCGTCCCGCTGTGAACGGCGGGGGTATTGGTCACCCGGTAACGATAGCCCCGCAACATTTGCCAGCTTGTCCTGCGAATCTCGTCGGCCATCAAGCCGTCGGCCCACAGCGCGTCCGGTGCTTCCGGCCCCTCGGGGCCATCAACGCCTGGCAGCGACAGCACCGGAAACGCCAGTGTTCCGTCAGCGCGTGAAAACAGCGCCACCTTGCCGTCTGCAGACACTCCACCCACAAATTGCCCTTTGTTGCCGGCGAATATTGCCGTTACAAACGGTTCATTTATGTCGCGATTTTTAAGCGATACAACCCATTTGACCTGACCGTTGGAGTGAAAAGCCCAAAGCTGGTTACTGTCGCTGAGGTAGAGATCGCCGTCGATATCGATGATTGGCGCACTGACAATCGCCATGGCATCGAGATCATCCAATGTCTGTTGCGGACCGGACTCCCACAAAACTTCGCCATCACGATTCAATGCATGTAAGTGGGAATGCCCCTCACCACGACCCGTCGTGATATACACGTTGCCATCAGCCGCGACGGTTGGCGCCGTCCACGAGGTGCTTGACTTCAAAGCCAGCCACTGGGGTTGCAATTCCGTACTTACGATCAGCGGCACGTAGTCAGAATTACTTGCATCCCCGTGAACCGAAGCCCAGCTGGTCTGGGCATACCCGGGCGCATGCCGGGCCGAAAAGTTTTCACCGTAGCCGCTGCTGCCCAGCAATGTGGCAAGCAAAAAGAGCGCAAATCGCATGAATTTTTCCTTATTTTGCACAATCTCACATCGACCGGGCATTTTGACGCGTAACCAACCTTGAGATAAAGCTGCAAACTCGTCAAGCTACTAGGCTTCGCATCTGTACGCTTTCGCAACAAAAGCATATGTCAATTTAAGGGGGACTGCATGGACACTGATGCAATTATTGGTCAGGTTAGTGAATTCGCTATGAATTATGGCCCAAAGCTACTAACCGCCATAGGAATTCTCATCGTCGGCTACTGGCTGGCAAAAATTGTTAGTGGTCTGCTGGTACGCACACTCAACGGTCGTCGCATCGACCCAACCGTCAGTACATTTATCGGCAAACTGGTCTTCGGCGCCATTCTCGCGGTAGCACTTATCCCAGCTCTGGGTCACGCCGGCATTCAGACAACATCGATTCTCGCTGCACTAGGCGCCGCCGGCCTAGCGATTGGTCTGGCACTCCAGGGCTCTCTTTCCAACTTTGCCGCCGGCATTATGCTGATCGCATTTCGCCCCTGTCGTGTGGGTGACTACATTGAGGCCGGTGGCACTGCGGGTGTTGTTGAATCCATCAGCCTGTTTTCCACCATGCTGGTAACGCCGGACAACAAGCGCATTATGATTCCCAACTCGCGCGTTATGTCCAACCCGATCACCAACTACAACTCCTTTCCCACACGCCGCATCGATTTGCTTATCGGGATTGGCTACGACGCCGACATTCCGAAAGCCAAAGAGGTTATTCACCAGGTGCTGTCGGAAGAATCCCGAATATTGCCAGAACCGGCGCCCCTGGTGGCTGTGCGCCAGCTTGGCGATTCTTCCGTAAACCTTGTAGTCCGCCCCTGGGTGAATACCCCGGATTACTGGGGCACCCACGACGCCCTGCTGGAAACAATTAAAACCCGCTTGAGCGCTGCAGGCATGGACATTCCTTTCCCGCAAATGGACGTGCATTTCGATACGTAAACTATCGGGTTATAATTTATGAGCGCGCCGGAGGGGGCTCCCCGCAAGCCGGCGCGCCAATTCAACGCCAACTGCTAACAACAATCGCGAACACCTTTCTCTGGAGAAACCATGATCCGCACTATCCTTTCAGCGCTTATTGCCCTGAGTTGCGCCACCAGCTTTGCGCAGGAAATACAGTCACCCTGGAGCGGAGACGCCGAACTTGGCTTCCTCGCCAGCGAAGGCAATACCGACGCCAAAAGCATTACCGCGAACGGCGCGCTTATTTGGGAAAAAGGCACCTGGAAAAATAACAGCGAGCTGAGCGCGCTCAATTCCAAAAGTGCCGGTGTGCGCTCGGCAGAGAAGTACTTCTTCTCCAACCGCCTCGCTTACACTTTCAGTCCAGATAACTATACTTTTGGTTACCTTTCTCACGAAGTAGATCGCTTCAGTGGCTACAAATACAAGGGCACTGTAGCCTTTGGCTATGGTCGCCGTCTGATTAACCGCGAGACGATGTTGTGGGACGCCGAAATCGGGCCGGGCTATCGCCGGGCAGAACTCTCCGCCGACGCTGCGGGTGACGATGAAGAAGAAGGCATTTTGCGGTTGTTCAGCAGCTTTCGCTGGGATATTTCACCCACAGCAACCTTCGAGCAGAAAATATCGGTGGAATCCGGCGACGAGAATACCGTATCAAAATCGACGACCTCACTAAAAACAACGGTGGCTGGCGGCATCGGACTCAAGGTAGCGTACTTAATCAACTACACAGAAAACGTACCCCCGGGCAAGGTACATGCTGACAAGCAGACAACCGTTACCATGGTCTACAGCTTCTAGCCGGCTACTGTAAAACTCCGGAGCAAGACAGATAATGACAAAGACTCTCGATAAAATACCCTTCGGCTGGTATCAGGTGGCCTATAGCCACGAGCTCGTGGCTGGTGATTCCAGGGGCATTCGTTATTTCGGAAAGGAGCTGGTGCTTTTTCGCACTCAAAGCGGGGAAGCTCACGTTCTGGATGCCTACTGCCCGCACCTGGGTGCCCATCTGGGTCACGGTATTCACGAGTTTGCCGGTCGCGGTGGCGAAGTTCGAGACGAAAGCATCGTGTGCCCCTTCCACGGCTGGCGTTTTGGCGGCGATGGCATGTGTGTCGAAGTACCTTACGCCAAAAATATGCCCCCGAAGGTTAAAGATCAGCAGTGCCTGAAATCCTGGCCGGTGCGAGAAATGAATCAGGTCATTTATGTCTGGTATCACCCCCACGACATCGAACCACTCTATGAAGTAGACCCCATCCCCGAGGCCAGCGCCGACAACGATGAGTGGGGAGAGCTTGATATTCATCAGTGGGTTATCAACACGCATCCTCAGGAAATGGCAGAAAACGGCGTCGACGTGGCCCATTTTCGATACGTTCATCAAACGGCCAGTTTTCCCGATGCAGAAATCAGTTTCGACGGCATTAATCGCACCAGTATCTCCCGCGCGAAAATGCAAACGCCGCGCGGCGAAGTAGATGGCGCCATCACAAGCTGGGGGCGGGGAGTTGGCAACGGTGCCGTGAGATTTACCGGTATCTGCGAGACGGTTTTGCTGGGCAACACAACACCCATTGAGCTGAACAAGTGCCAGGTCAACTTCGCCTTTATTCAGAAAAAAGTGAACGGCGAAACACCCAAGGGGGGAGTCAGCGCGGCCATCGTGGCCGATATCTGCAAGCAGCTAAACGAAGACAAGCCAATCTGGGAGAACAAGATTTTTCGAGACCAACCGGTGCTCTGCGACAACGATGGGCCTATCAGCAAATTCAGAAAATGGTATGCGCAGTTTTATGTGTGAAACGGTTTGAGCTGGAACGGTCAACCCGCAGGCAACCAGTGACGGGAAATTAGAAAATCCAGGCCAGCATCAACCAGATCACAACGAAGAACGAGAAAAACCCCGCCAACATAAACTGTATCTCGCCAATAAAGCCATCGCCGGCAGCAAAAGCGAATATCACCATAGTGAGCACGGTAACGAAAAAGGATATAACTGCCGCGCTGCGCATTCCCAGACCCGGTGTTAATTGCGTAGCGGCAAACTCCACCGCCAGCGGCCACATCATAAAGCCGGCCAGCGCCAACAAAGCCAGCAAACCGCCGATAATCAGCAGCATTCGCAGCGCCTGATTACTGTCCTCTAAATCGCTCACGGCTATTCACGCCCCTTGATAATATCCTTGAATTCCTGCGGCCTGGGCATACCGGCAGCGGAGATCTCCGGCGCATCACCAGCGGTAAACACTGACACATTGCCCACTCCCAGCAAGCGGTTGAGGAACGACTGGTAAACCTTCACGGAACGCACGGTAGTAATATCGACTTCGGTGCGATCTTTGCTCAACAAGCCCTGCTCCAGCGAAATCTCGCCATTACCGATTTCAAGCTTGGTCGCCTTACATTTCATAAACCAGACAAGCAGGATAATAATGCCGACACCTACCGGCACCAACAACACCGACAACAGAAAAGAAAAAGGACGGTTGCGGAACATGGCTGGGTGTTCACTGTAATTCAAGGACACAGGCAACTCCTGATAGAGGTTAATAATACGTAGAACGAATCATACGATGAAAACACAATTCAATGTCAGGCGGCGAATGCTTTTGTCACCGCCGCCTCAAGATGCTCTCCGGCGTCGTGCAGACGATAACCCCCGTGGGCACCAACAAAATGCTTGCACCCCAGAGCCAGAATCTTGTCAAAATCCTGCTTCAGCATGGCGTTATCGGTACTGAAGAGCTTTTTCCAGATTGGCCCGACCAGCAAGCGCTTTTCAAACCCCATGCGCGGCAGCACACGTTTAGACAGCCACGTACACTGACCGTAATCGCTCCAATCCTGCAGGGAATCACAGCTGATTAACAGCCCGCCGTCTCTGGCCAGATGCAAGACACACTCGGGTTCCTTTGTTGCGGTAAATGGCAAACAGCTAAGCCCTTCGATGGGCAATTGCGCCAGGGCTCCAAGCTCCTGGTCAATCGCGGGTACCGAATACTGACCTTTACCCGGCTGGCACCAGAAAGTCGCCTGATAGCGGTCTACGTAATAGGGGTCGTCCATACCGTGAAAGGTACCCAGCCGCATTACATGCCGCACGGTACCGAGGGCATCCAGCTTCTGCTCTTCGGTCTCGTTCAGGCGCACCGGGTTTATCACCGTTAGCTCCCGGCCCTGACGCAGGACCAACATATTGCGGCTAAAGCGAAACCCGATCGCGAAGCGGTAACTACCCTGCACGAAAAAGACATCCGGCAAGATTTCCCGGATGGCTGAATGCGGTGTAATTTTGGCGTATGTCGTCATGTGGCAACTCACAATAAGGGGACAAAATACAATACCGGAAGCAGCATCAGAGGCCAACGTACAGTTTCAACAAGCCGGTACTGGCGGCGCCCTGCCGGCACACCGTGAGTTTCGAGGCCTGCAAACATCAACACGGCCGTCATTGATATTGTAGTCTGCCATATTGCCGGCACCCGCCCCTGTCAGTTGCTGGCACCGCGCAGTCTGTAAAAGCCCTCAGGAAACCCTATAATGATCCACAAAGTATGCACTGACAACACACCAGCATAATGAGAATAAACTGCCTATGAGCCACTTCAAGGAATACTCGCAATACGATGCACTGGGACTGGCAGAACTGCTCCGCAGCGGGCAGCTCAGCGCTAAAGAATTATTGAGCGAAGCCATTCGCAGGCGCGATGCGGTCAACCCCGCTCTCAATGCCGTTGTTCACACAATGGACGACATCGCTTTTGCGGCTATTGAAAACGGCCTGCCCTCAGGCCCCTTCGCTGGCGTTCCCTTTCTGCTGAAGGATTTCTGCGCCGCTTACCAGGGCGTTCCCATGACGAATGGCAGCCGGGCTTTCAGGGACTATGTGCCCGACTACGATTGCGAACTGGTCAAACGCTTCAAGGCTGCCGGCGTCGTGACTTTCGGCAAAACCAATACCCCCGAGTTTGCGATTGTCGGCGCCACCGAGCCGGCGTTGCACGGAGTGACGCGCAACCCCTGGAACCTTGAGCGTACCGTGGGGGGTTCCAGTGGCGGCTCTGGCGCTGCGGTCGCCGCGGGCATCGTGCCGATGGCAAGCGGTGGCGATGGCGGTGGCTCCCTGCGCATTCCGGCAGCTTGCGGCGGTCTGGTCGGCTTCAAGGCAACACGCGGACGTGTGCCGCACGGCCCAAAAAACGGCGACCCGTGGTACGGGCAGGTACAGGACGGCGTTATCACCCGAAGCGTGCGTGACAGCGCAGCAATGCTGGATGCCATTCGGGGTGTTGATATTGGCGCACCTTATGCCGAACCACCGCTGGCGGGCACCTTGCTGGAAGCGGCACACCGGTCACCCGGCAAGCTTCGCATTGCCTTTTCCCGCGACCCGCTTATGCGCGCAGGCGTACTGCACCCGGAAGCAATCGCCGGTCTCGAACAGTCAGTGGCACTGCTGCAAAGCCTGGGGCACGATCTGGTAGAAGCCACGCCAGCATTTGACCGGCAGCATCTTGCGGAAGGTTACCTGCTACGTATCGCGGCGTCGGTGGGCGGCGAAATCGACGTATCACAAGCGCTGCTGGGCAGGCGTCTCAAGCACAATGAGCTGGAACCGGAAACCTGGATGCTGGCACAACTGGGGCGCAGTTTTTCTGCCGCACAGTTTGATATCGCTCACCGCCGTCTCTATACCCAAAGCCGTCTGTTCGAAACCTTTATGCAGGATTACGATATCTTTCTGACACCGACTCTCAGCGGCCCACCGGTTGAACACGGCTACTTCAAATCCCGGGGAATGGAAAAATTACTCTCGCCGATTGCCAGCCGTTTCGCGCTGGGCCGCATCGCAGCTAATCAGGCTACCCTCTCACGGCTGGCGGAACAGGCCTTTGACTGGGTAAGCGCCACTATGGCCTTTAATATCACTGGCAACCCCTCCGTGTCGCTGCCGCTACACTGGAGCAATGATAAACTGCCGGTCGGCATGATGTTTACCGCCAGGTTCGGTCGCGACGACACCCTGTTCAGTCTGGCCGGCCAACTGGAACAGGCGCAGCCCTGGTGGAACAAACGCCCGCCGGTATCTGCCGATTAAATCAAGCACTAAAAATTAAAGAGTTGAAACACGATGAACTATCAACACCACTGGGCAGACGGTGAAAAGATTGATTTACCCATTGGCAAAACCGTATGCGCGGGATTGAACTATGCCCTGCACATCCAGGAAATGAACAGTCAGGCCTCACTAGAGGAACCGGTATTGTTTATCAAGCCAGCGACCGCCTTGCGTCCGCTAGGCGATACTATCGCTATTCCGTCTGGGCGCGGCGCTGTTCATCACGAGCTGGAAATTGCGGTACTGATTGGCCAAACGCTCTGCAACGCCAGTGAAAGCGAGGCGGCGCAAGCCGTTAGCGGCCTCGGGATCGCTCTGGATTTGACCTTGCGCGACCTGCAGAGCGAATTGAAAAAGGCTGGCAGGCCCTGGGAAAAATCAAAAGCTTTTGACGGCAGCTGCCCGCTATCACGCTTTGTTCCTATTCGGCAGTGCCCTCCGCTGAATCGTCTGAATATTCAATTGCTCATCAACGGCGAGTGCAAACAGCAGGGGAACAGCGGCGATATGCTATTTCCCATTCCGCGTCTGTTGACCGAAATCAGTCGCTATTTCACCCTCCTGCCCGGAGACGTTGTACTCACGGGCACACCTGACGGCGTAGGGCCGCTGGCATCAGGGGATGTACTTGAGTTAAGCCTGGACACCCTGCTCAAGGAGAAAACATCTGTCGCTTGAAGCGTCTGGAGAAACACACAGGCAAAAAAAAGCCCGGCAAAAGCCGGGCTTTTTAGTATTCGTTAACTGATTAGATCAGTTCAACGTTTGCAGCTTGAGGACCTTTGTCGCCCTGAACTACATCAAACTCTACACGCTGGCCTTCTGCCAGAGTTTTAAAGCCGCTGCCCTGGATAGCGCTGAAATGTACGAATACATCTTTACCACCATCTTGCTCAAGGAAGCCGAAGCCTTTAGTTTCGTTGAACCATTTAACCTGACCGGTTGCTTTAGACATTGTGTTTTCTCCTCGGCTCGAAGCCGACTTTTCAATTTAAGCTGCTTTCGCAGAATCGGGTGTTGAACGTAAGACTGGAAATGACTTAGAAAAAACAAGATGAAGATCTAAAACAGGCAGGTCGTTCGAAATTGCTTTACAAGTTACTTTACTGAGTCTTAGTCAGCGCGATCGATTATACGGTAAAAAACCTTGTCGTACAGTTATTTCGTAATATCAACAAAATTAGCGCCCGACCGTATTATTGCTCTCTCCCGCCACCAGCCGGGCCATTCTGCCATGGTCGGTAATCACGATCTGACCGTAGGCCAACTTCACCAGACCGGAACGCTCCAGCGCCTTGAGCTCTTTACTCACACTCTGGCGCGACGCACCCAGCAGCCGCCCCAGCTCATCCTGGGGTAAATGCAGATCAATCAGGAGCCCCTCGGGGTGAGCCTGGCCGTAGTCATCGGCCAATGCCAACAGCCGTTTTGCCAGACGCTGCGCCAATGGCAACAGCATCAGGTCGCTCACGCCTTCCATTGCCATACGCAGCTTGCGGCAAAGAATCCTGACAAAGGGCGCGTAGAGCTCTGGCTGGCGTTCCAGCAGGCCCTCAATTGCCTGCCGCGAGAGCACCAACACTTCGCAATCTCCCGAGGCCACCGCATCTGAAAGCCGGGGCAAGCCATCAAAAATGGAAATTTCGCCCAACCAGTCGCCCGTCTCGAAAAACGTCGCCGTCAGCTCTTTGCCCTCGGCCGAGGTGGAACACACGCGAATGCGCCCACGGATAATTCCGAACAGGCCGGTAGGCATGTCGCCACGACGATACAAGTGCTCGCCATCGCTTAGGCGGCGGCGCTGGGCCTTGTCAGCCAGCTCGTCAATAACAACCGCCGGCAGCTCCGCAAACCAGGCGTTGGTTTGCAAGCTCTCGCGCAGACTCGGTGACTGACCTAAACTCGGTGCAGGCAAATTCACATCCTGTTAGTAAAATGCTGTTGGTAACATGCAGCCGGTAAACGACGACTGTAAACTGATTGACAGTTTTCCGGGTGATTTCGGCGCAGTATAACGCCCATAGCACAACAATATCGGAGATTGCCATGAGCATAGCGATGAGTAAAGCGGAGCAAAGCCTGAAAAATCAGGTATCTACCGAAGAGTGGGAGGCACGCGTCAATCTGGCCGCAGCCTACCGGCTGGTCGCCATGTTCGGTTGGGACGATCTCGTATTCACTCACATTTCATCGCGGGTTCCGGGGCCGGAACACCATTTTCTGATTAACCCTTACGGGATGATGTTCGAGGAGGTCACCGCCTCTTCGCTGGTAAAAATCGATGCTGACGGCAACAAGGTGGTAGATTCTCCCTACGACGTGAACCCGGCGGGTTTTACCATCCACAGCGCCATTCATGCCGCGCGCGAAGATGCCCACTGCGTGATGCATACCCATTCGCTCAACGGGGTTGCGGTGTCTACCCAGAAAGAGGGGCTGCTGCCGATTTCACAACAGGCCACACTGGTGCTGTCCAATCTCGGCTACCACGACTACGAAGGTATTGCCCTGAATGAAGACGAAAAGCCCCGACTGGTTAACGACCTCGGCGAGAACACTTTCCTGATGCTCCGCAATCACGGCCTGCTAACAGTAGGCCAGACACCCGCCGACGCCTTTCTCGCCATGTATACCTTTGAAGCGGCCTGCATGATTCAGGTGCGGGCATTAGCGGGCAGTCGCGAATTGATCCCGGTTCAGCAGGCTGTGCTGGACGGTGTGCGTGAAGCTGCCATGATAGTGACCAAAGGCATGTTCGGCGCACTGGCCTGGCCCGGCCTGCTGCGTAAACTCGACCGCCAGAACCCCGGTTATGATCAGTAATTTCGGAGGCAGCACGATGCAGAAATCAACCCTGACGATACCCGATGAAGGCTTTAAATCCTTTGCCGAGTTTTATCCTTTTTATCTAAGTGAGCACTCCGATGCCACGTGCCGACGCCTGCACGTTGTCGGCACTACTCTCGTCATTGCGGTGGTTATTAGCGCTGTTGTGACCCAAAACTGGTGGCTTTTACTGCTACAACCACTGATCGGCTACGGCTTTGCCTGGGTGGGTCACTTTTTCTTTGAGAAAAACCGTCCCGCGACCTTCAAAAACCCTTTTTACAGCCTGTGGGGTGACTTTGTGATGTGGAAGGACGTGATCACCGGAAAAATCGGCTGGTAGCTCCCAGACTCTAGCCGTCCTGTAGCGGGAACGCTCGCAGGCGCGTATAGATAACGTGTTCATCAACAGTTTTACTGGAATAGAGGCCGAACGCGACGGCGGCCTCATCCGGTACAACGCCCGCGCGCTCTTCCAACAACAGCTCTATCATTTCTGTCGGCACATGGCGCTTATACCGCGCAAGCGTGATATGTGGCATAAAGCGCTTGGGCTGCAATGTTACACCGGCCTTGACCAGCGCCTTTACTACAGCCAGCTGAATTACCTTCAACTCGGGGCTATCTTTCACACCCAGCCAGATCACGCCTTTTTGATAACGGGGCTTGTGTGAAAACGCCAACTGAAACCCCGGCAGGCTGATATTCGCCAGTGCGGCAAGCACCGTTTCCACTGGCGCATCGCCAATGAATTGCAGTGTTAGATGAAGGTTGTCCGCCGCTACCGGTGTAATTCCTGTGGTGCGCGGTGGCTGAATTTCCTGAAGCCGCTGCTTCAACAACGGCGACAATGGAATGGCCACAAACAGTCGCGCCATGACTGCTCCCAAACGTGAAAATTTCTCGGCCTCAACCGGCCTGATAATCGGTATACCCAGCTTCACCGGGCGTGTAAAGGGTTTTCATATCAATTTTCGATAGTGACAGATTTTCCCGAAAGCGGCGCGGCAAATCAGGGTTGGCAATAAACGGCCTGCCGAAAGATACCGCGCGAATTTGCTCATCCAGCTCGGACTCCGCCTCATCGCGGCTATAGCTTTCATTAACAATCATGGCACCGTGATAGTTGGTGCGCGCCAGTCCGATATTATCCAAACCAAGCGCAGGCATACGAATCACATGCAAATAGGCCAACGCCATCGGGTCTACCCGCTGCAGCAAGGCAGAATAGGTTTCTTCGTGGTTATCGTCGTGTAGATCATTAAACGGATTGCCGGGGCAAATGCGCATCCCCACTCTGTCGGCACCCTCTACCGAACACATGGCCGACAATACTTCGAGCACGAACCGCAAGCGATTTTCCAGGCTCCCGCCATAGCTATCGGTCCGTTGATTCGTTCCTGTCGATAAAAACTGTGCGGGCAGATATCCGCTGGTGCAATGCAACTCCACACCATCAAAGCCCGCAGCAAAGGCGTTAACCGTCGCCTGCTTATAATCGGCTACTGTCTGCTCAATATCAGCAAGGGTCATCGCCTCCGGCTCAGCAAAGGGCAGCATGCCCTGCTCGGTATACATATCACCTTTGGCGGCTATCGCCGACGGCGCCAGGGTGCGTGCATTCTCTGCCTTGTTTGCCCCATGGGCTACGCGCCCACAGTGCATGATCTGCAAAACAATTTGCCCTCCCCCGGCATGCACCGCGTCGGTAATGTCCCGCCAGGCTGACACCTGCTCCCCGGTGTATATACCCGGCGTGCGGCAATAGCCCTTGCCGTCAGCACTCGGCTGGGTGCCCTCGGTAATAATCAATCCGGCGCCGGCGCGCTGACGGTAATACTCACGCATAATTGACGTTGGCACGTCGCTGCCATTATCCGCGCGAGAGCGCGTCATGGGCGCCATCACTACGCGATTGCCAAGCTGCAATCGCCCCAATTTCGTTTCGGTAAACAGTTGCATTCAAACCTCTGACGTTAACGCACCCGTATTTTAGGTGCGGGAGTACCGCGGCGCATGGTGCTTAGAAACTGTTCGGCAGGCGCGGGGGCGGCCACCTCCGGCTCACCGTCTGGCTGGCTGGCCCAGAATTCGCGCCACGACGGAAACAGTTCATGAAACGCTCCATCATAGGGCTCACGGCCCGGCCAGCGCATTTTCATATCGCCCAGCGGCGGTTTGTTCAGGTCGGTTGCATACCAGTAGCATGGCAAGCGCCGCCGAAAGTACCAACGCCCATCAATGCGCTGGTAGTCATCCCAATACAGCATTTGCATAATGACCCATTCGCCGCCGCATTCATGCTCGTTTTTGGAATACAACACGCCCACCGCATTGTCGGGGTCTTTAAACTCGATAATGTGATTGCCGACGTGATGCGACGTCCCGGTGAACTGATGGCGCAGGGTGTCGTCTACCCAGGCCTTGAGATGACTGCGACCGGACAGTTCCCTGCTAACACGAATATCCGGTGCAAACAGATTCACGTGGGCATCGAGATCTCTCATATCCAGTGACAGTGAGTACTTCGCTACCAATTGCCTGATCGCATCGAGCGACTCCAGACGGTCTATACGATTAAGAAGCTCATCGCTCATGGCTATTCCTCCCAGGAGGCACTGCCGGTATTTAACTCCGCAACGCGCCCCCCATCTACCGGCAACACCGAGCCGGTAATATAAGACGCCTCATCACTGGCAAGAAACAAAATGGCATTGGCACACTCGCGCGGGTCACCAATTCGCCCCAGCGGGATAGTTTTACCCGTCGCCTTCTGGCTCTCTTCATCGGGGTTAACAACTTCCAATGCCGGTGTTAAAAAGGCGCCCGGAGTGATGGCGTTAACACGAATATGGGGCGCCCACTCAATAGACGCATTGCGCGTCAGCGCAATCATCGCGGCTTTCGCTGCGCTATAGCCTGCAGTCCCGACCGAACCCAAGAGCCCGCACACCGACGAAATATTCACGACGGCACCCCGATTCGCCTTCAACTGTTTATAGGATTCACGCATCAGAAACATCGCGCCGTCGAGTGACACCTGAAAATTCTGGTGCCAGGCTTTTGTGCTGTGGCTGCCCAGCATTCCGGGCACCATAAGCACCGCGTTATTAACAACGATATCCAGCTTGCCATATTTGGAAACGGTCGTTTCAACAAGTTGCTTCACTGCTGTTTCATCACTGACATCCACTGACAACGGCGTACACTCACCGCCTGCCGCCTTAATGGTTTTCGCGACGGCCTCTAGCGGCTCCATGCGTCGGCTACAAATCACCACTTTGGCGCCTTCTTCGGCAAAGCGAATCGCGGCTGCCGCGCCGATGCCCTGACCACCGCCGGTGATAATGGCGACTTTGTTTTCCAATCGTTTTGTCATGATGTGCTCCACAGTTTGTGATCAGTTCGCCTGCAGGGCAGGCTCCCACAAAGTTCTGTAGGAGCCTGCCCTGCAGGCGAATCAAGTGTTTATGCCAAATAGGTTCCCAAATTGGCCATCAAGGTCTGCCCGGTAAACGCCGACGCCTCTTCACTGGCCAAAAATAGCGCTGTATTGGCAATTTCCAGCGGCTCGCCAATGCGCCCCATCGGGATAGCAGCGACCATTGACTGCTTCCATTCGTCGGAAATATTCGCCATGATCGGTGTGTTAGTAGGGCCGGGACAGATGGCATTCACACGAATATTGCGCGCCGCCACCTCCATCGCCAACGATTTGGTCAAACCCAGAATCGCGGCTTTACTTGCGCAGTAGTGTACGCCCCCTTCTCCCGACACCGCCGACGTTGAGGCTATATTAATAATACTGCCCGCCACACCTTGCGCAGCCATCACACGAACCGCTTCACGACAGCAATAAAATGCGCCGTTCAGGTTCACATTGACAACTTGTTGCCAGCCCTCATCCTGCATATCGGTAATATGATCGGCAAATACGGTGGGTGTCTCGCCCTTGTGAAGCTGGGCACTGCGATCAGCCATGCGCTGCTGATACAGGTCAAATCCATCGTTAGGCGCTGTTCCAATGCCCGCGTTGTTGACCAGAATATCCAGTCTGCCGTAGTTTTCTGTGACCGCCGTGAACAGCTCCACAACCGAAGCACTTGCGGTCACATCGCACACTTTTGCGATAACACGCCCACCGGCGTCTTCGATCTGCCTTACCGTATCAGAGAGCGCATCCAGGCTGACATCCGCCACAGCCAGCGCCGCCCCTTCTTCCGCCAGGCGAATGGCAATAGCCTGACCGATTCCCTGTGCGGCGCCGGTGACAATGGCGACTTTATCCTGCAGACGTCTACTGCTCATGCTGTCTCTCCCAAGCCCTTCGCTTGCAAGGCAAGCTCCCACACAAACGCTCATCGTGGGAGCGAGCCCTGCTCGCGAATTCATACCCCGCTATCGTGAGCGCCCAACTGAATGGCAGGCACTATACGCTCCGCTAAGCGTGCAAATAAACGATTGAGTTCGCACCCATACCGTGCATAATTGCACGCATGAACTGGGATGACCTGCGCTTTTTTCTTGCCGCTGTGCGGCTGCAAACCTACTCTGCTGCTGCGGCCGAGTTACGGGTAAATCGCACCACGGTTGCGAGGCGCATCACGCAGCTGGAGCGCCGGCTGCAGCAAGCGCTGTTCGTTCACCAAAACCAGCACTACCAGCTCACCGCCTTCGGCGAAGAGCTTTACCAGCAAGCCGTACAGCTTGAACACAGCATCAGAAAGCTCGAAGACTCCCTGGGTCTGGGCGCTCAGCTTCTGGACGGCCAGCTGCGGATAGCCGCGCCATTGGGCCTCGGTCCTGAATTCATTCCGGAGCTTGCGGCCTTTTCAAAGCGCTATCCGCAAATTCGCTGGGAATTACTCAATACCGTAGACCCGATAGCGGCACTAAACCAGCGCAAGGCCGATGTCGCCCTTGCGGTCAGCAACAGTTGTCCAAGTCATATTCGCGGACACTGGCTGGGCGAGTTAGCACGGGCGCCCTATGCCAGCCGGCACTACCTGAAAAGCCTCCCGGCCGATTTACCGCTGGAACAACATCACTGGATTGGCTGGGGGCAGGAGCTGGCAGAATCCCAGGCAGCGAAATGGATGGCCCGCGAGTTGCCCGACGATGTTTATAAACCCGCCGAAGTGAACTCCTGGAATGCGATACTGGCGGCGGTACGCGGTGGCTTGGGGGTCGCTCATCTCTGGTGTTTTCTGGCCGATGGCGACCGGCTACTGCAGGCTATCCGGCCGCCCACGGCAGAATTGAGTATGGGGTTGTGGATTATGCGCCAGGCCAATATTCCACCGAACCCTCGAGTGAAGGTATTTATCCAGACCCTGCGCGAGAGTTTGGGCAAACGCATCAACGGCTAAGTGACGAGGCTATAGGGCAGAAGCCAGTTGTCGGGTCAATTCGCCCGCGTCAATGTCCTCACACCACTCGCCCCGCTCTCCGCACCACAGTGGAGAAAAGCTGCTGTCACCTTTTGCCTCGGCAGCTGCGCGCAATACCGTGATAGCCGTACTGGCCGTCGGGAAAGCCGGGGCGGCTTTATTTATTGGCCCCAATTCCCGCATCAGCCGCGTTGTGATGCCCCGCGCCGGTCGCCCGGAATACAGGTTGGTCAACGCTGTGCTACCCGGCTGAAAGAGCTTGATCGCGCTCCGGTGGAGCGCGCTGGTTGTGGCTTGGGGGCAAAGTAAATACGCCGTGCCCACCTGCACAGCCATTGCACCCGCCTCGATGCAGTTGCGAACATCGTCTGCGGTGGCGACACCTCCCGCAGCAATCACCGGCAAATCCGTTGCCGCGGTAATGGCACCCAGCAAATCGCGCAATGGCATTTGGCCATCGAGCGCCGGTTGCAAAAAGTGCCCCCGATGTCCACCCGCCTCCAAACCTTGCGCAATAATCGCGTCGACCCCTTGCGCTTGCAGCCACTGTGCTTCAGCCACCGTTGTAGCCGAGGACACTACCCGGCTGCCCCAGCTTTTTACGCGCGCGAGTAAATCGGCTTGCGGCAAACCGAAGTGAAAGCTGACAACCGCCGGTTTGAAGGCTTCGATAATATCGGCCGTGGCATGATCAAAAGGCCGACGCTCGGGGCCGTCCGGAATGCTGCCCTGATCAAGACCGAGCTCTTCAAAATAGGGCGCCAGCAAAGTCCGCCAGACACGTTCAGCGCTCGGGTCAGGTTGCGGCGACGTATGACAGAAGAAGTTCAGGTTGAAGGGGCCGCTTGTGAGCGAGCGCAGCTTGCTCAATTCTTCAGCCAGCGCCTGCGCCGATAACATTGCACAAGGTAGCGAACCCAAGCCTCCCGCGTTGGAGACAGCCGCCGCCAGGGCACTGCCCTGCACACCCGCCATCGGGGCCTGAATAATTGGCAAGCGCGTACCGAGTATTTCCCTATACATTACGCCCTTCCCCGAGCGGTTTTTAAGTCGTGTTCGCAGCGCAAGGCATCACGCCCGTTTTGGCGAACAATACATCGTTATCTCGGCAGTGAATACGTCGTCGCCGGCGCTGTCGCTGATACGCACATCCACCTGCACGTCTGATGGCTGCCCACTTTCGATCACCGGCAAACTCCCCACCACTTTCAGTTTACCGCGCGCCGGTTTCAGGTAGCGCACTGTCATGCCTTTGGGTATCCAGCGAATATCAGCCGGCACTGAAAAATCCGTGGTAATGCCCGCCGCCAATTCGGCCGCGTTGCACATGGCGATCGCATGCACGGTACCGATATGGTTGTGCATTGAGCGCTTGTCCCACAGCGTGAGCGTGGTATGGCCCACCCCCAGCTCGTCAAACCGCGCCTTGATCGACGAAAAATAAGGCGCCTTCAATGAAATGAGTTTGGTAAATAACCACTTTCCGCCGGGTTTGGTATTCAGGGATTTCCAGAGAGATTTGACTGCGCTCATTGTTGCGTCCACCTATGTTTACAGTGAAAACAATTTATCACAGGCAGAGCCGCCGTGTACGAGCCGGCAAAGTGCGCTTGCGCACAAACCCTGTGCAGCAATGCTGCTTTATTTCCAGCGCCCGGGTTTGGTGAGCCACACCCACACACCACTGAGCGACAACAACAGCAAGCCAAGCGCCGCGGCGTCTACCAGATACACGCCCCAGTGCCCAAACAGGCGCCCGGAATGCAGGTCCAGCAACAGGCGCTCCCAGTGCACATCATTACCCAGATAACGGGCCGTCAGTTTTTGCGTTAATTCTGCACCCGGCGGAACCGGTTGCACCCAGACAATCTTCTTCGGCGCCACACCGGCGGTAAACATGAGG
Organism: Spongiibacteraceae bacterium UBA5047; assembly: GCA_002415025.1. GTDB lineage: Bacteria > Pseudomonadota > Gammaproteobacteria > Pseudomonadales > Spongiibacteraceae > Litorivivens. The sequence goes on from DIBR01000011.1 coordinate 155,033, forward strand.
CTGTTTAAGTCTGCCAGAAACTCTCCATCTCCAGCTCGTAACCACAGTTGGCTCCCCATAGCTCCCAACGAGGAAATGCCGGGCGGCAAGCCGTAAGCTTCACTCAAACGCTCAACAATCTCGCCATTGGTATTGAGCAGTAGCAGTTGATCAGTGCACACCGCAACGATTCCCGCCTGGTATTGAATGGCAGCGCGCAACGGCGATTCACAATAGGCAATTTCTTTCTCATCCAGGAACAGACGGTTGTTGCCCACCAGGCTCAGAGAACGGGCGCCAACCTGATAAGTCACCAGCTCCGGCAACTCGACACCATAGCGCTGTAACAGTACTGCCTGGCGAACCGGCTTTTGATCAAGCTGTAGCTCGCTGCTGTGATTGAGGATAATCCCGGTTACCACCAGCATCACCAACACAACCGCAATACCAACACCTAAGCGCCTGTGCCAGCGCAACAACAGCAGCCGTAATGCGCGGTTCACTGCACGGCATCCTTGTCGGCCACTGCGGCCGCCAGCACCAGCGCGGCTTCGGCCACACGCGTGACCGCCCGCACCGACAATGTTGCGCCTGTTATCCCGTCGATCTGCCTGTCCAGCGTATCATCCGCCCCAAGTTGGGCACCTTCAAATTGCTCGGTAAAAAAGGGATGGCGCACTTCACCGCCGCGACTTTCGCGGTAGGTCAGTATGCGAATTTGCTCAATGCTCGCGCCGTTCACAACCACACCAAGCGTAATCGGCAACTCCTTGCCTATTTCTTCAAGCACCCACGCGGATTTCGCATCTTGCTGCCAGTAACGCAAGCGCAAACTTTTGTAGGGGTGACCAAAAACCTTGTGCAAGCGCTGCTGCAACTCGCCGCTTAACCAAAGCGTTTTTAACGGCGGTTCGCTTCCCCTAAAAGTACTGGAGACAAATTCGGGAACGGTGAGATAGGTGCCGCGCGCCATCACAGACACCGGCAACAACAGACAACACAAAAAAGCCAAGACTGCAGCGCGGGGCGACCGTGCTAGCCCCAGACGTGAAAAAAGGGAGCTTAAGCTCCCTAAAGCACATGAAGACTTGAGTATTCGCAAGGCTTAGAAGCTCCAGCCAAGACCGAGGTTAAAGCCGTCGTTGTCGGAGCTCGTAGTTGACGGTGGCTTGTGATTCACAATATCCGCTTTCAGTACAACGCGCTCGTGCAACCAGTAGTTAATGCCAACATCCAGCTGCTCAACTTCGGTGTCCGCAGAACTGCCGGCATTATTATCCCACTCACTCTGGCGGACAAAAATACCGAGCTTCGGCGTGATTTTGTATGAGGCCTCCACATAGGCGCCTTTCTGCTGATCGCGACCCAATGCCTTTGCAGTGGCGCCATCAATGTCCCACTCCGCCGCCAAAGCAGTGAGCGTCAGTCCGGCAATTGTGTAGCGAGCATGAGCTTCCCACAACGACCCGGCTGTATCTTCACCGGGAATGCCGCCTTGAGTGACGTCTTGTTGCTGCTGATAAGTAGTCGCTAATTCCAATCCGGCAATGCCGGTATATTTCAGGCGCCCGGTGAAGGCCAGATCTTCAGCCGTTGCCTTCGCCGACTTTTGACGACCGCTGCGCACCAGCAAGGTGCTGCTGCCGGTAACAGGCGTTTTCAAGCCGCTGTGTACCGCCACGTTGTAGCTCAGGCCCGGCAAAATTTCACCACCAACCATTGCACCGGTTTCCCACCAGGTAGCGGGTACAATTTGCGCTTCAACATTGTTGCGCTCGGTGCCATAGAAGGTATCGGGCTCGTGGGTTTCATTGAGAATGCCAACGGGAATCAGGAACTGGCCCAGCGTCAGGCTGTGATTCGCTGCAAAATCCCACTGGATCAAAGCCTGTTCCAATTCCAATTCACCGGGGCCGGAGCCATCAGCGGTGTCTTCTACCAAACCGTGCTCCACTTCCAGTTCTGAAAAGAAGCGCAGAGTGTCACTAAACTGATGACCGACAAATAACACAAACCGGTGGGCATCCACTTCGTCATCTTTATCTTCAAAGTGATTAAAGTGATGCTCGCCGTAACCACCGATAGAGGTACGGCTCATCCAGTCACCTGAATTGCTGCTCTCAAAGGCGCTTGCAGTCGCCTCTACTTTAGCGTCGGTTTGTGCGGCTTGCGCCTTAAGGCGTTCAATTTCAAGCTGCTGCTGCTGAATGGTATTCCACATATCTTCCGTGCTGGGTGCGGCGAAAGCGACCGGCGCCGCCACAGCCAATGCCAGAGCAAGATGCGTCTTCTTCATTATTGAAACTCCCCATGCTAGCGATTGTTTTCAGGCACCCCCCAAAAGGCACCCGAGAATTGTTTTGAGTGCGCGGACTATATCAGCACTTAATCTAAATGCAAAGCATTATCATTTAGATTAACAATAGGCCGACACCCTTAACCCCTGACAAAATTGGGGCAATGTCTTGCGCACGCCACTTTATTACTGCGAGACTTGGGAGCCTCAAGCCAAATCTGTAAATGCTCGGTGTATGCCGCTGCAATCTAGGGAATAAGGATCACAGACTGTGCGCGCCGCTACACTCCTACTCACAAGCTTGTTGCTCGCTGGCTTTGCGCACGCACAAATGCCCCCCCTGCAGGATTATCGGGAATGTACACGAACCTGGCAGCCGCAAACGGCCCTTACG
>DIBR01000011.1:157908-171981 GCA_002415025.1 Spongiibacteraceae bacterium UBA5047
CAAACGGCCCTTACGCTGGCGCTGGATGGACTCTGGTGCTATAGCTACCAGACACATACCGGCGTGCTGCGCGTACCCGGGCTCTGGCACAGCGAACAAGCCGACGGCCACCCCCTGCCGGGCGTAGCCGTCGTTACCTATCGGTTGCGCGTCAGGCACGACATTATCGAGCAACCAGTTTCCATCCGATTGCCACGTCCATACGACCAATACCGTGTACTCGTTAACGGTCAAGCCGTTTTGCACGATGGCACAGTCCCTTATATCAGCGAGCGCCAACCGCACTACTGGCAATTTCGCACCAGCGGCGAAACCACCGATATCCTGATCGAAGTCAGCAACGAACGTTTTGTTTCCGGCGGGTTACGCGAAGCCCCTGCCATCGGCCTTAGCAGTGCTGTCAACGACGCCCGGCTGCAACGGCTCGCCCTTGAAGCTGTCCAGTCCGGTCTGCTTCTGCTCATGGCCTTTATTTTATTCGCGCAATACGCTGCCATGCGGCAGCACTCCAATGCAGGGTCTTTCTATGCGCTCACCTGTTTGGGGGTGGCGATATTCGCCGGGCTCGGCGGGGAGCAATGGCTAAGCCTTGTGCTAACGCCCTGGGATATTCACCCTGATCTAAATTGGCGCTGGGCCATGATCGCCGTCAGCGTATTGGGCTTGTCGGAGTTTACCCACCGGCAGTACCCCCGCGACTCTCTCCCTTACCCCTTATACGCCTGGCGCATAATTACCTGTGTATTTTTGCTTGCCTGCCTGACCCTGGCGCCACGCGCCCTCGCCTGGACGTTCTGGGGGCTGGAAATTCTCGCCCTGGTGATGGCCGCCTACCTGGTGGGTGTTGTTGCGCTTGCAGCACTGCGACAGCGCGAAAACGCATTGATCACTGCAACGCTTTACGTTCTGCTGTTCATGGCAACGGCCCACGACATTCTCGTGGACTTCACCGGCATTTATTCCGGCAATTTCGGCCCAACCGCCATGGTGCTCTGTCTGATTGGCCAGGGCCTGGTGTTATCGAGACAAAATGCTCGGGCACATATGAACAGCCTCGCACTGGTAGAACGGCTTGAGCGCGCAGAGAAAGTGAAAGACGACTTTCTGGCCAATACCTCGCATGAATTGCGTACACCCTTGCAAACCATTATCGGACTGGCATCCGGCGAGCGCTCCGAAAACCGGCGTTTGATTGCCGATACCGCCCGCCGCCTCGCACTTCTGGTCGACGACCTGATGGATTTAACGCGCCTGCGTCATCAGGAAATCCGCCTGGAAAAAACCAGCATTCCCGTCAAGACCGAACTGCAAACCTTGCAGCAATTGTTTTTGCCTTTGGTCGCTCACCGCAGCCTAAGCATCGATATCGACGCTCCCGAGCCGACACTTTGCGTAGAAGCAGACCCCAAACGACTCCGGCAGGTGCTTTACAATCTCCTTGGCAATGCCGTGAAATTCACCGCTCAGGGGAATATCACGCTGTATGCGTCTCGCAGTAACGGCAAAGTGAGCCTGGGCGTGCGTGATTCCGGCCCCGGCATGACCCCGGACCAGCAGTTCAAGGCACTGGCGCGTTACGAACAACTGGGCCGCAACCGTGAAGGCGTCGGGCTCGGCCTCCCGATTTCACAGGCGATACTCCAGGCCCATGGCAGCGCACTGGAGATTCGCTCCTCTAACGCCGGAACCAATATCAGCTTTCTGCTGGAGGAAGGCTCGGGGCAAGCGGTCACCGGCCACATGCCGGCCCTATCGCAGATCTCTACCTCGTCCTCCTCGCCACTCGAACACCCCGAGCCGCAGGCTCTTCAGGCAGCCGACAACGCAGACTACATATTGATCATCGACGATGACGGTGCAGTACTCGAGGCACTCGCGCACATGCTCAGCCCGCTAGCCACGCCGGTGGTTATTGAAAGCCGCATCGAAAGTGCCCTGGCACGCATCGGCCAACACCCGCCTGCCCTGCTGATTCTCGACTTGATGATGCCCCAGATTTCAGGCTTTGAACTGCTGCAAACCCTGCGGCTGCAATATGACCAACGGCAACTCCCGATCATTGTACTGACCGCTCGCCACGGACAACACGACCTTCGGCGCGCTCTGACGCTGGGGGCGAACGACTACGCTGTCAAACCCTGCGAGCCGCTGGAATTACTGGAGCGCGCCCGCGGTCAACTCAGACTCCGTCGCGGCGAGACAAGCCTAACCCCCATCACCAAGCTCAGTGTCGAGCAGCTCAACAGCGGTCGCCCCATTGCACTGGTCAGCGCCGGTGAAGACCTTCTGGATGGTAATACCAGCGGGCGCGCACTGTTTTCCGACAACCCCCGTAGCGCCGAGCTGAAACTTCCCCTGGGCGACGGGTACCTCTTACTCTGGCCCCTGCCGGCGCTACCCGAAGAGCCGCGCACACTTTTGGTAACCGCCATTCAGGAAGCCTATGCGCGCTGGCAAGAACTGGGCGGCAACCGCGTAAGTCTGGCGGAAAAATCCCGCCAGTGGCGCGTGCAGATTGACGGCAGCACCGCCCGCGCGCGAACCTTTGATCGCTACTTCTCTCTCGCTACGCTGCCCAAGCGCCCCCACATCGACCGCGTGATCAACACCGTTCGCTTTGTGATCAACCAGCTGCCCGACAACAGCCAGCACACACTCAATGAGTATCTCGACAAACTGGAACAGGCACGTCAGGAAAATCGGCAGACCTTCTATAAATAATTCAAGGCTTTCGCCTGACAGCTCAAAATAGCGGCGTTTTTACCAGCTTTTACCATGCTCTACCATCAGGACAGAAGCAGCATAACCTACTGTTTTTAAACCATTAAAATATTAAAATTGCCACCACAGCTGTTTACCGCACCTTGCACAACATCTCCTTGTCGCCAAGCATTAGGGGTAACAAAAACACAGCGGCAATAATTCGATGCAGGCCCGACCCACGCGCAAGAAAGACTGTCTAACGCCCTCAGCTGTGCTGCTCGCAGCGCTAGTGGTTTGCGGCGTCAGCGACACCTCCGCGCGGGGGTTGCGTCAACTGCAGCCGGTGCCAGCGGCACCGACGGCAGGCATCAGCTTGCACAACGCTGAAGCAACATTTGACCGATCGTCTGATACCGCAACAACCGATCTGGAACGCTTGCTCAATAACAGCCTGATTATGCAGAGTGCGAGCCGCAGAGCTGCACAGCTGTCACTCAGTCAGGCGCCAAATCAAGCCAGCCTCGGGATACTCCTGCGCAGCCGCCCGCGACCCGACCGCGATCGTGTTACCCAGGCGCTCGAAAGTACGCTGGCCGCATGGGGCACGCCTGAACTGGAATCCATTCTATCCAGCGGCTACTACGATGCGAATCGACTCCAGAACGAAATTCGAAACCGCGTACCCACCGACGCTCGACTGGAACTGCTGCGCCTTGAAGATTACCGAATTATTGAAGACAGCATTGTCACTACCGCAACAAATAATCTGGCGCGCGTCTGGTTGATCGTGGCCAATGCCATTACTCAGGTAGAACTCAACGATCCAATAGCCGGTTTCGTCAACGTTCGCGGGCGGCAGCGCTATACGTTTCATTTGTTTGACGTGGCGACGCTGTCCGATAACCCCAACCAAACGACTATCAACTTCCAAGCTTATGACCGGGAGATACTGCGATGAAAAAATTCCTACTGGCGGGTGCGCTGGCTCCCTTGATGATCATTCAACAGGTCAGCGCCGATAGCCTTACCGTCAACGTGCCAGTGTCGGTAAAATCCATGCGCGCAGAATTTGCCTTTTTGCGGGTCAAATGCGCCTTGCGTTACCTTGCTTTCGACAACTATCAAAGTCGTGCGAGATACGAGCAAAGTGACTATATTCCGCTCGACACCTTCGGCAACCTGAAGCGAACAGTTTCAATACGGTTTGACACCTCAACTATCCCTCCCGAAGAGCTCCACGGACCCGCAAGAGTGCTCCAATGCGAAGCCAATCTCTACAACCAGAACAAAGACAAAATACTGCTTTCGCAAAATGAACCTGGTGACCCCACAGCAAGAGCGGCGCTTATCAACGATCAGGCATCCGTACTCTCTGTAGTGGCTGCGCCCTGGGTTCCCGATGAGCCATCGCCCCACGTTCGACTCCTCGGCGGCAACTCCCAAATGCCCGCAAACCCTTCCAGTTCGCCACGAATTCGCTAACACACCGCAGGAGTAAAGCGCATGAATACCCGTCCAATAATTGCGATATGTCTGCTTGTCATTGGCCTGCCAGCTTTTGCCGGCACCATGACACTGAAAATACCACTTAAAGTCGTGCTGATGAATGAAGCGGTACACAGCGCAAAAATCATGTGTGAAGTGTACGCCGGGGCAGAGGCTCAACGGCGAGTGTCGCGAGGTTTTAGCGAATTTTACCCACTGGATGCGTTCGGCAACCTGAACGTCACCGTACCTATTGCCATAAGCCTCGAACGCTTTGACGGTCTACAGGGCAGCTTTTTGCAAAATTCGCCCAGCTACGCATGCATAGTGAGTTTTTATGACGAAAACAATTCCATGGTACTGACTACCTACAGCCCCGACCCTACCACTGAAGCCGGCCAAAACCTGAGAAGCCAACTGATCAACGATGACAAATCGGTCATGATGCTGGAAGTTGACCATTTCGCGCCCGACCCTCCCAGCCAACTTGAAACCACACTCGGTGGCCGTCGCAACAATCTCGATACTCAGCTGCAACAACCCCAGAACTTTCGACTGCAACGATAAGGCGAATGCAAGTGTCACTGCGCAGATCAGTCTTTATGGCCCTTGCACTGACGACAGTGCAAGCGTCCGGCGCCGCACCCGCTGCACCGGCGGCTACAACCGCGCAGAAAAATCTGGTTGTTAGCTTCAGTGAAGATATCGTTCTGCAAGGCACGCGCGGAGACCACCCCAACAACGTTGTAATGAGTTTCACCGACGGCTTTGTTCTGCAGGGCACACGGCAAAACTTTCCCAACAGCTCATCTGTGACGCTGGCAGAAAGCATCGTACTGGAAGGCACTCGGCAGGATCTGCCAAACAACTTTTCCGTTTCACTGCAAGACAGCATTACGTTGCAAGGCACCCGTACAAATATGCCAAATGAATTTTCGGTGTCGATGGACAATGGCATCGTACTGCAAGGCACTCGCACGGACCTGCCGAACGACTTTTCGGTGAGTTTCAGCAGCGGCCTGGAAATCACCGGGACGCGAACAGACGAGCCGGAAACATTTAGCGTCACTGATTCAACCGGGCTGACTGTCACAGGCACAGGGCAAAACAACCCTGAGCATTTCAGCGTAACCAATGCCAGCGGACTTACGGTGACAGGCACAGCCCAGAACTACCCGGAACACTTCGTCGTAACCAGCCCCCGTGGATTTACGGCCATGGGCACAGCACAGAACAGCCCCGACCATTTCAGTGTAACCGCCCCGACCGGGTTTACCGTCATTGGTACTGCGCAGAATCAGCCTGATTATTTAAGCGTAACCGACTCCGGCGGACTTACTGTCATTGGCACAGCGCAGAATCATCCCGACCATTTCAGTGTGACCAACGTTACGGGACTGAGCGCTGTCGGAACCGGCCAGACTTCACCGGATACATTTACGGTCACGAGCCCACGTGCGCTGATCACTACCGGCACGCGCATTGTTCTAAAAAATGATCCCTCGACAACCGAAAATACTGCGCCGTATCAGCTTTCATTTATTCCGCTAACCACGTTGCTGCAAGTAGAAACTCTCTCTCTGAATGGCCAGCAAACCAATCCCTTCGACAACGAGCAAGCCGCTACACAGATTGCCCAGGCCATCGCAACAAAGCGAAACGAAGTAGCCTCCGCCGGGAATACATCGAATAGCGGCAATGCCGGTAGCACAACCGATACCGGAAGCACGGGTGGCAGTACAGATGGAAGCACCGGCGGGACCACGCCCCCGCCAACAGCACAAACACTTCCGGTGAACGGCACGCTTCCCCTGAGCTCGACCGCAGGGCAGATCAACCTTGACTACAACCCCGCGCCCGGTGGTCGCAGCCTGAGCATTTTCAACGAAAGCAGCACCGGACCCATGCCGGTTCGACGGGTTCTCACTACGCAGGGGGTAAGTCAGGGCGCCGTACAGATTATCGTCGATAACGATTTCTTCACCGCCATTAGCCGCAGCAATGGTTCGGATGTAGTGAGCGCACCCGGCAACCAGATTCTGATCGTGCAGGACATCAGCGACAACACATTCCTGCAGATACGCATCGAGGTCGGACCAGCCAATTTCTTTGGCGATCATGAAGTAACAGCCACCGAAGGTTATTACTGCGGACAAAACCAGAGTAGTTGCCCCCTGTAAGCACAATGGAGATAGCCATGAAACGACGACACATTATTAAAGCCGGTGCTGCCCTCTGCGCCGTTGCGGCTTCACCGCTTGCACTCAGCGGAGAAGCGGGAAACATAACCCTGCAAATTGCCAATAGCCGTTCGCTTGCAGGGCAGTCAGGTGCCACGCTACGCCGAAACTTGTTGCGCCAGATCACCCTCCGGATCTCGGTACGACAGGCTACCATCGCCAGATTGTTTGCCGTACGGATAGAACGGGGCCGCATCGCCAATACCTTTTCCTCACCGCGATTTAAAGTAGCGCCAGGCAATGCACGCTTTCCCGGAGATGATTTTTTCCCGGGCGACGACTTCTTTCCCGGTGACGACTTTTTCCCGGGCGATAACTTCTTTCCCGGTGACGATTTTAGCCCGCGTCACAACCCGAGCGGCGCCGCACAGGAAGCCGCCACAAGAACACTGGCCATTTCACCTGAACAAAGTGGCTACTTCTTTATCGTGTTCTCAGACCTGGGCGGCGTCAGTGGCAGCGGCTTTGGCCTAGGCACTGTGCGGACCTGAATGCCATGAACCATTGCGGATCGACAGCCTTGCCTCCGGACCGACGTCAAAAGTGTCGTCGCCGAAGCACCTGTGCACTGAGCACACTGCTGGCCTTGGCACCGCTGGTTCATGCAGAACTGTATCTGAACGGCCACCTCGGGCTGCGCAGTCAACAGGTTGATCGCGACAGCTCGCTGAACAGCCCTCTCAACGGGGTGGACAGCAACCATTTTGGCAGTGCCAACGTGCACTCTGAATGGCTGATCTCGCCCTACAAAGCTCTCAGCTCACAGATTGATGTCAGTGCCCAGCGCTCGGATTTGGCTGACCCGCGCGATGATATTCGCGTAAACCGCGCGGCGGTCGAATACGAGAACGGCGCGGGTGAATCGCCCTACCGTGCTCAGGCCGGTGACCTTTACGCCAATTTTTCGCCACGTATTCTTCGCCGCAATCTCAAGGGGGCATTGCTGGATATTCAACCCATCGGAGGCACTTCGCTGCAGCTGCTCGCCGGTCTGAATTCCTCAAGCTGGGACACCGCAGGTTATGCCAGCCGCTTCACCGGTGCCAGTTGGCTGGCCGAGACACGAGGGCTTGGTGATTTTTCCTTCAGCTACGTATTCAGTGAAGACAGCGACCACGGTAGTGAACAACGCACCAGCTCACTGGGGTGGTTCAACAGTTTCGGAGAAAAGCGGCACAGAATTGACTGGGAAGCAGAGATACTTCATCAATCAAACCTGGGCGAAGACGGAAAGGGTATTTATCTGCAATCAAATGCGCAGCTCTTCGACAACCTCACCCGCATCAGCGTAACGGCCGAGCGTTACGATCAACATTTTACGCCCCGCGGCGCTGCACTCTCGCCAGACCAGAAACGCTGGTTTGCCAACCTGTCCCAACGTGTGGGCGACAGCTACCTCAATCTCGATATGCAAAGCACCAGCAGCTTAACCAGCAACAGCCGGGACCTCAGCTACAGCGCCAGCTACAGCCTGAATTTCGACAACGGCCTGATTGCAAACCTGCGTACCGGTGAGCGCATCGGCAGCGGCTTTGGAAGCAGCACCCGAAGCGATAGCCAATCACTTCAACTGAATTATGCGCTGAGCGCTAACCACAGTGTAAGTGGCGGGTGGCAAGGCGTAGACAGTAAAACCCGCTTTTTCAGCGGCAAAAGCCACTCTCGCAGCAGCGACTGGAGTCTGGGCTCGCGCAGCTCGGGTCAATTCTGGGGAGGACAGGGCTATATAGCACCGACGCTGGTCTGGCGCGACCTCGACAGCCAAACCCTCGACAGCCGCGAGTTTTCGCCCGCCATGTCACTGGGCTTTCGCAAGAACAATCACGACCTCCAACTACGCTATGACGGCAGCTTTCGGGAAGCCGACCCGGTATTCACCCCCGCAACTCGCCGCAACAAAAACCGCCGTTTCAGCTTCTCTTACGCCTACCGACACAACAACACAGACTGGCGCGCCGAAATCGGCCGCTTCGCCAGTCACAGTAACCTGATTGGCGACCAGCGAGAAAACAGTGTGATGCTGAGTGTCAACCACCGATTCAGCATCGACAATCAGGGCCGCTCCCTGGTCCGTACCGGCAGCAATGAGTTTGAAGGCGTAGTCGACCCGGTGCTGGCCCTCGGCGCGCTAATAGCCAATGGCGAATATCAACTGGCTCAAGATATTGCCAACAGCTTTAATCCTGTCAGCCGGCAGCAACAGGCTGACAGGAGCGTCTACAGCGGATACTTCATTCGCAACGCAGAAACACCCCAGCAACTGGAACTGCATAAAAATGGCCGGTTTCTCGACGAGGTCCATCTCACAATTGATTTACGTGGCATGGACGCGAATCGGGTACATCAGCTCTTCGAAACCCTCCACGCTTACCTGCACAGCCGTTTTGGTGCGCCAGATACACAACAGGCAGCTGGCGACTTTGACGACAATGTCTATGCCGCCGTCAGCAGCGGACGACTGGTGCGCCTCATGCAGTGGCAGCTGGGAACCAGCGAACTGCGCTTTGGCCTCCCACCCTCCGGTAGCGGTGACTTAAAGCTCCGGATCAGCCTGAACAAGCATTTTCTGTCGGCCCTCAACGGCCTGTGGCAGGGGTAATTCCCAAGACAATAAAAAAGGCCCGCAGTGCGTTCACTGCGGGCCTTTTATTTGCGAAATAACTTACTGTTGCGGAGCAGGATGCTTGGCACCCACCTCTTTCAGCAGGGTTTGCAGCTCGCCATTTTCATGCATCTCACACACGATGTCGCAACCGCCAATCAGCTCGCCCTCCACCCACAATTGCGGAAATGTTGGCCAGTTGCCCACTTCCGGCAGCTTGGCACGAATATCGGGGTTGGACAAAATATCAACAAAGGCGAAACGCTCGCCGCAGGCCATAATGGCTTGGGAGGTACGGGCAGAAAAGCCACATTGCGGCTGATTGGGCGAACCTTTCATGTAAAGAATAATGGGGTTGTCCGAAATCTGCTGTTTGATTGTGTCGATAATATCCATGCTTCACCTTACTACGTTAAACGATTGGCCCCTCAGGCAGGCCGCCATTGTACCTTTTCTGCCCGCCATTCGACAAAGAGATTAGTAAATGTTCCACCTTCCCTGCTACTCGCCCCGGAGCCCTGCTATATTGGCCAGATTAAACCGCTGCTAATAAAGGATGCTGTTTTATGCCTGCTGCACTGCGCTACGGACTCTACTCGCTTATCGGGCTGGTTGCGCTTATCGGGTCACTGGCGGCCGCCGTTGTATTCCTGCTCAACCCCAATGATTACAAGCCGCAAATTGAAGCGCTGGCCAAAGAACACACCCGGCTGGAACTCAACCTCGAAGGCGACCTCGGCTGGTCGCTAATACCATTAGGTCTGGAGCTGAATGCCGTCAACGCGCGTCTGGATAATGCACCCTTTCTTGAGCTTGAGCGGCTGGTAGCACGGGTTGGCCTGATGTCGCTGCTGAAAATGGAACCCTCGGTGCACACCTTCGAGCTACAGGGCTTAAGTGTTGATTTGGTGCGCGACAAAACCGGCAGTGGCAACTGGGAGCGCGTTTTACCCGAGAGCGAAGACAAAGCCGCGCCAGACGAGAAGAAAGCTGCACAAAAAGCAGCCCAAACCGAAGGCACCAAAACACTCGACTTTAAAGTCAGCCAGGTGAATATTGGCGACGCCCGCATTGCCTACCGCGATGAAACTACCGGACAGGCCGTAACGCTGGACGCGTTCTCGCTACAGGCTTCCGATATCGAACTCGGGCAGGCCTTTCCCTTGGCGCTCCAGTTTCATGTGGCCAATGCCGAGCCGCAAATGGATATTCGCGCCGACATTCAGTCTGTGCTGAAAACCAACGAAGCGCTGGACATTTTTCAGATTGATAAGCTCGATAGCCGCTTTGAACTGGCCGGCGCCCCCTTTGGCGGCAAGCAGGTTACGGCCACCCTGAAAGGTGTCGCAAAAGCTGACCTCAAAAAAGAAATCGTATCGCTCGATCAGGCAGTCATGACTCTGGCCAACCTGACAATGGAAAGCGGCCTGACTATCAGCCAATACAGCAGCACGCCCACCTTCAGTGGCAAACTCGCCATTGCCGAGTTTTCCCCGCGCGATTTTCTCAAGGCGCTAGGCCAGACCGTTCCGGTCACCAGCGATCCAGGCGTACTGAAAAAGCTCGCACTGTCGGCTGATATCGGCGGGGAGCCGGGCCAAATTGATCTTGGTGCCCTGAATATCAGGCTGGATGAAACAACCATCAACGGCAAGCTCACCTATACACTGGATTCCGGAGCAGTGTTCGCCAGGCTCAACCTCGACAAACTCAACAGTGATCGCTATTTACCGCCGGCAACGCCCGAGGACGAGAGCCAAAACCAGCAAGCGGAGGCTGCACCCGAGCCGGAAACCGATTTGTTGCCGCTGGACACCATTCGCTCACTGCAAATGGATATCGGCCTTACCGCTGGCCAGCTTATCGCCAGCGAAATACCCGTTACCCAACTGAAACTGCAGGCCACCACCGCCGATGGCATTGTTCAGATCAAGCCGCTAAGCGGGCAACTCTACGAAGGCACATTTCAGGCAAACGCCACCGTCAATGCCCAGAACGCCGCACCCCGCTGGCAGCTCCAAGCCACCGTCAGCGACGTGCGAACGTTGCCCCTGCTAACCCAACTGGCCGACATGCAGCAGTTTTCCGGCCTGGCGAATATCAACCTCGCCATCAATTCTACCGGCAACCGCGTATCGCTACTGCGCAAAAACGCCAAGGGACAAGCAGATTTCAGCATCAAGCAGGGCAAGCTCGAAGGTACCAGCCTAGCGGCCATGGCCTGTGAAGGCATCGCCCTGACCCATAAAGAAAGCATTGATACCAGCACCTGGCCCAAAGTGACGCCTTTTGAGGATTTAAGCGGCGCCCTCACCATCAATGGCGACAACCTCAACAACACCGCCCTCACCGCGCAGGTGAAAGGCCTCGCCGTGCAGGGACAGGGCCTGATCGACGCGCAGCAGTTGACCCTGGACTACAAAGCCGGCCTGAAAATTCTTGGCGCCATTGACGAGAATCCATCCTGCCGGGTGAACGAGCGCCTCAAAGGCGTGGTCATTCCCGTGAAGTGCAAAGGCGAGCTGGCAAGCGAGAAGGGGCTGCCCTGTAAATTCGACACCGCCAGATTCCGCGATACCCTCGCAGAGATGGCCAAGGGCGAGATCAAAGCCAAGGCGAATGAGGAAATTGACCGCGGCCGCGAAAAGCTCAAAGACAAGGCCAGAGAAAAATTCAACAGCTTCTTCAAGTGAGCCTCAGACCACCGGCAATCGCCCGCTAAATGGCATTGCCTGCGCCGCTACTTGGCGATATGATGGTCTGTTCGGATAGGCAGCAAGCGCTGCCTTTTTGCGTTTTTGCGCGCGAACTATTTACTTTAAGGACTCTGCCGCAATGAGCACAGGCACGGTGATGTCGACTTATAACCGCTTGCCCGTGAGTTTTTCTCACGGGGAAGGTGTTTGGCTTTTCGACGATAATGGCAAGCGCTACCTCGACGCCATCAGTGGCATCGGCGTTAATGCGCTGGGCCATGCGCACCCCGAACTCACGCGCCGCCTGCAAGCCCAGGCCGGTGAGCTGCTGCACACCTCCAACGTCTATGGCGTGAAAAATCAGCAAGCGCTGGCCGATGCGCTGTGCGCCGCCTCGGGCATGGACAATGTCTTTTTCTGCAACTCCGGCGCCGAAGGCAACGAAGCGGCCATCAAGCTGGCCAGATTGTACGGCCACAGCCGCGATATTGACCGCCCCACCATTGTCGTCATGGAAAATGCCTTTCACGGCCGCACCATGGCAACCCTGACTGCTTCGGGCAATCGCAAGGTTCAGGCCGGTTTCGAACCCTTGATTAACGGCTTTACCCGCGCGCCCTATGGCGACATCAAGGCGCTGGAAAACATCGCCAAAAACAATCACGACGTGTGCGCGGTACTGCTCGAACCCATACAGGGCGAAGGTGGCGTTAATTTGCTGCCCGAAGGCTTTATGGAATCCCTGCGCGCCCTGTGCGACCAACATCACTGGCTGCTGATGCTCGACGAAGTACAAACCGGCAACGGCAGAACCGGCAAATACTTTGCCTACCAGCATAGCAGCGTGCTGCCCGACGTAGTGGTTACCGCTAAAGGGCTTGGCGGCGGCGTACCCATTGGCGCCTGTCTGGCCAAGGGCACTGCGGCCTCCCTGTTCAAGCCGGGCAATCACGGCTCAACCTTTGGCGGCAACCCACTGGCCTGCGCCGCCGGTCTGGCCGTGGTCGAGAGCCTGCACACAGAAAAACTGATCGACAATGCCGAGGCCATGGGGCAGCGACTGCTCGACGGCCTGCGTGAGCGACTTGCCAACAACAAGGGCGTTATCAAAGTGCGCGGCAAGGGCCTGATGATCGGCATTCAAATGGCCGGAAGCTGCGGCGAACTCGTGGCCCAGGCCCTGGAAGCAGGCTTGCTGATTAACGTCACTGCCGACAAGGTGGTGCGCTTGCTGCCGCCGCTGACTATTAATGAACAGGAAATTCAGGGGCTCATCGACACACTGTGCCCGCTGATAGACGCCTGGCAGCAGCAACCGTCTGCTGCCTGAGGCAGCCTTTATACAGAGAATCAGTACACACATGACAATCCGGCATTTTCTGAGTTTAATGGATTGCACGCCGGCGGAGTTGCAGCAATTAATTGCCCGCGCCATTGAAATGAAGGCGCAGCGCAAAGCTGGTACCGAAACCCCGCGCTTTAACAACCACGTGCTGGGTATGGTGTTTGAGAAATCCTCAACCCGTACCCGAATCTCCTTCGAAGCGGGCATTGCCCAGATGGGCGGCCACGCCATTTTTCTGGCGCCCGACCACACCCAATTGGGGCGCGGCGAACCCATTGAAGACAGCGCGCGCGTGATGTCATCCATGGTCGACGTCATCATGGTGCGCACCTTTGGCCACGACATTATTGAAACCTTCGCCGAATACTCATCGGTGCCGGTGATCAATGCACTGACCGACGACTTTCACCCCTGCCAGCTCCTCGCTGACATTCAAACCTATGTGGAATATCGCGGCAGTATTCAGGGCAAAAAAGTCGCTTGGATTGGCGACGGCAACAACATGTGCCAGTCCTACATTAACGCGGCCATTCAATTTGATTTTGAACTGGCCATTGCCTGCCCGCGCGGTTTCGAACCGGGCACAGATCTGGTGAAAAAGGCAGGCGACCGGGTTCGCATCACCACTATTCCTTCCAAGGCCGCCAAAGACGCCGACCTGCTGGTCACCGACGTGTGGGCCTCCATGGGGCAAGAGAAAGAAAAGGTACAACGCCGCCGCCAGTTCGCCGGTTTTCAGGTGAACAAGGAACTGATGCGACACGCCAAAAGCGACGCACTCTATATGCACTGCCTGCCCGCACATCGCGGTGAGGAAATATCCGCCGAGCTGATGGACAATCCCGATACCGTTATCTGGGATGAGGCGGAAAACCGTCTGCACGCGCAGAAGGCATTGATGGAATTTTTGTTGCTGGCGGCGAAAGGTTAGAAGCGGCTATTCGCCTGCAGGGCAGGCTCCCACGGCTTTGCCATACCCTGCAGGCGAACACAGACAAACAT
>DIBR01000033.1 GCA_002415025.1 Spongiibacteraceae bacterium UBA5047
TTCGTGGTGAGCTTGTCGAACCATACAGGCTCAGGGCGAATGGGGATGCGACCTTCCCCGCCGGTGGTGGTGAGTTAGCCACCCCCGTCCCCGAGCGGTTCTTCTCATTTGGTATTTCGATAACAAAGAACCAACTTTCTCAGCGTGGGCGTTCGCATCAAATCAGCTAATTTGGTACTAAATCACAAAACTGGGTTATTACCTCGTCACTTCCGCACCGTTTTAGTCCAAACGGACTATAAGTGTAGGTAGGGGCTCTATTGAATGCCCTGAGTATTAGGCATACCTTGGCTTTCACAACAATAAGCAGCTGACGTATCAATAGTTTTCCGTAGCAGATACGTATAAGCACTGATAGGCGATGGGGGCGGCTCAATTGACCATACCCACCACTCGTGACACTTCCGTTACGTATCCATTGGCTGGATCCGACGGCAACGCTCTTTTCTCCGGGGGGAGACTAAAGCTAGCCACATAGTAATAAAGAAGCTCATTGGCTCTAGGAGAGTAAATAGCATGATGAAGAAAGCCGATAATCTGGGTATTCGTTTGTTTAGCGCGGCGCTTGCTGCCGGCGCTACTCTGGCGGCAGGCCCGGTCAGCGCGCAGAAGGCAGATAATCGCTCTGCCGAAATTGAAGAAGTGATTGTTACTGCCCAGAAAGTTGAAGAATCGTTGCAGGATACGCCTGTTTCGGTCTCGGCGTTCGGCGCTGAGGAGCTGATGCAGATTGGTGTCTCCGAGGCCAAAGATGTTGCTAATTTCACGCCGGGCTTGACGATGCGCAAGCAGTCATCAAGCCAGGACAATTACGCGGTCGGTATTCGAAGTGTGTCGTCGGGAGAGACTGCGCTGGCAATAGATCCGACAGTGGGTATCTATCAGGACGGCGTTTATATCGCCCGTAGCACTGGCGCTGCCTTTGATATCGTCGATTTGCAGCGTATCGAAGTGTTGCGCGGCCCGCAGGGAACCCTGTTTGGTCGCAACACCATCGGTGGTGCTATCAATATTGTTACGGCCAAACCCAAAGGCGAGTTCGCTTTCAAGCAGGCGCTGACTTATGCCGCGCGCGACAAGCGCGTATACCACACCACTGTAGATACTCCCGCGATGGGTAACGTAGCCGCCAAGTTTTCCGTGCGCACCAGCAAGCACGACGGGCAGCATGAAAGTGTGTATACCGGTGAAACGCTGGGTAATGGTGAAGCGCAGGCATTTCGCGTCGCATTAAACTGGGTGCCGCGTGAGGATATGACGGTTGACTACGTTTATGACAAGTCTGACCGTGAAAGCAATACCGCAACGACCCAGTTGAGCCACGTGCGCGCAACCTATGCTAATCCGTCCAGCCCGACATTTGGCGGTGCCTATTACCTCGCTGCTGCGGCGGGTGCAGACCCTGAGCGACGCGGCAAATTGTTTATGACCAATGACAGTGTTGACGAAACAGCGTCAGACATTGATGGGCACGCTGTGACCTTTTCATGGGACTGGCTGGAAAACTCGACCGTAAAGTCGATCACAAGCTATCGGGAGTGGGATAGCCTGTCGCGTGCGACCGAGTTTGGCTCATTTCCGGTTACCTTCGGCACCATGTTTGATCTGAGTGGCCGTTTTGGTCCGGCTTTTACACCCATTCCGGGTGGTACGCTTATTCCGATATTTTCGGCGAAACGCGTCAGCGCGCAGCAGCAGTGGTCGCAGGAGTTCCAGGTAACGGGAACGCTGATGGATGAAAAGCTTCGCTACAACGTCGGCTTGTACTACTTTGAAGAGCAGGCGGATGAAACCAATCCTCAGGCCTTCGTATTGCCAACCTGTGTTGCTGCGGGCACAACTATTTGTAACCCGGCAAGCCCGGCATTCACCCCGGGCCTTATCGGCTCCTCGGTTTTATTGTCTAGCCCATTTTTTGCCTACGGAACAGACAATTCTTCGGCGGCGCTCTATGGTCAATTTACCTACAACGTGATTCCGGATCTGGATGTAACACTGGGCTATCGCTATACACGAGACGAGAAGGAAACCACGCTGACCAATACACTTGACGGTGCCACTACGCCGTCAACCGTCACTGATGACGATTCCTGGTCGAATTTCAATCCCAGCCTGATTGTGGACTACCGCTTCAACGAGGAGATCAGTTCATACTTCAAGGTATCGACGGGGTATCGTTCCGGTGGCTACAACGTTCGAGCGTCTACCGTCTCAGATTTCCGCACACCATTTGACGAAGAGAACATTGTGTCTTACGAAGTTGGTGTGAAGTCGGATTTGTTTGATCGGAAGCTACGCTTAAACGCGTCGGTGTATCACACTGAGTATGAAGATCGTCAGGTGGCCCAGTTCACTGCTGGTGGTAGTGGAGCGTCGACGAGTATTGTTAATGCTGGAGAGAATACTGTTGATGGCTTCGAACTCGAAGCGTTGTACATGCCATTTATTGGAGCCCGTATTATCGCGACCTACGCTTACATTGACGTGGACAATGAGGAGTTTATTACTACTAAAGTAGATCCGGTGACGGGTTTTGCAATTGACACAAATGGTGATGGTCTGAGAAATTCTGACGACAACGTTGACATTGCCGGCAACGGCGCGCTCGACAACGTGTATGCTCCTCAGCACGCGGCATCATTGGCCCTGGAATACACCTTTGCGCCGAAAGACTGGGGGCAGCTCACGCTGCGCGTAGACACAACCTTCACCGATGAAATCAGCTTTCACCCGCAGTTCAACCTGTTTGATGAGTCGGACGACCACCAGCTGGTAAATGCGCGAGCAACGCTGACAGATATCCCGGTGTTTAAAGAAGGTAACGTCACTATCGCGGCCTGGGGTAAAAACCTCGAGAACAAAGAATACCGCGATTTTGGTATCGACTTTGGCCAGCTCGGCTTTGCCGTAAACAACTATGGCGAGCTGCGCAGCTGGGGTCTGGATTTCATCTACGAGTACAACCGCTAAACCCCTACGGGTCTCGATTCTCCACGTTAAGCCAGCCTTCGGGCTGGTTTTTTTATGGGCGGATCACAAGCACCTGTAGGCATGATTAAGCGCAGCGTATCAGGCACGCCCGATACGCCAATGGCTTAATCGGGCCTACGCGAACCCGCAAAATTTCGCCAAACGATTTACAGGCGGGGCACAGGGGAATACAGTAAGGGTTACGCCAAAATAACCATAATCATTCAAGGTGTACCGATGAAAAGATTTACGCTCGCTCCTCTCGTGCTGGCTGTTGCATCCGCTTCGCCGGTATTGGCGCAGGTCGCTGATAAACGCTCCGCTTCAATAGAAGAGGTTATTGTTACCGCTCGCAAGGTGGAAGAATCCCTGCAGGATACGCCGGTTTCTGTTGTGGCCTTTTCCAGTGGTGACCTTGAACAGCTGGGCGCCAGTGAGGCCAGAGACGTCGCCAATTTTACCCCGAACCTGCGCATGCAAAAGCAAAGCGGTAGTCAGGATAACTACGCTATGGCGATTCGCGGAGTATCTTCGGGTGAAACTGCACTCACCATTGACCCCACAGTGGGGGTGTATATGGACGGTGTCTATCTTGCCAGAACTACAGGGCTGGCCTTTGATATCGTTGATCTGAAGCGTATAGAGGTGCTGCGCGGCCCGCAGGGCACGCTGTTTGGGCGTAACACCATTGGCGGTGCGCTGAATATTATCACTGAAAAACCCACTGGCGAGTTTGCCTACAAACTCGGGCTGGGTGTCGGTACGCGCGGCTACGACAGGGTTACGACAACCATTGACTCACCGGAGCTGGGCCCGCTGGCGTTCAAATTCTCGTATATGAAGAACACCAAGGAACGCGACCTGACAAGCCTGTATAGCGGTGACAAACTTGGTGACAGTGCTGGTGAGGCTTTTCGTCTGGCAGCGCGCTGGCGTGCCTCTGACACGGTGGCGGTTGACTATATTTATGATAAATCAGACCGCGAGAATAACGCCAATACCCAGCAGCTCAGCCATGTGCGCCCTATCTATGCCGACCCGAATGGGCAATTTTACGGTGGGCGCTACTACGAGCAAGCGGCGGCTTCAGCGAGTCAGGATCGCCTGAGCGTCCTGCCGCTGATTAATACCGATCCGTCTGAGTCCAACTCCGATATCGACGGCCATACCGTGACTATCGAGTGGGACGTGCGCGATGATCTGCTGGTCAAATCGATTTCCAATGTGCGTGAATGGAACAGCAGCGCGCGCGGAACCGAGTTTGGTGCATTTCCTGTAGAAAGCCTGGGTGACGTGGTCGATTTGCGTACCGGTACGCCCTCGCTGGTGCCGGTAGGCACACTTGTTCCCCTGTTTTCGGCTTTGCGGGATAACTTTCACCGCCAGATTACCCAGGAATTTCAGTTCACCGGCAAGCTGCTAGACGAGCGTTTGAGCTACACCGCTGGTCTTTATCTGTTTCAGGAAGAAGCGACGGAAGACAACCCCCAGCAATTTGTTTTACCTACACGGTTTATCGCCAGCGCCGCAACCGGAACCCCGGCGTTGCCGGTGCCACTGCCCGTTGCCGCCAATGCAACCTGGTTAAGTGCGCCTTTTGCCTATGAGCTGGAGAATGAATCGCAGGCTGTTTACGGGCAGTTTACCTACAACGTTGTCAGTGACTTCGATGTAACCCTTGGCCTGCGTTACACCCGGGATCAGAAAGAGGCGACCTTGCAGAATAATCTGGATGGCGCCAGCAGTGCCGTGCGCGTTACCAGCGACGATGAGTGGAGCAACTTCAGTCCCAGCTTCAGCTTGGACTATCGTTGGTCTGAACAACTAAGCACGTACTTTAAAGTGTCAAATGGTTATCGCAGCGGTGGCTACAATGTTCGTGCGCAAACCAGCAGTGCATTTACGCAGACCTTTGACCCCGAAGAGATCACTTCCTATGAGCTGGGTGTGAAGTCAGACCTGCTGGATCGGCGTTTGCGCCTGAATATGTCTGTGTTTCGCATGGATTATACCGACCGTCAGATAGCGCAGTTTGAGGCGGGCAGCGGTGGTGCATCGAGCGTGATAGTGAATGCGGGTGAATCAATAACGCAGGGTCTGGAAATCGAATCGGTTTTTATTCCCAGTCCCGGTCTGCGGTTGATAGCAAACTACGGGTATCTCGATGTGGAGTATGTCGAGTTTGTTTCCGGTCCGGTTAATCCTGAAACGGGTTTTTCAGCCGGCGCCAACCGCGATGTGTCCGACGAAGTCACCGAAAATCTTTATGCACCGAAGCATTCGGCCGCGCTGGCAGTTGAATATCAATTGGCTCCCTGGGATTTCGGGCAGCTTACGCTGCGCGTAGAGGCGACCTACGTTGATTCCATCAGCTTCCACCCGCAACTCTTTCTGTTTGACCAGACAGAGGCTTACACCCTGATTAACGCACGTGCCACCCTGGCTGATATTCCTATGGGTGACGGCCGGTTCAAGGTGGCAGCCTGGGGTAAAAACCTGACCGATAAAGAGTACCGGGAATTTGGTATTGATTTTGGTCTGCTGGGGTTTGCAGTGAACAATTACGGTGAGCTGCGTACTGCGGGCATAGAAGTGGTGTACGAATTTAACCGCTAGCAGGGTTCGCCTGCTCCTACACAGATGCGTAGGAGCCTGCCCTGCAGGCGAATTCTTCTACTCTTTTAAAGCGACAAACAGCTCATCAAAATGTTGTTGTATGGCATCCAGATCAATCAGCGATAGCCCGCTTGCAAAACCAAACCACACGTACAAACCATTCAGATCGCGAAACATGGGCGGCAGGAATTGCGGTGCCGCAATTACGCCTTCCTGGTGGTACTGATACAACACGGGAATGTCATCCAGAGTCACTTTGCCACTGAATAAAAACGGAAGAATCTGGGGTACATCCGAGAGAATTGCCGTTTTAATAAAATTGACCGTTTCAACAAAACCGCGAATATAAGACAGATCTTTGGTGAAGCAGGCCCCGCCACCCACCATGCCACCACGGAAAGTACGCTGGGCAATGGTATAGGCATCGCTTTCGCCAAGACCCTTATCAAGAAAATGCCGGTACACATCCATAAAGTCCGCGCCGCGCTCCGCCATATCAATCGCGACTACCCGGTCGGAAATTCTGCGCGCCCGGTTGGGAAATGAGCTGAACGTCAGGGTTTCAATCAACACCGCGAGGCCTTCCTGAATGGCGGTGATGCGCGGTGAGCCAACGCTCAACCAGGTAGCCCAGGGCTGATTGCGACCGTTCAGTGTAGTACCCAGATGCACCCAGCCTTCGTGTACTTCCAGTACTTGCAAGTCGAGGCTGGAAAACATTGCCTGACTGTTTATTTTCAAAGTATCGCCACCGGCCGAGGCGTCCGACACAATACCGTCAGACAAGGCGACCTTGATGCTGCCGGCGGGGAAATAGGGCTGCAACTTTTCGCGCAGTTGGCTTACCGCCTCCGGGGCGGCAATTGTTTTCGGGTAGGCGATATTGAGTTTATGCGCCGCCGGTAGTGAAAAAATGCGACATAGGCGTTCGCCCAGTTCTATCAGGGTTTTTTTGTCGCCACGTAAATGGTCGCTGCCCGAGCCGTAGAGTGCTTGCGAAGCCTGCATGAAGCCGGGGGTTCCGCGCTGCTGCAGCATATCGACAACCAGCTGGTATTGCTCCGCAGTTTGTTGAAGGATTAAACCCAGAGGGTCGCTTGCGCCGAGCTTGTGGCGAATTCGCTGTTGCAGGTCACGAAGTGCAGCCTGTGTGTTAACGGCATTGAAGCTGAGCGGCAGTTGCTGATAGTAGTCGTCGCTGATTGCCGGCAGTTGCTTGCCGCCCTTGGCGAGAAAATCGAGCTTGACCTGATAGGGCCACTTGATCGAGTCCAGAACCAATATCGGTTTTTGAAGTGTTAGAAGTTCATCGGAAAGTTCTTTTAGCTGTTCGCGATAACTCACTCGTTCTCCTGTTTATCCAGTACCAGTAGCGCCCTGAGTTTGCGGCGTCCGAAGGACGCCATGCGGACAAAGTTTTCTACAGGAATGGGTGCGCGGCGATAATCGTCCGCTTGCCAGGGTGCGTCCGGCGGGTCGGGGTCATTAATATATACAAAGTCCTCATTGGCGTTGCTGACAAAAACCCAGTGCGGGGCCTTGCTTCGATTCAACATCCACGTGCTGATCAAGGCTACCACGGGCAGGTTCAAAGACAATATTTCCTTGATCTCGGGCGCGCTTAAATTTTGCTGGCGTACCTCAATCCCCGCCTCCGTGATCTGTTGTTCAAAGCTCTGGTGAACAAGGCTGAGTACGCGCTTTTTATCTTCGCCGCGTACCGAATCCAGAAAAGGGGTTTCCTCGGTGTTGATGTATAAAATTGGCCTGTAACCGCGGTGATGGGCGCTCACAGCCAAGCCGTGGGGCGAGCATCCGCCGTGACCGGCCGTCATGAAAATGGTGGTGGCTTCGCGCCAGATTTGCAGTTCTTCGTGGGCGCTGGGCTGGTAACCTTTGGTCAATGCCTGCATTGCCATCATCAGCGAAGCGGGGCCGCAGGTGAATTCGGTGGTTTGCTGGTAATAGGGCGCAGGCGCGGTTGAGGGAGGCGAGGGCATCAGCCGCTTTTCCAGCTGCTCGGCGTCACCACCGTCTTCGTAGTATTGTTTCAGGCGTGTAAAGCTTTTGTAGCCAAATTTTTCATACAGTGCGAGCGCTGCGGAATTTTCGGTATGCACTTCCAGCCGAATAAAAAGGCAGTAACGTTTGCTGGCAATCAGCTCGGCGTGGGTGAGGAGCTTGCTGGCAACACCCTGCCCGCGAGCAGCATTGGAAACAGCAATGGAGTATATGCGCGCAAGACTGGTGCCTGAGCGGAACAGTACCAGAACATAGCCCAGAATTTCATTGCCGCGATCGGCAACCAGCAGGCTGTGCGCGCCCTTGCTCACAAAGCGCATAAAGCTACGGCGGGAAATCCGGTCGGTTGCAAAGCTGGTGCTTTCCAGGGCAAGCAGGGCGTCGATATCAAACCGCGTTCCGGCGCGAATAGAAATAGTCACTCCTGAGCCAACCCGTTCAGCGCCATGCTGATAATCTGCCGAGCACGCAACAAGGTTGCCTGCTGCCAGCTGGCGTCGGCAGGGTAGAAAAAATCCCGAAGGGCCAGCACGCTGGCGTCGTTCAGATTGCGCGCTTCGCCGCTGTCCCGGCAGCGCCTGAAGTAACGCTGTTCTGCTATCAGGGTGTCGATCATTTCTTTGTCGGAATAGGTGCCAAACTCCAGCGTAACAAAGCAGCCGCGTTCGCCCAGTAATTTGTGCCAGAAAAAATCGATGAGTCCGGTTTTGGGGGCCGACACCGATTCGCCCAGCGCGCTGGACATGGCATTGGCGCCATACCAGCTGCGCGCAAACCCGAAGCCGGCGGTATTGTTCGGATGGTCGCTGATAACCTCTCCGTAGCTGAAAGGGCCGAGCCCGCTGTGCAAATCGATGACGGCAATTTTTTCCAGCTGAGTGAAAATCGCGGAGTTCTTTCGCGAGTCCAACCACTGCCGCGACCAGCTGGGGCCGTGGCCGCCAAAATACAAGCCCTGAGGGTACTGATACTGGCCGCGGGTAATGGCGTCCAGCGACAGCGGTGCGTGTCCGTTCAGCAGACTGTCGGCGGGCTGGTTTAGCAAACGGTGCATGGTTGCGTAGGCGCCGTTGTTAGGCAGGCCGCCTTTGAAATCGACAAAGTTTCGGTTCAGGTCTATGCCTTCGTGGTCGCAACGGCGCAGCCAGGCAAAGCCCCAGGGGTTGAGTGCATGAATAAACAATACCGCCAATGTCTGGTCTTTCAGAAGCTCGGCAATACCATTGCCCAGCAGGTCACTTTGAATGGCCGAGCCAACAAAACCTTCAACGCCGTGAGTACCGGAGATCAGAACCAGCAGTTTGGCAGGATGCTCGGTTTGCGACAGGAGCAGCCAGTCTGCATACAGGTTTTTACCGTCCGGACCGGGTTCCGGATGGCGATGATGAATATGTTCCATCAGGCCGAATTTCGGCAAGGCCTGAGCCCGCTGCAAAAACTCCCTGCGGGCGCTTTGGTAGTCGCCAGTGAAGGTGCTGAGGTCTAGGGGAGGCAGCAGTGAATGCATGGCCGGATACCTGAACAGGTCGTTGCGGGAAGCTGAATCATACGCCGCTTTTCACCCTTGTAAATAAGTATTGAAAGCGTATTGCGATATGCGATGATTGCCCCGACAATGCGCCCTTTCCAACCTTATCACGAGCACCCCAGCATGCCGCGTTTCTTTGTGGTTGTGGATGAGTTATCTGACTGGTCTCCCTACTACCCCAGCCAGGACGTCATCACTTTCCAGGACTATCTTTCCCAGCTCGCCACGCTGAAGTCTGAACGGGTGCGGGTGATCAACCTTTGCCGTAACTACAAGTATCTTGGTAGCGCCTGGTACTGTGCTTTACTCGCCGAGGCACGAGGCCATCATGTGTTTCCCTCGGTGCGAACGCTCAGTGATTTTCGCTCGCGTTCCTTGTCGTCTATCCAGCTCGATGGCATTGACCCGTCGCTGCGCAAATTGCCACATACCAGCGGCGAGAATGAACTCGCCGTGCGCATCTGGTTTGGTGAGTGTGCCGACGAACGTTTTGCGCCGCTGGCCAAGACCCTGTTCGAACGCTTTCCCTGCCCCTTGATGGAAGTCTCGCTGGAGTACGACAAGGGCTGGGAGGTAGAGAAAATCCGCCCGATCTCCCTGCGTGACCTGAAAAGCGGCACCGAACAGGAGGCCTTCGCAAACGCCTTTGAGCGCTTCAGCAGCAAGCTTTGGCGCAAGCCCAAGTCGGGTAAGCGTTTTCGCTATGACCTGGCGATACTGGCTAACCCCAAGGAAGAGATGCCGCCGAGCGACCGCGCTGCCCTGAAGAAATTTATCAAGGCGGCCGAGGATCAGGGCATTTCCGCCGAGATCATTGGCCCCAAAGACTATATGCGTATTCCCGAGTACGACGGTTTGTTTATCCGCGAAACCACAGCGGTGGGTCACCACACCTACCAGTTTGCCAAAAAGGCCGAGGCGGAGGGTTTGGTGGTTATCGACGACCCGACCTCTATTTTGCGCTGTACCAACAAGGTGTATTTGGCAGAGCTATTGAACAAGCAGAATATTCCAACGCCGCAAACCCGCATTCTCCACAAAAGTGATGCGCCGGTGCTGGCTGAAAAGCTGGCCGACATGGCATTCCCTTTAGTGTTGAAAGTGCCAGATGGTTCTTTCTCGCGCGGTGTTGTGAAGGTGGCAGACCGCAGAGAGCTGGAAGCCGAAGGCGGAAAGCTGCTGAAAAGCTCAGCTCTTTTGCTGGTGCAGGAGTATATGTACACCGAGTACGACTGGCGTATTGGCGTGCTGAACAATAAGGCACTCTACGCCTGCCGCTACTATATGGTTAAGGACCACTGGCAGATCTACAAGCACGGCGCAGACAGTAGCGTTAAATCCGGTGGCTTTGACGCGATGCCAACGTTCGAAGCACCCAAAGCCGTGGTCGAGGCCGCGCTGAGTGCCTGCAAGCTGATTGGCGACGGGTTTTATGGCGTTGACCTCAAGCAGTCGGGTAAGCGTGTTGCGGTTATTGAAGTCAACGACAACCCCAGCATCGACTCGGCGGTGGAAGACAAATACCTCGGCAACCAGCTCTATACCTCCTTTATGGAAGATATGCTGCGCCGCATGGAATACCGGCGCCGCCGCTAGCGCGCCATTCGCGAGCAGCGCTCGCTCCCACAGGGACCTGCTGCGGTGCTCTGTAGGAGCCTGCCCTGCAGGCGAATGCTTTAATTCATTCCGGGGCCTGCCCCCGCCAATCAAACACACATTTTCCATTGTCGCCGCCTTTCTCTACAATCTGCGCTACCCGAATGACTCCCCCGGTTTATAGACGCAGGTAAATGGCTTTGAATGCTCTAACACAGGCACGATTTCTCACTCCCACATTGCTGGCTCTGGGTTTGTTACAGGCCTTACTACAGCCTGCTCCGGCGCTGGCTCAAACAGAGGATGAGTCGGCGGAGCGCTCGCCGTTTCGCAGTCGCCTGTTAATAGAAGAGGTTGTGGTGCGCGCCCAGCGGCGCGAAGAAGATGTGCGCGAAGTGCCCATTGCCGTTACCGCCCTGTCGGGTGAGCAACTCAAAACACTGGGGGTGAGCGACGCCCGTGAGCTCGGCGGCGTTGTGCCGGGATTGGTGGTCTCTGAAGGGGGGCAGGGCGCTCCGGTGTATACCCTGCGCGGCGTGGGCTTTACCGACAGCAGTTATTTCGCCACGCCCACAACAGCGGTTTACCTCGATGAGGTCAACCTGCCGTACTCCATCATGTCCAAGGGGGCGATCTTTGACGTTGAGCAGGTTGAAGTTCTGAAAGGCCCTCAGGGTACACTGTTCGGCCGCAGCACCACCGGTGGCGCCATCAACTTTATTGCCAACAAACCCACGCGAGAATTTCAGGCGGGACTAACGGCAAGCTATAGCCGGTTTGATACCACGGATATTGAGGCCTTTATCAGCGGCCCTGTGTCTGACAGTTTTCGTTACCGTCTGGCCGCCCGCGATATTCAGCGCGATGAGGGCTGGCAATACAGCAATACCAACAAAGATAAAACCCTGGGTGAGCAGGACCGTTCCGCCTACCGGTTGGCGCTGGAATGGGAGCCTACCGATGCTCTGCTGTTCTCGCTGGTGGCGGCCACCTGGCGTGATCGCAGCGACGCCCAGGCCGGGCAGCCCATCGCACTGGTGCCGCAAAACCCCTATGCCAATGATAGCCAGATTCCCGGTTCCGAAACCGGCCTGGTTGCGCAAAGTGTGCGCGACTACCCCCTGATCAGTCAGGATACGGACGATAACCGGGTTGCCGAGTGGTGTACGGGTCACCCCTCCTGTGTGCGTTCTGACGGCAGGCCTATCGATTTTCAGCTTGATGAAACCTTCCGCCAACTCTCACTGCAAACCCGGTGGAACATTGCCAGCAACCTTCAAGCCGATTTTCTTGCGTCATACACTGATTTCGTGAGTGATGATTCCGAGATTCCCACTGGCGCATTCAATCAGCGCCACGCTGAGCTGGCCGTGGATGTCACCATGGAAGTGGTTGATTACGAACTGCGCCTGAGCGGCTGGAATGATTCCGAATCCCTGCGCTGGCTGGTGGGGTATCACTCGACCCCTCGCGACGAGGTTGATGAATACCTGGACCTGATTATGAGTGGCAATGCCAGCGTGGTATTTCCTGCGCCGGTGATTGAGCGCAGTCTGCTGGTAACCGAATACTACTTCTCGGTGGCACAGCTCGACTACCAGTCGAAGGCGCCTTACGCGAACGTTGAGTGGCAGTTTAGCGATGCGTTCAAACTCGTGCTAGGCGCACGTTATACCGAAGAAGAACGCTTTTACTCCGGGTGCTCCGGTGCAAAAGATCCGGTCAACGGCCTGTATGTACTGTTCCAGACGCTGGCTACGCGCCGTGCGCTGGAGGCCGGCACCACCCCGGACATCGTCAACGTGAATGGTGGCTGTTTCAGTATTGGCGAAGACGGTGAAATTGGCGCATATACAGAAACGCTGGAAGAAAATAGCTTGTCCTACCGCGCGGTACTGGACTGGACTCCCCGCGACGAGTACCTGTTCTACGCATCCTACACCCGAGGCTTCAAATCAGGCTCCTTTCCCCTGTTTCAAACCTCCGACCACGAGCAGCTCGAATCGGTAAAGCAGGAGCAGGTCGATGCGTACGAGCTGGGCGCCAAGGTTGACTTGTGGGATCGCAAGGCGCACGTCAATAGCGCCATATTCTACTATCGCTATCGCGACAAACAGCTCCTGTCGCGGTTTAACGACCCTGTGTTTGGTGCCCTGCCTACCCTGCGTAATGCGCCCAGATCTGAAGTCAAAGGAATAGAATTTGATTTTACCCTGACCCCCACCAGCGGCCTCTACCTGACCGGGGCAATTGCCTATCTCGAATCCGAAATACTCAGATTCGAGGCTATCAACAACCGGGGTGAGCAGGTTGATCTGGCGGGTCAGGAGTTCAACTATTCGCCCAAACTCTCCTATTCCCTGAGCGGTGACTACAGCCTGCCGGTGGGTGACAACTACGAAGCGGGAATCGGAATCGATTACTACTACGTTGACGACACCAACTCCAGCATCGAAGGGGACCCGATCTTCGTGCATCCGGATTACGGGGTGACCAATGCCCGCGTGCGCTTCGGGCATCGGGCCAACGACTGGATGCTCACCCTCTGGGGGAAAAACGTCTTTAACGAATACGTAGTAAACAGCGTGCATCAGGGAGTGGGCGACCTGAAGTACCGGATTACCGGCATGCCCCAGACCTACGGCGTGACCCTGTCGCTGAGCTATTGACCCGGACTGCGCTGACGCCACATTTCGCTACTTTTCAGGGCGTTATGCCCACGGATGAGGTTGACACCCAAGGGCGGCTTCCCTATAGTACGCGCCTCGGCTGAAAGCCGAATCCGCGCCCGTAGCTCAGCTGGATA
>DIBR01000007.1:0-381 GCA_002415025.1 Spongiibacteraceae bacterium UBA5047
AGCAGCCGCTACTTTCAGCCCCCCCAGGAGAGCGAACTGCCCGACAATGCTTACGGAAAGCTGGTCCAGGAAGGCCGCGCCATCTTTGTCGATACCAAAAACCGGGCTCCGGAATACGTGGGCAACGGCCTCGCATGCGCGAACTGTCACCTTGAGCAGGGCCGCAAAGCCAACTCCGCTCCGCTGTGGGCGGCATACACCATGTATCCGGCGTACCGGAAGAAGAACAACAAGGTCAACAGCTACGCCGAGCGGCTACAGGGGTGTTTCCAATTCAGCATGAACGGCAAGGCCCCAGAAGCGGACGGACCGGTGATCGCTGCGCTGTCGGCCTATTCCTATTGGCTCGCTACCGGGGCTCCGACCGGCCAGGAACTCCCC
>DIBR01000007.1:530-2006 GCA_002415025.1 Spongiibacteraceae bacterium UBA5047
CTACCGGTGCCCCGACTGGTCAGGAGCTCCCCGGTCGTGCCTATCCGGAAGTGCCAAAACCTGAAAACGGGTATGACCTGGCCAAGGGCGAGCAGGTCTATGCGGCCCAATGCGCTGTATGTCACGGGCAGAACGGGGAAGGGCAGAAGTCCGGTGACGATTATGTGTTCCCACCCCTTTGGGGCGCGGACTCGTTCAACTGGGGGGCAGGCATGCACCGGATTAACACTGCCGCCGCGTTCATCAAGGAGAACATGCCCTTGGGCAAGGGCGGCAGCTTGTCGAATGAGGACGCCTGGCACGTGGCCGCGTTTATGAACAGCCACGAACGGCCCCAGGATCCGCGGCTGATCGACGGTTCGGTCGAAAAGACCCGCGACAAGTACCACGCCAACGATGGCGTGAACCTCTACGGTGAAATCGTCAACGGCACCATGCTGGGCAAGGGCCTCTGAATCGATAGGCGCCATCTCGCAGCGGGCAGGACTGCCCGCTGACGAAAGAGTAAGTTACCGCTTCCAGAAAGAGATGAATTTGCCGCGGTTGGCGGCCTTCTCGCACCGCCTGTCGCTATCACGCCTTGATGCTTGGCGGCAGCCGGCGGCGCATTTGCTGGCTGATGTGATCCCCATATGCCGACTAGCCGCGCATCCAGGCGTGGGCGCGACCCGCGTGCACGAGTGACGTGAGCCAGCGCCGCTTCGGTGCACCGCACGGCTGAAAAGGATCAAGTCGCGCCGGCTGATCTCTCATGCTGAGAACCAACACTTTCATTCGGCATTCGAAGGTGCAGCGAACGGATGTCATTAACCTTGGGGATACACAGCTGGATACACGAAGGGGATGTGGGGATAGGCAGGCAAATACAGCCAGAAACAAGAAAGCCCGCACGGGGCGGGCTTCTTGAGCAACCTTTTCTGCTATAGGCCCCGTATTCTGGGGCTTGTTTGGTGGAGCCGGGGGGATTTGAACCCCCGTCCGCCAGCTCTCCACTGTCGGTACTACATGCGTAGCCAAATCTATTGAGTTAACTCCGCGCCGCCCGATTGGCAGGGTGCTTGGAGCGAGCTGCATGAGTTTTAGCCGTTACGTCTGCAGCGAACTTGGCGGCGATCCTGTTCTATCTGACAGTCATTTCGGGTTTACAGGCATCCCCTAGTGACCGCTGGCGCCGAAGCGACCAGATGAAGGTTAGGCGGCTAGCGCGTACCCTTCGTAGTTGTCGTCGTTGGCAACTATAAGATTGCAGCTTTTGATTAACGTGATTCGCTACCATCACGGCATGCACCACAGAGCTTTGTAACCGGCGTCGAATCCAAATCGGCCCCAAAACATCTTCCATTGTAGCTGACTGGGCGAAAATTGTAACTGTTCGTGGTGAGTCAGCTTTGTCTATCTGAGCTTGCCCTTCGACAAGCTCAGGGTGAACGGGGTGGCGGTTGGTGTTTTCCACTTGTGGTGAGTGGGCTCCGATTG
>DIBR01000007.1:2314-34725 GCA_002415025.1 Spongiibacteraceae bacterium UBA5047
TGAGTGGCTCCGATTGTGGTGAAGCTGCCCTTCGACAAGCTCAGGGCGAACGGGTGGTGGTTGGTGTTTTGCGTTTGTGGTGAGTGGGCTCCGATTGTGGTGAATGCGCCCTTCGACAGGCTCAGGGCGAACGGGTGGCGGTTGGTGTTTTCCGCTTGTGATGAGCGGGCTCCGATTGTGGTGAATGCGCCCTTCGACAAGCTCAGGGCGAACGGGTGGTGGTTGGTGTTTTCCGTTTGTGGTGAGTTGGCTCCGTTCGTGGTGAGCTGCATCCCCGTTCGTGGTGAGCCTGTCGAACCACCTGTTCAGAGCGGATTAAACCGCCTCTACACTCAATTTGATGCCAACGGCTTTGAGTAGTTCCTGTTCGTCTTCAAGGTCGGCACGGGTGAGGGGGTTTTTGTCCAGCCAGGCCGAAGGGGCGCGTATTAGCAGTTGTTTGCCGTCGGCCTGCAGGTCAATATCTTTGGGAATACTGCGCTTTTGGCGCCGACGGTACACAATGCAGGCGAGCCGGAACAGGGCGATTAGCCACCAGTCGGGCCGTACGTTATAGAGTTGGGCTTCGGCCTTGGGTTTGCGTCGGTGGTTCAGTACGAGAAAAGCCAGACGTGCCTGCTCCTGTCGTGAAAATCCGGGCATGTCGGCGTTGTGTAAAATATAGGCGCCATGTTTATGGTAGCCGCCGTGGGCAATTGCGAGGCCTATTTCATGCAGGGCGGCGGCCCAGCGTAGTAGTTGCCGGGCTTCCCGGGGCTCGGTTAAGACCTGTTCCTGAATGCCGGGCAGCCAGCGAGTCGCCACATCACCTACCTGTTTCGCTTGCCGGGTGTCGATATGGTACTGGCTGACAAGGTGGTTAATGGTGCTTTCACGCGTGTCGTGGTGGTGCAGGCGGCCGGCAAGGTCGTGAATGATACCTTCACGGATGGCGTAGCCGGAGGTGTGCAGTTCTTTGATCTGCAGTTCTTCTACCAGCGTTGTCAGTATGGCCAGCCCGCCGGCAATCACGGCTTTACGGTCGTCGCTGAGACCTTTCAGGTTTAGCTCGTCGATGTGTTTGTGCGCTAGCAGTTCATCCCGCAGGGTCTGCAGCCCTTTGGCGGTAATGGGCAGTTTTTCGGTGTAGTTATTGTCCGACAGTATGCGCGCTATGCTGCGAATGGTGCCGGAGGCCCCCACAGCCTGATCCCAGTTGCCAAGAAACTGTTCTATATAAGGGGATAGTTCCTGGGCTGCTGCTTTGGTCGCCTTTTTGAAGCCTTGCTCGCTGAGCTTGCCGTCGGGGAAGAATCGCCGGCTGAAGCTGACACAGCCAATGTCCAGGCTTTCCATGGTTTTGGGAAGTTGCGAACCGACAACCAGTTCTGTGGAGCCGCCACCAATGTCGATAACCAGTCTGCGTTCACCACCGGGCGAGAAGTCACTGGCAACGCCGAGGTAGATAAGGCGGGCTTCCTCGGTGCCGGAAATGATGTTGATTGGTGCGGGCAGTATCGCTTCTGCCTGTTCGAGAAACTCGGCGGCGTTGGTGGCGGTGCGCAGGGTGTTGGTGCCAACAATACGAATATGATCGCGGGGGATGCCGCGCAAGCGTTCGGCCATTTTCTGGAGGCTGCCCAGCGCGCGTTGCCGGGCTTCTGCAGAGAGCTCGTTGTTGTTGCCGAGTCCGGCGGCAAAACGCACCATGTCTTTGTGGGCGTCGAGCACAATGAGCTTGTTGTTTTCAAAGCGGGCTATTTGTAGATGAAAACTGTTGGAGCCGAGGTCAAGAGCAGCGTAAACCTCGGGGGCAAGTTCTTGCGGCATGAAAACGAACGACTCCCGGTTGCTGAAATCAGGGTTAAAAAGGAGGTGAATTGCGCTTGCAGGCAGTGTAACTGCTACCTTGTTTGAAAGCGACAGGAGGCTATGTGCAATAAATTCACGTATCGGCAAATGCAGCGCCGCTGAAGATGTAATATAACTGACACAGTCATCCTATAGTCTGGTAGAGACGTATAGTCTGATAATAGTCAGGGGAGTTTTATGGTAGAGACGGGCGACAGGCAGGTGTGGATTCCCAAGGAGTTGAGTTGGCTGTCGTTCAACGAGCGGGTGTTGCAAGAGGCGGCGGATACCAGTGTTCCGGTGATTCAGCGCGTCCGTTATATGGGTATTTTTTCCAATAATATGGACGAGTTTTATCGTGTGCGGGTGGCGGATGTACGTCGCCTTGCGGCATTTTCAACCCCTTCCAGGCAGGATGAATACAAGGCCTTGCTTGAAGAAATTCAGCGCCGTGTACTGGGCCTGCAAAGCCGTTTCGATCGAATCTATCTTGATACACTGCGGGAACTGCGCCGTCGTGGTATCTATTTAGTCAGCGAAAAGCAGCTGGACGAGCATCAACAAAAATTCGCTCGCGACTACTTTTTCAAACATATTCAGCCTGAGCTTGAGCCGATTGTTCTTGACGACGCCCATCCGATGCCTGAATTGAATGACTCCTCAATTTATCTGGCGATCAGGCTGACATTCGCCGAACATGTACGTTATGCCTTGCTTGAAGTGCCGACCGGCCGCTTAAGCCGTTTTGTAAAAATACCGTCGCGCAAGGGCAAGCGCGGCAAAGTCATGATGGCTCTGGAGAACGTAATCCGGGTGTGTCTGCACGAGGTATTCCGCGGTATTTTTCCCTTGAACAGCGTTGAGGCGTATACCATCAAGCTAACGCGCGATGCCGAGCTGGAGCTGGGTGAAGAGGTTACCGAGAGCTTTTTTGAGCGCATGGAGCGCAGCCTTAAACGCCGCAAAAAAGCAGACCCCGTGCGCTTTGTGTACGACAGCGATATGCCGGAGGATATGCGTGATTACATGGCCCGGCGGCTGGGTATTGGTCGTCTGGATTCGGTTATTCCCGGCGGGCGCTACCACAATTCCAAGGATTTTATGGGCTTCCCCAATTTGGGCCCTGCCTATTTGGAATTGCAGCCGCCGGCGCCCATCCCGCTGGCGGCGGTGGAGCAACGCGACAATATTTTTGATGCGATTGCCGAGCGCGACGTGCTTTTGTATTACCCCTATCACAGCTTTAGCTATGTGGTGAATTTCCTGAAAACGGCGGCAATTGACCCGGCGGTGAAATCCATCGCGATCAGTTTGTACCGGGTTGCGTCGTATTCGCATGTGGTAGACGCCCTGATCAATGCGGTTGCCAATCACAAGTCAGTGACGGTGATTGTCGAGCTGCAAGCGCGTTTTGATGAGGAGGCTAACCTGGCGTTGTCGCACCGTCTGACTGAAGGCGGCGTGAACGTCATTTTCGGGGTGCCGGGTTTAAAGGTACACGGCAAACTGATTTTGGTGACGCGGCAGGAGAACAATGTCTTGCGCTACTACACCCATGTGGGAACGGGTAACTTCAACGAAAAAACGGCGGAGGTGTATACCGATTTCAGCCTGCTTACCTACAATCAGGAAATCGGGGAGGAGGCGGCCAAGATTTTTGAGTTTATTCGGTACAACTATCGGCGGCCGGATCTGAAGCACCTTATTGTTTCGCCAGTGAACACCCGGCAGCGCCTGAAGGATTTGATTGATACCGAAATCCAGAATGCGAAGAAGGGGCGTGATTGCGGCATTACGCTTAAATGCAATAATCTGGTGGACCCCGAAGTTATAGAAAAACTGTATCAAGCGAGTCAGGCTGGTGTGCCGATACGGTTGATTGTGCGCGGCATGTGTTCGCTGGTGCCCGGTACTCCCGGCGTTAGTGACAATATCGAGGCTATAAGTATTGTAGACCGTTACCTGGAGCACCCTCGGGTTTTCATGTTCTACAACCGTGGCGAGCCGCGTTACTACATTTCATCTGCTGATTTGATGACACGCAATATTGATTACCGCGTAGAAGTGATGTGCCCGATCTACGACCCGGAACATCAGGCTACCTTGCAGGCGGTGCTGGATATTCAGTGGTCGGATAATGTCAAGGCGCGAACGCTGGATGCTGCGCAGAGCAATTATTTACGATTGCCAAGAAAGAAAAAGGCCAAGCGCATTCGTTCACAAGAAGCCATCCATCGTTATTTGCAAAGTGGCAGGCTGCCCAGATTGCGCAAGCTGGACTACAGCCCACCGAACGGCGATTGACGGCGGAGACTTCTGACTACGCAATTGGCGTTTCCGCGAGAAAATAATTCGCCTGCAGGGCAGGCTGCTACAAATCCATCCGTAGGCGCCTGCTCTGCAGCCGAATAGGCGGCTCAGGCTTTTATTACGAGCAGGTTGCCTTCGATCTTGCGCGGCTTGCGAACTGTGCGCTCCAGCAGCTCGGCATTGAATTCTTTTTGGCAGAGTTTGGCGAGCTTGAGAAAAGGCGACCTGCCGGGGTCGGCAATGATGATCGTGCCAACCTTTGCTTTAACTGCTTTTTTTACCATCGAAAACAGTGGCTCAACGAGGTCGTCCCAGAAGCAGATGTCGCCTCCGAGCACCATGTCATAACCTTTCATATCCTTGATCTTCAGGTCCTCGTAGCGGGCGGTGAGGGTGTCGAGTTCGACATCATTGATCACGCTGTGAGCGTCAAGGTAGGGGAAAACGTGTGGGTCAGCATCCACGGCGGTAACGTCGGCCTCGTAGGTTTTGGCGCAGTGTATGCCCAGCAGCCCCCAGCCGCATCCCACTTCGAGTATCTCGCTGAAAGTCGCCGGTGGGTGTTCTTCCAGATAAT
Source organism: Spongiibacteraceae bacterium UBA5047 (assembly GCA_002415025.1). GTDB lineage: Bacteria > Pseudomonadota > Gammaproteobacteria > Pseudomonadales > Spongiibacteraceae > Litorivivens. The sequence goes on from DIBR01000007.1 coordinate 7,032, forward strand.
CCATGATCAGAAAGCTTGAGCCCCAGACTTTAGTGCCGTGTATTTCAGGTGTTGGCAGACTGTCATCAATGTGTTTGATCAGGTGATGCTTTTTTTTCAGGATAATGAGGTCATTAACGTAGTGATAGTCTTGGCTTGGCATGAATAAATGGCTTCTGTGTAAAGTCAGTTGTAGGCAGGGATACTATCGCGGTGAGAACCTTTTGCCAAAGGGCTGTGTTGCTTATTGAACGTCACGGGGAGTGAGGCAGTGCAGCAATTCTCCACAGCCGGGCCGCAACTGGTCCCAGTATTCAATACGCAGGAAAATTTCTGCGAAGGCCGCCGTTGGGAAGTGAACCAATGACTGGTTGCAGAGCAGGTCGATAAGGTTTTCCAGTGCCGGGTTATGGCCCGTCACAAGAATCCGGTCAACGTCATTACTTCGTTCTTTTAGCCAGGCGAGCAGTTCTGATGCTTCAAAGGTATAGAGCGCATCATCCAGCGTGAGTTCGCCTGCGGGCGTATCCAGTGCCTTGCGAATGCGTTTAACAGTACTGCGGCAGCGCTTTGCGGGGCTACTGTATACATGCTGTACGTCGCGGCAATGCTCTGAAATAGCGGCGGCCATCGTCACGGCGTCTTTCTTGCCGCGCTTGTTGAGGGGGCGCTCGAAATCGGGCAGCGAAATATCGTCGTGATCGGATTTGGCGTGGCGTAGCAGGTAGAGAGTCTTCACTTGTTATGCTCGCGCAGAATCCGCTGCTTTTGCCGATCCCAATCGCGCTCCTTTTCCGTGTCGCGTTTGTCGTGTAGCTGTTTGCCTTGGGCGAGGCATATCTCTGCCTTCACCAGGTGCTTTTTCCAGTACAAGGCAGTGCATACGCAGGTATAGCCTTTTTGTTGGGTGGCTTCAAGCAGTCGGCCCAGTTCCTTGCTGTTGAGCAGCAATTTGCGGGTTCGCGTTGGGTCGCTCACAAAGTGGGTCGACACGGTTTGCAGAGGGGTAATCAAGGTGCCAATAAGCCAGGCTTCGCCATCCTTGAGTAGTACATAGCTGTCGACAATTTGCGCTTTGCCTGCGCGCAGGCTTTTAACTTCCCAGCCATGCAGCACGAGCCCCGCCTCGAATTTCTCCGATATATGGTATTCGTGGCGAGCGCGCTTGTTGAGAGCGATGGTAGAACTTTGCTGTTTCGGTTTTTTAGCGGCCATGGGCGCGCATTATAGGGCCTGTTGCTGGTAAAGCCTATGGAGCTGGGAGAAAATGGCGGTATTGTAGGATTGCGCATAATAAAAACACTTGTCGAGGATTAAGGTTTGCAACGTGAAGCCAAGCAAGGCGTGTGGGTCAGTCGCTGGACATTTGTTGCCGCAGCGTCGGGGCTGGCAATTGGTCTGGGTAATTTTTGGCGCTTTCCGCACGAAGTAGGTGAATACGGCGGCTTGTTGTATCTGCTGGTCTATATGGGGCTGGTGGTCGTCATTGCCATGCCCGTTATGCTGGCTGAGGTGGTGATGGGGAGCCGTGGCCGTGCCAACCCCGAATCAAGCATCCAGTTTCTGAACCTCGAAGCCGATGCCCACGGGGCCTGGCGTATTGTGCCGGTGGTGGCCATGATCACGGGTCTGTTATTGCTGGTGCATCTTGTTGTTATAGCGGGTTGGGTGTTGAGTTATGCCTACCAGCTGGGTGATGCCAGGCTTGAGGCGATCAGTATTGAATTTGCCGGCGAACACTTTGCTGCCTATATCTCGTCGGGTGAGGAGATGGCTAAAGGCCTTACCGGGTTTTTTCTCGTGCTGGCGCCACTTGCGATGCTGAAGATGACCCGCTTCACCGGCCAGTTGTTGCGACTGCTGGTGCCGCTGATCCTTATTATGCTGGTTGCCGCGCTCTATGCTGCTGTTGAGCTGGGCGATCTGGGTGCCGGCTTGCGCTGGATGTTTGAAATTCGCCGGGAAGATTTTGGTCGCGCAGCTTTGGTGTCTGCACTGGGGCAGGCCTTCTATACGCTGGGTATCGGGGTGGGTGCCATGATGATTTATGGTGCGTACTTTCCTGATGGGCGGTCTATCTCCCGTCAGGTGTTTGCGGTGGCCGTTATCGATACGGTCGCTGCGCTGGTGGCCGGTGTTTGTGTTTATGCGCTGGTGCTCGACCACAATATCGAGCCGGGTAATAGTGTCGCTTTGCTGTTTATCAGCTTGCCCTACGTCTTTGGCAATGTGCTGTTTGGTGATCTGGTGGGCAGTATGTTTTTTATCCTGCTGGCGTTGGTTATGTTGTGTAGCGCACTGGCCCTGCTGGAGCCAACCATTGCCTGGCTGGTGGAAAAAACACCGCTGCACCGCTGGTTTGCCGTACTGTTGCTCTGCTCTTTGACCTGGGGAGCGGGGTTGTTCATTGTGCTGGACGTGGCGGCGCCGGGAGAGGCCTTCTGGCTTTATGCGCTCAATCGGGTGGCGGCCGATTATCTGCTGCCGCTTAGCGCGCTGGGCCTGACGCTTTATGCCGGTTGGGTACTGCGCGAGGTGCAGGCCAGAGATGAGTTGTATTACTGTGGTGACCGAACCTTTTGGATTTGGCGCCAGCTTTTGCGGTATATTGCGCCCCCGGCAATTCTGGCGATCTTGCTGTTATCGATAGTTCAGGGGTTTTAAGGGTTTTGACGTCGCGATGACCACCATAAGCCGCAGTGCATTGCTGCCGTATTCTGCGGAGCAGGTCTTTGATTTGATCAATGATGTGGCCTGTTACCCACAGTTTATGGACGGCTGCGTAGGCGCGGAGGTCTTATCCGAGAGTGAGAATGCGATGGTGGCCAGGCTGGATTTGTCGCGCGGAGGTGTGACCCAGAGCTTTACGACCAGCAACGCGCTTACCCGGCCCAGTGAAATCCGCCTTGAGCTGGTAGATGGCCCGTTCGAGAATTTTGTGGGGCGCTGGGTGTTGTTGTCGTTGAACGGGCAGGCCTGCAAGGTGTCACTGTTCCTCAACTTTACGCTAAGCAGTTCGGTGCTTAGTGTGGCGGCAAAGCAGTTATTCAACGGCGCTGCCAATACGATGGTGGACGCGATGGTAAAACGAGCGAAATCTGTTTATGGCTGAAATGATTCACGTCGAAGTGGTGTTTGCCACGCCCCAAAAGCAGCAAATAGTTGCACTGGAATTGCCGGCCGGCACGTCTGTGCGCGAGGCCGCCCTCAAGTCGGGTCTGGACGCCCAGTTTGAGGGTCTGGATCTGGCTAAGGCGGATCTGGGAGTGTTCGGAAAAGCGGTGCCCAAGCCGGACGATACGCCTGTAGCCAATGGCGACAGGGTCGAGATTTACCGCCCTCTGATTGCCGACCCCAAAGAGGTGCGCAAGCAACGCGCTGCGAAGGTGAAGGCTCGGCAGGAGGCAGAAGGGCGCCGCTAGCGCCCGTTGCTGATTAAGGGCGAGGCCGCATCGGTGGCGCTTTCTTTTCTTCCTCTGCTTCTGTAGCGGCGGGCGCCGGTGCTGCGGCGGCTTCGCTTTCAAGTTCAACCTCTTCCTGCTCGGTCATTTCTTCTGCAAGAGGTGTCGGCTTGATGGTGCTTTCGTAGTGGCTGAGTAAACCTTCATCGAAATACACCGTTAATCGCTGTTTTTCTACGGTGTTGTCGGGCTTTCGCACAATATGAAGGTAGTCCCAGCGGTTGGGGCTGAAGCTGTCGCGAATCAGCGGCGTGCCCAGTATGAATTCGACCTGGCTGGTCGACATGCCGGGTTCGAGTTGCGCCACCATTTCTTCAGTAACGATATTGCCCTGCTCGATTTGCAGACGATACACGCCGGGGAATTCGAGCGTACTGCAGGCAAACAGCGGTGCGAGAATAACTAAGAGGGCAACAGCTTTTTTAATCATCAGGTCTTTAACTTTCATCGTTAGTAAAGGCGTGGGATAATAGCGCAATACGCACATCAACGCTAAGGGGTAAGGCATGTCGGTCGAAAATCAGGAGTTGAAAAAGGCCGGACTGAAGGTGACTCTGCCGCGTGTCAAGATTCTTGAGCTGCTCGAACACTCTGAAAGCAACAACCAGCACCTCAGCGCGGAGGACGTGTACCGCGCGTTGATGGAGTCGGGCGAAGATGTTGGTCTGGCCACAGTTTACCGCGTATTGACCCAGTTTGAGACGGCGGGGCTGGTGGTTAGGCATAATTTCGAGGGTGGCCATTCTGTTTTTGAGCTCGCCAAAGGAGATCACCATGATCATATGGTGTGCTTGGACAGTGGCGAAGTCATCGAGTTCTGCGATGATGTCATTGAAAAGCGTCAGCGCCAGATAGCGAACGATATGGGGTTTGACCTGCTTGATCACAGCCTGGTGCTGTATGTTCGGCCCAAAAAGAATAAATGACGTTCGGGCAGTATTGATAAAAAGCCGGCCATGAGTCGGCTTTTTCGTGTTGGCCCCCGGCGTCAGGCGTCTGGGGAGCACATCAATGTGCCGTGGTTACCATCTCGCGTGCATGCGCCAGTGTATTTTCGGTAATCGCAATGCCGCCCAGCATACGGGCAATTTCGTCGATCTTTTCATTCTCGCCAAGCTGATGCAGAGCTGTTTTTACTGATTTCTTGTCGCTTTGTTTGCTGACTTTGATGTGGTGGTCGGCCTGGCTGGCCACCTGCGGCTGGTGGGTTACACATAAAACCTGTGTGGTTTTACCCAGGGCCTGAAGCAGGCCGCCAACCACTTCGGCCGTAGCGCCACCAATACCCACATCAACTTCGTCGAAGACGATCGTAGGTACAGTAACGGCCTGGGCGTTAACCACGTGGATGGCGAGGCTGATACGCGACAGCTCACCGCCCGACGCGATTTTGTTAAGTGGCCCGGGTTGGCTGCCGGGGTTGGTGCTGATAAGAAAACTGACGTCTTCGAGGCCATGGCCGGGCAGGTGTTCACTGGAATCGATGCTGTTCAGGGCGATATTGAAGCGGCAGTTAGCCATCGACAGTTCTGCCAGTTGCGCCTCGACTTTCTTGCTAATGGTGGCGGCGGCCTTGCGTCGCTTCTCGCTGAGCTTTCCTGCGCTCTTGTGATAATCGGCGGCCAGCGTTTCGAGCTCTGCCTTGAGCTGTTCCAGACGCTCATCGCTGCCTTGAATGCTGTCGAGCTCGCTTTGCAGCCGGGCTTGCAGCTCGGGTAGTTGTTCCGGCTTGCAGTGATGTTTACGGGCAATCTGGTAAATGCTGTCGAGCCGCTCCTGCACCTCGTGGAGCCGGGCGGGATCGAGTTCTTCCCGGTCCAGATGATGCTGTAGCTCGCGACTGGCCTCTTCTATTTGAATAACCGCCGTTTTCAGTAATTCTTCGGCGCTGGCCTGCCGGTCGACTTTTACGGGGCTGGCCCGCAATGACGACAGCGCCTGATGCAGTATGCCGAGCGCGTTAACCTCGCCGTCTTTGCAGAGGTTCAGGGCGTGGTCGCTGGCGGCGAGCAGTTGTTCGGCGTTGGCGAGCTGCTTCTGCTCGTCTTCCAGTGATTCGACCTCGCTCGCCTGCAGGTTGAGGGTTTCCAGCTCGTCGAGCTGGTATTGCAGAAGCTGGGCGCGCGCGGATTGTTCATCGCGCTGGCCGCTCAGCGACGACAGGGTAGTCAGCGTGCGTTGGTGGGCGTGTGCGGTCTCTTCTACCTTCTCTGCCAGTGCCTGCGCGTTAGCGCAAGTGTCCAGCAGTTGGCGCTGATAGTCTTTTTTGAGCAGCGACTGGTGTTCGTGTTGGCTGTGAATATCAATCAGCTGATCGCTCAGATTGCGTATATCCTGCAGCGTGGCGGGCTGCCCGTTGATATAGGCCCGCGAGCGCCCTTCGGCGGTAATGACCCGCCGTAACATGCAGTCGTCACCCGCATCGAGGTCGCGTGACTGTAGCCAGCTCAAGGCGGCGGGAACGGCACTGACGTCAAACAGTGCATTGATTTCGGCCTTGTCGGTGCCGTGTCGCACGATACCGGCATCGGCGCGGTCGCCCAGCGCCAGCCCCAAAGCATCGAGCATGATGGACTTGCCGGCACCGGTTTCGCCGGTCAGGGCGGTCATGCCGTTTTCAAGGTCAATATCCAGTGATTCGGCAATGGCGTAGTTGCGGATACAGAGCTGGGTTAGCATGGGGCACCCCGGAAATGGTTAGAGTACTGGTTATTTAGATAGTCATGTGTATTTATACAGTATATCGCTTTGCGTCGGCAAGCCCCCCGTTGGTAAAAGCAGGGCGGGGCGCTAGAATGCTGTTGAAGCTGTATCGGGAATAATAATGGTGACTGCAGTATTGAACGACCGCGCCCAGCGTTTATTGAAGGTGTTGGTTGAGCGTTATATCCGCGAAGGTCAGCCGGTCGGGTCGAAAACCCTGTTGCAAGATAGTGGCTTGCCGGTCAGCGCTGCCACGGTGCGCAATATTATGGCGGAGCTTGAAGACCGGGGCTTTGTCGTGTCGCCGCACACCTCGGCGGGGCGCATTCCCACCCAGCAGGGTTACCGCTTTTTTGTCGACACCCTGGTGACGGTGTCGCCGCTCGAAGGCCATATTCTCAACAATCTTAAACTGGAGCTGGATGCGGAGAAATCAGCCGATGAGCTGGTCGCCTCCGCTTCGCAGCTGTTGTCGAGTCTGACCCGTCAGGCGGGTTTGGTGACCATGCCCAGTCGCCAGCGTTTGTCATTGCGACAGGTGGAGTTTCTGCCTTTGTCCGGCAAGCGGATTCTGGTCATTCTGGTGGTGAACGAAAAAGACGTGCAGAACCGGGTCATTCACACCGAGCGCGAGTTCAGCGAGAGCGAACTCAAGCAAGCATCCAACTATATTAATCAGCGTTACAGTGGGCGTGAGCTGGACGGCATCCGCGATGCTTTGCTGCTTGCCATGAGAGCGGACAAAGACCACATAGACCGCTACATGCAGGAGTCGCTGGATCTTGCAGCGCGCGCTCTGGATGTAGAATGTGATTCGCGAGCGGCTTATGTGCTGGCGGGCGAGAAGCAGTTGCTGGAGTCGGCGACACCTGACAACCTGGATAAAATGCGCGAGCTGTTTGGCGCCTTTGAGCGCAAGAAAGATATTCTCGACCTGGTGGACCGCTGCCTGCTGGCCGATGGCGTACAGATTTTTATCGGCAATGAGTCCGGTTACGAAGTATTTGGTGACTTCAGCGTGATTACAGCGCCTTACCAATTCCAGGATGGCCGCCCGCTGGGCGTTCTGGGCGTTATCGGGCCGACCCGCATGGCCTATGAACGGGTGATACCGATGGTGGATGTAACAGCGCGCATGCTCAGTCTGGCGTTGAAACCGGCCTAAATTCTTTCAATCTAGCTGTTTGTATTTAAAGACTTTTCTCAAAATTTTTGATTCCTTCACTTGAATTCCCGCCCGGCGCCCCCATAGTTGCCCCTGCGCGGCGTTTTGGGCCGCAGATCAAAAGATTTATGGAGCATAAGGCGTGGCAGAGGAAAACAAAGCGAGCGAACAGGAAGCGGCTGAAGAGGCGCTAACCGAGACGCAAAGCCCGGAGCAGGGACAGCAAGCCGACGAAGCAGCCCAGGTTGAAGCCCAGGTTGAGGTCGAGGGCGAGCTTGAAGAGCGGGGCGATCTCGACAGTCAGATCGAGGCGCTGCAGCAGGAACTGGCAGAAGCCCGGGACCAGGCGCTGCGTACGGCTGCCGAGGCGCAGAACATCCGCCGCAGGGCCGAGATTGACGCTGAAAACGCCCGCAAGTTTGCCGTTGAGCGTTTCGCCAAGGACTTGCTGCCCGTGGTCGATAACCTCGAGCGGGCACTGGAGTCGGTTGATGCGACTGACGAATCGATGAAGGCCATCCTCGAAGGGGTTGAGCTGACCTACCGCAGCTTTAGCGACATGCTCGAGCGTCACAACCTCAAGGCCATTAATCCCGAGGGCGAGCCTTTTGATCCGCAGGTGCATGAGGCCATCTCCATGGTTGAAGCGCCGGGAGCCGAACCCAACTCGGTGATTAATGTGGTGCAAAAGGGCTATACCCTGAATGATCGCCTGCTGCGCGCCGCCATGGTGGTGGTGTCCAAATAACCGAAATATTTGCCAAATACCCTTGAAATCAGAGTATTGGCGCCAATATAGAGTTCAGAGCCAAATTGAATAGCGTCCCGCGAGCGGGCGAACTGGAGAGTTAAAATGGGAAGAATCATAGGTATTGACCTCGGGACAACCAACTCCTGTGTGGCCATCCGCGATGGCGACAAGGTGAAGGTTATTGAGAACGCCGAAGGTGCGCGTACTACACCTTCTATTGTGGCCTACACCGAAGACGGTGAAGTGCTGGTTGGCCAGAGCGCCAAGCGCCAGGCCGTAACCAACCCCCACAACACCCTGTATGCAGTCAAGCGCCTGATTGGCCGCCGCTTTGAAGACGACGTTGTGCAAAAGGACATCAACATGGTGCCCTACAAAATCGTCAAGGCCGACAACGGCGACGCGTGGGTAGAGGCGCGCGGCGAGAAAATGGCGCCGCCGCAAGTCTCTGCCGACGTACTGAAAAAGATGAAGAAAACCGCCGAAGATTACCTCGGCGAGCCTGTGACCGAGGCGGTCATCACTGTGCCGGCCTACTTCAATGATTCCCAGCGTCAGGCGACCAAAGACGCTGGCCGCATTGCCGGTCTCGACGTTAAACGCATCATTAACGAGCCGACAGCGGCAGCGCTGGCTTACGGCATGGATAACCTCGAAGGTGATCGTACCATCGCGGTATATGACCTTGGTGGCGGTACTTTCGATATTTCCATTATTGAAATCGCTGAAGTCGATGGAGAGCATCAGTTTGAGGTGCTGGCCACCAACGGCGACACCTTCCTGGGTGGCGAAGACTTCGACCTGCGTCTGATCGACTATCTGGCGAGCGAATTCAAGAAGGACAGCGGCATCGACCTCAAAGGTGACCCTTTGGCGATGCAGCGTCTGAAAGAAGCTGCCGAGAAAGCAAAAATCGAGTTGTCTTCCAGCCAGCAAACGGAAGTGAATCTGCCCTACATCACCGCAGACGCCTCCGGCCCGAAACATTTGGTTGTGAAGCTGACCCGCGCCAAGCTGGAATCACTGGTTGAAGATCTGGTTCAGCGTTCACTTGAACCGCTGAAAGTTGCCCTGAAAGATGCCGGACTGTCGACCTCTGAAATTCAGGATGTGATTCTCGTGGGTGGTCAAACCCGCATGCCGATGGTTCAGGCTAAAGTAGCCGAGTTCTTTGGTAAGGAAGCTCGTAAGGACGTTAACCCTGATGAAGCTGTGGCAATGGGCGCCGCAATTCAGGGCGCTGTGCTGTCGGGTGATGTCAAAGACGTTCTGCTGCTGGACGTTACCCCGCTGACCCTCGGTATCGAAACCATGGGCGGTGTGGCAACGCCGCTGATTGAGAAAAACACCACGATTCCGACCAAGAAATCGCAGATTTTCTCAACCGCTGACGACAATCAGACGGCGGTAACCATTCACGTGGTGCAGGGCGAGCGCAAGCAGGCGTCTCAGAACAAATCGCTGGGCCGCTTTGATCTGGCCGATATTCCGCCCGCGCAGCGTGGTACTCCGCAAATCGAAGTCACCTTTGACATTGATGCCAACGGTATTCTGCATGTGTCTGCCAAAGACAAGGCGACTAACAAGGAACAGTCCATTGTCATCAAGGCGTCCGGTGGTCTGAACGATGACGATATCGAAAAAATGGTGCGCGAAGCCGAAGCCCATGCCGACGAAGACAAGAAGTTCGAAGAGCTGGTAACGGCGCGCAACATGGCTGAAGGCCTGGCCCATGCCACCCGCAAAACGCTGGCAGAGGCCGGTGACAAGGCCAGTGACGAAGAGAAGGCCGCCATTGAGGAAGCACTGACTGCCGTGGACGAAGCTGTGAAAGGCGACGACAAGGAAGCCATTGATGCAGCCTCGCAGAAGCTGGGCGAAGCCTCTAACTCGCTGGCGCAGAAAATGTATGCCGAACAGGCCGCAGCCGCCGAAGGTGGCGAACAGCCCGACGGTGACGGTTCTGCAGCCGGTGATGACGTTGTCGATGCCGAGTTTGAAGAAGTGAAAGACGAAGACAAAAAATAGAGCCCCCGACGTCGGACGCTAGACGTCTGGCGTGCTGGGATAGACGCCGGACCTTCGTGTCCGGCGTTTTGGCTTGAGCGGGCAGCATAGACAAACAGCAGTACGGAAAAAAACATGTCAAAACGCGATTATTATGAAGTATTAGGTGTCGAGCGCGGCGCTTCCGAGCAGGATATCAAGAAGGCCTATCGACGCCTGGCCATGAAGAATCACCCGGATCGCAACCCGGATGACGAAACGGCCAAGGCGCGTTTTCAGGAAGCCAGTGAAGCCTATGAAGTGCTGTCCGATGCCGAGAAGCGCGGGGCCTACGACCGCTATGGCCATGAAGCCGTTGATGGTATGGCCGGTGCGGGTGCCGGCGGCTTCGGCGGCGGTGGCAGTTTCAGCGATATTTTTGGCGATGTTTTTGGCGATATTTTTGGTGGCGGTGGTGGTCGCGGACGCGGTGGCCCGCAACGTGGCTCAGACCTTCGTTACACTCTTGAGATTGATCTTGAGCAGGCGGTCAAGGGAACAACCGCGAAAATCAAAATCCCGACACTGGTCGGCTGCGAGCCCTGCGATGGCAGCGGTGCCAAGCCCGGCAGCAAGCCGGTAACCTGTACTACCTGCGGTGGTGTTGGTCAGGTGCGCATGCAGCAGGGCTTTTTCTCCGTGCAGCAAACCTGTCCGGCCTGTCACGGCAAGGGCAAAACCATTTCTGATCCTTGTACCAGCTGCCGCGGTCAGGGGCGAGTTGAAGAAACCAAGACCCTGTCGGTTAAGGTGCCGCCCGGTGTTGATACCGGTGACCGTATTCGCCTGGCCGGTGAAGGTGAGGCTGGCGGTGACGGTGGTCCTGCCGGCGATCTCTATGTACAGATGGCTGTTAAAGCTCACCCGCTGTTTGAGCGCGACGGCAAGCATTTGTTTTGCGAAGTGCCTATTTCCATTGCCGACGCTGCTTTGGGTGGCGAGCTGGAAGTGCCCACGCTGGATGGCCGTGTAAAACTGAAAATTCCGCCGGAGACGCAAACCGGTAAGCAGTTCCGCCTGCGTGGCCGAGGTATCAAGCCCGTGCGCGGTGGAGCAGTTGGTGATTTGCTCTGCCGGGTTGTGGTTGAAACGCCGGTTAACCTCAATAAAAAGCAGAAAGAATTGCTCGAAGAATTCCAGCGCAGCCTTGAAGGAGACTCTCACTCTCCCCGGCGCAAGAGCTGGTTTGATGGCGTGAAGGATTTTTTTGACGACTTGAAGATATAGGGTCGTCAGCAGGTACTTTGTAGAAGCTCCATTGCCGGAAACGCTGCGCTTATTCCGGCCTGCGCAACCCGGTAGGCCCGCATAAGCATCGCGTTGCGGGCGGTATTCCGGTTTCGCCTGCGGGGCAGGCTCCTACAATTTCAGCATCACGTATACAATAACTCTTGAACTCAAAAAACGGATCCTCTCAATGACCACCCGAATCGCAGTTACCGGCGCCGCCGGCCGTATGGGCAAAACCCTGATTGAAGCTATTGCTCTGGCAGAGGGTTGCGAACTGACTGCGGCACTTGAGCGTGCCGACAGCAGCTTGATTGGTGCCGACGCCGGTGAGCTGGCAGGGCTGGGGCGCAACGGCGTCAGCATTGCGGGCGATATCAATGCCGTCATCAACGATTTTGATGTCCTGATTGATTTCACTGTTCCGGTTGCAACGCTGGCTAACGCCAAAGCCTGTGGTGCGGCGGGCAAGAAAATGGTGATCGGAACCACCGGCTTCGACGTAGAACAGAAAGCTCAGCTGGCCGAGTACACCGGTGATATTGCGGTGTGCCAGGCGTCCAATTTCAGCACCGGGGTAAACCTGTGTTTCAAGTTGCTGGAAATGGCCGCTGGCGTGCTGGGCGACGATGTTGATATTGAAATAGTTGAAGCACATCACCGTCACAAGATTGACGCACCCTCCGGCACGGCTTTGAGCATGGGGCAGGTGGTTGCTGACACGCTGGGCCGCGATTTGAAGAAGGTCGCCGTCTATGGCCGTGAAGGTCAGACCGGTGCCCGTGAACGCGACACCATAGGCTTTGCCACGGTGCGCGGTGGTGACGTGGTGGGTGATCATACGGTGTCCTTCTTTGCCGAAGGCGAACGCGTAGAAATCACGCACAAAGCCAGTTCGAGAATGTCCTTTGGCCGCGGTGCGGTGCGGGCGGCTAACTGGCTGGCAGATCAGGGCGCAGGTCGTTACGACATGCGCGATGTATTAGGATTTTCGTAGGCGGCAAGCACTGACCGCCTCAAGGAGAGGCGGTTGGATATTATCGATTTATGTGAGCGGGGTTTGATTCCCGATACTCTTACGCGCATGGGCATGCGCCGGCTGATGGCTCAGCGTCTGCAGGATGAGGCCAGCGGTGATGGCGAAATCCGCAGCCAGCGTTTCAACACCTTTCTTGAAGAACTGCGCAATAGTCCTATTGCGATCAATACCGATGATGCCAATGAGCAGCACTATGAGGTGCCTGCAGAATTCTTTCATGGCCATCTTGGCGACCATCTGAAATATTCCTGCTGCCTCTATCCCACCGGCAAAGAGTCACTGTCCGAGGCCGAGCGGCTGATGCTGGAACTGTACGCCGAACGCGCAGGCCTGCAGGACGGCATGCGTATTCTTGATCTGGGCTGCGGCTGGGGTTCGCTGTCGCTGTGGCTGGCTGAGCGCTATCCCAATGCGCAGGTAGTGGGCTTGTCCAATTCCTTTGGTCAGCGCGAGTTTATTCTGGCGCGGGCCGCCGAGCGCGGCCTGAACAACCTCACTATTTATACCGGCAGTATTGTTGAGTTCGAGCTGGCCGACAAAGAAGCGCCTTTCGATAGAGCGATGTCTATCGAAATGTTTGAACACATGAAAAATTACGGGGCGCTGCTGGCCAAGATTTCGCCCTGGTTGAAACCCGATGGTCGCCTTTTTGTGCATATTTTTGTGCACAAGTTGCTGGCCTATCATTTTGAGGATCGAGATCGTAGCGACTGGATGACCAAGTACTTTTTTTCCGGCGGCACCATGCCTTCAGAGCATCTTCTCTATCATTTTCAGAGCGATTTTGAGATAAAACAGCACTGGTGGGTGAGCGGGCAGCACTATGAGAGAACCTCGAACCAGTGGCTGGAAAAGCTCGATGCGAATAAAAAGGCGTTGATGCCGGTGTTGCAGGCTTGCTACGGTGATGAGGCCGCTATCTGGTTTCAGCGCTGGCGCATGTTTTATATGGCCGTTGCCGAATTGTTTGGCTTTGACAAGGGAAATGAATGGGGAGTAGGGCACTACTTGCTGGCGCCGCGTCCTTGAATTCGCATTGGCTGGCATGGCTTGCGCTGGTTCTGGTGTTGGCCGGCTGCAGTCAGGCACGTTATGACGGCCCTGTCAGCGATCATTTTGATGGTCGCGAGTTTCATAACGAGGAACCCTTTCCGCACACCTTCAGTGATTTGATTGGCTACGTTTTGAAGCGTGAGCCTATTGAATGGTCAACTGATGAGCAGTTGCCGCCCCGGCCGGCGCCACGTCAGCGTATAGATAAGGGCGAGTTGCAATTGACCTGGGTCAACCATGCAACGGTTTTGATACAGGCCGACGGCCTGAATCTGCTGACAGACCCCATTTGGTCGGAGCGCGCCAGCCCTTTAGGCTTTGCCGGCCCACAGCGACACCATCCTCCCGGTGTGGCATTTGCTGATTTACCTCCCATCGATGTTGTGATGATCAGTCACAGCCATTATGACCATATGGATTTTGCCAGCCTTGAGCGTCTGCATCAGGCGCACGACCCTTTGTTTGTTGTGCCGTTGGGAAATGGCGCGCTGTTGCAGCCACTGGGAATAGACAAGGTGGTGGAACTCGACTGGTGGCAGGGCACGCCACTAAGCAATGGGTGCGTGTTGAGCGCGGTGCCGGTTAAGCACTGGTCTAACCGGCGCGTATTGCCCTCAGACCGTAATCTGAGCCTCTGGGCCGGTTTCGTTCTGCAGACAGGCGCCGGGCCGGTCTATTTCGGCGGAGACAGTGGCTACGATACGCACTACCTCGATACCTATGAACGTTATGGCGCAATGCGTGCCTCGCTGCTACCCATCGGCGCCTACCTGCCGCGCTGGTTTATGGCCTATCAGCACACCGGGCCGGTTGAGGCAGTGCAGGCGCACCGTGATCTGGCTTCAGCCTTCAGCCTCGGTATTCATTGGGGTACTTTCAAGCTGGCGCCGGAAGGGCGCTTTCAGCCGGCAGACCTGCTGCCTGAGGCAAGACGCGCGCAGGCTGTAGCGGCGGCGGACTTTATTGCGCCGGAGCCCGGTGCTCGCTACGATGTGCCGCCACTGGCAGGCGGTTCTACCTGCCATCCCATGAAGTAACACCACACCGAAGCTGAAGAAATATGTCTCGCGTTACCCTGAATTTGCCTGAACACTTTGCATATTCCACTGATATTCCGCTGATGGTCGATCATATTAATAGCGGCAACCATCTTGGCAATGACTCTCTGATTACACTGATAAACGAGGCCAGGGCACGCTATACCCGCCACTGCGGGTTGCTGGAATATGACCGAGAAACGGGGTTGATGATGGTCAATGCCGACCTGGCGATGGTGTACCACTCAGAGGGGCGCTACGGCGAAGTGGTGGTTATCGAGGTTGCGGCAACAGATTTCCACCGCTGCGGCTACGATCTGGTGTATCGCGTTGCCGATAAGGCCACCGGCCGCGCTATTGCCAGTGCCAAGACAGCCCATATTCTGATTGATGCGGTTTCGGGCCAAACGCTGTCAGAGCCCGAGGGCTACTTTGACTGTCTGCGTGCTTGATAGTCCCGCGCATCTGTTGATTCGACGCAGAGCCTTGCCGGGGGGAGGGAATGACTGCGGTTGCTCACAGCAAGTCGGGGAGATAGACCGCGATCGTCGAAAAATATGACTGGAATTGGTCCAAAGTCCCGGATCGTCAGTGGACATGGTCCAGCATAATCGCGTAAAATCGCGCGCCATAATCCTGTGGCCGGCATTGCCGGTTAGCCGAACGTCGGTATAGCGAAAGCGAGATGAGGCTAGGCCCTAATCTCGCTTTTTTGCGCGCCCGAATTACACGTCCGTGCCTCGGCTGCGACAGGGCACGGCAGTCTGTTACCCAAGGAGGTTTGCTTGACGGTTCCAGCTATACTCGCCCTCGCGGATGGCAGCATTTTCAGGGGTATTGCAATTGGGGCCGAAGGGCATTCGGTGGGTGAGGTGGTTTTTAATACCGCCATGACCGGGTATCAGGAAATACTGACCGACCCCTCATATGCAAAACAACTGATTACCCTGACCTATCCCCACATCGGCAACACCGGTGTTAATACGGAAGACGAAGAAGCCAGTGAAATTTGGGCTTCCGGCTTGATTATTCGTGACCTGCCGCTGATTGCCAGCAGCTATCGCAGCGAACAATCCCTGTCCGACTACCTTAAAGTCCGCAATATTGTCGGCATAGCCGATATCGATACGCGTCGGCTGACCCGCATCTTGCGCGACAAGGGCGCCCAGAACGGCTGCTTGATGGCCGGAGATATCGATGAGGCGCGCGCCCTCACACTGGCCAAAGAATTCGCCGGACTCAAGGGTATGGATCTTGCCAAAGAGGTTACTACTGCTGAGCAGTACCAATGGCGAGATGGCAGCTGGGCGATGGAAACCGGATACAGCACGCTGGCGGATTCCGAGCTTCCTTATAATGTGGTTGCCTACGATTTCGGCGTGAAGCGCAATATTTTACGCATGCTGACCGACCGCGGCTGCCGGCTGACGGTGGTACCGGCCAAAACGCCCGCGACCGAAGTGTTGGCGCTCAAGCCTGACGGTGTATTCCTTTCCAACGGCCCCGGCGACCCAGAGCCTTGCGACTACGCCATTGAGGCCATTCGCGAGATCGTCGATGCCGGTATGCCGGTGTTTGGTATTTGTCTCGGTCACCAGCTCCTGTCGCTGGCTTCGGGCGCTAAAACCGTCAAAATGAAGTTTGGCCATCACGGTGCTAACCACCCGGTGCAGGACCTGGATACCGGCGTAGTGCATATCACCAGTCAGAATCACGGTTTTGCGGTTGACGAGAGCAGCTTGCCCGCGAATCTGAGGACAACCCACAAATCGCTGTTCGATGGCAGTTTGCAAGGTGTGCACCGCACCGACAAACCCGCGTTCAGTTTTCAGGGGCACCCTGAAGCAAGCCCTGGTCCGCACGACATAGCGCCACTGTTTGATCATTTTATCGAGCTTATGGACGCTCACAAAGGCGCGTGAGGCGCCTTGCACTGATCCGGCCTGTGCCAGAGTGACGGGCCGGACGAAAACACAGCGCGTCAGACGTCCGACATCCGACGTCCGACCGGAAACTAACGAAGTTCTGCATTCGACGGTTACAAAGAGACTATGCCCAAAAGAACCGACATCCAATCCATCCTGATTCTCGGTGCCGGCCCCATCGTCATCGGCCAGGCTTGCGAGTTTGACTATTCCGGCGCCCAGGCTTGCAAGGCCCTGAAAGAAGAAGGCTTTCGTGTCATTCTGGTGAATTCGAACCCGGCCACGATCATGACTGACCCGGCGATGGCCGACGCCACCTATATTGAGCCGGTGCAGTGGCAGACGGTTGCCAAAATCATCGAGAAAGAGCGTCCCGATGCCTGCCTGCCGACCATGGGGGGGCAGACAGCACTGAACTGTGCGCTGGATCTGGCTCGCGAAGGCGTGCTCGAGAAATTCGGTGTCGAGTTGATTGGCGCCACCAAGGAAGCCATCGACAAGGCTGAAGACCGTCAGCTGTTTGACCGCGCCATGAAAAATATCGGCCTCGAAACACCGCGCTCGGCCATCGCCCACAGCATGGAAGAGGCGCTGCAGGTTCTTGACTCCATCGGCTTCCCGACCATTATCCGCCCGTCCTTTACCATGGGGGGGTCCGGCGGCGGTATCGCCTACAACCGCGAAGAATTTATTGAAATCTGCGAACGCGGACTGGACCTTTCGCCCACCAATGAGCTGCTGATTGATGAATCGCTGATTG
This sequence comes from Spongiibacteraceae bacterium UBA5047, assembly GCA_002415025.1. Lineage (GTDB taxonomy): Bacteria > Pseudomonadota > Gammaproteobacteria > Pseudomonadales > Spongiibacteraceae > Litorivivens. The sequence continues at coordinate 24,178 of DIBR01000007.1, forward strand.
GCTGGAAAGAGTTCGAGATGGAGGTTGTTCGCGACAATAAAGACAACTGCATCATCATCTGCTCGATTGAAAACTTTGACCCTATGGGTGTGCACACGGGCGACTCCATAACCGTTGCCCCGGCGCAGACGCTTACGGACAAGGAATATCAGATCATGCGTGATGCTTCTTGCGCCGTATTGCGCGAGATCGGCGTCGAAACCGGTGGTTCCAACGTGCAGTTTGGTGTGAACCCCGAAGATGGTCGGCTGGTTATTATCGAAATGAATCCGCGCGTAAGCCGTTCTTCTGCGCTGGCTTCAAAAGCAACCGGGTTTCCTATTGCCAAGGTAGCGGCCAAGCTTGCGGTGGGCTATACGCTCGACGAATTGCAGAACGATATTACCGGTGGCGCAACCCCGGCATCATTTGAGCCGGCTATCGATTATGTTGTTACCAAGATTCCACGTTTTACCTTTGAGAAATTTGGTGAAACCCAACCGCGGTTGCACACCCAGATGAAATCCGTGGGTGAGGTGATGGCAATTGGTCGCACGTTTCAGGAGTCTGTGCAAAAAGCACTGCGTGGTCTGGAAGTGGGTTCGTCCGGCTTCGAGCACAAAATTGATACCGACCGCGACGACGCCCGGGAAACCCTGATCAGCGAGCTGACCAACCCCGGCCCTGAGCGTATCTGGTACGTTGCAGACGCCTTGCGTGCCGGTATGACGGTCGATGAAATTTTTGAGTTGTGCGGCATTGATCCCTGGTTTCTTGTCCAGATTGACGACATTGTTCGCACCGAGAACAGCCTGAAGTCGTTGGAGCTGTCAGATATTGATGCTGACAAAATGTTTATGCTCAAGCGCAAGGGTTTTGCCGACAAGCGTTTGGCGGTACTGCTGGGCGTAGGCAAATCGCTGGTGCGCGAGCATCGCCTGAAACTGGGTATTCGCCCGGTCTACAAGCGTGTTGATACCTGTGCGGCAGAGTTTGCAACCTCAACGGCTTACATGTACTCAACTTACGAGGAAGAGTGCGAATCCAATCCCAGTGATCGCGACAAGATACTGGTTATTGGCGGTGGCCCGAACCGCATTGGTCAGGGCATCGAATTCGACTACTGCTGTGTGCACGCGGCCCTTGCGATGCGCGATGACGGTTACGAGACCATTATGGTCAACTGTAATCCGGAAACCGTTTCCACCGACTACGATACGTCTGACCGTTTGTACTTTGAACCGGTAACGCTCGAAGATGTACTCGAAATTGTCGACAAGGAAAAACCGAAAGGCGTTATCGTGCAGTTTGGTGGCCAGACTCCGCTGAAGCTGGCCCGCGACCTGGAAGCGGCAGGTGTGCCGATTATCGGTACCACGCCCGATGCGATTGACCGCGCAGAAGATCGCGAACGCTTCCAGCAAATGATCAACAAACTGGGACTGCTGCAACCGCCAAATGCGATTGTGCGCTCCACCGAAGAAGCCATTGCGGTTGCCGAGAGCATTGGCTACCCGCTGGTGGTGCGTCCGTCCTATGTGCTTGGCGGTCGCGCAATGGAAATCGTGTACAAGGAAGAAGAGCTGGCCCGTTACATGGTTCAGGCGGTGCACGTATCTGAAGATTCGCCTGTATTGCTGGACCACTTTCTGAGTGCGGCGGTGGAAGTCGACGTTGACGCGGTCTCTGACGGTAAAGACGTTGTAATTGGCGCCATCATGCAGCATATCGAGCAGGCCGGTGTTCACTCCGGTGATTCGGCCTGTTCGCTGCCGCCTTACTCACTGCCTGCTGAAGTGCAAGATGAAATGCGCGCAATGGTCAAGGCAATGGCTCTTGAGCTGGGCGTCAAAGGTTTGATGAATGTCCAGCTGGCCTGGCAGGACGGCGAAATTTACGTCATCGAAGTGAACCCGCGTGCCTCGCGCACGGTGCCGTTCGTATCCAAGTGTATCGGCGTTTCGCTGGCTAAAATTGCCGCTCGTTGTATGGCGGGCACAACTCTGGCCGAGCAGGGCTTTACCGAAGAGCGCGTGCCCGAGTTTTACAGCGTTAAGGAAGCCGTATTTCCTTTCAATAAATTCCCCGGTGTCGACCCCATTCTCGGGCCTGAGATGAAGTCTACCGGCGAAGTGATGGGCTTGGGCGTGACTTTCGCGGAAGCCTTTTCAAAAGCCCAGCGCGGCGCCGGTGAACGCTTGCCCAAGCCGGGGTTGGCGTTTATCAGTGTGCGTAACGCCGATAAGCCGGGCGCTGTGGAAGTTGCCAAAACGCTGCTGGGCTTTGGATTTACCCTCTGTGCAACGCGTGGTACCCACAAGGCATTGACAGAGGCCGGTCTTGACTGCAAACGTGTGAACAAGGTGAAAGAGGGACGCCCCCATATTGTCGATATGGTGAAAAACGGGGACATCAAACTCATCATCAACACCACAGAAGGCAAGCAGGCAATAGCAGATTCATCCACCATTCGCCGATCTGCCCTGGCAGGGAAAATTCCCTACACCACCACGCTGGCTGGCGCAGAAGCCATCACTATGGCGCTGGCATTCGGAGAAGAGAAAGTCGTTCGTCGCCTGCAGGACGTTCACAGAGGAATATTGCAATGAGTCAGGTACCGATGACGGTAGAAGGCGAGGCGCGATTGCGTGCCGAGCTTAAAAAGCTGAAAGGCGAAGACCGTCCGCGCATTATCCAGGCGATCGCTGAAGCTCGGGAACACGGTGACTTGAAAGAGAACGCCGAATATCACGCGGCGCGCGAACAACAGGGTTTTTGCGAAGGGCGCATCAAGGAGCTTGAAGGCAAGCTGTCGGAAGCGCGGATTATTGATGTCACCAAGCTGCCGGCAACCGGCCGCGTTATTTTTGGTGTAACGGTGACGCTGATTAACTGCGAAACCGATGAGGAAGTGCGTTATCGCATTGTGGGTGAAGACGAAGCGGAAGTGAAAGCCGGGAAAATTTCCGTCACCTCGCCCATTGCTCGTGCGTTAATCGGCAAGGACGAGGGCGATATCGTTGTCGTACGTGCACCGGCCGGTGAAATCGAATACGAGATCGACAAGGTAGAGCACATATAGCGTCTGACATCAGACGCTTGCGCTAGCGCAGCAGGTTTGAGAGTTTGGGGTTCGGCTTGCGGGCCGCCCGAAAGATCAGAATGATCTTGCCAATAGACTGCACCAGCTCGGCCTTGTGTTCATTGCAGATGTGCTCTGCGACCAGTTTGCGATCACCGGGTTCGGCAATGGCCAGCTTGATTTTGATTAGCTCGTGATCCTCCAGGGCGCGCTCTAGTTCGGCGTCCACCCCCTCGGTTACACCCCGTCCGGCAATCATCACAACCGGCTTGAGCTTATGGCCGATAGTTCGCAGGTGCTTTCGCTTGGCAGTATCCATAACGCTGAGTGATCCGAGATCCAAAAAGGGCGCGTATTGTACTCAAAAGGTATACTGCACGCGATACCTGCCGCAGCTGCGGCGCGCAAAGATGGTGAAGTCATTGGCAAAAAAACGATCGGCGTCCAGCGGCGCCTGGTTGAGAGAACATTTTGACGACCCCTATGTCAAACAGGCTCAGCGCGAGGGCTATCGCTCTCGTGCTTGCTATAAGCTGCTGGAAATTCAGGAAAAAGACCGCCTGATCAAGCCCGGTATGACCATACTTGATCTGGGTTCGGCGCCTGGTGGCTGGTCGCAGGTTGCGGCCAATGTCATTGGCAGCAAGGGGCGGGTGATTGCTACCGATATTCTGCCAATGGATACTTTGGCGGATGTTGAATTCGTGCAGGGCGATTTTACCGACGACGAGGTGTTCGAGACCTTGCTCACGATGGCCGGAGATCAGCCCGTAGACCTTGTAATTTCCGATATGGCCCCAAACATGAGTGGTATGAGTGCGGTCGATCAACCCCGCTCTATGTATCTGCTGGAACTGGCGCTGGATATGGCGCGGCGGGTACTGCGCCCGGGAGGCAGTTTTGTGAGCAAAGCCTTTCATGGTGAGGGCTACGACGAGTTCTACCGCGATTTCAAGACCAGTTTTGAGATCGCGGTCACACGCAAGCCTAAAGCTTCCAGACCGCGGTCTCGCGAGGTTTACGTGGTCGGGAAGGGTTTTAAGCAGTAGGCACTTTAATGGCCGCTTATGCAGTTCTGTAGTAAAGTGGCTAATACGAGAAGCAGGGTGCGGCTGCCGTTTGTACCTGCACCAGAGAGGTTATCTTTTGAACGACATGGCGAAAAATTTATTGTTGTGGCTGATTATCGCAGCAGTGCTGTTATCGGTTTTCAACAATTTCAGCGTTAAGCCAACGCCCGATACACTGACCTACTCCCAGTTTATTCAGGAGGTGCGTAACGACCGGGTTGAGAAAATCACGGTTGACGGGCTCATTATCCGCGGCGAGCGCGGTGACAACTCGGTATTTGAAACCGTGCGCCCGATGATTGAAGATCCCAAATTGATGGACGATCTCTACAATCATGGTGTTGAGGTTAAAGGCACCAAGCCACCAGAGCAAAGCATCTGGTCGCAACTGCTGATTGCCAGCTTCCCCATTTTGATCATTATTGCCGTGTTCATGTTCTTCATGCGCCAGATGCAGGGTGGTGCCGGCGGTGGTGGTCGTGGCGGCCCCATGGCCTTTGGCAAGAGCAAGGCCCGTTTGCTGAGCGAAGATCAGATTAAAACCACCTTTGCCGATGTGGCGGGTGTAGACGAAGCCAAGGAAGACGTGCAGGAGCTGGTGGAATTTCTGCGTGACCCGGGCAAATTCCAGCGTCTTGGCGGTCGCATTCCGCGCGGCGTGTTGATGGTGGGCTCGCCAGGTACTGGTAAAACCTTGCTGGCCAAAGCCATAGCCGGTGAAGCCAAAGTACCGTTCTTCTCGATATCCGGTTCAGATTTTGTGGAAATGTTTGTCGGTGTGGGCGCCTCGCGTGTACGCGACATGTTTGAACAGGCCAAGAAACAATCGCCGTGCATTATCTTTATCGACGAAATCGACGCTGTGGGTCGCCATCGTGGTGCCGGCCTTGGTGGTGGTCACGACGAGCGTGAACAGACCCTCAACCAGTTGCTGGTGGAAATGGACGGTTTTGAAGGTAACGAAGGCGTTATCGTTATTGCTGCTACCAACCGCCCCGACGTCTTGGACCCCGCGCTGCTGCGCCCCGGCCGCTTTGACCGTCAGGTTGTTGTTGGTCTGCCCGATATTCGTGGTCGTGAGCAGATTCTGAAAGTGCATATGCGCAAGGTGCCCCTGGCCGATGACGTAAAACCATCGCTGATTGCACGCGGCACCCCCGGTTTTTCCGGCGCTGATCTGGCCAATCTGGTTAACGAAGCTGCCCTGTTTGCCGCTCGCGCCAATTCACGGGTTGTTGGTATGGACCAGTTTGATTTGGCCAAAGACAAAATCATGATGGGCGCCGAGCGTAAATCCATGGTGATGTCAGACAAGGAAAAGCTGAATACGGCTTACCATGAAGCTGGCCATGCCATTGTCGGGCGTGTTGTTCCCGAGCATGACCCTGTCTATAAGGTCAGTATTATTCCGCGCGGTCGTGCGTTGGGTGTGACTATGTTCCTGCCCGAAGAAGATCGTTACAGCCACAGCCACCGACATATTGTCGGCCAGATATGTTCGCTGTTTGGCGGGCGTATTGCCGAAGAGATGACGCTGGGCAAGGATGGCATTACTACCGGCGCATCCAATGACATCAAGCGCGCGACTGAGCTGGCGCGCAACATGGTGACCAAGTGGGGTCTGTCTGAAAAAATGGGTCCCTTGCTCTACGACGAGGGCGACGAGGAGGTTTTTCTTGGCCGCTCCGCAACGCAACACCACAAAGGTGTGTCGGAAGATACGGCCCGAGAAATCGATGGCGAAGTACGCCGCATTATCGACGAATGCTACCAGCGGGCTCACGGCATTCTGGAAGAGCATCGTGACAAGCTGGATGTAATGGCGGAGGCGTTGATGAAGTACGAAACCATTGATGCCCGGCAGATAGACGACATTATGGCGGGCAAGCCGCCGCGCGAACCTTCTGACTGGAGCGACAGCAACCCTCCCGGTGGTGGCGATGGCGTAAAAGCCGACAGTGCAAAAGATACTCCGGAAGGCCCCATCGGTGGCCCGGCCAGCAATCACTAATATCCACATCCGCATGAAACTGCTATGACCGCAGACCTGCAGCCGCCCGCACAAGTACTCAATTGTGCCGGGCGGTCTGTCGACTTATCCCGCCCCCATGTCATGGGGATTTTGAATGTCACCCCGGATTCCTTCTCGGACGGTGGTCGCTTTCTTCACCTCGATTCGAGTCTTCGTCACGTTGCCGAAATGGTCGCTGCCGGCGCCAGCTTTATCGATGTTGGTGGCGAGTCCACCCGGCCAGGTGCGGCTGCTGTCAGCATTAGCGAGGAGCTGGATCGGGTTATTCCTGTTATCGACGCCATTGTGCGGGAATTTGACGTGGTCGTGTCCATTGATACGTCCAAGGCTGAGATAATCCGGGCGGCAGCGACAGCGGGTGCCGGCCTGATTAACGATGTGCGGGCACTGCGGGAGGCGGGGGCGCTGGAGGCGGCCGCCGATACCGCCTTGCCACTTTGCCTGATGCATATGCAGGGCCAGCCCGCAGATATGCAAAATTCACCTAATTATTACAACGTGGTTGCGGACGTGTTGGCATTTTTGGAAAAGCGTATCGCAGCTTGTGAAACCGTTGGTATTGATCGCAGTCGTATCGTCATCGATCCGGGCTTCGGCTTTGGCAAGACCGCAGAACACAATCTGCAGCTGCTTAACCGCATGTCCGAGTTCGTGCAAACCGGCTTCCCGATTCTCGTCGGCTTGTCGCGTAAGTCGCTACTTGGAAAGATTACCGGTCGGGATGTAGAGCAACGTCTGGCCGGGGGAGTGGCGGCAGCGGCACTGGCGGTGACGAAGGGAGCACGTATAATTCGGGCACACGATGTGCCGGCAACTATTGACGCCGTGAAAGTGGCGCAGGCGATGATAAGAGAGTCAGTGGATGAGTAGAAAATATTTCGGAACCGACGGTATTCGAGGTCGCGTTGGCGAAGGCACGATTACGCCAGAGTTTGTGCTGCGGCTGGGTTGGGCAGCAGGCAAGATATTTGCCAAGGGGCAAGGCCAAAAAGTATTGATTGGTAAAGACACGCGGATTTCCGGCTATATGTTCGAGTCGGCGCTTGAAGCCGGCTTGGTGGCAGCGGGCGTAGATGTTCGCCTGCTTGGTCCAATGCCGACCCCCGCCATAGCCTACCTGACCCGGACTATGAAAGCCCAGGCCGGGATTGTCATCAGCGCCAGCCACAACCCCTATGAAGACAACGGGATCAAGTTCTTTTCCGCCAATGGCTGCAAGCTCCCCGATGAAACGGAGCTGGCTATCGAGGCGCAAATTGACAAGCCGATGACGACAGTTGAGTCGGCGGCTTTGGGCAAGGTCTCGCGCATTGAAGATGCCGGTGGCCGCTACATAGAGTTTTGTAAGCGCGCCTTGCCAATAGGCTGCTCGCTGGAAGGTCTCAAAATTGTTGTCGATTGCGCTCACGGTGCAACCTATCAGGTTGGCCCCAAAACCCTGCGCGAGCTGGATGCCAAAGTGACGACCATCGGCGCCACTCCGGATGGTTTGAATATTAATGAGGGCTTTGGCTCAACGGCGCCGGAGGCGCTGCAGCGCAAGGTGTTGGAGCAGGGTGCTGATCTGGGTATTGCCTTTGATGGCGACGGCGACCGCGTGTTGTTTGTCGATCATCGGGGCGAGGTGGTTGACGGCGACGAGCTACTGTTTGTTATTGCCCAGCACGAAATGACAAAATCCGGTGCGGTCAGCGGCGTCGTTGGCACCCTGATGAGCAATATGGGTTTTGAGCTTGCCTTGAACAATCTGGAAATTCCATTTGCGCGGGCCAAGGTTGGTGATCGCTATGTTAAGGAGTTGATGGAATCCCGCGGCTGGACACTCGGCGGCGAAAACTCCGGTCATATTATTTGCTCCGATATCACCAGCACCGGCGACGGTATTATCGCGGCGCTGAAGGTGTTGTACGCAATTGTCGACAGCGGCCGCTCTCTTGCCGACTTGAAATCGGGTATGAGCAAATTTCCCCAGGTGATGCAGAATGTCCGAATCGCGCCTGGAAACAATATTCTCGATAACGCAGATTTGAAGCAGGCCGTTTCCGGCGTAGAAGCCGAGCTGGGTGCACGGGGCCGGGTATTGCTCAGGCCTTCCGGTACCGAGCCGGTTATCCGCGTGATGGTAGAAGGAGAGTGCCCGGACAAGGTGACGGCGCTATGCCGCGACCTGTCTCAGCGTGTTGAGCAGTTGGCGGGATAAGCGTGATTCAATCTTGTGTCGTTAAGGTTGTTTCTGTACTATTGGCGCCCATTTTGCGGTAAGGGTAAATCATGCGGCGCACGCTGGTTGCGGGTAACTGGAAAATGCACGGCAACAGCCGTAGCGTTGAGCAGTTGCTGGGCGAATTAAAACCATCTGTGGCAGCCTCTGCAGCGGAAGTTGCGGTGATACCCCCTTACCTGTATTTGTCACAGGCAATGAGCTTGCTTGCTGACAGCGACATCGCTGTGGGTGCGCAGAATGTCTGTAAGTACCGTGGAGAGGGCGCCTATACCGGTGAAATCTCCGCAGGCATGCTGAAAGAATTCGGTTGCCGCTACGTTTTGGTGGGGCACTCCGAGCGCCGGGCGCTGTTTGGCGAAACTGATGAGTGCGTAGCGGAGAAGTTGGCCGTAGCGCTTGAGCAGGGCTTGCAGCCAATACTGTGTGTCGGTGAATCCCTGGAGCAGCGCTCTGCCGGCGAAACCCTCAGGGTTGTTGGCCGGCAATTGCAAGCGGTACTCCAGGGGGTGAATCAGCCACTGGACGATATGGTTGTGGCCTATGAGCCGGTTTGGGCCATAGGTACCGGTGAGACAGCGAGCCCGGAACAGGCGCAAGACGTGCATGCGTTTATTCGGCAGGAACTGGCAACCTTTGATCGGGGCTTGTCTGCTAAAATACGTATTCTTTACGGCGGCAGCGTAAAAGCAGCCAACGCAGAAGAATTATTTGCCCAGCCGGATATTGACGGCGGGCTAGTCGGCGGAGCGTCACTGGATGCCAGTGAGTTCGCCGCCATTTGCAAAGTGGTAAATTGATACTATGGAACAGTTGGTCCTCATATTTCACGTTCTGGCGGCGCTCGCAATCGTCGGCCTGATTCTGCTGCAGCAGGGCAAGGGTGCGGATATGGGCGCGTCTTTCGGTAGCGGCGCCTCCCAAACGCTTTTCGGCAGTTCTGGCAGCGGCAATGCGCTCACGCGCGCCACGGCTATACTTGCGACCTTTTTCTTTTGTAGCAGCCTGGGTTTGGCGTATATAGCCAAGCAAAAGGCTGGCACTGATGACCTTGGTTTTGAAGACCAGATCCCCGCTGCCGTAGAAAGCAGAGATGTCGCGCCAGTACCGGCAAATGATGAAATTCCCGAGCTGCAGGGATTGGAGCAAAGCGACGGGGATATGCCCGAGTAAGTTAAACAAATTTGCCGAAGTGGTGGAATTGGTAGACACGCCATCTTGAGGGGGTGGTGAGCATAGCTTGTGCGGGTTCAAGTCCCGCCTTCGGCACCAAACACAAAAAAAGGGGGTTCCGCATGGAACCCCCTTTTTTTGTGTTTAATGCAGCGGGAGCGCGCTGCGCGGCCCGCGCCAAGAAATTCGATATATAACGGCTTCTTTTTGTCGGCGTAATGTCAGGGTTGCTCGATAGGTTTTGTAGGCCCGAATAAGCCGCAGGCGTTTCGGGCGTTTCGGGCGTTGAGGGGTTCGAGGCATCTCCAGCGTACTCAGACCTGGTTCACTCAACGGAAACTCCAGGTACCCACACCAAATCTTCCCCCAGTATTTATGTAGCGCACAATTCCCGTCCCCGGTTTCACCACACCTGAACAACAGCTCTTGAATTAGAGCGAAATCCCCAAGTCGTGCTACGCTGTGTTACAGAAAATCGCTGCAAAATTGCTGTAACAGGAGTTATTGAATGGGCCACACTTGGAGTGAGCTGGTCGAGCGCGCGGTCGAGTTGCGCCATCAGTTACATCGCTTTCCCGAGCTTGCCTGGTCGGAAGTGGAAACGGCGAAAACGATTCGTGGTTTGCTGTCTGATATAGGCCTTGAGTGGCGCAGTTGTGCCGATACGGGCACGCTCGCGACACTGGCGCCAAAGGCACAAGGGCGCCATATCGCTTTGCGCGCCGATATTGATGCGCTTCCCATTCATGAGTCCAGTGGCGTCAAATGGGCGTCAGAGCGCGAGGGCTTTATGCATGCCTGCGGGCACGACGGTCATACCGCCACCTTGTTTGCAGCGCTGTGGTGGATGAAGCAGCACGAAGACACATTGCCGGGTCCTGTGACCTTGTTGTTTCAACCGGCGGAAGAAGGCGGGCATGGTGCCCGGCGCATGGTAGAAGAGGGCGCGCTTAATGGCGTAGAAGCCGTTTATGGCTGGCACAACTGGCCG
>DIBR01000007.1:34935-35619 GCA_002415025.1 Spongiibacteraceae bacterium UBA5047
TATGGCTGGCACAACTGGCCGGCGATTCCGGTTGGTCATGCGGTTTGCCCGGATGGCGCCGTGATGGCGGCTAACGGTACTTTTCGTATCGCTATTACCGGTAAGGGTGGGCATGCCAGTCAGCCTGAATTGTGCCGAGACCCGGTCTTGGCTGCAGCGGCTATTGCCATGGCTTTGCAGCAGGTTGTGAGTCGGCGCATTGCTGCACAGCGCGCGGCTGTGGTGAGCGTGACATCGATAGATGCGCGCAGCGCCGAGACAGTTATTCCAGACACCGCTCAGGTTTCAGGGAGTATTCGACTGGCCTCCAGTGATATGAGGGAGGAAGTTGAATCGCTCATTCGCGATATTGCCATGAATACAGCAAAAGCTTACGGCGTTAGTGCGGAGGTTGATTTGTTTCCGCGTTACGGTGCGACCAGGAACCATCCGGACGAAGCCGCGCGAATGCGCAGTGCCCTGGCCGGGGAGTACGGCGAGCATTGGCAGTGTAGCGCAACGCCGGTTCCCATTATGGCGTCAGAAGATTTTAGCTACTACCTCAACACGATTCCTGGCGCGTTTGCGCTGATTGGGTCGGGCGACGGAAATGAAAAAGATTACCCCTGTCACAATCCGCGCTATGATTTTCGCGACAGCCTGATTCCGCAAGTGGCTCGCGTATTTCTTCGATTGGCAGGCGCT
>DIBR01000007.1:35806-44930 GCA_002415025.1 Spongiibacteraceae bacterium UBA5047
CTTCGATTGGCAGGCGCTCCACTACCAACAGTCAACTGATTAACGTTGGAAATTAGCCGTAATAATTACGGCTTGCACTCATTTGCCCATTTTTTTTGCAGAATGCCTGCAAACATGTTGGGATATAAAACAGTTAATACATTCACTTGGAGAAACTATCGGGTGGCAAGCCCGTTTTCCGAACGACGTTCACAAACCGAGTCAGGAGAAGCAAGCGTGAAAATATTTGAACAATGGGAATCAAACATCCGGGGTTACTGCCGGGCGTTTCCAACGGTATTCAAAACGGCATCCAATGCTAGGCAAGTTGATGAAGATGGAAAGTCCTATATCGATTTTTTTGCGGGCGCTGGCGTTCTTAACTTCGGTCACAACAATGAGCGCATGAAACGAGCCCTGATTGAGTACATAGAATCAGACGGCATTGCGCACAGTCTTGATATGTACACATCCGCCAAGCGCGATTTCATTTCAAAGTTTGCCGACACGGTACTCACACCGCGCGGCATGAATCACAAGATGCAGTTTATGGGGCCAACCGGCACGAATGCTGTGGAGGCTGCGCTCAAGCTCGCACGTCGCGTAACCGGCCGTCAGCAGGTGGTTGCCTTTAGTCATGGCTTTCACGGTATGACCCTCGGTTCGCTGGCTTGCACGGCCAATGACTATTTTCGTCAGGCTGCAGGTGTGCCGCTGGACCATGTGTTCAGAATGCCCTTTGAGTCTGCGCCAGGGGGTGGCCTTGAGAACCTTGAGGAACACGAGCGTGCACTTGCCGACCCCTCGAGCGGTATCACGCCTCCGGCGGCTTATGTGCTGGAAGTGATTCAGGCGGAAGGCGGTGTAAATCTTGCCAGCAAGAAGTGGTTGCAACGTGTTCAGGAAATTGCGCATGCGCACAAGGCGCTGTTTATCATCGATGAAATTCAGGTGGGTTGCGGTCGTACCGGTTCCTATTTCAGTTTCGACGGAATGGAACTCGACCCCGATATTGTATGTCTTGCCAAAGGTATTGGCGGTTTCGGCACCCCGCTGGCCATGAATCTTATCAAGCCTGAGCACGATGAACATTGGTCACCCGGAGAGCATACCGGCACTTTTCGTGGTCAGGGTTTTTCGTTTGTGTCCGGCAAAGTCGCGCTGGATTATTTTGATGATGACGTGTTGATGAAGGAGGTCGCCACCAAAGGTGATGTGATGGCCCGCTCCCTTAACGAGCTGGCCGAGAAGCATGCCGATAAAGGTTTCCGGGTTCGCGGCAGAGGCATGATGCAAGCGCTGGATGTTGTTGATGGCGCGGCTGCTAAGGCCATGGCAACAGCCTGCTTTGAAAACGGGTTATTAATAGGGCCCTGCGGCAGCGGAGGTAGGGTTTTGAAACTCATTCCGCCATTGACGATTGACGACAGCGACCTTGAGGAAGGGTTGGCCATTCTCAAAAAGGCAGTAAACGGCGTGATGGAGGCGGCATGAGACAGCGTGATGATATGACGTTCCCGTTTGAGGAGTACGAGCGCCGCATCACCGCGCTGCGTGAACGGATGGAAAAGCGCCTGCTGGACGCAGTGGTGATTACCGATCCGGAGAATTTGATGTATCTCACGGATTATCAAACCACGGGCTATTCGTTTTTTCAGGCCCTTGTTGTGCCGCTAAGCAGCGAGCCCTTTATGATTACGCGGGCTCTGGAAGAATCCAATGTGCATGCACGTACCTGGGTTGAAATTTCGCGGCCTTATCCGGACACCGGTGATGCCATCCAGAGCCTGGTGCAGAGTCTGCGGGAGTTCGGCCTTGCAGATAAATATATTGGCTATGAGCGCAATAGCTATTTTTTTCCGGCCTACCATCAGGACTACATTCACACAACATTCACCGACGGACAGTTACTTGATTGCTTTGGTATTGTCGAGCAGGGGCGGGTGTGCAAATCGCCGGTAGAAATCGAGGTGATGCGCAAGGCTGCACGAGCCACTGAAGCGGGAATGCGCGCCGGCTATGAAGCTTGTCAGCCCGGAGCAACTGAAAACGACATTGGCGCTGCAATCAGTGCCGCGATGTTTCATGCTGGTGGAGAGCCGCCAGCGGTTATGCCTTACGTCACTTCCGGGCCTCGATCCATGATCGGCCACGCCACCTGGGAAGGGCGCGAGGTCCAGCCCGGAGAGCACGTTTTTCTGGAAGTGGGCGGCTGCTATCGGCGTTACCACACAGCCATGATGCGTACCGTAGTGCTCGATGATTTGTCTACATCGATGTACAAAGCGCAGGAGCGAATGAAGCTGGCTTTGCATGAGGTCAAGCGTGCGATGAGGCCGGGGCTAACGGTTTCGGATGCCGATAATCTGGTGCGCGCCATTATTACGGACAACGACGTGGGCGCGCGCCTGGTAACACGATCAGGGTATTCCATTGGCATCGCTTTTCCCCCGAGCTGGGATGAGGGCTATATCATCAGTCTCAAGCAGGGTGACTCGACGGTGCTGGAAGAGGGTATGACCTTTCATCTTATTCCGTGGATGTGGGGAGTCGATGGCGATAAAACCTGTGGTATTTCAGACACGGTGATGATTACCGCCGATGGTTGTCGCTCCTTCTTCGACTTTGATGAAGATTTCGTGTGCAAGCCCTCGGATAAACGCAGTACGCGTACCTTGAAACTGGCCGGTTCCGAAGCTCAGTCTGAAGCTACAACCGAGGCTAAAGCCGCTAGCTCGGCCGAAAGCCACAACAGCGAGGAGTAAGCGATGCTGACAGTTACCAACCCTGCAACAGGGAAAGTCATTCGTGAACTACCGGCGGGCAATGCAGACACCATTGCTGCGGTAATGGAGCGATCCCAGCAGGCCTACACAGGGTGGAAAGAAACCAGCTTCGGTGAGCGCGCCGAGGTGCTGCGAAAAGTGGCCGGCTATATGCGCGACAATATCGAAAGTCTGGCGCCGCTGATGACCGAAGAAATGGGTAAGCCCATCAAGGAGGCGCGCGCGGAAGTCACTAAAGCGGCCTGGTGTGCGGATCACTACGCAGATCATGCGGAGGCCTACCTCGCGACAGACACGATAGCGTCCGATGCCAGTCACAGTTATGTGCGGTATCTGCCGCTGGGGCCGGTGCTGGGTATACTGCCCTGGAATGCGCCCTTCTGGTTGGCCTTTCGCTTCTGTGCGCCGGCACTGATGGCCGGCAATACCTGTGTTATGAAGCATGACCAGCATGTTCCGGCCTGCGCCGAAGCGATTGCGGATGTCTTTGAAAAGGCCGGCGCACCCGCTGACATTATGCAAAACCTGATCCTGAAAAAGCCGGACGTTGAGCTGGCTATTCGCAGCCCGCGTATTCGTGCAGTGTCGTTTACCGGGTCTGACAAGGCCGGAGCGATCGTTGCGTCTGTTGCGGCATCGGAAATCAAGCCGGCAGTACTCGAGCTGGGTGGTTCTGATCCGGCCATCGTGCTGGCCGACGCCGACCTTGAAGCCGCTGCAGATGCCATTAGCCTGTCGCGGATTATCAATGCAGGGCAGTCGTGCATCGCGGCGAAGCGCATCATTGTTGAAGCCCCTGTTTACGATGACTTTGTTGCCATGCTCCGACAGCGTCTTGAGAAGCTTAAGTTGGGAGATCCTGCGGACGACGCGACCGATGTTGGTCCCATAGCGCGTGCGGAGTTGCGCGACAATCTGCATCGGCAGGTTCAGGAAACGGTTGAAGCCGGCGCGCGCTGCCTGCTGGGCGGTGAGTTGCCGGAAGGCCCCGGCTACTTCTATCCGGTCACATTACTTGCAGATGTCCATCCCGGTATGACGGCTGCCTGTGAAGAAACCTTCGGGCCGGTGGCCGTTGTCATGAAAGTGGGCTCTGAAGCCGAGGCTTTAGCGCTTGCCAACGACACGGATTACGGGCTGGCCGCCAGTATATGGACGAAGACTGAGCGTGGCGAAGCGCTGTCGCTGAAGATGGAGGCTGGCCAGGTCGTAGTCAATGGTGTGGTTAAAACTGACCCGCGTTTACCGAGCGGCGGCATCAAGCGATCTGGCTACGGGCGTGAGTTGGGTCCGCACGGTATTCATGCCTTTGTAAACGCCCAGCAGGTGTGGGTCGGGCCCAAGCAGGAATAAGCCACCGAAGGGGGCCGTAGTGCCGGTATTCCTTGACCCTCCGGGGGCACAGGCCTATAATCCTGCCTCTTGTGAAGTGGCGCTGGCGGCTTTCGGGTTTGCTTGAGTCCACAAATTGCAGATGGCTGGTTTCGTGTTGCCTCTGCAAGGACGTCGAAAGCCCCTTTTTAGGGGCTTTTTAGTAGCTGGCATTTGTTGCCGGTATTTTGTAGTCGGCTTTTTGCAGCGGGTAATAGTGGCTGCGAGCAGCTTCAGTGCGTGGGCCTAGTGCCCATTTTTTGTTGGTGGGTCGGAAATTGTCGGGTAAATCCCAGCAGTTACAGGTATTGCTAGAACCTTCAGTGGCATCGCTGGGTTACCGTCTGTGGGGCGTTGAATACGTTGCACAGGGGCGATCGGCATTGCTGAGGGTTTACATCGACCACGACAACGGCATTACCGTTGATGATTGCGCCAAAGTGAGTCATCAGGTCAGCGGTGTTCTGGATGTGGAAGACCCGATTGCCAGTGAATACCGGCTCGAAGTGTCCTCTCCGGGAATGGATCGTCCCCTGTTTGCGCTGGATCAGTTTGCGCAAGCCACCGGCGAGCTGGTGAAGCTGAAGCTGCGTATGAATTACGAAGGGCGCCGCAACTTTAAAGGGCGCCTGGTGGGAGTGGAAAATGATGACGTGGTGGTTCAGGTGGACGATCACGAATATTTGTTTCCGCTGACCGATATTGAAAAGGCAAATGTTGTACCGAGTTTTGAGTAATCAAAACCGGCTCTGGTCAATCGCCGGTATGTCACCGGCCAGTAGACGAGGCATAGGATGAGCAAGGAAATTTTACTGGTAGCCGAAGCGGTCTCGAATGAGAAGGGCGTATCGCGCGAAATCATTTTTGAGGCAATTGAACAGGCGCTGGCAACAGCCGCCAAGAAGCGCTTCGACGAAGAGTCAGACGTCTATGTCGTGATTGACCGGGAAACCGGCGATTACGAGACATTTCGTCGCTGGGATGTAGTAGCCGACGACGAGATGGCACTTCTGGGAACGCAATTCACCCTTGAAGAAGCACATGAGAAAGATACCGGTCTAAAAGCTGGCGACGTATTCGAAGAGCAAATTGAAAATGTGGGTTTCGGGCGTATTGCTGCCCAGACCGCGAAGCAGGTTATCGTGCAGAAGGTGCGCGAAGCCGAGCGCGCGCAAGTAGTAGAGCAATACGAAACCCGTATTGGCGAGCTGATTAACGGTACCGTCAAGAAAGTGACCCGCGACAATATCATTGTCGATCTGGGCAATAATGCTGAAGGCTTGATGCCACGCGAAGAGCTGGTGGGTCGTGAAGTCTTCCGCATTAATGACCGGGTTCGCGCCATTCTGCTTGAAGTGCGTGCCGACGCACGCGGCCCGCAATTGCTGTTGAGCCGTGCCTGCCCTGAAATGCTCATCGAGCTGTTTAAAATTGAAGTGCCGGAAATTTCCGAGCAGGTTATAGAAATACGTGCTGCAGCGCGTGACCCCGGCTCTCGCGCAAAAATCGCCGTTAAAACCAATGATGGCCGTATTGACCCCGTTGGTGCCTGTGTGGGCATGCGCGGTGCGCGCGTACAAGCCGTTTCCGGCGAGCTGAGCAATGAGCGTGTGGATATCGTGCTTTGGGACGACAACCCGGCACAGCTCGTTATCAATGCCATGTCTCCGGCTGAAGTAGAGTCCATTGTTGTTGACGAAGATGCCAAGACCATGGATGTCGGCGTCAACGAAGACAATCTGGCCCAGGCCATTGGCCGCGCTGGGCAGAACGTACGTCTTGCCAGCCAGCTCACCGGCTGGGAAATCAACGTCATGAGCGTTGAGGATATGGCCGAGAAGCACGAGGCCGAGTCAGGGCAGGTTATCGAAATGTTTATGAAAGCGCTGGACGTCGATGAAGATGTCGCTGGCGTTTTGGTGGAAGAAGGCTTTACCACACTGGAAGAAGTGGCCTACGTGCCGCTGGAGGAGATGCTAGGCATCGAAGGGTTTGACGAAGATATCGCCGAAGAGCTGCGTGCGCGAGCGAAGGATGCCCTGCTGACCCAGGCCATTGCCAGCGAAGAACAGCTTGAAGCGGCAGAGCCAGCAGAAGACCTGCTGACCATGGACGGAATGGATCGCCACCTGGCCTTTCTTTTGGCCGCGGCGGGCATTATTACGATGGAAGATTTGGCCGAGCAGGCCGTTGAAGACTTGTTGGATATTGAGGGTATGGACAGTGAGAAAGCTGCCCAACTGATCATGACAGCACGGGCGCCATGGTTTGCGGACGAAGAGTCCGGGGACGCCCAATAAGACGCGTTAGTAAAACGTAGTGGTAGCTGTCGGACGAGGTAAGGGAGAATAACGAATGGCTGAAGTAACGGTAAGCCAGCTTGCAGACGTAGTGGGAACACCCGTTGACCGTCTGTTGAAGCAGATGAAAGAAGCCGGTTTGAAACATCAGGCTGCAGAAGAAGCTGTGTCTGATGACGACAAGCAGGTGTTGCTGGCTTTTCTAAAAAACAGTCACGGGGAATCTGCAGATGCTCCCGCGAAAATTACCCTGAAGCGGAAAACGCTCAGTACGCTTAAAACCGGCTCCGGGTCAGCCAAGAAAACGGTCAGCGTTGAGGTTCGCAAAAAGCGCACTTACGTGAAGCGCGACCCTGCAGAAATTGCACAGGAAGAGGCGGAAGCGGCCGCTGCGGCGAAAGCAGAAGCCGACAAAAAAGCTGCAGAAGAAGCTGCAGCCAAGGCTGCGGAGCAAAAGGCGGCCGAGGAAGCTGCGGCCAGTGCCGCTGAAGAACAGGCCGCGGAGCCTGTTGCGGAAGAGCCACCTGCTGAAGCCGAACCCGAGCCGGAAGAGGTGCCTGCGCCGGCAAAACGCAAGCCGGTTGAAAAGGTCGAACTCGATCCTGAAATTCTTCGCCAGCGCGCTGCCCAGCGCCGTATGGATGAAGAAGCGGCAGATCGCGCCAAGCGCGAAGCTGCGCTGGCCAAGCGGGAAGAAGAAGAGCGCATTGCTGCCCAGCAGGTAGAGGAGGCGAAGAAAGCTTCGGCTACCCCGCATAAAGACAAGGACTCGGTTGACAAGAACAAGCCGAAGAAAGTTATTCGCACCAAAGAAGGTGACGACGACAAGCCGCGCGGCAAGCGCGGCAAAGCTGCGCCGAAAGGGCGTGGCCGCGTTGCTGTGACGGCCGATTTTGAAGAAGATGATGGCGGACATCGTCGCGGTAAAAAGAAGACCCTGAAATTGCCTGACGATCACAAGCGTCATGCCTTCCAGGCTCCAACGGAGAAAGCTGTGAAGGAAGTCGCAATACCTGAAACCATATCCGTCGGCGACCTTGCCCAGCGTATGAGTGTTAAGGCGGGTGAAGTCATCAAGGAATTGATGAAGCTCGGCGTTATGGCCACCATCAACCAGGCGCTGGATCAGGAAACCGCTCAGCTGGTTGTTGAAGAAATGGGTCACGTCGGCAAAGCTGTTTCCGACGATGCCGTTGAAGAAGCGCTTGAAGAAACCCTGATGTCCCACGGCGAGGGCACGCCGCAACCGCGTGCGCCGGTGGTGACAGTAATGGGCCACGTTGACCACGGTAAAACCTCATTGCTCGATTATATCCGCAAGACCAAAGTGGCCAGTGGTGAAGCGGGCGGTATTACCCAGCATATCGGTGCCTATCACGTAGAAACCGGTCACGGCATGATTACCTTCCTGGACACGCCCGGGCACGCAGCGTTCACGGCTATGCGAGCGCGCGGCGCGAAAAGTACCGATATCGTTATTCTGGTTGTCGCTGCTGACGATGGTGTTATGCCGCAAACCGAAGAAGCTATTTTGCATGCTCGTGCCGCTGGTGTTCCGCTGGTTGTGGCAGTCAACAAAATGGATAAAGAAGGCGCCGACCCCGATCGCGTCAAAAACGAGCTGTCTGCCAAAGATGTTATTTCCGAAGAGTGGGGCGGCGATACCCAGTTTGTGCATGTATCAGCGCACACTGGTGAGGGTATTGATGCCTTGCTGGATGCCTTGTTGCTGCAAGCTGAGTTGTTGGAGCTAAGTGCGCCGGCCGATATTCCCGGGCAAGGCCTGGTTATCGAATCCCGTTTGGATAAAGGACGCGGTTCGGTGTCTTCGGTGCTGGTTCAGAGTGGGACCTTGCGCAAAGGCGATATCGTTCTTGCCGGCCAATACTATGGTCGCGTACGTGCCATGATTGATGAGAACGGCAAGCAGATTGATTCTGCAGGGCCGTCGATTCCAGTCGAAATTCTCGGTCTGGACGGGACGCCCGACGCCGGAGACAGCTTTGTCGTTGTTGAAAACGAGAAGCGAGCTCGTGACGTGGCCGACTTCCGTGCCCACAAAGACCGCGATCAGAAGAACAAGCGCCAGCAAGCGGCCAAGCTCGACAATATGTTTGATCGCATGAGCGAAGGGCCTGGTCGTCAGTCGCTGAATATCGTTTTGAAAACCGATGTGCGTGGTTCTCTCGAGGCACTGCAGGCATCGCTCAGCGATGTGGGTAACGACGAAGTCTCGGTTAACGTGGTTGCCGGCGGTGTCGGTGGTATAACCGAAACCGACATCAACCTTGCGATCACTGCCGGTGCGGTTATGTTCGGCTTTAACGTTCGAGCAGACGTATCCGCGCGTAAGCTGGCGGAGAACGAAGGCGTAGACCTGCGCTACTACAGTGTTATCTATGACCTTATCGACGACGTTAAACAGGCCTTGACCGGCATGCTGTCGCCGGAAATGCGCGAAGAAATCGTGGGTATTGCCCAGGTTCGCGACGTGTTCAAATCGCCAAAACTGGGTGCAATTGCCGGCTGTATGGTGATCGAGGGTACGGTTTATCGCAACAACCCGATTCGCGTACTGCGTGACAACGTGGTTATTTACGAAGGCGAACTGGAATCTCTACGTCGCTTCAAAGATGACGTTGCTGAAGTACGCAACGGCTTTGAATGCGGTATCGGCGTCAAGAACTA